>NZ_OY762614.1:0-600000 GCF_963666145.1 uncultured Desulfobacter sp. | reverse complement strand
TTCTGTCGGTTTTTTCTACGATATGCCCAGGTTCAAGGGGCCGGGTGAAACTGGGCCAGCCTGTGCCGGACTTGAACTTGTCCGTTGAGGAGAACAGGGGTTCTCCGGATACGATATCCACATAAATCCCCTCTTTTTTATTGTCCCAGAAGGCATTGTCAAATGGAGGTTCCGTGCCTTCGTGCTGGGTAATTTTATACTGCATGGGGGTCAGCTTTTTTTTGATATCTGCATCCGATGGCCGGGTCCACATGGACGTATGGTCTTCTTTCATTTTATTCATCTCCTCTTTTTTCATATGTTTGTCTTTCCATGCCTTTTCAATGAACTGATCCCTCCCTGAATTCCACCGGTAGTACTTGTAGCGGATGGGATTTTTTTTGTAGTAATCCTGGTGGTAGGTTTCGGCAGGGTAGAAGGCTTCAAACTTTGTGATCCCTGTGACAATAGGTTTATCAAATACCTTTGACGCTTCCAGTGCTTTTCTGGAAGCCGTGGCCGCCGCCTTTTGCCTGTCGGTGTGGTAGAAAATTTCAGAGCGGTACTGGTTTCCTCTGTCCACAAACTGTCCGCCGGCATCGGTGGGATCAATGTGGCGCCAGAAGTAGTCCAGCAGTTCTTCGTAGGTGACAACTTTTGGATCAAAATAGACCTGAATCGCCTCGGTGTGGCCTGTGCCGCCCATGGAGACTTCTTTATATGACGGGTTGGACTTATGACCCCCGCTGTATCCTGAAATAACCTTTTGAACACCTTTGACCTTTTCAAAGTCGGCTTCAGTGCACCAAAAGCAGCCTCCGGCAAAGGTGGCAATTTCAATTTCCATATTGTTCATCTCTTCTGTGGACATCTCGTTTTTTATGGGGTCTTCTTTCATCCCACCTTCCATGCCGGCAAAGGCATAGAATCCAAAGGCGATAAACAGGGTGGTAAGGGTGCAAATGATCAGTTTATGTCTCATGACATTTCTCCTTTCTAAGTGTTTTGGGTTCCTTACCCCGTATGTTAGGAAGATAAGATCACAAATAGATCGGTCAAAGGTCACAAGTTTATCACAAAGATCGCTCCGGGCTTTTTTGCCTCTTGGCTTTGGGGTTTTCATCGGATTCAAGGCAGACGAAATCACAACGTGTCCAAAAGAAAATTGCATCTGATCAGGAAAATGTATTATGGTGAAATGCTAAATCTTAAGTTCTTAAATATTTTTTTTACAACAGCAAAAAAAGGATGGAAAAATGCGTAAAGTTATTGTGTCATTGTCTTTTGTATGTCTGCTCTTTGTTCTTGCTGCATGTGGACATGATTCCGCAACGTCTAAAAAGCTTCTTATTGTCGTAACATCAAAAGATCCGGTTACACAAATGATGTCAATGGTATTGGCTGGCCAATCCATGAAAAAAGGTGCAAAGGTGGATATCCTTTTGTGTGGCGAAGCCGGGGTACTTGCGTTCAAGGATTGCGAGCAGGTATTGTTAAAGCCCCAGAATAAATCCCCCCAGATGATGCTTAAAGATTTGATAAAAAAGAAGGTCAACGTAGAACTGTGTCCAATCTCCTTGTCGAATTCGGAAAAAAGCGTTCCGGATTTCATTGATGGAATTTCAATTGCCAAGCCTGACCAGGTAGCGGGGAAACTTCTCCGGGACGATACAAAAATCTTAAGTTATTAAACGTCTGAGCATGACAGAGGTATTCATCCTATCATTTGATTATTCGGGAACATTTGCCTTTGCCGTTTCAGGCTCACTGGCCGCTGCTGAAAAAAAGCTTGATTTGTTCGGTGCTGTGTTCCTCGGATTTGTAACCGCCATCGGCGGCGGTACGATGCGTGACATGATGATCGGCAACACGCCTGTTTCATGGCTGCATGACCCTGTTTATTTTTATGTTATTGTTGCTGCCGTGGCGACGACGTTTTTGTTTACCAAAACAATATTGAGCTTTGCCAAAGCGCTCTTCTTTTTTGATACCATCGGAATCAGCGTGTTTACCGTTATTGGCATTCAAAAGGGATTGCACGCGGGGATTCATCCGCCGCTTGCGGTGATGATGGGTATATTAACCGCCGTTATGGGAGGGATCATCCGCGATGTGCTTTGCAATGAAATCCCTTTGATTTTTCATAAGGAAATATATGCCACCGCATGTTTGGCCGGTGGCGTTTTCTTTGTGCTTTTTGTGTTCATTAACATGCCGGAACCGTTTACAGCTTTAATTTCTGCCGGTGTTATTTTCACAATTCGATCACTGAGCGTGCGAAAAGGATGGGCATTACCCCGGTTTAAGTGATTTATCGCCAGGGCGGCAGGGAAAAGGAAAAGCAGCTGCCTTTGCCGGGGCTGCTTTTCACTTGGATCTTTCTGTCGTGGAGTTGGAGGATTCGAGCGGTAATGGCAAGGCCCAGGCCGTTGTGCCCCTGATTTTTTTTCCTGGACGTATCCGATTGGTAGAAGCGGTTGAAAATATGGGGCAGATCTTTTTCGGGGATGCCGGAGCCTGTATCGCTGATCCGGATGACCACCTCGGTTTCCAGGGAAACTGCCACGGACACCTTGCCCTTTTCCGGGGTATAGTTCAACGCATTTTCAATGAGGTTCTCCAGGGCTCTTTCGATCAGGGAGATATCTGCTTTAACAAGGGGGACTGAATTTTCAAATTGTTGGCGCAGTTCAATCTCTTTTTGTTCCGCGGTAAGGGCAAATTTTTGACAGATATCCTGGATCAGTTCCCTGGGATCAAAGGGTTCAGGTGAAAGATCCATGGGGGCGGATTCCAGCCGGGCCAGCTCAAGCAGTTCCGAGACCAGGGTGTTGAGGCGGCGGCAGTGGCGGATGGCAATCTCAAGGTAGTGGCGCCGCTCTTCGGGTGTATATTGATTCTCCTTGATGAGCAGGGTTTCAATATACCCCTGGAGGGTGGCAAGCGGGGTGCGCAGGTCATGGGAAACATTGGCCACCAACTCCCGGCGCATCTGGTCCGAGGCTTTCAGCGCTTCCATCTGGTCGTCGATCCTGCCGGCCATCTCCCTGAAGGTGTTGCCCAGCCGGTCAATTTCATCGGGTGGCCCCTGGCGCTTGGGCAGGTCGACATCAGATCCGGCTGTTCCGCCTTCGAACGCCGCCATAACGGCGGCAAGTTTTTTCAGGCGCCCGGTGAGAAGGCCAAAGAGCACAAGTCCTGCTGTCAGGGCAAAAAGCAGGCCCGCCCCGATCATCCAGGCGGAAAGCCTTAAAATGTAACTGCCTTTGAGTTTCTGGGCCACAGAGTCATATTCTTCGCCGCCCAAAATGACGTAAAGATAGCCTTCAAGGGTCCCGTTTCGTTCAATGGGTGCAGCTGAAAAGACTTTTTTCCCGGTAAGATTTTTGGGATCTTCCCCTTGAACAGGCGGAATCAGTCGACCAGCCAGCCATTGCTTTACGGGGATAAGGTCCACGTTTCTGCGTTTGACACTGTCCGGGGGCGCTGAAAATGTCAGGATATTTCCATCAACGTCCAGAAGGTAGATCTCAATGCCGGGGTTAATAACCATGAGCATATGAAAGATATCCTTGAGCGCCCCCTGGTTGACCCGGCCGTCTTCCATGAGAATCCGTTCCTTGACAATCTGTCGGGCAAGCCCCGTGTTCAGTTTCTGGTTCACCTCCTGCTGGTACATGTCAGTGGCAAATCCCGTTACCCCGATAAAAATCAGGCCCACCACAAGGAAGAGGGCGGAAAGACCCGCTGCAATTTTGGCGTACAAGGAGTTAAACATCGGCCTGATCCGAGTCCGTGAATTTATAGCCGACACCCCAGACCGTAAGGATATACTGCGGGTTGGCCGGGTCGGATTCGATTTTGGCCCGGAGCCGGTTGATATTGGAGTTTACGGTATGGTCGTAGCCGTCGTGGCCGTATCCCCAGACATTTTCCAAAAGCTGGGACCGGTTGTACACCCGGCCGGGCCGGCGGGCAAAGAAGGTGAGAAGGTCGTACTCCTTTGCAGTGAGATCCACCAGCCTGCCTGCTACGGTGACCTTGCGTTTTTCAGGATCAATGGTCAGTTCTCCGGCCTGGATGACGGGCTCGGGCATACGCTCTTTCATGGCAGAGAGGTTTTCCATGCGCCGGAATACGGCTTTGATCCGGGCAACTAGTTCCCGGATGGAAAAGGGTTTGGTAATATAGTCATCCGCCCCAAGTTCCAATCCGAGAATTCTGTCGATCTCCGACGACTTGGAGGTCAGCATAAGCACCGGCGTGACCAGTCCCTTGTTTCGGATGTTTTTGAGAATTTCGATGCCGTCCATGCCCGGCAGCATAATATCCAGGACAATGAGGTCATAGCCCCCGCCGGCCGCCTTCTTATTTCCGGTAAGACCGTCACTGGCCAGATCCACCTGCCAGGCCTGGTCACCCATGTGAAGGAGAAGAAGATCGGACAGTTCGGTATTGTCTTCCACCACAAGAATTTTTTTCTGCATGGGGTCTCCTTTTTTTTGGGGGATCATCGCGTTTTAATGATTTATTTAATCATAGCGACCCTTGGCAAAGGCCGTCAAATGAAAATACCATTGTGAAGGTTTTGTGATACTTTTATGAGATTTGGGGTATAGTTTTGAGATAAGTTAATTTCCAAAAAGGAGGATAAATGATTCCAAAAACACCGTTTACGGCTTTACGGCTACATGCTATTTTTTTCAGAAGCAATCTTCAAATAAAGAGTTTGGCCCATAAGGGTATTGTACATAAAATGTGGATATAAAATGAATCAACGCATCTTTAAAATATTCATTCTTGGCATAATTATCCTGGGCGTTATTCTGTTTTTTTCATTGGACCTTCACCGTCAGTTGACCTTTGAGACGCTTAAGGGCCGGCAGGCGGCCATGGCAAATGTGTATGCCGAACATACCGCCCTGACCATCTTTATCTATATGGCGGTCTATGTCGTTGTGACGGCATTGTCACTGCCTGGGGCTGTGGTAATGAGTCTTGCCGGCGGCGCCGTATTCGGGCTGTGGGCAGGTACGATTATTGTCTCCTTTGCCAGTACCATCGGTGCGACCCTGGCTTTTCTTGCCTCACGGTTTCTGTTGCGGGATTATATCCAGAGTCGATTTTCCGACCGGCTTAAAAAAATAAACGAGGGGGTTGAAACCGACGGCCCTTTTTATCTTTTCACGTTGCGCCTGGTGCCGGTGTTTCCCTTTTTTGTGATCAACCTTGTCATGGGGCTGACCCCCATTAAAACAGGCATATTCTACATTGTAAGCCAGGTGGGCATGCTTCCGGGAACCCTTGCCTACATCAATGCCGGTACCCAGTTATCCCGGGTGGAAAGCGCATCGGGTATCCTTTCTTTGCCGTTGCTTGCCTCCTTTGCAGTTTTAGGGATTTTTCCGTGGATCGCAAAGGCGTTCATCGGCTTTTTAAAGAACCGGCGGGCCATGGCGAAATTTTCCAAGCCGTCAACGTTTGACTACAACCTGGTGGTGATCGGTGCAGGTTCCGCAGGTCTTGTGACCGCTTATATTGCAGCGGCCGTAAAGGCGGGTGTGGCCCTGGTGGAAAAGGATAAAATGGGGGGCGACTGCCTGAACACCGGATGTGTGCCCAGCAAAGCCCTGTTGCGCTCGGCAAAAATGCTATCCTATGCCCGAAGGGCCCAAGAGTTTGGTTTTGAAAAGGCCCACATTGACTTTCAATTTAAGACGGTCATGGAACGGGTGGACAAGATCATCAAAAAAATAGAGCCCCATGATTCGGTGGAGCGATATACCCAGCTTGGGGTCGACTGCATCCAGGGTGAGGCCCAAATTCTTTCCCCGTATGAAGTTGAGGTGAACGGTAAAATCATCACCACCCGCAGCATTGTCGTGGCAACGGGTGCAAGGCCCAGAATTCCGGCCATTCCAGGCCTTGATCAGGTGCCGTATTTTACCTCGGATACGATCTGGTCGTTAAGAAATTTACCCCAACGGCTGGTGGTGCTGGGGGGCGGGCCCATTGGGTGCGAACTCAGCCAGGCCTTTGCCCGTCTGGGTGCCAAGGTTACATTGGTGGGCAGGGCGTCCCGGATCATGGGCCGGGAGGACCAGGAAGTCGCCGATTCTATCCAGGAGACCTTCACACGGGAAGGGATTGAAGTCCTTACCGGGCATTGCGTAAAAGAGATACAGGTGGACAATGACTCAAAGACACTGATCTGTACCCGGAATTCGGACGGGCAAGAGGTGACGGTTCCGTTTGACGCAATTTTGCTTGCCGTGGGTCGTGTGGCCAATACCAAAGGTTTTGGGTTGGAAAAACTGGGAGTGGCACTGAACCCCAACGGCACCATTAAAACCAACGGGTGGCTGCAGACTACCATTCCCAATATCTATGCGGCAGGCGATGTTGCAGGGCCCTATCAATTTACCCATGTGGCCTCCCACCAGGCCTGGTACGCATCCGTCAACGCTTTGTTCGGCGCTTTTAAAAAGTTCACGGCCGATTACAGGGTGATCCCCTGGTGCACCTTTACCGATCCTGAAGTCGCCCGGGTGGGAATGAACGAAACCGATTGTCTTGATGCCGGCGTTGCCTATGACGTCACCCGTTACGGGATTGACGATCTGGACCGGGCCATTGCCGACTCGGAAGACCGGGGATTTGTCAAAGTACTGACCGTGCCCAAAAAGGACAAAATCCTGGGAGTGACCATTGTGGGTGCCCATGCCGGAGATTTGATCCACGAATTTATTTTGGCCATGAAATACAATATCGGACTCAAAAAAATCCTTGGCACCATTCATATTTACCCGACCCTGGCGGAGTCCGGCCGATTTGCCGCCGGAGCCTGGAAAAGAGCCAGGGTGCCGAAAACCACCCTGAAAGTTGTAGAGCGATTTTTGACCTGGCAACGTAAATAATAGTTTTTAAATATTAATAGTTACAATGGGAGTACACTTGAACATAGCTCAGTATCAAAGCTGGATCAGACTTGAACAGGATAAAACTGCCGTATACGTCAACCCCGAATCCGTGGACTGGATCGTCCCCAGTGCCGCAGGAGACCGGCTGCTTCAAAATCTTGTCTCTGCCAAAGGGCAGGGAGGGGCAGAACAAGGGGAGAAATCGGCCCTGGCACCCGGTGGTAAGGATTTTAGCGCCATTGTCCGTGAAGCCCAGTTTCTCTCCTTGTTAAAATCACCGGACGTAACCGATTACAAGGGCCGTGCCCATGCATTGACCCTTAAATCATTAAAAGAGTTCTGGCTGCATATTACCGATCAATGCAACCTTGCCTGCCGCCATTGTCTTTTTTCATGTTCCTCAAAGACAAGCAGGGCCATGGATTTTGACATGATCGCCTCGGCGGTTTCACAGGCTTACACTTTGGGCACCCGGATTTTTTATTTGACCGGCGGAGAGCCCCTGGTTCATCGCGATTTTCAAAAGATTTGCAGTCTGATTTTGAATGAATATCCTGACACCCTGCTTGTGATTTTGACCAACGGGATACTGATACCGGATCACCTGGATTTTTTCAAATCCTTGCCGTGTGAGCGGCTGTTTCTCCAGGTCAGCCTGGATGGTATTGAAGAGACCAACGATCGGTTAAGGGGTGCAGGTGCCTTTGCCAGCACGACCGCCGCCCTTGGTGCATTGAAAGGATCAAATATTGTCACCACCCTCTCCATGGTGGTGCACCCGGATAATTTCCATCAAATGACAAAGATGGTTGAACTGGGCGTGGAGTTTTCGGTGAACGCCATCCATTACATGTGGCTTTTGACCACAGGCCGGGCATCGACCCAGCCTGGGGTGTCCATGGATGAGCTGTTCAACCATTTGATTGAGGCACATGATCTGGCCCAAGCCCAGGGCATCTCCATTGATAATATCACCAATCTGGCAGCCCGGGTTTTTTCCACCCCCGGCACCCGATACGACCTGGGCAATGCCGGGTGGGAGTCCCTGGCATTGGATCCCGACGGCGTAATCTTTCCTACCCCGGCCCTGATCGGCCCCAAAGAGACCGTGTGCGGCAGTATTTCCCAGGGGCTGGAGACGGTCTGGCGAAACAGTGAGGCCCTTGAAACCTTGCGAAGCCTGTCGGTGAACGATGATCCTGCTTTCGGGAACAATCCTCTGAAATACATTGTGGGCGGCCCGGACATTGATCACAGTTTTCACACCGGCGGATCATACCTGGGACATGACCCCTACCTGGCGTTGTACAGCCGTCTGGCATTGTGGTTAATGATTCAATCGGCCCAAATTACCCGGGAGGCTCCCTGGCCCCAGATCCGGCGGAAAATGGGGGAAAAGCTGCTGAATTGTGAAAAAGAGGGTGAGGTTGTGGCCCTGACCCACTCCAATTGCGTACTTACCCTGGCCGATACCCATGGCGTTGTGGGAGACTTTTATTCGGCAGCGGCATTACAGGAAAATACGGACATCACCAATCCGGTCTGCTATCCGGATGCGGAAATGTCCCATATTCCTGAATATGCCAGGATTCGGTCCTATGGATGCGGCAGCCCGGTCCTGGATGCAGGCGTCAGCCTGGGTGACACCGTGGTTGATCTTGGCTGCGGGGCAGGGGTCGAATGCTACATTGCCGCCCGGAAAACCGGGCCTTCGGGACAGGTCTTCGGGATTGACATGCTGGATCACATGCTGGCTTTGGCCCGAAAACCCCTTGGGGAAGTGGCCCAAAATCTGGGGTATGAGAACGTAGCGTTTAAAAAAGGATTTCTTGAACAACTTCCCCTGGCCGATAATACCGTGGATCTGGTCATCTCCAACTGCGTTATTAACCTCTCCCAGGACAAACGGCAGACCTTTGCCGAAGTGTTTAGGATACTTGCTCCCGGCGGCCGGATTTTCATTTCCGACGTGGTCACGGATGAGCCCTGTCCCCCTGAAATTCAGAATGATGCGGTACTCCGGGGGGCGTGCCTGTCAGGGGCCCTTGTGCAGCCTCAGCTGATGAGTATTTTGGAATCGGCCGGATTCAGCCGGATCAGGGTGGTGAAACGCTTTTTTTACAAAGAGGTGTTGAGCCACAAGTTTTATGCCGTCACCTATACGGCTTTTCGGCCTAAATCTCCTGAAAAGACCACTGTTTTTTACCCGGGGCCCCATGCCGCCGTTTTGACGGACGACGGCCAGCTGCTGTTACGCGGACTGGCGTCGGAATCCGTCAGACCCTCTGATGCCGGAGAGGACACCACGATTTTTGAGCTGGATCACATGGGCGGTGTCTCCAACATCGAAGCCGTAAACGCCTGCAGCTGTGAGTTGCCTCCCCCCCCTGTGAAAGAGAACACGGCCGCTTTGAGCCCAACGCCAGATTCATTCCCGCAAACGGGCACCAAGTTCCAACAGGACTGCATGCTGTGCGGCCAACCTCTGGTCTATCTGGAAGAACAGCGGCAGGAAGCCTGCGTCTTCTGCGGTAAGCAATACCCTGCCAATGCCGTATGCGAACAAGGACATTTTGTCTGCGACCACTGCCATGGAAAAGATATGGTGGATGTGGTCAAACACGTCTGCATTCATACCGATGCAACGGATATGATTGATTTGATGAACCAGCTTCGCAGTCATCCCTCATTTCCCCTCCATGGTCCGGAACATCATTTTGTCGTGCCCGGTGTCATCACGGCTGTGTATCGAAATTTGGGCGGGGATATCACGGACAGTGACATCACCACGGCCATTGAGCGGGGAAGAGGGGTCCCCGGTGGTGTCTGCGCGTTTTGGGGGACGTGCGGGGCTGCAATTGGTGCAGGCATTGCCCTGGGGATCATTTTGAAAAGCACCCCGTTAAAACCCAAGGCCAGGCAGATCGTCCAGCAGGTGTCCGAAGCGATTATCCACGACCTGAATCGGATAGAGGCCGCCCGTTGCTGCCAGCGGGAGGTCTGGACAACATTTAAAACCATGACCCGGTTGTCAAAAACGATCCTGCCCCTGGCCCTGAAGGCAGACGGTGATGTGCAATGCCGGCAACAGGGTAAAAACAGGGAGTGTATCCGGCAGGACTGTCCCTATTTCAAGGTGTAGCCATGACAAAAGACAACGCGGTCATTGTTTTTATCAAAGCCCCGGAAAAGGGCCGGGTCAAGACCCGGCTGGCCAAGGGGGTTGGGGATGCCGCCGCCCTGGTGTTATACCGCTGTTTTGTGATGGATGTTCTGGATATGGTGCAGTCAACCCCCTGGACCTTGCGGGTGTATTACTACCCGGAAAACGCCTATGAACTTGTCCGGACCTGGCTGGGAGACGATCTGGATCTTTTCCCCCAAAAGGGCGACACCTTAGGAGATAAAATGGAAAATGCCCTTGCAGACACCTTTGCCGCCGGGTATGAAAGGGCGGTTCTCATCGGGTCTGATCTGCCGGATCTGCCTTCCGGGATAATTGATTCGGCCTTTTCGGGCTTGGAAGAGCGCAGCGCAGCCATCGGTCCAAGCCTGGATGGCGGCTATTATCTGATCGGATTTACGGCCGCAGGATTCACTCCCCGGATATTCCATGGTATCCCCTGGTCGACCAACCAGGTATTTGATTTGACCCTGAACAGGTTTAAAGATTATCAGGTTTCACACTGTACACTGCCCGTATGGCAGGACATTGATACCCGGGAGGACTTGAGCTTTCTTACTCTTGATCCTTCCGGCAAAACGGCAGTGCACACAACCGACTACCTTTTAAAACAAGGAGTGATGCTTTGAATCGAAAAACACAAGTTTTGATGGCGGTGGGTGCTGCCATTATTATTCTGCACCTCGCCGTTGCAGTTTGCGCCGAGCCGATTTTAACCGTAGGCGACTTTTCCCAGGCAGATACAGGCGAGATAATACCCAGGCTCTGGGAGCCCTTAACATTTAAAAAGATAAAAGCACACACCCAATACAAACTTGTTGAAGACCAGGGCCGAATCGTGGTTAAAGCCCAAAGCAAGGCTTCGGCTTCGGGACTGATTCGGAAAATAGGTATTGATGTTAAAAAATATCCCATTCTTCAATGGCAATGGAAAATCACACAGGTTAACGAGAAATCGGACGTTACCCAAAAAACCGGGGATGATTATCCGGCACGAATTTATGTTGCGTTTGAATATGATCCGGATGCGGCAGGGTTTTGGGAAAAAACCAAGTTTGAGACCGCTCGATTGGTCTATGGCGAGTATCCGCCGGCAACAGTGGTGACCTATATCTGGGCCAACCGGGTGCCCAAAGAGACCCGGGTTCCCAACCCCTACGTTGATAGGGTGATGATGATTGCCGTCCAAAGCGGTGGGGAAAAGGTGGGTACCTGGGTCACAGAGGAGCGCAATATTTATCAGGATTATGTGGACAGTTTCGGACATCCGCCCCCACTGACTTCGGGGGTGGCCATCATGACCGACACGGACAATACGGGCGAGACGTCAACAGCCTTTTACGGGGATATTATTTTTAAATCAACGTTGGACGCCCCGATCCAATGAACCCGGTCATATCCGTGATCATACCGGTGTACAGGGAAGCGGATTGCATCAACCGGACCATTGATAAGCTAAAATCATCGGTATCACAGATGCTGTGGGCCATCGAAATTATTGTGGTGGACGGTGAGCCTGAAAAAAGTACCCTTCAAGCGATCAAAGACCCGGATATTATAAAAAGAGCATCCCCGGCCGGACGGGGCGTACAGATGAATCATGGGGCCCGGGCCGCAACAGCGGATTTGCTGCTGTTTCTTCATGCAGATACCGTTTTGCCTGAAAATGCACTCAAAACAATTCTCGATATCAGCCGGGACAAGGGGGTAACCGCCGGTGCTTTTGATCTGGCCATTGGCGATGCCCATCCGGCGTTTCGCATCATTGAAAAAGGGGCGACCCTGCGCTCCCGGATTACCCGGATTCCCTTTGGGGACCAGGCCATATTCTTTAAATCTGAGTGCTTTTGGGCCCTGGGCGGGTATAAATCCATTGCCCTGATGGAAGATGTGGATATCATGCTCAGGCTCAGGAAAAAAGGATATAAAATCCGCTTTATTTCAGATCCGGTCGTAACCTCTGCCCGGCGCTGGAAAAAGGAAGGAATGATATATACAACCTTTCGCAACTGGATGCTTCAACTGCTTTTTTACTTCGGAGTCAGCCCGGAAAAGTTAAAGGCTTATTATCACTGAAAACTTGCTCAGAATTACCTCCAGGGATTTCAGCATTATGTTTTAGCCCCTCTTGCTAAAAGGCGTTATCTGCAAGAGGGGAAAGATTTAAAGGGTTTTCTCTATGGCCTGAAATTTTTTCATGAATTTTGTATCAATATAATTTTTGATCCAGAATGCCGGTTTCCCGCTGAACACCAACCTCTTTTTTTTCAAGACACCGAAGTTTGCGCCAAGGTTAAAGATTAACAGGTACTCCGGTCCCGGTTCAAACACCTGCAGCGGCTTTCCTTCAAGTTGGGCAAGCAGGTTGTTCAGCAACACCGGATTTTGCCGGACCGCATACACCCCCACCTTGTCCAACGGTCGATCTTTAAAACAGATACAGTCCCCGCCGCCGAAGATATCCGGATAGGTGATGCTTTGCAGATATTTGTTTACCAGCATCCCCTTATCCGGACCCACCGGCAGGCCGGATGTTTCAAAAAGTGTTGAGGGTTTTACGCCGGATGCAAGAAACGTAAAATCTGTGGCGAGTGATTCTCCGGATTCCATGACAATGGATTCGGCCGTGATTTTTTTTACATACCCGTTTTCAAAAATTTGGATACCCCTTTTTGTAAGAATCCGGATCACACGGCTTCGCACACTTTCGGGAAATCTGCCCATAAACCGCTTGCCCGCAAGAATTTTTATCTCCGGCATATTCCCTTTTGTCTGGTGTGCTAGTTGCCATATGTTTCCTGCCACTTCCGCAGACGAAGGCCCGCCGCCGACGATGGTTACCACCGCTTTTTTTCGGTCAAAAAGAAGCTTGAGTTTTTCTGCTGCTTCCATCAGCTTTTCAATGGGCTTGACCGGATAAGTATTGTCTGCATCTTCAGGTATGTCTTGCATGGAGACATAGGAGCCTGCATTTACCGAGACTACATCATAGCTCACACTTTGGCCCCCGGCCGTGAGAATTGTTTTGGCTGCCGGGTCAATGCGGGTCGCATAATCCTTTATAAAAGTTCCGCCCTGTTTGCAGACAACATCACGGGTGGCAAAACGAATGTCCGACGGGGTGTATGTTCCGCCCAGCATCCCAGGCCCCATGCCCGAATAATAGTGGTAAAAGGAGGGACCAATCACGGTCACCTGATACCCTTTTTTCACAAACCGGGAAATATTCTCAAGTGCGGTCATGTGGGCATGGCCGCCGCCGATCAGCACCAGGTTCTTTTTCATTGGTCTGTTCCCTTCAGCGAGTCCATCAGTTTGCCCAGGCTTTCCAGATGCGTTTTTTCTTCACTGGCGATTTTTTGAACAATCTGTTTTGAATCCGGGTTGTTTATTTTCAATGCAAGGCGCTGGTAAAGATCCAGGGCCTGGGCTTCAATGGACATGGCAAGGGAGATGACATCGGTCTCCTTTTCCAGGTCCGGGTTGAACAGCCCAAGATACTGCTCGGTTGAAAGACCGCCCTCCAGCGCTTTTACTTCCACCATGCCTTCGAACTCTTTTTGAGATATCTTTTGGGTTTCCCCGCTGATATCCAGATAGGCCTGAAAAATAGAGGTTTGGTGTTTCAACTCGATTTCGGAAAGTTTTGCAAACAGTTCTTTCACCTTGGGATTGGTTGCCTGGCCGCCCAGGGTCAGATAGAAATCCCTCAACCCCTGTTCAAGGGAGTAGGCCGCCTTGAGTACCAGGGCCGGATCTTCAGTGTCGGAAAACAAGTCTATACCCAGATCCTGATCTCCGATGGCGATTTCAGATTCCCATGCCTTTATGCCGCCGGATACATTGATGACCTTTTTAAATCCCTTGCCGGCCAGCATCTGGGCCGCCACGCGACTGCGCCCGCCTATGGCACAGTACACCAGGGTCGGCTTTTCCGGGTCAAGTTCTTCAAGCCGGTCCGAAAGCTCTGACAACGGGATCAGGACTGCCCCCGGGATGTGACGCTCCTCATATTCAGAGGGCTGACGGACATCAAGGATGGTGGTGGCTTGGTTGGGGTGTGTGGAGATAAATTCCTTTGCCTGCCCGGTATCCATTGATTTGGCTGGCGTAAAAAACTGTAACCATTTCATTTTATGAACCTCCAGATTGCTGTGTGTTGAATCAGAAGCTTTTGCCAATGAGCTTGAACATTTTTTTTTGCATACCGCGATGTCAGAATACCGATTATTACATATCCGGCTCACCATGGTAAGTATTCTTTATCATAATAGGTTGATTTTTAAGTTCGGACTGTCGCAATTTACCCGTAGAAAGTATAAACTTTACCAAGCTATTTTTAGCCACAAAGGCGGTGAATCGCACCAGGGTGTCAACTCTTCGTGCCCTTTGAGGTCTTTGTGGCGTTTTACGGTACAAAAAAATTAAAGGGTAACACCATGAAAATAGGTATGATGAACAACCCTTCAAACTCAGTTTACAGGGAAGCCGAGCAATGCGGCAAATCCGGTTTTGATTTTCTGGATCTGACCCTGGAAGGCCCCAATGCCGTAGATGTGGATGTTCAACAACTTAAAACAATTCTGGACGATTACAAACTGGGGATCATCGGGCATACCGATCCCTGCCTTCCCTGGGCATACCCGGTGCCCGGGATCAGGGATGCGTGTCTAAAAGAACTTGAACGGTGTGCACGAATATTTTCGCGTTTGGGTGCCGGGGTGATGAACATTCATCCCTGCTATGCTTGCCCGCCCGGTATGAGGAATCAACGGGTCTCATTTCACATCAAGGCGCTGCCGGCCATTGTTGACATGGCCGCATCCCATGGGCTTACCCTGGTGTTGGAAAATTATAGCGCGCCCTTTGACCGGGTGTCGGTGTTTACAGAACTGATTGCCCGGGTCCCCGGTTTAAAGCTGCATCTGGATTTTGGCCATACCAACTTTGGCAAGGATGGTTATGAGATCTTCTGTGAAGCGCTTGGAGAGCATCTTGTACATGTCCATTTTTCCGACAACCGCTCAAGGAACGATGACCATCTGCCGTTGGGCGTGGGCACCGTAAACTGGCGGCAGGCAGTGGATGCGTTAAAAGCGATCTCATACGACAACACCATTACACTGGAAATTTTCTGCAATGATCCACAGATGCAGATCGTTTACCTGAACCTGAATTTGAATATGGTACGCAGCTTGTGGAATTCATCTGTCTGATTGGCAGGTTTTACTGTATGGGACGGTAGTTTCTTTCCCGAAAAAAAGCTTTGGGCAAGGTTTTTTTGATTTTGCGTTTCAGGGCCAACCTGTGAAAATAGGTCAGCGGGGCCTTGGCCGTCCGCAGATGCCCAGAGGCCGCTTGCCCCGGAAAAAAGAGAAGGTCCAGCAGGTGGACGGTTGGGGCGGCCCGGTTTAAAAATCCGGCGCAGCCGGCGCAATAGGTAACAATAGATCTGTTGCCTGCGGTTTTTTTCCGTTTTTCGATCCATGTCCGGGCAAGTTCAGGATCAATGAACCCTACAGTCCCGCCTTCTCCGCAGCAAAGGGTTTTCTTTTTTTCGAAAGCCATTTTTTCAATAGACAGGTCCATTCCGGCCAGAAGCGCCCGGACCGATTCGTGAACCTGGGGTTGATCGCGCAAGGGGCAGGGATCATGGACCACCATGGGGGCCGCTTTAAAAGAAGTTGATTCATCAGAAAATGTGCAGGGCGGATTTGAATAGGCCAATACCTCGTACACGGATTCTACAGACATATTTGGCGCATACGTCGTAAAAACCTTATAGCAGTTGGGGCAGGCAAGCCAGATCCGTTTTATCCCGCGGGCTTGCAAAAAATTTAGCATTTCTTCAAACATACGTTGAAAATAGTGTTCGCGTCCAAGGTCATGGCTCGGTTTGGTGCAGCAGTCCAGTACAATTCCTAAATTCGGCGTTTGGGCCCTCAGGGTTTCGAACAGTGCCCAGGTGGTTTTCGGACGGGTTCCGGAAAGGGTACAGCCGGGGAAAAATATGGTATCGCAGTTCTGGGGCAGGGCATAACATGAAAATAATTTAGATGTCCCTTTTTTTTCGTATCCTAAAATTGTGGAATAGGTAGACAGATCCACCTGTTCGTTGGCTACGGCGACTCTTCGTAAATGCAGAAAGGCCTCTCCCGGGTCAATATTTTCAGGGCATACCGCCCGGCACAGGCCGCACAGGCTGCACTCAAAGGAGAGGATGTGTTGTTTCGCAGGGTCCAGGGTGGTGAGAATCTCTTTGGGCGTACCGTACCGAGTTAAAAAGGCGCATTGAACCTGGCAGGCACCGCAGTTGGTGCATTTTTCAAGAATATCGGCAGTCACAGGGGATAAATCGTCGGACAGGCCAAATGGTACGCCTGCTATTGGGGAGTCAAATTGGCTGGTAACGGATTTTTTTTTTCTGAGCAGGGAGATGAACCGCTTGGCCACAAGGGGAAGAATTCCCACAAGGGCAAGGGATATCATCAGTTTTCCAGAAAGAATACCGGAAAGTGAATCGATTTTTGAAATCTGGCTGCCAGCATTGACAAAGACGACAGTCGCCGGAAGCATGCCCAATTGGGATACCCAGTAAAACGTGGTCAGGCGGATGGCGGTCACCCCCATGACCATATTCACGGCAAAAAAAGGAAACAGCGGAATCAGACGCAGGGCAAACAAATAAAATGCCCCTTCCCGGGCAAAACCCTGGTTCACCCGGTCAAGTTTGTCCTTAAATTTTTTTTTGACCCAGTCAGCCAGCAGGTAGCGGGAAATGATGCAGGCCAGCAGTGCCCCTATGGAACTTGCAAATGAGACCACCACCGTGCCGGTGAATGTGCCGAAGAATGCCCCGGCCGCAAGACCCAGAACCAATGCCCAGGGCAGATTAAAGGCCACTGACGGAATGTAGATACCAGTGAAAACGGCAATGGCCAGGGCAGGATTCTCGTGGTAAAACGCCTGAATCCTGCCCTGGGAGTGTTTGATCCCTTCCAGACTGAAATAATCGGCCAGTCCAAATCTGAAACTGGCGGCAATCAGACCTGCTATCAGAATAATGAGCAGTAGTTTTTTCAAATTAGATCAATACCGGTGTTTGGACGAAAAGTTGCCCAGATGCAAGGCGCAGAAAAATTTTCAACCGGAGCAACCTCGTGGTTGTGAGGATTGTAAATTTTTCTGCAACGCCGTAGGTGGGTGACTTTTCGTTCAAACTAATCTGATTTTACCATTTCTTTATAGGGCCATCCATCCTGACCTTTCTCTAAGATCAAAAGACGATCTTCGGCAATGCCGTTCTCTTTGAGGTAATCGTAGCAGCGTTTGGCTCCGCCTTTGCCCCTTGGGCAGACAATGACTACCGGGTCCTGGTTCTTTTTGGTGTCGGCAACGACTTTGTCGAGTTTGGCTCTTTCGCTGTCTGTTTTAACAGGATAGGAATAGGTGGGGACGGCGCCGGGCAGGTGGTGTGCCTTAAACTCTTCGGGCACCTGGATATCCACAATGTTTACCGGGGTCTCGGTTTCGATCCAGGATTTGACTTTGTCCGGTGAGACATAGTTATATTCGGATGCGTATGCAGAAGCCGTCAGCATCACCATTACCAGAATCAGAAAAAATTTCTTCATTTGCGTTTCCTTTTGGTAAGTTTGAAAATTATTATTTAAGAGTGATACTGCAGTTGGGGCCTGTCACCAGCAGGTTGTTGCTGACCGTGGTCTGTATATACTCCATCTTGCTGCCTAAAAGAATCTCTTTGATTACCCCATGTCCATAGGCGCCAAGAACGATCAGTGAGTCGTGGGGCACGTCATAGAGCATCTGGTCAAATTCCGAAGATTGGTAAAAACACCACTCTTTGACATATTGATCCACAAGTTCCCCAAGGTCAGAATCCCGGACCATATCCCGGTAGGCCTGCTCGTTGTCTTTTTCAAGTACCGTGTAGATTTTTAAATCAAATCCCGATGAAATAGCAGTTTTGAGCCCGAGAACTAGGGCGTTCATGGCATTGGATGAGCCGCCGAAGAAAACGGATATACTCGTCCATGGCTTGAATACAGAACTTGCGATGAGAATGGGAAAGGTGGCCTGCTTGATCATGCGACGGACCTTGGGACCTAAGTGGCCCAGGCTTATTTTGGATGACAGATCGCTGATTGAACGCGGGGAGCACATATAATCAAACTGGCTGGAAATATCCGGCAGGGTAGAGGCGGTATAATTTTTGGGTTTATAAAACCTGGGGGGTATTCCGGCCTCATCAAAAAGCGCAATCACATGGTCATGGGCTGTGTCCGGAGAGGCTAAAAATGAGTTGTCCAGGTTCACCTGCACCACATCATTGGCAAAGTACATTAAAAATTTATCGGTTTTGGGGATGTACACAACCGGATAGGCATTGATGGCTTTGCAAAAATAGAGGGACTGCAAGAAGGTTTCCCTGCCAAAGGGGGTATTCCTGAAAATATGAAGCAGTTTATAATTCATTTAAAGTCTCCTTGGGACCATGAACTCAGGGTCATTGTACGTTGGTCTGCATGATCAGTTCCCTGCGGTACAGATCAAGTATCCGTGCTTTGGAAACCATCCCGGAAAATCTATGGTGATCCACCACGGGGATATGATCAACGTTAAAGGACTCCATGAATTCGAGCACATCATGAAGGTCATCGTCAAACGATACGGTCACCATATCCGTATCCATGATCTGGCTAATAAAGATCATATCATAAAAGGCCGGGTCCAGGGCGTATTTCCTGATACGTGAAACCCTTACCATCCCTACATAGTTGCCGGTTTCATCCGAGACGACCGGGTAGTGGTTGCGGTGTGAATTGCGGATGAGATCAATAAACTCCCTGAAAATCATATTTTCCGATATCGGGGTGTAGTCGGTATCAATAATTTCGTTCAAGCTTAAATCGGACAATACTCTTGCATCCGTCCCGGGCCGCATGAATTCGCCGCGTTCGATGAGATCTTTAAAGTAAAAGGAAGACGGTTCAATAATATGGCTTAGGGTTGATGAAATGGACGACACCAAGAGTAAAAGCAAGATGGCTTCATAGCCGCCGGTGATTTCCGCAATCAAAAAGATACTGCTCAATGGCGCCTGCATGACGCCGGCCATGATGCCGGTCATGCCCAGAAGGGCATAGGCACCTTCCGAGGTCACTGCGGCATTGGGGAACACAAACATCATCGCCTTGTAAAATACCACACCACTGAGACTGCCGATGACCAGACAGGGTGCAAAGATGCCGCCGGAACCTCCCCAGCCCAGGGTCATGGATGTGACGAATATTTTCAGAAAAAGACCGAGGAATACAAGCCAGAATGTCATGGGAAAGGTGCCGCTGATCATTTCCATGATCGGATGGTACCCTTCGCCCAGCACCATAGGCATATAAATACCTATTGCCCCGACAATGCATCCGCCCATTACGGCCCGGAGCCAGGGGGATACAGGTGTCCGTTTGGCCAACCCGCCAACCTGTCTGAGCGTCCGTGTAAAGATGACGGATATGATGGCGGTGAACAGGGCAAGGCCGATGCTGCCTAAAATATCACCGGGAAAAATATCAAAAGGATGATGCTGGAAAAGCTCTTTTTCAGGAATGATGGCTTCACTGATTTGTGCGCCGGCCACCGCGGCAATGGTGATGGGAATAATATTGACGAATTTCCATTCGCCAAGAATAATTTCAACGGCAAAAATGAGCCCGGCCACAGGGGCGTGGAAAATGGAGGCAATGGCACCGGCCGTACCGCAGCCGACCAATGTCATGCGCTGCCGGTCATTCAAGCCTAAAAATTTAGCAATGTTTGATCCGATGGCGGACCCGCTCATGACAACCGGTGCCTCGGGACCTGCCGAACCACCGCTGGCAATGGTTAAAAAACTTGAAATCAGCCTGGAAAAGGTCGATCGAAGCCGTAAAAGCCCACCGCGTCTGGATACGGCATAAATCACTTCGGGCACACCGTGACCTGCGCCTTCCCGCATGATTTTGTCGAGAAATAAATAGGATAACATGGCACCGATGCCGGGCAATATAAATGCCCAGCCATACTGGCGGTAAGGTACTAAAAATTCAAGAACCGAGGCCAGAGAAAGTCTTAATGCCACAGCTGCAAGGCCGGCAAAAATGCCCACAACTGCCCCGGCCGTCATCAGCACAAGCCGGTTGTCAAAAAGGAAAAACTTTGCATAAAACGAATTATAGGTCTGTTTGAGCTTGCTCATGATGAGTCCGGATAACCGCTTACATCTTTTGGGTCAGGTGCAGGGCATCAATTTTTTCTATTAACTCGGATTGTTCCGGGCGGGTTTTTAAAAATTCACTGAACTGCCTGTTTCGTAAACACTGGGAAAGAGAGGACAGTAAGTGAAGGTGGAACTTTAATTCCGGGAACAGAATGAAAAACAGGGTGGATACAGGCTGCTTGTCCAATGCATGATAGTCCACGGGGTTTTTAAGAAAACAGGCTGCAACCATGGGCTGCTCAAGATACTTAAGGGGCGTTCGCGGGTGGGGAATGGCAACGCCGCCGCCAACCCCTGTGGACAACGCTTCTTCCCTTTTAATGAGTTGTTGGGTAAGGTCTGTTTTACAATTATCGGGTACCGCTTTAATTTGTTCAACGCAGGCATGAATCACCGACGGCACATCCGGCCCGGTCTCAATATCGTGATAAACGCCACCTGTCTCAAGGGCCGTGGACAAAGAGACCTGCACTTCGGCCTCGGTGCCCTGGGCCGGCCGGGGTTTCAGATTAAGGGAAATATGGTTGTTCGAGGCCCAGTTTTTCAGATCCCTGGCATGAAAGCTGTAAGTTCTCCCTTTTTTGGACACAGGCAGTTTCCCCTGGCGGATCCAGCGCTCTATGGTTGTACGGGATACCCCTAAAGACTTGCATAACTCAGTTATTAATATTTCCATTTGTCCCTGACGTTGCTTGCTGTGTGATAAACTTCATTTCCAAACTTAGGTGCTTTATATAAACCAAACCAGCTATAATAACAACCCCGGTACCCCTGTGAATCTAAAAGGGATAAAAGCATGCACACATGCTTTTATCCCTTTTTTGTTGGTTGTGAAAATTGGCTAAACGCCTAAGAGAATAGTTGTTTACCACCCCCGGGTTTCCATGATTTCCTTGATTCTTGCCTCGGCTTTTTTCTCCACCAGGATCATTTTTTTTGCCTGGGCTTTTTTGATCTTTTCGGTCAGGGTGGTTAGATCAGCCGGTTTTTCAAGCAAGTCCATGGCACCCAGTTTCATGGCCTCAATGCCTTTTTCAACCGTAGCATGTCCGGTTAAAAGAATTACCTGAAGTTCGGGTTTTTTCTTTTTCAGGATCTTTAAGGTTTCGATGCCATCCATTTCCGGCATTTGTAAATCAAGGACCACCACGTCAAAGGATTTTTCTTCAACGCTTTGCAGGCCCTCAATGGCGGAACTCGAAGTGCTCACATCCATTCCCCGGTTCGTCATTCGCTCTGCCAGGGCTTGTGTAAACTCCTGTTCGTCATCTATGATTAAAACTTTCTCACTCATTTCCGGGGTCTCCTTTTCACTAGTTGATATTAAGGAAGTTGTTATTTGTTGAAAATATTGTTTTATCTGCCAAAAAGCAGGTCTGCCCGGGTGTGCTGGTCCGCCAATACAATTTTTGCCTGGAATAGATCCAATGCCTGGCAGTTTACCTGCTCGGCAAAATCAGATGCAAAAATGGGCTGTTCGCACTGAAAACTTAAACAAACCTGATTATCGTCCTCTTCCTTAGAGAATATATTGAGAACGGCACCAGATGCAAGGTTTTCCGTTATATTTTCTAAAATGGACCAGATCAGAAACAATGAAAAGAAAAGAGATCCGTTGAGATAACGTTTGTTTTCGTTACGGGTGTGATTTACCTGAATGCCTTTGTTGGCAATGATTCTGGCGCCAAGACCCAGGGCAAGCGCCACAGCCTCGTCTATATCTATCTGTTGCTCCGGGTTGTCCATGCTGTGGGAAAAGGTATTGAGGGATTTGACGATACCATCGGCCCGGCCGATCTGTTTTTCAATGCGCTGGACAATGCCGGAGAAACGCTCAATATCCAGTGGGGTCCCTTTTTTCTGGGCCATCATCAGATAATCCGACATCAGGCCTGCATTCTCATTGATGATGGCCAGGCAGTTTTTAATGTCATGGGATATGGATGCCCCCATGCGACCGAAGTACGCCGGGCCGTATTGATTCGTAATTTCCTGCACCTTATGTTTCAACTTTTTCCTCCATCCAGCATGACCTGGTTGAGTTTTTCAATCAGACTATCGATTTCCACGGGTTTCACAAGATAAAACGCCTCTCCGGTCTGGGAGCACCCTTCATTGTAACACTCTTCAGACCCGTGGCCGGTCATAAAAATAAACTTGAGTTTAGAAGATATCTTTTCCATCTGCTCCTTGAGTTCAAAACCGTTCATCTCCGGCATCTGAACATCCAGAACGGCAATGTCATAACTTTGATCCGCCAGCATGGAGATGGCCTCTTTGGGCGTAACGGCCCAGTGTGCGTCAATTCCCCTGTATCCGAGACGTTCTGCCAGGGTAGAGACCAGTTCCTTCTCATCATCGACCAGAAGTATCTGCATAGTTTACTCTTCTTTCTGTATTGTTGTGGGCAGGTCTACAATAAATGTAGTACCCTCATTAACCTTGCTTTTTACCTGAATCCGCCCGCCTATCTCCTGGATAAGGCCGTAGGTGATGGAAAGCCCTAAACCGGTTCCTCCCTGGTTGGTTTTGGTGGAGAAAAACGGTTCAAAAATATGTTTAAGGTTTTCAGGCGAAATTCCGCATCCACTGTCTCTTATTTCAAGGCGGACAAATGAATCGTCCGTTTTCTGTGCATGGATGATCAGTTTGCCGTCCCGGGGCATGGCAGCAAACGCGTTGTTTACTATATTCAAAAGCACTTGCTGGAGCTTACCCCGGTTGCCGACCACCTGGGGCAGCGTATCCGGCACATCAACATCAATAAAGATATTTTTCAACTGTGCCTCTTTTACCAGAAACACCAGTACTTCATCAACAATGGTTTTAAGGATCAAGGGCACCGAAGCGGTCGGGGTCTGGCGGCCGAAACTGAGCAGTTGGCGGGTAATCCTGCTGCACCGCTTTACCGAGGCCAGGATAATATCTATGATTTCAAGCAGTTTTGGATCTTGTTTTAATTCCGGCTTGAAATGGGCCATGTCTTTAATAAGTCCTGCCTTTTCATTAATAATGGCCAACGGATTATTGATCTCATGGGCAACGCCTGCGGCAAGCCGGCCGATGGACGCCATCTTGTTTTCATATTCAGCCATATGAAAATATTTGGAACGTTTGAGATCTAAATATTTCAAACGACGCACAAAATATGCGGTAACGGTACCGATCCATAAGAGAACGACAGATATGCTGATGCCCAGGTATTTAATGACCGTGGTCTGGCTGGTATGCCAGGGGGACATGATCACCTGTTTGGATTTAAGAACGACCAGGATAAACGGCGTATCGGGTATGTGCCTGAACGCTGCGATCAAATCCTGTCCATTGTCCAATGTAACGGACATGGTCCGGGTCTGGTCTGTGGCCAAAGGTAACGTGAGGTTGGTTTTTTCAAGCACATCCCCGAAATAGTGGGACGGTGTTTGAAGCAGACCCTGTTCATTGACCAAAAAGGCATCCCCGTTACCCGATGTTTTAACTTGGGATATAATTTTAGGCAACTGGTGCTCAATGGTGGCCCGGATAATAAAGAAGTTGTTGTCCGGGGCGGTATGACGCAGGGCAATGGACATATGGGGGACATTTCTGAACCCTAGAAACACATCGCTTACCGAGATCCCATGGGCCATGGTCTCCTTGAACCATTGCTGATCCATGTAATTTTTACCGGCAAGTTCATGGGGGCCGGCATAGGCACTCTGAATACCGGTGGCTTCAATAATACCGATATCCGTAAATCCCCCAAAGCTTTGGTGCAGGAACGTTAAGATCTTTTTTAATTGCTGGGTGTCTTCAAGCTGGTCCAGGGAATTGGACCGCACCACGTAACGTAAGGCATTTTTACGCTCGTCTAAAAAATAAGAGAGCGACCGCCATGTGTTTGAGGCCAGGCGGGATGCCCTGGCCTCGGCATCATTTTCCAGGGACCGCCGGGTCAGGTTGTAATCCAGAACGGCAAAAAAGATAACAGGAATAATGGCAAACAGGGCTGTCAGCACAAAGGAGAGCAGCCATATCCGCCGGTAATTGAGGAATTCTCCTGCAAGCAGTTTGGTGGTTGAACCACTGTCCTCTGCTGTTTTTTGAGCATTCTTTGTTTCCTGAACCATGTTGAATATCCTGTTCCTGAAATATTCCGGTGGGCTTTAGCCGGTGGGTTAGAGTTGGAACGGCTCGTTAGCGGGGGCTCATGCCCCTATCGTTTTATATATTTATATGTGCGTTTTGCATCCGGGCTGCGTTGTTACGTTGCCCGGATGCAAGGTGTTGATCATATGTGTGCTTTATACTTTCTGCTTCTGCCGGATTTTTTCATTGGCAGCCTCTAAATTCTTGCTGAGCTCTTCTATGTCCACAGGTTTTTGCAGATAGGCAAATGCCCCAAGCTTCATGCAGATCTCCTTGTCCGCGTCGGACCCGTGGCCGGTAAGAATGATGACTTCGATGTCAGGTCTGGATGCCTTGACTTTTTTGAGCACTTCAATACCGTCAATGCCGGGCATTTTCAGATCCAGAATCATTACATCGGGCTCATCGGCTTCCACAAGATTGAGCGCGGATTCACCGTCATAGGCAATGGCAGATCCCATGTCGCGCATCTGCAGTCTTTCGGAAAGGGTCTGGACAAATTCCCGTTCGTCATCCACCAGGAGCACTTTTGACGGCACCTGAAAGTCAAATCTGCGATAGATGTCCGCCTGGTAAAACCCCTTGCCGATTCGGGTTTCAACCGAAGAGACCCCTTCCACCTCTTGTACTATATTTTTAAGCTCTTCTTCAAGCTTTCCTAGCAAAAGAACATTGGTATTGATGGTCAGGGTCACCAGACCGTCCCGGGCACTGACGCCCACCGCATGACCTTCCTTGGACAATGCCACTTCCACCCGGGCTGCCAGGGCAAAATCCTCGGCGGCCTTTTTGGATGCCTTGGTGGGCTGGATGACTTCATTTTTTAAATTCTCAAGAATCAGCGCGACGGCTTCATCTTTGGTCATCTTGTCCGTGGGCAGAATCATGTCGTACAGGGAGGCGTCCCAGGGATCGGTAATTTTATAAAGTGTATTGGACCACGCGGCGTGTGCTTCGTCACTTTTAGAGATCAAGCTGCCGGCATCTTTTTCACTTAAACTGTATTCTTTCATGGCCGCTTCAATGCGGGACGCCTTGTCTGCAATTAGGCAGATTCTGAGGACATGACTGATGGATGCCGGAATTAAAAGGCTTGTAAATCCTTCAATCACGCACTTGTCCTGGGCAATGCTCTCTGCCACGGCAAGACGCAGGTAAGCAATGGAGCGCTCTTTTTCATGGGTAAACTTATTGAACACCGATGTTTTTTCAAGAAAAGAGCGGGCAATTTTTTTTTCGGACATGCCGGACAGCTGGCTGGCCAAGGCTACGATATCATTATCCGAGAGCAGTTTGAATCCGCTTTGATTAATAACATCTGAAACAATTGACGATTTGCCGCAATATGAACCGCTGAAAAATGTCAGTATAGACATGGTGGGTCTCCTTTAATTAGTTGACTGGGGTCCCAGGCAGTTTACAAGTAATGGACACTGGTCTTCCTTGGTATTGGCATGGGTCTGGGGGTACACGCTTGAAATCGCGTTTTCCATGGTGGAATAAATGTTGTGCTTGCCGATCTCTTCAAGCAGATGTGTACGGGCAAGTACTTGGTGCACCGCGTCATTAACCCCGCTTAAGGATACCCCGTATCCGGCACTTCTCAGCCGCTGGATAATCAGAGCCAGCGCTTCCTGGCCCGAGGCATCAATATCGTTGATACCGTTACAGGCGATAATGAAGTGCTTTAAGTCGGAAGATGCCTGGATCCGGTCGTTGATCTCATCTTCAAGGTAGCTGGCATTGGCAAAAAAGAGCGGGCCTTCAAAACGGATTAACTGGATGTGCTCACAGGTGGCAAGTTCGTGAACGCAGGAATCTTTGAGTGCCTGATCCTGGCCCCGGGAAAGAAGACTGATTTTCGGGCGCATGCTTTTGTATAAAAAGACAGCCAGGGAGAGGCCGACCCCGATATAGATACCGCTTTCAAGGTGGGGCGCCACAGCCAGGGTGACCACAAATGTAATTACGGAAATCAGACCGTCATACCATTGGGCGTGCCAAGCATGGACAAAACCCGAAACGTTCACAAGCCCGATAACCGCCATCATGATAACCGACGCAAGAACGGCCTGGGGCAGATGGTAGAGCAGCGGGGTGAAAAACAGCAAGGTGATGATAACCATAAGACTTGTGATAACACTGGAAAGACCGGACACGGCACCTGCCTGGAGATTGACGGCACTTCTGGAAAAAGAGCCGGACACCGGATAACTTTTGCCGAACGACCCCAGAATGTTGGAGAGGCCCTGACCGATCAGTTCCTGGTTGGGGTCAAGCCGTTGGCCGGTTTTAGCCGCCATGGCTTTGGCAATGGCAATGGCTTCCATAAACCCGAGCAGGGAGATAATAACGGCATAGGGCAGAAGCTGAAGGAACACGGAAACGCTAATATTGGGTATGCCGATCTTTGGGAGCCCTTTGGGGATGTCGCCGACCACTGCACCACCACCGGACAGCGTTATGCTTTGTGTTTCAACGGCTTTATTGCCCATCTTGATGCGATAGGTTCTGTCATCAAGTCTGGCATCGGGCATGGGACTGCCTTTTCTGTAGAACACAATGCCTTTTCCTGCATCCTCAACAGCACTGAAGTGCATCTCCCGAAGTTCGGTACGAATTTTAGACGCCTTGGCTTTGGCGGCATCTATTCTGGCCGTCAGAACGGTGGACTGGTATTGTAAATCCAGTTGTTCAAGTTTGGGCGCATCATGGCTACCTTCGATCTTGGCTGTAAGTTTTGTACGTTCAACACTTAAATCCTTGATGGCTTGAATCGTTTCATTAAATTCATGGACGTCCTGCTGAACCTTTTCATCCATGATCTGGGACAGCGTTGCGGTTTCATTGTGCTGGAATCCGGTGGCCCAGGAGATGATCGTGGTGATGGCAACCGCAGCAAGAACGAAAGGAAGTCTTGGATTCAGCCGTTTTAAGCCGACCATGATGGCAATGGATAAAATCCCCATGGCAAGGGTGGGCAGATGGGTGTAATGAAAGGCACTTTCAATGACCCGTATAATGGTTTCATAGTGGTGGGGCGCCTTGTCCACATATACACCGAACAGTTTGGACAGCTGGGACGTACCAATGATGATTGCCGCGGCATTGGTAAACCCGTTTACAACCGGATGGGACAGAAAATTAACGATCAGGCCCAGGCGGAGCACGCCAAGCATCAGCTGAAAAATACCGACCGTGAGTGCCAGGACAATCGCATAGGCAATAAAGGCTTCACTGCCGGCGGACGCCAAAGGTTCAAGACTTGCTGCGGTCATCAGAGAGACCACGGCCACGGGACCTGTTGCCAGCTGGCGGCTGGACCCGAACAACGACGCTATCATGGGGGGTAAAAATGCGGCATAAAGGCCGTAATAGGCGGGAAGGCCTGCCAACTGGGCATAGGCCATGGACTGCGGAATAAGTACCAGGGCCACGGTGAGCCCTGCCACAAAATCAATTTTGAACTTGCCCAAGGAGTAATCCTTGAACCACTCTATGAACGGCAGTATTTTGGTTAACATGTCGAACACCTCTTTAAAATTAATAATCTTAAGCCTTTAGCATGCGTCTGCAGGAGCTTACCAATTCATTGAACAGTGCGTTGGCATTATACAAATTGTACGTTTTAAACCGGACCACCCCGTCCACCATGGAAAAAATAATCAATGCGGTTTTGCGGGTGGGCAAAGGATCAATGGAACCGTCCTTTTTCCCCATCTCGATACCGTCTTCATAGATGGAAACAAGACAGTCGTAAATGGCTTCCAGATATCTGCGGCACTGGGGTACGGACTCCGCCAGATGGTAGGGATAGTACCTGTGCAAAAGAAGAAACTGGTTCTCCATCTTGCCGGCCAGAAATAAATGGAAGGACACCGCGCGTTCAATCATGCCCATGCCACTGTCAAAATGCTGGTTGCCCATATAGGCGTCAAATTCCTCCAGAATCATTTCTTTGGTCTTTTCAAGAACTGCCAGGAACAATCCGTCTTTGGTCTTGAAATGATAAAAAATGGTGCCTTCGGCCACATTGATCATTTTTGCCAGATCAGCGGTGGAGGTCTCTTTGAATCCGTTTTTGGAAAACAGCACAGTGGCAGCCTGCAGTATGGCATCTTTCTTGGACATAATTCCTCTAAAAAATCTTGAGTGACTACTCATTTTATCTGAGTGTATACTCAGCAAATTTTTTCATGTCAAATGATTTTTTAATCGTTTTTTAAAAAATTTTGAAAGCGGTTGGTAAGCATAATACACTTAAACATCAGTATATTATATGCCAATTGGTCCAAATTTCCTTAAAATTCAAGTGTTTCAATGTGTAATGATGGCGTTGTAAAGTGCAACGAATCAAAAATGTGATTTTCTGGGGTGTGCTGCTATTTTTTTCATCAAAAGAGCTTTCTCGACAAAAATGGGCGAGATCTCGACGGTCTGTCTATCCAAAGCCGGGCAGAAATTAAAAAGGCCTTTAGAAAATCAATGTTTACAAAGCGGCTAAAACCAAATTATAATTCGCGGTCAATTTTCTTAAGAAAGATTTAAAAAAGATAAGGAAAATAAATATGAAAGGCTTTAAATTTGCCGGAATCTGTGCCGGAATCAAAAAAAGCAGATCTTTGGATCTTGGCCTGATCTATTCGGAAAAACCGGTTTGTGCAGCCGCATTGTTTACAAAAAACCAAGTGGTTGCAGCCCCCGTCATCCTGGGCAGAAAAATCATGGAAAAGGGCATGCTCCAGGCAATATTGGTCAATTCAGGCAATGCCAACTGTTTTACCGGTGAACAGGGCATCGCTGATGCAAAAAAATGCGTTGGCTTTGTGGCCAAAGCCCTTAAGGTTGATCCGGAACATGTACTGGTCTCTTCCACCGGGGTGATCGGTGCGCCCCTGCCCGTTGATAAGATAGAAGCAAAAATTCCAGAAGCTGTGAAAAGCCTTGACAAGTGTACCATTGCAGATTTTGCCCTGGCGATTCTTACCACAGATACCTGCACTAAAATGGTGTCCCGCAATGCGGCGATCAATACGTCCGGGGATGAAAAACAAATCACTGTGATGGGTGTTGCCAAAGGCTCCGGCATGATTCGGCCGGATATGGCCACCATGCTGGCCTATGTATTCACCGACGCCGATATTTCCAGCAGTCAGCTCAAAAAGGCACTGACCCATGCCGCTGATCGGTCCTTTAACCGGATTACGGTGGACGGGGATACCAGCACAAACGACACCCTTGTGTGTATGGCTAATGGGGAAAGCCAGGCCGTGATCGACAATGATGAAGCCCTTGGGATATTCCAAGGGGTTTTGGATGAGGTCTGTTATGAGCTTGCCAAACGGGTTGTCAAAGATGGGGAGGGTGCCACAAAAGTTGCCTCCATTACCGTTAAAGGTGCTATGAACCAGGACGATGCATTTGCAGCGGCCGAAGCCATTGCCCATTCACCTCTGGTTAAAACCGCCATTTACGGCCAAGACCCCAACTGGGGACGGATCACTGCTGCGGCCGGCAGATCCGGGGCCGCAGTAGACCAGGATAAAATGGATTTGTATATTGGCGATGTTCAGCTGGTCAAAAATGGTCAGTGGCTGGGGAAAGATGCGGAAAAAGAGGCCGCCCAAATTATGAAGAAGCCTGAAATCGACATAGTTCTGGATCTAAATCTTGGAGACGGCCAGGATCAGTTCCTGTTCTGCGACTTCAGTGAAAACTACGTGAAAATCAATGCCGACTACAGATCCTGAAACAGAACAAGGCATCCGGCTGCAAAAAATTTTAGCCCATAGCGGGCTGTGTTCGCGCAGAAAGGCCGAAACCTTTATCCTTGAGGGCAGGGTGTCGGTGAATGGAACGGTGGTAAAAGCCCTTGGCACCAAAGCCGATCCCGCAAAGGATAAGATCTGCCTTGACGGCAAGCAGATTTCTTATACATCGGAAAAAAAACGCGAATATACCTATCTTGCCGTAAATAAGCCCGCAGGGGTGGTGACAACCTGCGCCCAGAATAATGCAAAGATTATTCTGGACCTCGTACCGATAAAACAACGGGTCTATCCCGTGGGACGGCTGGATAAGGATTCCATAGGGCTTGTGCTGCTCACCGACGACGGTGAACTGCATAACCGGTTGTCCCACCCTTCCCATGACCATGAAAAAGAGTATCTGGTGTATGCCGTCCGGCCTGTCAGCGACCAGGACTTGACCGCCATGGCCCAGGGCATGGTGATCGACGGACAAAAAACCCGGCGGGCCAGGGTCCGCCGGGTTTCTGAAACCGGATTTAAAATTGTTTTAAAGCAGGGATTAAACCGCCAGATCCGGAAAATGGTGGGCAAAACCGGCAATGAGGTGGCCATGCTCAAACGCATTCGCATGGCCAATGTCCAGCTTGGCACCTTGCCCTCGGGAAAATGGCGGCACCTTACCCCCAAAGAGATCAAGGGACTGACAAAAACTTAAGATAGTGATTGAATCCCAACGCTCTTTCTGACTTTAGCCAGGAAGGGCACGGAATATTCCCTGGCCCGGACGGCCCCTTTTTTCAAAATATCTTCAATGTCTTTGGGATTGGCCATCAGCTCTTCGTAGCGCAGTCTGGGTTCTTTTAATATTTCATTGATGTATTCAAACAGCTCCTGCTTCATGGTTCCCCAAGCAATGCCCTCCCGGTACCGTTGTGCCAGATTTTTGGTCTCCTGCTCGGTGGCAAAGGCCCGGTAGATTGAGAACAAGGTGCAGGTATCGGGATCTTTGGACTCATCGGGCCCTAAAGAGTTGGTTTGGATCTTCATGATCATTTTGCGCAGCCGTTTTTCCGTATCAAACAGCGGAATAAAGTTGTTGTAGCTTTTGCTCATCTTGCGCCCGTCAAGGCCCGAGAGCACAGCGGCTGTTTCATCCACAACCGCCTCGGGCTGGACAAACAGCTCCTTGTAGGTATGGTTGAATCTTGCGGCAATGTCCCGCGTCATTTCAAGGTGCTGGATCTGATCCTTGCCCACGGGCACCTTGGCGGCATTGAACATGAGAATGTCGGCGGCCATGAGAATGGGATAGGAAAACAGGCCCATGGTGACACCCTGGTCCGGATCTTTTCTTTCCTGTTCCTCATTTTCCTGAACCGCTGCCTTATACGCATGGGCGCGGTTCATCAAACCCTTGGCGGTCAGGCAGGTTAAAATCCAGGTCAGTTCCGGAATTTCGGGTATATCAGACTGCCGGTAAAACACACAATTGTCGTAGTCCAGTCCTAACGCAATCCAGGCGGCGGCAATTTCGAGGGTAGACGTTTTCCGTTTTTTGGGATCATGGTTTTTGATCAAGGAGTGGTAATCTGCCAGAAAATAATAGGAGGTCAGGTCCGGATTTTTACTGGATTCAACAGCCGGACGAATCGCCCCCACATAATTGCCGAGGTGAGGCGTTCCCGAAGTGGTAATACCGGTCAAAAAATCTGCGTTTTTCATTTATATTCCTAAAGAATTAATTAGTGTTATGCAAAAAAATGGAATTACCAGAATCTTGTCTTTTTTTCAAGCCGTGCCTTTGGTGCAACATCGACTATTTTGCACACAATGGTAAAGCGGCCTTATCACTATCCTAACTATTCCCGTCCGGCGTAACCGCAGGGTCGCGGCCTTAAAAATGAAATCTCATTAACAAAATAATGGAAGCGTAATCGGATATATTGCCTCGGTATTGTTCAATACGTTTCATGAAAGAATGTTACTTTAAACGTTCCATTAAATTTTTAGCCACGTTATATTCATCAAACGGCTTGGAGAGATTCAACGCTTTTTCCAAATATTGTATGGCTAATTTATCCTCTTTGAGTGCATGATGAATGGCCGCAAGATGATAGAGAATAGTTGGATTGTCCGGTCCAATTTTATCGGCTTCCTGTAATCGTTTTAGTGCGGTTTTGTATTCTTTTGTTTGAAAATAAATCCAGCCAAGTGTATCCTGTATGCTTGAATTTCCCGGTTGAAGTTCATCCGCTTTCTTTGCCAGATCCAGGGCTTTGTCCTGTTTAACGCCTCGTCTTGCATAAAGCCAGGCCAATTGGCTATACCCAATGAAAAGAGCCGGGTGGTGATCGATTAAGTCCTGGTAATGTTCTTCTGCACTTTTAAAATTTTGAAATCTTTCGTTGATCAACCCTAATTTTACCAGGACGCCCGGATCTTTTTTCACTACAGCTGCTCTTTTGTAATATTCTACAGCCGCTTTAATATTTCCGGACATAATTTCAAGCTCCCCTGCGGCATAAAGTGCCGAAAAAAAACGAGGCCAAACCTGGATCGCTTTTTTAAAAAAATCCAATGCCGCCTTCCTTTCCCCCTGCGCCAATGCCGCCTGGCCGGACCAGAAACTAGCTAAACCAGAGTTGAGGTTTAACCTCAATGCCTGGTCAAATTCATCTAAAGCAGCATCAAGATAATTGTTTAAAAAAAGATACATTCCCATGCACAAATGTCGACTTTCCCGGTTTGAAATATTGGTTTCAAACTCTTTTTCTGAAATGCCTTCAAACGAAATGCCCTGAATTAGCCCAATAGATGTCAGGAGGTCTGAATACGCTTTACTGTAATCATTTTGTGCAATCCGGGTGCATGCCCGAATAAAAAATACGGACTTATTTAATTGGTCCCCCCAATTCAGTCTGAAATCATTTTCCAGGTCAATACTTTGACCAAGGTACAATCTGATGACGATTTGGGCTAAATATGCGCCATAGTGGTCAGGCGATTGTTCAATAACCGATTGCATAGACGTGATTGCCCGGCTGTTTTCATGATTCAGCATAAAGTATACACCGTATAAATACTTGGCCGAAATCAGTTCCTCCGGTGCCTCATCCAAATATGTTTTGGCTTCTTTCAAATTTCCAAGGTGCAGGGATGCCTCGATGAGGGTCCTATGCGCATCGGTATTTCCTGTTTTTTTTAAAGTTTCCCCTGTTTTCAACGCTTTTCGGTAAGATTTTTGTTTCAAATAAAGCCCTGCGAGTTCAACTAAAGCCAATTCATGATTGGGTTGAATTTCAACTGCATTTTCAAGCTCTATTATTGCCTGATCGTTCAGTCCAAGTCTACTAAGAGAAACCCCAAGTCCGTAAAGGGCCTGAGCTGATTGGGGGTTAAGCGTTTTGGCCTGATTAAAATATTGGCTTGCTTTGCTATAGTTTTCAGTGACATAAAAAACAGCGCCCAGATTGGTTAAAGCAGGCAGAAATTTAGGTTCTATGCTGACTGCCTCTTTAAAGCATTTTATGGCACTTGGATATTCGCCCGTTTCAAAATAAGTTCTGCCCTTGATGTTCCAGGGGAAGGGGTGGCTGGGGTCCAATAAAATCGCTTTATCACAGATTTCAACGGCTTTGTCATAGCTCTTAGTCAGTCTAAGCAGCATGGCATCAGCATATAATGCATATGGGGGTAAAGGTTCATTTTTAATCTTGCTGAGTATGTCATACGCTTCTTTTTTCTTTCCCTTACTGGCAAGAAAAATGCCCTGGGATGCCAGTATATCCGGGGTGCTTTTCCCCATTTTTATTAGCATGGAGGAAAGTTGTCCCACAGCATCCAGATTGCCTAATTTTAGATTTTTTTTCAGATTTGCAAGCAACAATTGGTCCTGAGATTCTTCTACCAACGTATCAACATCTAATTTATCAATATCCAAAGACGAATAATCACTGTCCGAAGTCGTCATCTGCGTTGCAAACACAATAGAAGGGAAAATAAGAATTGCCGTTGTCCATTTAATCCAAGACGATACGATCTTAAATTTGTTTATTCCGTGCTGCTTCATGGTGGTTGACTCCCTGTACTGTAGTTATATTCATGGATTTATTATCATTTGTGTAAGCTTTTTACGGTCTACCAAAAGAAAAAACAAATGGCAATACCATGACAGGCTCAACGGAATATAACCATGGTTTTGAAAAAAAAATCATTCTCAAACTTTCGGTTTAAGAAATAATTTTCATGATTTTAGGAAATTAATTACATGCCTACTATTGTGACGTTTCGGGCGGAGTGTCAGTCGTTGACTGCTTTAGGTGAAAGATAAATAATTATATATCATTAATATTTTAGATGAATCGTAATCGCTGTGTCCTCTTTTTTGATAGCGACTGTTGTAAAAAAATTAACTGGGATGGCTTGTAGGTACGATATTTGCTGTCTGTGCTTGCAGTCGTTTTTTTAAACACTAGTTATTTTTATTTATCTGCCTTAACGGCATAATTGTGTTGGTTTAAACTTAAGGAGGAGTACATGTTAAAAAGAAAATTGTTATTAACCCTTGTATTCGCTTTTGCTGCCTTTTCTTTTGCAGGAACAGCAATGGCCGCCACATCTGTTAGTTGGTTAACCCCTGCTGATGGCAGCACTTATACCACCGGAACAGTCCTTGGGGCGTCTCAGGTAGATGGGGCGATTACAGGTATAGCCGGTGCTGATGGAACCATTGGCGGCGCGGGACTTGACCTGGCATTGGTCATTGATGAATCAGGCAGTATGGGTGGAAGCGGAATTACTTACGCAAGACAAGCGGCAATTGCTCTGGTAAATTCCTTGCCGGCAGATACGACATCGGTTGCTGTTATCGGATTTGATTCATACAGCCATACATATCGACAGCTTACGGCTCTCAATCCCGATAAACAGACTGTTATTAATGCAATAAACAGCATAGGAACAGGAGGTGGAACCAATATAGGCGCTGGGGTTTCAGCTGGTGCTAGTGCTTTGGTAAACGGACATACAACGGGTCGGGCAATGATGCAGGTCGTATTATCCGATGGGGTCGGAACGTATTACAATGAGGCAGCCACTGCATACAATTCCGATGGCATAATAACTCACACTGTTGGTATCCCTGGTCACAACGCCGCTCAAATGGCTCAAGTTGCAACAGATGGACATGGGATATACACCAATGTTAGTGATCTCACCCAATTGGAGGGTCTTTTCAATGGGACAGGTGGCAACCTTGTCGGTGTTGATCATGTAGACATTCAGTTGGCTGATGGAACATGGATTTATAATATCAGCATTGACGGTCTGGGAAATTTTACTCTGCCAGACCAGGTAATTGCACTGGGTGCAAATACTTTTACAGCCTACGTAACAGGAACAGACGGGACAACATCCTCTGCAATCCTGACACTCAACGGAACTGATGGCGGCGGCGCCCAGGCGCCTGAACCTACAACAATGCTTCTTTTTGGGCTTGGTCTTCTTGGTTTTACCGGTGTGACAAGAAGAAAAAAATAATAATAATATTCGAAATTTAGTTTTCGATGATAAAGGCGGGTATGTTTTATTGCATGCCCGCTTTCCTTTTATAGGGCTTTGAGGTGAGGGTGCTGCGTTTGAGTTTGGGGGTTATGTCTGCGCCATGCGCACACAGTTTCTGCAGTCTCTTTTTGCCTCATACAAGGCATCGTCAGCCTTTTTAATGAGCAGTTCCGCATTTTTTTCGTCGGCAGAGGAAAATGATGAAATACCAAAACTTGCGGTAATATGGATGGGCGATCCGCCTGTTGATATGTGTATGGGTGTTGTCTCAATTTTGCTTCTCATGCGCTCTGCAATGTCCCTGCCTTGATTGATCGAACAGTCCGGCAGGCATAGGATAAACTCCTCTCCACCACACCGGCCGATAAAGTCATAGGGTCGTATGACCTGTTTCATCTGGGAGACAAACTGCTTGAGAACCTGGTCACCGACCATGTGGCCGTACCGGTCATTCACCTGCTTGAAATGGTCTATGTCGGTCATGATCAGGGATAACGGCGGGCTATTGCGCGCGGCCCGTTCAAGCGCTTCGTCCAGTTTCTCATTGAAGGACCTGCGGTTCAAGGTTCCTGTCAAAGAATCCTTGCGGGCAAGCTCAAGCACTTTTTCTTCCAGTGCGATGATTCGCTCGCCGATGCGGATGCGGTATTTGAGTTCAGAATAATCAATGGGTTTGGTTAAATAATCGTCGACGCCGGCTTCAAGGCCCCGGAGGATATCCTGTTGTTCACCCTTGGCGGTGAGGATAATAAAATAGACGTATCTTGGTGCCTCATGGGCACGTACTTTTCGGCACAGTTGCGGGCCGTCTATTTCAGGCATCATCCAATCGGAAATGACGATGTTTGGACAACCCGGTTTGCTGATGATATCCCAGGCCTGTCCCCCGTCGGAGGTGGATACAACCTGATATCCCCATTTTTTAAGGTTGTTTTCAAGAATGGCTCTAAATATGGGATCATCTTCCGCTATTAAAATTTTCATGGTTTATCTTTTCTATGGTTATTTTAAGTTCAGATTCGAACAGGGCGACTTCTTTTTCCAATTTTGAAAAAAGTGGTTTGAGCTGGCTAAGGTCACCTGTTTTTGCCGTAAGTTCCAATTCATTTGCCTGTTGCTGAGCCCCAAGTGCGCGAAAATTACTCAAGGCGCCTTTCAGCGCATGTGCCGCCTTTGTCAGTGCCGGGCCGTTTTCAGCCCCAATTGCGTTTTGGATGGCCTCCATATGATCAACCCGGTTCTGGAAGAACATGTCAGCGATCCGGATGAAAAACGCTGTATCATTGCCCACCGCCTCCATGACTTTGGGCAGATCAAAATGCCGGGGCAGGCCAGACGCTTGTCCACCCACCTGCGTTGCTTCGGATATGCAATCCGGGCGGGTTTCAGGTTCAAAAGTTTGTGGCCCGGACGGTTCGGGTAAGGGTCTTGCCTCTACATTCAAATACCGGCAAAGGGCCCTATAAAGTTCCTTGGGGTCGACCGGCTTTGAAATATGGGCATCGGCACCAAAATGTATTGCCCTGTCCACTTCCTCGGATAAGGCAGCGGCGGAAAGTGCTATAATCGGCAGATTTTTATCTGTTTTACGGATGGTACAAATCGCCTCAAATCCATCCATGACCGGCATCTGAAGATCCATGAATATAAAATCAGGCCGTGTTTCAGCCACTATATCCACAGCCTGGCGTCCGTTTCTTGCGGTGAGCACGTCTGCCCCTGTCCGATTTAAGAGACGAACGGCCACCTCCAGGTTTTAAATCAATATCTTCCACCACCAGAATGGAAAAACCCTTTAAATCCGGTGGGGCAATTTTATTTAAATTGTCCGGATTTTCCCTGAGCTTGGCAGGGTCGCCCAATGCCATGCTGATTTCAAAATAAAAGGTGCTGCCCTGATTTTCTATGGATTGTACTTTTAATTCACTTGCCATCAACAGGGCCAGCCGCCTGCTGATGGCAAGTCCCAGGCCGGTTCCGCCAAATCGCCGGGTGGTGGTTGAATCGGCCTGGGAAAAGGCTTCAAATATTTTCTTCTGCTGTTTAGGGCTGATGCCGATCCCGGTATCTTTGACTGAAAACAAAAGTCCGACCTGTCCATCGTCATGGGGGCCTTGCTTGACGCTGATTTGCAATGTTACCCCGCCCTTCTGGGTAAACTTGACGGCATTGCTTAGAAGATTCATTAGAATTTGTCTGAGCCTGTGGGCATCGCCCCGGACAACTTCAGGCACATCCGGTGCTATGGAGATGGAAAAGTCAATGCCTTTTTCCTGGGCCAGGGGAGAGAGCATGGAGTCAATGGGCAGCAGCATATCTTTAACAGAAAAATCATGAATGTCGATGTCGATCTTCCTGGCTTCGATTTTGGAAAAATCCAGAATATCATTGATAATATCCAGAAGAACCCTGGATGAAAAATCTATTTTCCTGGCAAAGTCCAGCTGTTTTTCCGTCAAATCTGTTTCGAGCAGAAACCGGCTCATTCCGATGATGGCATTCATGGGGGTCCGAATCTCATGGGACATATTGGCCAGAAATTCCGATTTTGCGGCATTGGCTTTTTCCGCCTGTTGGCGGGCAGTAATCAACGATTTTTTGGTTGCTTCGTGATCGGTCATATCCACAAAGGTTAAAATGTAGCCCTCCTCAAAAAGCCGACCGCCAACCAGCATATCTTTATATACACTATCCCGGCATAGCAATTTGTACATATTGGGGTGGATCGTCCCCCCTTGTTTCGGGGCCTGGTCAAGATGGGTCATAAAACGGCTGCGCCCCTCTTTGCCGATCTCGTTGTCAGGGAACATTTTTTCAAGTGCATCATCAATGTCAAAAAAGTCTTGTTCATCATAGCCCAGCAGCGTTGTGAAGGCATTGTTCCTCCTGTAGATCCATCCTTGGTCATTGACATAGATGATGGGAATGGGAACCAGAGTAAATATGGTTTCAAATCCTTTTTTAGTGGCCTTGAGCTGGGCATCTTTGGCCAGACTGTCGGAAATATCCCTGAAACTTACAACAGACCCTGTAATCTGCCCCTGTTCAATGATGGGTGAAGAGACATAGCTCACAGAAAATGCGCTGCCGTCTCTGCGCCAGAAAACTTCATTGTCAATGCGCCGTTTCTCCCCGTCATCCAGAGCAAAATGAAGGGGGCACTCTTTTTCTTTATACAGGCTTCCGTCGGAATGGCTGTGATGGAATATTTTGTGGGAGCTTTTTCCTAAAATCTGATCTTGGGTCCATCCGATCATTTTTTCTGCAGCCGGGTTTAAAAAAGTAATCTTGCCGTGGATATCAACCCCGTAAATACCGTCTCCACTGGAAGATAAAATCATGTTGTTTCTTTTATAGAGATCGGCAATGGTTTTTTGATCTTTTATTTGCTGCTTCAGCACACGATTGCGCTGGGCTAAAAAAAAGCCGACCATCAGGGCGATAAAAACAAGCATTGAAATGATAATAGGTTGCCAAGGGCCGTATATGAATGACTTTTGCTTGATGCTCTCTTGGGTGATAAAGTGAAACAGATACCAGTGATTTGAACTGTCAATCTTGCCGATATCCGTCTGCTGGGATTTTAGGAGAGAAATTGGAACGGGCAGCACACTGGTCAAAAAAATGCCCTGATCGGTCTCTATTTGTTTTTTCCCCTTTAACGCCCCCTGCCAGGCTTCTGGAAAATCAATGGAAAATCGCTTGTCTTTGCAGTCACTGAACATAAAGGCGAACTCTTTGTCCGGGAACAGTTCCGACTTCAGGTAGTAGCCGTTTTCATTGACAAGAAAACTGTAGTGCATGGTGTCGCCATAGTTGTGTACCTCGTTTGTGTCAAACAGGTCTTTCAGCAGGGTTCCGGCTAAAAAGTTCATCACCTGTATAGGGGATGGCCAGGATATTTGCTGCGGGATATTCGATGTCGATGGCATGGCGTTCTAAAATGCGTTCAATTGATTTTAATGTCGGTTCCATGGGCGGTGACAGGTAGAGGGTTCCGTCTTGAAACCCCACGTCTGGTAATGCTTCACACCGATTGCATTTAGCCATACAAAAACCTTTCAAATGAAAACTTAAATTTTATACTGATATTGTAAGGAGCGACTTTATGCTTGTACAACACCCCCGTGGGGGGGGATTCAAAATGGATCAAGTATTGCGAAAATTAAATTTGTAAGAATTAACGTAATCGGTAAATTTACAGGTTTAGTGTGAACAAAGGTTTTGAATTTTTATCCTTTTTAAAGAGTTATGCAAAAATGGTTGAAAAGTCAACCCGTTACCTTTTCACGCCATTAAATCAAATTGTTTTGCCAGGCGTAGTGTTTGGCAAATTCAAGTTCCTCTTCCATGGTATTTAATTTTTTATCGAGCTTTTCGTCGATAATTGTATTGAGAATCGTGGTGTAGGCGGGTCCTGGTTTGATACCTAAGAATTTAAGATCTTTGCCACTGATTAATGGTTTGATATTTCGCTGGTGGGTATAAAAATAAGAGATGGCCTTGCGCACCGCTTCATTTTTGGTCAGCGCCAGCATAAATAAGAGGCACTCTGTTTTAAAGTAGATCAGCCACCAGTACATCTGCTGGTTTGAGACCGGATAGCTTTTTTCAATCAGCCGGATTCTTTGTTCGGCCTTCATGCGCTGCTCAAGCAGGCGTTCCCGCTCTTTGACGGGAAACATCAGGCGGTCCGCAATCTGGGCGGTTACCGCAAAGGGATAGCCGTGAAGCCAGGCCATAAAGTAAACCGCCCACCTTGGATAGTCGTCATCTGCATACAAAAGATCATGCCATGCCAGGATTTTACCCACGGATTCAAACAGGTCGCAGGTGGCGTGGGTTAATTTCAGATCATTATGAATCACTTTGTCCAGACCGTATTCTGCCATGGTCTCCACAGCAGGCAACGGGTTTTCTTCGCCAAAAATCTGTTTGAGTTCGGACAGCACCCGCAGACCGCTTAAATGCTTCACCGCACCGACATTTAAGGCGTTTTTGATCAGGTTGGCGGTCACCTTGCCGATCCTGAATCCAAACCGGTTGGAGAATTTGATGGCCCTGAAAATTCGGGTGGGGTCTTCAATAAAGCTTAGGTTGTGGATAATGCGTACAATTTTATCCTTCACATCCCTGACGCCGCCGAAATAGTCGATGAGGGTTCCGAAGGTGTCGGTGTTCAGGGAGATGGCCAGGGTGTTGATGGTAAAATCCCGTCTGGCAAGATCCATTTTGATGGAGGAGTTCTCCACCACAGGCAGTGCGGCCGGCGTCGCATAGTATTCGAGGCGGGCAGAGGCCACATCAACCTTGAATTCATCCTCAAAAATGATGACGGCGGTGTTGAATTTGCGGTGCTGGTGCAGTCTGCAATTGTGCAGTGATGCAAAATAACGGGCAAAGGCAATGCCGTCTCCTTCCACCACAACGTCCACGTCTTCGATGGGGCGCTCGAGCATCAGGTCCCTGACAAACCCGCCCACCACAAAGACCTCCACGCCGAGGGTGTCTCCGGCCGTGCCGATGTCGGAAAGCAGGGTTTGCACCCGTTCGTCCAGTTGATTTTTCAAACGATTGCCCACGTATTTTGTACGGGGTTTCAGGCCGGAAATGTCGGTTTTTTCACTTAAGACAACTTCCCGGTTATGCTCCACCAAAAAATTTAAAAGGTCGGTGCGTGTGATGACCCCGGCAATTGTATGATTATCCATCACCGGAACGACCCGCTGTTTTAAATCAATGATGATGCGTTCAATTTCAGCCAGATCGCTGGAGAGAGTGACACTTTGACCGCCGGGTTCAAAGTAATCGATTACCGGCTGACCGGCAAGCTTGTGATGTACGATTTTTTCGGCCACATGGCGTGTGATATACCCTGAATACTCAAGTGTCTGCGGGTCAAGAACAAGAAGGGTATTGATATTGTAACGGATCATTTTTTGCGCGGCATCCCGGCACGATTCTTCTGCGGTGATGGTGATGGCCGGGCTGGACATCAGTTTTTTTGCCACACGCACATGTTTGATCTGTTGCTGGATCAGTTCAATTAAACGCATTTCAACCTGGGGAAGGGTCTGGTTTTCCACCTTGGCGGATGCCGCATAAAAATGACCACCGCCACCAAGAGCTCCCAGTATTTTACCCACATCCAGTTCGTGCAGGCGGTTTCGGGCAATGACATACACCTTGGATCCCATGAGTACCAGGGCAAAAAAACAGTCCAGATTTTCCATTCTGACAATTTTTTGGACAATGGAGGCAAGGTCGGGGATGTAGTGGGATGCGGCGATGGCCGACAGGTGGATGGGGAGGCCGTTGACGGTAACGGTGGTCATTTCATTGATCAGTTCATTGAGCCAGGTGACCTGTTCTGTCTTCATCTCCTTGACCACAAGGCTTGAAATGGTGGACAAACTGGCACCGCAGGAGATCAGGAAACCAGCCTGTTCAAAATCCGCCGGGGTTGTGGAGGCATAGGTGAAGTTGCCGGTATCCTCGTAAATCCCAAGGGCCATCACTGTGGCTTCATCACTGGTGATGGCGATATTTTTTTCACGCAGCAGTTCACACATGATGGTGGTGGTGGCCCCGTATGGCTTTGACAGGTCATAGGTCCCTTTGATTTCGTCGGGAAACGAGGGGTGGTGATCGTAAATATCAATGATCAGATCCGGTTTTTCCAGAAGCGCTTCAACGCCGGACAGGCGGTTTTTTTGCCGGGTATCCACAATGACCAGCCGCTGGGTTCCGGAGAAGTCGATGTTCGCGGGGTCTGCCATGTTAAACAGATATCCCATGGAGTGGACAAAAAAATCCCTGAGATTTTTTTCCTGAGACCCGGGAAAGATAATGACACTGTCCGGATAGAGCTTTAGGGCGGCAAGCATGGCGCCGATGGCGTCAAAATCAGAATTTACATGGCTGGTTATGACTGTTTTTGGAAAAGTTTTCTGTTTTTTTGGGGACACCGAATAACTCCTGTTGAAATGCACTTTGCAAATTTATATAGTATATATAATTTGAATTTACAATGTTCCGACACGTCCTTGAGTCTACATCGCCAAATAATGGTCGTCATTGACGGCCTTTATCCTAAACATATGAAGGAATGATTATGGCCGTCATTTATGAGTGGAAAGGAAAGAATCCCAAAGGTAGAAAGATCAAAGGGGAGATGGAAGCTGAAACGCCGGAACAGGTAAGGGCCTCCCTGGAACGCCGCAAAATAACCCCCACACGGGTCCGCAAGAAACCCAAGGATCTGTTTGAAAATGTCTCCTTTCTTGCGCCGAAAGTGAAAGACAGCGATGTTATTATTTTCGCGAGGCAGTTTTCCACTATGATTGATGCGGGCCTGCCGCTTTTGCAATGCATAGAACTTTTGTATTCCCAGCAGGAGAATCCTACATTTAAAAAGCAGCTTAAGCATATTAAAGAGTCTGTTGAATCCGGAGAGACCTTTGCCGATGCTTTGAAAAAATATCCAAAAACCTTTAATGAACTGTTTGTCAACATGATAGCCGCCGGGGAGGCCGGGGGTATCCTTGATGTTATTTTACAGCGGCTGGCAGCCTATGCCGAAAAAATGGCAAAACTCAAAAAACAGGTCAAAGGGGCCATGACCTATCCGGCCATTACCTTGTCAGTGGCTGTTATTGTGGTGGGCGTTATTCTGGTTTTTGTGATACCGGTGTTTGAACAAATGTTTGCGGACATGGGCTCTGCACTGCCCGCTTTCACCCAGCTTGTTATTAATCTAAGTAATTTTGTGGTGGACCGTATCCTGTGGATAATTTTTGGAGTTATAGGTGCCGGCTTTCTGTACAGGCAAATTTATAGAACAAAAAAGGGCCGAATTTTTTTTGATGATATGTTTTTGCGCCTGCCGGTCATCGGCATTTTGATCCGAAAGGTGGCTGTGGCAAAATTTACCCGTACCACATCCACCATGATTTCGTCCGGGGTCTCTATTCTTGAAGCCCTGGATATTGTGGGCAAAACCTCTGGGAATAAAATTGTTGAATTTGCCATATCCGATGTCAAGGTGGGCATCGCCGAAGGCCGGTCCATGGCGGATCCTTTGCTGGAAAGCGGCGTGTTTCCCGCCATGGTCTGCTCAATGATCGCCGTGGGTGAATCCACAGGCGCCCTGGATGTTATGATGACTAAAATAGCGGACTTTTATGATGATGAGGTGGACCAGGCCGTAAAAAATCTGACGGATATGATCGAGCCGTTTATGCTCGTATTTTTAGGCATTGTGGTCGGCGGCCTTGTTATTGCCATGTATCTTCCCATTTTTTCAATGGCCGGCGCTGTTGGATAAACCGGATCTTTTGTTACGACGAACCCGGGATCTGTTTGTTCAGATCAAGTGGGTTGTTTTGGCCAGGGCGGTATTCGCCCTGATACTGCTATGTTCCACCCTTTTTTTTTCCGATGCCGACCTGTCCGGCTACAGGGATCCGTCCTTTCTATCCCTGTACAAAATTTCCGGCACCATCCTTGGGCTTTCAGTGGTTTATTTTATCTGGCTTCGCTGGAAAAAATATTTGTATGGCCTTGCATATATTCAGGTCGTTGTTGATACGTTTCTTGTGACCGCAATTGTTTTTGTCACAGGCGGTTATCACAGTATCTTTACATTTTTATATTTGCTGGTCATCATTTATGCCGCCATGCTGCTGCTTGCCCGGGGCAGTTTTGCAGTGGCGCTGGTATCAAGCATTCAATACGGTCTTCTCATTGAACTTGAGTTTCTTAGGATCATTGCTTCGGTGTCGGAAAGCCAACCTCTATCCCTGTTAGTGGCGCAGCACCATATTTTGTACCGGATTGTGATCATTATTTCAGCCTGTTTTGCCACTGCGGCACTAAGCGGTATCCTCGCTATACAGCTAAAAACCGCCAGAAAAGATCTTAGGATTGCCCAGGAACATTTAAAACGTGTGGAAAAAATGGCGGTGGTGGATGAAATTGTATCCGGCATTGCCCACGAGATTAAAAATCCTTTGGCATCCTTATCCGGTTCCATACAGATGTTAAAAGAAGAGATGGCTCCCACCGGAGACAATGATAAACTAATGCAGATTGTGTTAAGGGAAACAGAACGTCTCAAACAGATCGTGACCGATATTCGACTGATTGCAAAACCCAGCAGGACCAACGCTGAACTGGTCGATTTGGCCAAGGCCATTGATGATGTAAAAATATTGTTTGACAATACACCGGACTGGCATGGCCGCATTCATGTTGTCACGCGGCTTGAAAGGGATCTTTATGTGTATATGGATGCGGTTCATCTGCAGCAGATTTTATGGAATTTGATTAAAAACGCAGCCGAAGCCATTGAAGATAAAGGGAAAATTACAATCACTCTCTCCTCTCCACGACACAAGCGTATTTACTTGACCGTTCGAGACACAGGGGGCGGTATTGATCAAAAAACAGCCTCTCATATTTTTGATCCGTTTTACACAACTAAAAGTGACGGGACTGGGATAGGGCTTTCAATTATCCACAGGATTGTTGATACCTATGACGGTATGATTGATTTTGAATCCATTCCCGGCAAAGGTACAGTTTTTACCCTTATTTTTCAAAATCCCCATTTAAAAGAATGAATTTGGGCTTTGTTCCGGATTATGAACCGATCAGACATATACACCCAGACATCAATGACGGAAAAAGAGATTGCATGCTGTGGCGGCGGTTGCCCACATCACAGCGGCGTAAAGCCAATTGCTCTGGAGAATCACCCTGGGCTGAACCCGGTACCGGCTCACCAGGGCCAGTCCGACGCCGGACAGCGGACTGCTGGCCGTTGATATGGCCCAGCAACTGAGAAACAAAAAGCCCAGCTGGGAAGGATCCGGGTTGAGCGGAAGCAGCAGGGGGCTGGCAATTGAAACGCTGACAACAGGATGGACACCGGCAATTCCAATGATGATCATCACGGCCAGGATCACAGACATCAGTCCCGGGGTTAAAGTCGCTCCCTCAAGGTTGAACAGCGTTGGATACACCTGGATTATTGATTTGATACCTGCAGAGAAAACGCCCGCGGCAAGGAACAGAGTAAATTGACTGCCCACCGATGGCAGGTTCGTGTTGATAAAATCACGCACTGCGGCCGTCCTGGGTCGAAATTTCATGAAAACAACAGCGCCCAGTGGTGCAACCAGGCAGATAACGGTAAGAATGCTGATCTCCGGTTCAAAATAGTGTACGCCAAGAACAATTAAAGCAAGAAACGTCGGCACGACCATGGTGTCAACCCTGAATGGATATCCGGAGAAGGATTCTTTTTTGACAAAGCCCACTTCAACAATAGAATAGCCAATGGCAAGAAGGCTCATCATCGCGCCAGGGATCAAGGTTTTATGCAATGACATGCCCGGAGCATAGGTGAGGGCAACACCTGTGGCAACAAAGAAAGGCGACCACCATGCCGCCGCACAGAATGAGCGGGCAAGAACGAAGGCCTGGGTGCTGGTCAAGATACCGTTTTTACGCAGGCGATCGCCGAAAACAAAGAGCACTGACAAATTGATGACCGCACCAAGCAGGTGGGTGCCCAAGGCCGTGATGGAGAGCGCCCGCTTCCCCTGGGGGAGTTCCTGGTCTTCGATGCCGGTATTGGTCAGGGCGAGAAAAGAAACTGCAACAAACATGGCCAGCAAAGGCAGATTGGTGGTAAAAATTGCCTGCCAGCCTGAGAATATGCCTTTGTATCCAGCAAAACCAATGAGAATACCGCCGGTTATCAGCAGCAGCAGCGCCTGATTTCGTGCACTCTTACCCAGTGCCGGCCACATAAGAACCGGCACAATCCACCCCAGCAGTGTCGACAAAATTAGGATACAGGGCGCAGGAATACTTATCAGATACAGAACAAGCGTTCCAAAAATAATCCATCCAATATATTTTTTCATTTAAGTTTTACGTGAGGTTTAATACAGCGAGGCTGAAAGGCGGTTTATGGCATCCCCAGAGGTGAGGCAGTCTGACTTAGCTGAATTATTTAATTTTCGGGCATGTTGGCTTTCTACAATAATGGTCGCGGGCTGACCTGGCTCTCCACCAAGGTTCAGCCCATAATTAAGCATTGCACTATTGGCTTTTGTCCGTGCTCTCATTTTTTTTATCGGAATTGCAGGAACAAGGATGTCCGCCGTCTTTCCCATGGCATTTTTCTATTTGCTGAGGTGTACAGTTTTCAGGTTTGTCTTTGAGTTTTTTAGGGTCCATACATTTACAATTACACATTTAATTCTCCTTGTATTAAACGATGGATAGTGCATATGTCATACCTTGTGCGTATGACGTTTCGGTGTGTCATTGACACCTTCACTGTACCTCTTTATACTTTTTTTGATCTTATGGCAAATTTCTTGTTTAAAGAGAGTGGGTTGGGAATAACCATTATTTATTTGCGATTATTTTTCCCCCGCCGAGCCGTCATTGACAAGGCTATGCAAAAGCGCTATTTTACCATGTTTTATTCATGGGGTTTCCCATGGCTAAAAGTTTAAAATTAAAGGGAAGCGGCCCTTTTTGTGTATAAATTCGGAAGCCTAAATATAAACGAGAGCAATTATTTTTATGGATAACAAAACAAGCACACTTCTTGATCTTCGCAAAGAAAAAATAAACGAGCTAAAAACCGATGGCATCAACCTTTATCCCAATGATTTTAAACCGGATCACAGGGTTTATGAGGTCAAAGATATTATAGAAAAAAATACGGATACCCTGGGCGAAAACGGACGAAAATTCCGCCTTGCCGGTCGTATGATGGCCATTAATAAAATGGGCAAATCCTCATTTGTCAGGTTTCAGGATGCCGGAGAGCAGATGCAGGTATATATCCAGAAAAACAAGGTGGGCGATGATGTCTACGCTTTGTTTAAAAAACTGGATGTTGGTGATTTCATCGGTGTCGAGGGCCCGTTGTTCCAGACAAAAACCGGAGAATGGACCCTGCTTGCCGAAAGTTTTAAGCTTTTATCCAAATCCGTAAGGCCGCTGCCTGAAAAATTTCACGGTATCAAGGACCCTGAAAAAAGATACCGCCAGCGGTACCTTGATCTGATCATGAATGAAAACACCCGGCAGATTTTTAAAAAACGCAGCGCCATTGTGGCGGCCATGAGACGGTTTTTTGATGAAAACGGTTTCATGGAAGTGGAAACACCCATGATGCAGACGCTGCCCGGCGGTGCCGAAGCCACCCCGTTTAAAACATGGCACAATGCCCTGGGTATGGAGTTGTACCTGCGCATTGCACCGGAACTGTATTTGAAACGACTGGTGGTGGGCGGATTTGAAAAGGTATTTGAAATCAACCGGAACTTCAGGAACGAAGGGGTTTCCACCCGGCACAATCCGGAGTTCACCATGGTTGAGTTCTACCAGGCCTATGCCACCTATGAAGATTTAATGAATCTTACCGAAGAGATGTTTTCCACCATTGTCACCCAAATTACCGGGGACAGCAAGGTAGAATACCAGGGGATGACCATTGATTTTTCAACGGGATGGAAACGCATCTCCATGATCGATTCTTTGGCAGAGTTCGGCGGCGTTGATCCGGCCATTGTCAATGATACCGAAGCGCTACTGGCCCACGCTGAAAAAGAAAATATCCAAATCGCCAAGAAAGACCGGCACGGCAAGGTGCTGACCAAATTATTCGATGCCCTTGTGGAACCCAAGCTCATCCAGCCCACATTTATCACCGGATACCCGGTGGAAGTATCGCCCTTGTCCAGAAAAAGCGATACCGATGCCGAACTGACGGACCGGTTTGAATTGTTCATTGCCGGAAGAGAAATTGCCAACGGATTTTCCGAAATCAATGACCCCGAAGACCAGTATAACCGGTTTCTTATGCAGGTGCGTCAACGCGATGAGGGCAATGATGAAGCCCATATTATGGATGCGGAGTATGTCGAGGCGCTGGAATACGGCATGCCGCCCACAGCCGGGCAGGGGATCGGTATTGACCGCCTTGTCATGCTGTTGACCGATGCCGCCTCCATACGCGAGGTGATTCTTTTTCCACACATGAAAAATGTATAGCGTATAAAAGGGATTTGTGGGGGCGGAACTCTTCATAGCCGGAAAATATCTGCGGGCCAAACGCAAGGAGGGATTTATCTCTTTGATCACCTTGTTGTCCGTGGCCGGTGTTATTCTCGGTGTTATGGCACTTGTTGTGGTGATTGCCGTCATGAGCGGATCGGAAACTGAATTTAGAAACAGAATTCTTGGGCTGGAACCCCATATTCTGGCAATGAATTATTCCGGTCGTTTTATTCCTGATCAGGACATGGAGGAGAAGATCCGACAGACCCCCGGGGTCAAGGCCGTATCCCCAATCCTGTTTGGCCAGGCCATGATACGCACAGCCAACTCTTTTTCCGGCATTATTCTCAGGGGAATTGAGCCGGAAAAAGGGGCTGCACTGATCAAAGGGTACACCGCCCAGGATCTTGAAAATGCACTAAATAAGACAACGAACAAAACAACTCTTCCCGGCATTATTCTGGGACAGTCCCTAGCCCAGACCGTGGGGGTAATGGAGGGCGACCGGGTGATCCTTATGTCGGCATCGGGCGTTATTTCCCCCATGGGTCAGATTCCGTCCATGAAACAGTTTGTTGTCACCGGCACCTTTAAATCCGGCATGTCGGAATACGATTCCAGCCTGGCCTATGCCCGACTGGATCAGGTCCAGGCCCTTGTGGGGGCCAAAGGAAAAATTTCAGCCTTCGGTATCTGGACCGATCAGATATTCAAGGTGAAAGAGTTAAGCCAGAATGCACTTGGATTCATAATCTATCCGTATTATCTGCGTAACTGGATGGATATCAATCACAGCCTGTTTTCAGCCCTTAAACTTGAAAAAACCGCCATGTTTGTTATTCTGACGCTGATTATCCTTGTGGCGGCATTTAATATCGCGTCGGCGCTTATCATGATGGTGATGGAAAAGACCCGTGACATTGCCGTATTAAAAGCCATGGGTGCCACAAATTCCATGATTCGCCGTATCTTTATTATTAAGGGGATGATTATCGGTATCATCGGAACGGGTATCGGGACAATCTTGGGCGTTGTGATCTGCTTCATCCTTAAACGATACGAATTTATAAAGCTGCCCGAGGCATATCCTTTTTCCACCCTTCCGGTTCAGCTTGAATATTCGGATGTCATCTTAATCGCTGTGTCCGCCCTGGTGATCTGTTTTTTGTCCACCCTGTATCCGTCGTATAAGGCGTCACGAATGAATCCAGTGGAGGCCATACGATATGGGTGATACACCACTGATTCAACTCAATGGGGTTTCACGGTCTTTTGTATCCAAAACAGCGTCTCTGGACATTCTCCACAAGGCGGATCTATCCATACAACAGGGCGAGACCATTGCCGTTGTCGGGGCTTCCGGGATTGGTAAGTCCACCCTGCTTAATATCATCGGTACCCTTGACAGGCCGGATGAAGGATGTTTGCAGTTCAACAGCGAAGATATCCTGGGTTATAATGATGAAAAGCTTGCTGCCTTTAGAAACAAAAATATTGGTTTTGTTTTTCAGTTTCACCATTTGCTCCGGGGCTTTACAGCCGTTGAAAATGTTATGCTGCCTGGTTTAATCAGTGGGAAATCTAAAAAAACTATTGAAAAACATGCCGTAAATATGCTTGAAAGAGTAGAACTTGGAGCCCGAATCCAATACCGGGTAGAAGACCTGTCCGGCGGCGAACAGCAGCGGGTGGCCATTGCAAGGGCGCTGGTCATGGCGCCGGCCATGTTACTGGCCGACGAGCCCACCGGCAATCTGGATCAAAAGAACAGCCGCGCGGTTCATCAACTCTTAAAAGAACTTAACAGGGAAATGGGGATGACGATTATCGTGGTCACCCACAATTCAGAATTATCCGGTTTAATGGACAGAAAAGTGACGTTGAAAAACGGGAAAATCGTACCGGTATAAAAGTAAAAATTTAGGTGAAATCATTTACTTAGGACTAAATATGAGAAATTTTCAGTTTGGTGTATTGCTTGCAGTTTTTTTCTGCCTTTTGGGATCGTGCGTCGTTTCTGCCGAGGAACAGGTTGCCGTGGCGTTATTTCCCTTTCACGTCCAGGCAGCGCAGCCCGATGAAAAAATTGCACCGGCCGTGTCAAAAATGTTGAAAGAAAAGCTTGAAAAAGACGGCGCGAAGGTTGTGATCACCGATACCTTTGTTGATACAACGGACTGGGGATACGAGCAATTCCGTCAGGAGGGTATCCGTTTAGGCGTTGACTGGATTATTACCGGCGACATTTTTGTGGCAGGACAGGCATTGAGCGTCGATTCGCAGATGCAAAGTGTCTATGAAAAACAGGCCCCGTCAACTTTTTTCTCACAAGCCCCAACCCTGTCCGAGTTGTATATCGGTATAGCTTCCCTGGAAAAAGATATAATAGGTGAACTGTTCCAGCAGAAAATTATTTCAGCCATTTCCGTTACGGGCAACGTTCGGGTTGATTCCGATGCCATTCTAAGGGTGATCTCTTCTAAAAAAGGCGATCTTTTAAATCGTACTGTTTTAAACAACGATTTGAGCAGCGTTTACAAGATGGGATATTTTGATGATGTAGTCATCAAACGCCAGAATATGGATAGAGGGGTTGAGATTATTTTTGAAGTTAAGGAAAAACCCAGTGTCCGCAATATCCGCTTTGAAAATAATCATATTTATGAGGAAAAGGAATTATTTGAGGTTGTCAGCACCTCCACCGGGTCCATTCTCAATGCATATAAGCTCAACAGCGACGTAGATAAACTCAAACGTCTCTATTATGAAAAAAATTATCATAATTGTAAGATCTCATACGAGATAAAGCCTCTGGAAAACCATCAGGCGGATATCGTTTTCAATATTGAAGAAGGTGAAAAAGTCAGAATTACGAGCATTGCATTCGAGGGGAATCACTATTTTGACGATGATGACCTCAAAGACGAAATGCAGACCAAGGAAAAGGGCTTTTGGTCTTTTATAACATCTTCGGGAGAACTTGATGAGACAGAGCTTGACAATGACGTGCTTCGTATCGAAGCCTTCTATAAGAACAATGGGTTTATCAATGTCAAGGTCTCTGATCCGGAAGTGAACATGGGTACGCAGGAGATTGCCATCCGGTTTAAAATTGATGAGGGCAAGCAATACAAAAACGGGGTGGTCAGCATCAAAGGTGACATCCTCACCAGCGAGGAGGAGCTTTTGGCTCTTCTGGAATCGCCTAAGTCAGAACTGTATAACCGGGAACTCGTGCGCAAGGATATGATTGCACTGAATGACTTTTACGCCAACCAGGGGTATGCCAATGTCAGGGTTGTTCCCAAGGCCGATAAAAATGATGCCGATGCCATCGTCAATATAAATTTTGACATTGATAAAGGAGAGCTGGTTTACTTTAACCGGATTATCATTACCGGCAACAGTAAAACCCGGGACAAAGTTATCCGAAGAGAGCTTGCCATTGATGAGCAGGGTCTTTACAGTATGAAAAAGATCCAGCGTTCAAATAGAAACCTGGTGTTTAAAGACTATTTTCAAAATGTCGACATCAAACCGGTTAAAACCAAAGAAGAGAACAAACGGGACGTTCATATCAATGTTGAAGAAAAACCCACTGGGAACTTCTCGTTTGGCGGCGGCTTTTCCAGTGATGATGGGCCGTTCGGTCAGTTTTCAGTTGAAGAACGTAACCTTTTCGGCAAAGGACAAACCGCTAAATTCACCATCCGTATGTCCGGGGAAACGGCATTGTATGATATCGGATTCACAGAACCCTGGCTGTTTGACAAACCCATTTCCGCCGGGTTTAATATTTATAAATTTGAACACGAATACGATTATTATGATAAAAACGCCTACGGGATTAACCTGCGGGCTGCCTCCCGCAGGTTCTGGGATTACACTACCATCGGCATAGTATATAATATTGAAAAGTTTGAAATTGATGACGTTGAAACTGAAAATACTTCGGTTTCAGAAGGCTCTTATCTGACATCAAGTATTATGCCATATATTAGTTATGATTCAAGGAATCACAGTTTCTTGCCTACCGAGGGTATGTATCACAAACTGTCCGTAGAATATGCAGGGGAATTTTTAGGCGGTGAGATTGATTTTACCAAGTATCTTGTTGAATCGGCCGCCTTCTTTCCTTTGTTCTGGAAATTTTCTGCTGGTCTCTATGCCAAAGGGGGCTATCTTGATGACAGAACCGACGGCAACCCGGACATAGACTGGGAGCGCTTCTATCTTGGCGGTATTAACTCCATCAGAGGGTTTGATGATACGGACATCAACGGCACCAGAAACGGGTCCAGTATTGAGGTCGGTGGTGAAATGTACTGCCAGTTCAATATTGAAATGATGTTCCCCATTGTAGAGGAACAAGCGGTGTATGGCGTCTTTTTTTACGATAGAGGCGATGTATACAACCACGGTGAAACGATTGACTTGGGTGACCAGTATTCCAGTTCAGGCTTTGAGCTTAGATGGAACTCTCCCATGGGGCCCATTAGACTGGCCTATGGTATCGTTATAGATGGTAAAGAAGCTAAGAGTACCGGCGATGGTCAATTTGACTTTTCAATCGGCGCATTTTTCTAACAGACAGGGGGGTGACCTGTTCTATGAATAGACCCAGGATTTACCCTATAATGAACGTTTGAAAGATCTGTGTGGGTAACACAGATCTTTTATACGAATAATAAAATTTTATTATCGGAGGCATAAATGAAAAAAAGCATTATAGTTCCGGCAGTTCTGATTATTGTCGCAATGTTTTCTTGCAGCGCTTTTGCAGCGGATGCAGTTAAAATTGGTGTGGTCAGTTTTGAAACAATTTTGAAGGAGTCCAGTGCCGGCAAAGTGATGCAACAAGACCTCAAGGCTAAACTGACCGAGCTCCAGGGAAAACTCCAGGACGAGGAGAAAAAAGTTAAAGACATGTCAGCAGCCCTGGAGCGGGAAGCCCTTGTGCTTAGTGCTGAAAAAAAACTTGAGCGTCAAAGGGAATTGCGGGACAAGGCAGATGACCTGAAAAAAATGAATGCTGATTATACCCAGGAGATGAAGATTCTGCAAAACAAGCGGATGAACCAAATCCAAAAAGATGTCTTTGATATCGCCAACGAATTGGGCAAGGCCCAGGGATATACATTGATTATTGAGCAAAAAGTCGCCGGTGTCATCTATGCTGCAGACAAGGTGGATCTTACCGACGAGATAATTAAAAAGTACAATTCAACATACGCGAAGAAAAAGTAATTTATGCTTACTGCAGACCAAATTGCTGCTATGGTCAATGCCCGGGTCTACGGAGATCCGGGCAAAGCCATTTCCGGGGTCTCTTCCTTTGATGATGCCGGACCTAAGGATCTGACTTTTGCAGTGGACCACTCCTTTTTTTCCCGACTGGATGAAACAAACGCCGGTATTATCATTGTACCTAATGAAGCCCCTGCGGTGTCAGGTATAACGCTGCTTTGCACGGATAATCCTAAACTTGCTTTTTTTAAAGTCGTTGAGCACCTCATGCCGGCAGAGTCGCTGAATGCATTTATTCACCCCTCTGCTGTTATTGCAGATGATTGTGTTATTGGGGACGGCACACGCATTGACGCCCATGTCAGCATCGGGCCGGGATGTATCATCGGCAGCGGTGTCCATATCATGGCCAATACGGTGATCGGCAAACAGTGCCGGATCAATGACGCCTGCCGGATCAGCCCGAATGTCACCATCGTAGATAAAACACAGATTGGCAAACAGTCCATTATCCATCCCAATAGTGTCATCGGCTCTGATGGATTCGGATTTGTTCAGGATGGTGAAGCCCATGCCAAGCTGGTACATACAGGGTACGTCCATATTGGTGACGGCTGTGAAATCGGCGCCTGCAATACCATTGACAGAGGAACCTTGGGCATAACACGCATCGGAAACGGCGTGAAAACGGACAACCAGGTCCATATTGCCCACAATGTTAAAATCGGGGATAATACACTGGTGGTGGCCCAGGTGGGTATTGCCGGCAGCACCACCATCGGCAAAAACGTCATCATTGCAGGCAAAGCGGGGGTCTCCGGTCATCTTGAAATCGGTGACGGGGCAATTGTCGGTCCCTATGCCGGTGTCAGCGCAAATGTTGCCCCGGGCCAGATTGTTTCAGGCATCCCCCATATGCCCCATAACATTTGGCTGAAAGTGGCCCGCATCATACCCCGGCTACCCAGTTTAAGAACACAGTTGCTTTCCCTTGAAAAACGATTAAAAAATCTGGAAAGCAACCGGACGGAGAAATCATGACCCAACCACCCATTCAACCCATTCATCCAACGGCAATTATCGATTCATCCGCCAAAATAGAAGAAAATGTCACCATTGGCCCGTATTCCATTGTTAAAGGCGATGTGACCATCGGTGCCGGTACAACCATTGGCCCTTATTGCACCATTGATGAACATGTCACCATCGGTCCGGACTGTAATATTTTTCAGTATGCCTCCATTGGCGGTGCCCCCCAGGACCTTAAATTTCACGGCGAGACCACCTATCTGACCATAGGTCGGGGATCCATTATCCGTGAATTTGTCACGATCAACAGGGGGACAGGGTTTGGCGGCGGTTTGACCGCGGTGGGTGAAGAAAATTATCTGATGGCATATACCCACATTGCCCATGACTGTAAAACCGGTAAAGGTGTGATTCTTGCCAATAACTCAACGTTGGCCGGGCACATTGAAATCGGAGATTATGCTACGGTGGGCGGCCTTGTGGCCATTCACCAATTTGTGAAAATCGGAGACTATGCCTATATCGGCGGCAAATCCGCCGTGGTAAAAGATATCCCGCCCTTTGTCATTGCCGCAGGCGACAGGGCCACGTTACACGGCCTGAATAATGTCGGCCTAAAGCGCCATAATTTTGAAGCGTCGACCCTTCGCCAGTTAAAAAAAGCCTACCGGATATTTTTCCGGATCGGTTTGACCGTGACCCAGGCCGTGGAAAGAACCAAAGCAGAAGTTGAACAGCTTCCTGAGGTTGTCAGCTTTTCTGAATTTATAAAAAATTCCAATCGCGGGGTGACACGTTAGCATTCATGAACGATTCCGAAGGCAATAGTTGCGCTTCCAACATCGGCCTGATTGCCGGCGGCGGACAGTTTCCGCTGCTTTTCACCCAAAAAGCGCGTGCAAACGGCTATAAAGTAATTGGGGTCGGGTTCCGCAGTGAAACCGACCCCGAACTTGCCCAACAGACCCACCGGTTTGAATGGCTCTATCTTGGCCAGCTGAACAAACTGATTCGTTATTTTAAATCCCATGGTGTCACCCGGGCACTTCTCATGGGTTCCATCAGCAAGGCCAATATTTTTAAAGATATCAGGCCGGATTTTAAAGCCCTTGCCTTTATTGCTAAAACCGCAGGCACCCACGATGACAATGTCCTTTCCTCCTTTGCGGATCTTTTGGAAAAGCACGGCATTACCCTGGTGCCCTCCACCTTTCTTTTACCTGAACTGATCAGCCCCCAAGGATGCTGGACAAAACGCAAGCCCGACAAAGCGGAAAAAAAAGATATCCAGCAGGGCTGGAAGCTTGCCAAGGCCGTCGGCCGTCTTGATATAGGCCAATGCTTGGTTATTTCCAATGGGACAGTGCTTGCCGTGGAAGCCATTGACGGCACCGATGCCACCATAGAACGGGGCGGGCGCCTGAGCCGGGGCAACGGTGCCACGGTGGTTAAATTATCCAAACCCAACCAGGATTTACGATTTGATCTGCCGTCATCCGGATGTACCACCATTGAAACCATGCACCGATCAGGGGTAACTGTGCTGGTGCTTGAAGCGGGCAAGTCACTCTCCTTTGACCGTGAAAAAATGATCGCCCTGGCAAACCAATACAATATCTGCATCACCGCTGTGAGTGGGGATGAGATCCATGACTGAACGGCCCCGGCATGTCATGATCCTTGCCGGTGAACCCTCCGGTGATTTCCACGGTGGCGCCCTGGTGGGGTCTCTAAAACAACTTTGCCCCGGTATCCGGATCAGCGGAATCGGTGGTAAAGCCATGGCCGATCAGGGCGCAGACATTTTTTTCCCCATAGATAAGCTGTCTGCCATGGGGCTTGTGCAGGTGATCCGGCAGTTGGGCACCATCAAACAGGCCTTTTGTCTGGTTAAGCGACGATTAAAAACAGATCCGCCTGATGCGGTTGTGCTCATTGATTACCCGGGCTTTAATCTGAAAACCGCAGGCTTTATCAAACAGCATTATAATATTCCCATCTGTTATTATATCGCGCCAAAGGTCTGGGCCTGGAATGCCAAGCGCCTGGACACCATTGCAACGGTTATCGACCACGTAGCTCTGATTTTCCCCTTTGAAATTCCCATTTATAAATCCAGAAAAATTTGTTCCACCTATGTGGGAAATCCCCTGGTGGATGAATACCCCCCAAGTCTGCCGACCTTAAATACGCCTAATAAAGAAGCGCAGGCGAATGATATGGTGATCGGACTGCTTCCGGGATCCCGGTCTGCTGAAATTGATAAACTGCTTCCTGTGATGCTGGATTCCGCCGCCATGCTTGCCAAAAGAGATCTTCGTTTGAGATTTTTGGTTTCCTCGGGCATTACCCAGCATGAAAATCGCATCAGACAAATTGTTTCTGACCACCCAAGCAGTGATTTGTTCCGGATTATAACAGGCCGGCCAAAACAGATTTTTGACCGGGCTGACCTTTTGATTGCCGCATCGGGCACTGTCACGCTGGAAGCGGCGTTAAATCTTGTGCCCACGGTCATTATATATAAAATGTCCGGTGTGGCCTACCGGCTTGCACGACTGCTTGTGAAGGCCAAATACATCGGGCTTGCCAATCTGATCGTCGGAAGCCAGGTGATGCCAGAGCTGATCCAGGACAATGCCAATGCCGAAACCATCAGTGAAACCGTATCATCCATGCTGCCTGAACTTGAACATCATAAACAGCAGCTTCATCAAGTCCGCAGGCGATTAGGGCTGCCGGGTGCCCCAAAACGTACCGCAGCCATTGTACTTAACCTGATCCACAAAAATGAGGCCTTAAAAAACGTTGTTTGACATATTCAGACAAAAACGATTAAATTATCCATCTTATAAGATAATAAATTATTAGGAAATATTGCAGGTTATGACTATTGAAGTGACCTTGTTGTGTATCTGTCTTTTTTTATCCGGTTTTTTTTCCATGTCCGAAACAGCGCTTTTTTCCATCTCACGGGTCAAAGCCTTTCATATTTCTAAAGACGGTTCAAATTCAGGCCGGCTTATCCTGGAGATGAAGGAAGACTCCCACACCCTTTTGACCACCATTCTCATCGGAAATAACCTGGTCAATATCGGCGCATCTTCTCTTGCCACTTCCCTTGCCATCTCCCAATTTGAGTCCAATGCCGTGGGGATTGCCACCGGTACCATGACGCTTCTGATTCTTGTGTTCGGGGAAATTTTTCCAAAATCCTTTGCCAACCATAACAATGTGGTGGTCGCAAGGGCCGTCATATATCCCGTGTACTGGTTGTCCAAAATTCTATGGCCTTTGATTTTCGTGCTTAACTTCATACCTAAACTGCACGGCATGATAGATAATTCCCAGGATACCGTCACCGAGGATGAGTTGATGACCATGGTGGAAGTGGTGGAAGGAGAAGGGGAGATCAAAGAAGAAGAGATGGAATACATCACCAATATCTTTGAGTTTGACGACACCTATTGCTCGGAAATTATGACACCCCGAGCCGACATGTTTGTGGTGGATGCCGCCGAAGGTCTGGACATTCCAAAGGTTTTAAAAACAGGATTTTCACGTATCCCGGTGATTGAAGATACCATTGATAACATTGTCGGCATTTTGCATATCAAGGATCTGTTTTCCAAATACCTGGAAAAAAATGGGTGCAAGACCCCCCCGGAAGGTCTTGATGTCAAATCGATTATGAAAAAGCCGTATTTTATCCCCGAATCAAAAAAATTGGATTCACTGCTCAAAGCCTTTAAGGCAAAAAAGAGTCATATGGCGGTTGTGGTTGATGAGTACGGCGGTGTGTCCGGCATCGTAACCCTTGAGGATGTGGTTGAAGAAATTTTTGGTGAAATTGCCGACGAATCGGATAAAAATACACCGGACATTGTCCAGATTAAAGGGAATAAATGGCTGGTAGCGGGAAAAACAGATATCTACCACGTCAACAAAGAGCTGAATCTGGGTATTCCGGAATCGGTCAATTACGATACGGTTTCGGGATTTTTCCTGGAACTTGTTGAGCGTATTCCCAACCCCGGGGAGTCCGTCCGTATGAATAACTGGACCTTTACCGTAAAAGACATGGACGGTAACCGGATTCAATCGTTTATTATTAAACCGGCCGACGAGGCCTGATAATCATTGTATATTGAAATATTATTGACAGAACCAGGCCGGGCGTATAGAGTTCCAACAAAATATATGACAACCATGGACCGATTGGGTTTAGCAACATTCAGGCTTGGGTTACAACGACAGTTAAAAAATTTTGTGTTGCCTGCACAGACTGCTTTTAAAGGGAAAATATAGTTCGATGATTTTTAGCTTCAGCAAAAATTTTTATTTTAGCACTCGATTTTATAGAAAGGACAGCCTGCCTGTGGACTACTGATTTTTCCATAAATATAACTAAAATCACAAAAACCGCAGCAGGCAAGGCCTGAGGCGGTTTTTTTTATTTTTAGCTGATTATAAAAAGGAAATTAACATGACAGACCGTGAGACCCAAAATCAAGATAAGCAAAAGCAGAAAGGTGACAGCACCTCTGCACTGTCGCCGCTTCGTGATGAGATTGACCGCATTGATGTGCAAATTCTTGAATTGATCAATCAACGCCTTGAGATTGGTAAAAAAGTCGGGGAGATCAAAAAGCAAGAGGGCAGTCAGGTGCTGGACCGCACCCGGGAACGCATGGTGATCGAACGGCTTTTTAAGCTGAATCCCGGTCCTGCGGACGAAAGCCTGATCCAGTATCTTTTCAACGTTATCATCACGGCAACACGAGAAATCCAGAGGCCCAGGACCATTGGTTTTTTAGGCCCCGTGGCCAGTCATTCCCATATTGCGGCACTTCATTATTTCAACCACTGCGGACAATTTGTAGAACAGCCCGGTTTTTTTGATATTTTCAATAATCTTGAACGAAAAGATCTGCATTTCGGCATTGTTCCCGTTGAAAACTCCATTGAAGGGGCTGTCAATTCCACCCTTGATCTGTTCGCTGAATTTGATATTGAAATTACGGCAGAGCATTATGAGCCCGTTTCCCACGATCTGTTATCCATCTCAGGGGATCTTAAGGATGTGAAAACCGTTTACTCACATCCCCAGGCCATTGCCCAGTGCAAAAATTGGTTGAAGAAACATCTGCCCCATGCCATAGTCATGGAGACCACGTCCACATCCAATGCGGCGCTGCTGGCCTCTAAGGATGAACAGATTGCCGCCATTGCTTCGGGCAAGGCCGCTCATTTTTATAACCTTTTGCCGGTGGCATCAAAAATACAGGACCGTGCCGGCAATATTACCCGGTTTCTTGTGGTCGGCGGAGATCGTCCGGCAAGAACAGGGAATGATAAAACATCCATCATGTTTGCCACGAACCATACGCCGGGTGCACTTTTTAGGGCGCTTTCACCGGTTAATCGATCCGGTCTGAATATGGTTAAACTGGAATCCCGGCCTACCCGCCATTATAACTGGAGCTATCATTTTTTTATGGATATTGAAGGGCACATCCAGGACGAAATCGTATTTCAAACCATTGAGCAGATTCGAAGCCAGGCGCTTTACTTAAAGGTATTGGGATCATACCCGATTTTTGAAAAACAGGAGACATTAGAATGATTGATGCGGACACCCGGTTATATTGTGTATTCGGCAATCCTGCACGGCATTCTAAAGGTCCTGTGATCCATAATGCAGCGTTTAAAAATAAGCAGATCAATGCTGTTTATCTTGCTTTTGAAGTGCAGGATGCAGCCGGTGCCGTACAGGCCGTTCGCACCCTGGATATCCAGGGGGCTTCTGTGACCATTCCTTTCAAAGAATCCATCATGGCGCATCTTGACTGGATCGATCCCACAGCCCGGGCCATTGGTGCCGTAAACACCATTGTTAATGATGACGGCGTATTAAAAGGCTATAATACCGATTGTCAGGCCGCTGTTGCTCCCCTTATTCCCTTTGGTATTCCAGGGAAAACCGTCTGCATTGTGGGGGCGGGCGGCGCGGCCCGGGCGGTTGCCCATGGTATTGCCGCCCAAAATGGGGATATCATCATCACCAATCGAACGGAAACAAAGGGACAAGCTCTGGCCGAATCGGTCAACGCACGGTTCGTCAGTGCCGATGAGATGGCAAACATCCGGGCGGATGTGGTCATTAACACCACAAGCATCGGTATGACACCCCAGGCGGACAAAATAAGTTTTCCGCAGGAACTATTAACCGCCGGCATGGTGGTCATGGATGTGGTGTACACCCCGTTGAAGACCCGCCTGCTTGAAACGGCGGAACAAAAAGGATGCACCACCATCGACGGCCTGTCCATGTTTATTGCCCAGGCTGCCGCCCAGTTTGAATTATGGACAGGTATATTCCCTGATACTGATCTGATGCGGAATATCGTTATCAACAACTAAAGGAGATGGCTATGAAGCTGGTAGTTCCCAGAAAGATCCAGGACCAGGTGGTCCAAATCCCAGGCTCCAAGAGCATTTCACACCGGATGCTGATCTGCGCCGCCCTGGCCGACGGTACATCCGATATTTATAATGTGCTGGACAGCCAGGATATTTCGCTTACCCGCAAAACCCTGGTGTGCATGGGGGCGCAAATTGAAAGCAGAGAAAACGGCGGTCTGTCGATTACAGGATTTGGCGGACGGCCAAGGCCCTGGCCTGATCCCATCCACCTGGGTAATTCCGGTACCTCCATGCGTCTTTTGGCAGGGATTGCCGCCCTTGGCAGCAGTCCATATACCTTGACCGGGGATGAGCGCATGTGCCACCGCCCCATGGGAGAATTGTTGGATGCCCTTGGCCGGATTCGAATCCGTGCCGCTTCACAAAATAGTGAAGGCACGCCGCCGGTGGTGATTCACGGCGGGGACCGGACCGGAGGGCGAACTCTTCTTGACTGCTCCCGGTCAAGCCAGTACCTGTCGGCACTGCTCATGGCAGGCGCCTTTTTTGACCAGGGGCTGGTGATTGATCTGACCGGGCCTGCCGTGTCCCAACCTTATATTGATTTAACTTTGGATGTGATGAATCAGTTTGGGGTCAATGCCTTTCAGGTTTCCGACACCTGTTATGAGGTCCCGGGTGCCCAGACCTACACGGCCGGCACCAAATCCGTGGAGCCTGATCTTTCCAATGCCGGGTATTTCTGGGAAGCCGGTGCGATAACCGGTGCGGATATCGGCGTGGACAATATCGGTACATCGTCGTTGCAGGGGGATTTGAAACAGGCGTATATATTTGAAAAGATGGGATGTACGGTAAAACATGACGGCCGGGTATTGCGGGTCAAAGGGGATGCTTTGCACGCGGTGGATGTGGATATGTCCGATACGCCTGATGCCGTGCCGGCCGTGGCTGTGACAGCTGCTTTTGCCCAAGGCACCACCCGGATTACCAATATTGCCCATCTTCGGGTTAAAGAGTGTGACCGTATTGATGCGGTGTGTTCTCAGTTGGCCAAAATGGGAATTAAGGCTGTCCAGGGACCGGATTTCATGGAAATTACCGGCGGCACACCCCATGGGGCAGAGATTGAAACTTTTAACGACCATCGCATTGCCATGGCCTTTGCGGTTGCAGGTCTGCGGGTGGACGGTATGAAAATTGAGAATCCCGTGTGCGTGGAAAAGTCATTCCCCACATTCTGGCAGCTTTTTGAATCCCTATAAAAAAGGAGAGGCCATGGGTCCCATTTTTTTTATCGGATACCGGTGTACCGGCAAAACCAGCACAGGAAAGTATCTTGCCGAACTTTTAAACAAAAGGTTTCTGGATACGGATCTGGTGTTGGAATCAACTTACGAGACGACCATTGCACAGATGGTGGAACGGCACGACTGGTCCTATTTCAGGGCTAAAGAGACTGAAACCCTCATGAATCTGGAGTTGCAAGACGCGCCTGTTGTTGCCACGGGGGGCGGGATCATCCTGGCAGAGGAAAACAGACTGTTTTTAAAAGAAAAGGGTACGGTTGTCTATCTTTATGCCCCGGCATCCGTTTTGACGGAGAGGATTCGCAATGATGCGATCAATACCGAGCGAAGACCGGATTTGACCCGGGACAGCCTTGCCCTTGAAACACAAAATATGCTTGAAATCAGAAATCCGTTGTACCAGGCACTTGCCGGAATATCCATTGACACGGAAAAATATGATCCAAAAGCTGCGGCATTGCAGATTATCGCCGAACTTGGCCTGTAGTATGCGAAATCATGAGTAAAAAAAGGAGAAATATTTATGAATATAGATACCCATCAATCAATCGACAATGAATTGTGCGGAATGCCGGTTATGGTGGAAAACGGGAAAAGCCGGGTGGAATTAACGACCACATCCCGAATGGCGGCCGATGAATCAGGTCTGGTGCATGGCGGATTTATTTTTGGACTTGCCGACTATGCGGCTATGCTTGCGGTCAATCACCCCAATGTTGTGCTTGGCGGGGCCGATGTAAAATTCTTAAAGCCTGTGAAAGTCGGTGAATCCGTCTATGCCCAGGCTGAAGTTACGTCAGAGCCTGGTAAAAAGCAGATGGTCTCTGTTACGGTTCAACGCGGGGATGAGGCGGTTTTTAAAGGAGAGTTTTCCTGTTTTGTGCTGGATAAACATGTCCTTGGATAAAAACATCCCAAGCACCATGTTTTAACCGAATATGGTGCTTGGGATGTTGCGAACGATCTTGAAGTCTTATTATACACCCTGGGGCGTTTTGATCATATCGTTTTCCATCATGTCGGCGATACCCAATGCTGAATTCAGGGCGTCGTTAATCATGAAAAGCTGAATTTTCAGTGTTTTTAATGAGGCTGGGGTGGCCGCGATTTTTTCTTCCGACGCAAGAAGTGACGAAAACATGTCTGCTTTTTGGGCAAACCCGGACAACCGGTCGCTGAATTGAACAATCTGCTTTGCCCACTTGTCCCGTTCTTCCCTTGTCAGTTCGATATCTGCATTGTCCGTGCCGTTAATCAGGTGATCAATCTGATACTCCTGGGGATTGGCGATGATTTCGTACATAGTTTGTGCTCCTTTTCATTAAAAAAAATCCAACCGATGACGGTCTAAATATTTTGCCCGAATGGTGTGCCGAGGCTCAGGTGATGTACCTCAACACAATAGGCGAAAGCCTTTTTACGACGCCATCAAATTTTGTGAAGGATAAGCGGGTAGCAGGTGTTAGTCAAGCTTAGATGTTGAGAACATTGGATATTCATGTCGATTCCGCCAGGGGATTACCCTAACAATACCTTAATATTAGTCTTTAAACCGCATCTATTTTATTTTGTATATTTGAATTAACATTCATTTTATTCTTCCGTTAAAAAATAATCCAGGATTTTTCCCTGGGTGTAAATAATTTTCAAAATGGACAGATAAAAGGAGGAACGTGCGTTGGAGATTCGCCGCTGGGCATCCACCAGCAAGGTATTGGCGTCCATGATATCAATGCTGTCGGCCATGCCGTATTTGAACTGCATCTGAACGGCATTAAAATTTTCCTCGGCGGATTTGACTTCATCGGCAAGGTTAATCAGGGTGGATTTCGCGGTGTTAAATTCCAGAAAAGACTGCTTTGATTCAAGAATCACCGCCTTTTTTTCATCGGACAAAGACTGTTCTGCCTGGCGCAGCCTGGCCGCCGCCTGGTGAACCTGGGCCCTGCGCAAACCGCCGTCATATAAGGTAAATACGAGCTGGGCCTGGACATATGCCTCTTCGGTATCATATCCGTCCCGGGTGCTATTTTCAGTATCATAGTCGATATCTTTTTCCCGGTAGCCACCTTCCAGTTCAATGCGCGGCCAGTATTCTCCCTTTTCATAGACAATGGTCCGCCGGGCAATCTCAACGTCCTTTGCGGCCTTTTTGATTTCATAGCGCTCTTCAAGGGCCTGGGCCTTTATCTCATCAAAGGTGATGGAAAAATTATCTACCGCTTTGGTGTCCCCGGACGGAATAGAGAACGTATCTTCAATGCCTGTGAGTCGAACGATATTGGCCTTGGCAGTCTGAACATTATTGCCCGCCACAATCTGATTGGTTTTTGCCTTAGACAATTCCGCCTGGGCCCGGTACAGGGCCGTCTTTGTCACACTGCCCACCGAGAGCTTTTCATTCACCGAATCCCTGTATGTGTTCAGCCGTTGAACTTCGGCATCCGCCACGGTCACCAGGCGTTTTAGATTTAAGGCCTGGATATAGGCCTGGGCCACCTGGAATATATAATCGCTTCGAATGGCCTGTTCTGAGAATTTTGCCTTTTCAATGTTTTTTTTACTGACATCATAGGCAATCAATTCCTTGCCGTTCAGGGTAAATGACTGGGTCAGTTTAGCGCCCAGGGTATTGACATCCGGGGTGTAAGAATCGTCATTTTTATAATTCAGGTAACTGCCGTATAAACTTGCTGTAGGTATGAGCACGGATTGAGCCCGTTTTTTGTCCTGCTCTGCAATGTACGTCTGTTCTCTGGCAATGTGGATGGTTTCGGCATTGTCATTGGCGACTTTGCACAATTGTTTCAAGGTGTATGACGGTTCGCAATGCCCTTGGACGGCAAATCCTAAAATCAGACAAACAGACATTTGAACCCAGAGTTGAAATTTTTTCATTTTTTACCTTTTGACATTACGCTGTGCAAAGTTACGTGCAACCTGTACAGATCTATCAACTTTTGTTTTGAATTATCTCTCAATGTTGATCGGCCATACCGGCCCACGGTTGTTATATATCAAAGTTCAGAATAATTTCAAAAAGGAATACCGCTTACCCTAAGGATAATTTTTGGGGGGAATAAATCAAAAATTTACTAAAAAGGGTGATTGTTTATTGTACTCTTGACTCCTTAATTCTTTTTTTAAAATTTTTCCGACATTGGATTTGGGAAGTTCATCTCTGAACGCCACGGCCACAGGCAGTTTGTACCTGGCAAGTTTGGTGGCACAATAATCAATAACCTCCTGTTCCGTCATTGCCTCATCGTCTTTGAGAACAACAAAGGCTTTGACGGCTTCACCGCGTTTGGGATGGGGGATGCCCACGGCACAGGCTTCAATGATTTTGGGATGTTCACACAGTACTTCGTCAATATCCCTGGGATAGACATTGAAACCGCTGGAGATGATAATATCCTTTATGCGGTCAACAATATAAAAATAACCGTTTTCGTCCATCTGGGCAATGTCCCCCGACCGCAAAAATCCATCTTGGGTGATGACCTTGGCGGTGGCATCTGGCTGGTTCAGATAGCCTTTCATCACCTGGGGACCTTTAATGAGAAGCTCTCCGGACTCGCCTATGAGTACCTGCCTGTCAGGGTCTTCAAGGTCCACAATTTTACAGACTGTGTCCGGGAGGGGGAGTCCGATACTGCCCACAACCCGTTTGCCATGAAAGGGGTTTATATGTGTGACCGGGGTACATTCGGTCTGGCCGAAGCCCTCCACAATAATGGCTCCTGTTTTTTGTTGAAAATTGTTGATGACCTCCAGCGAAAGGGGGGCAGAACCTGAGAAGCTGGCCCGTATTGAACTTAGATCCGTTTTTTCGATATCCGGGTGCTCCAATATCCCGATGTACATGGTGGGTACCATGGGTGCAAAGGATACTTTGAATTTGGAGATGGCATCCAAAAGCGGCTTGGACTGGGGCTTGGGTAACAGAACATTGCGCCATCCCATTTTGATGGCGTAGTTCATGGAGGTGGACATGCCGAATACATGAAAAAAGGGCAGGGCACCGAGCATGGTTTCCCGGCCTTCCACAAATTCGGGAAACCAGGCGGCGAACTGCTGAACCTGGTAGGAGATGTTTTTGTGGGTGAGCATGACGCCTTTGGAGGCCCCTGTGGTGCCGCCGGTGTATTGATACATGGCCACATCATCCATGGTCACATCCGCCTGAACCGTGTCCGGAGCGGATTCGGCGATCAAATCCTGGAAGTTATAAATGCCGGGGCCTGGGGGGACGTCTTTGGTCAGCCCTTTTTGGGGCGCTGCCAGGGGGAAAAGCAGGCGTTTAAAAAAGGGCATATAATTACCGATGGAGGCATAAATAATGGTCTCAATATCGGTTTTTTCCCGCAGTTTTACCATGCGGTCAACAAAAATATCCTGGGTGATTAAAAGTGTGGCGCCGGAATCCGTGAATTGGCGCTCAAGTTCCCTGTCCGCGTACAAGGGGTTGTTCAATACAACAATACTGCCGATTTTTAATGCGGCATAATAAGCGACCACGCAGGGGATGATATTGGGCAGCAAAATAGCCACCCGGTCCCCCTTTTGTATGCCCAATGCTTTAAGGGCCGCGGCAAACCTGCAAACAGTGTCATTCAGATCCGTATAGGTCATGGCGTATCCCTGGAAGATCAACGCCTGATTGTCCGGAAAGTTCGCTGCGGACTGCTCAAGATACTGGGGGATCAGAATGTCCTGATAGTCGATGTTCCGGGGAACACCTTGGGCATAGGATTTGGTCCAGATTTTATTGCCGTAAGCGCTTGCGTCAGACAAGGCTTTCTCCTCTTGAATTTAAGAAAAATCGAAAACTTAAAGGAAAATAAAAAACATGAATAGTATAGTAAGAGATAAAAAGAAATGAATTGTCCTGTCAAGGGAAAAGTAAGAGAACATTAAAATATGTTAAATTTTGTAAATAATGGACTTCAACTTTGCATTGAAGTCCATTGCTGAAATATTTAAATTACGAAAACAGGGTCAATGGTCTTTTTATCGAGGGGAGGTGCGGACTCAGTCCAGCAACGAGCGTGATCCACCCTGCCGGGAAGATATGCTCAGCCCAATGAGCCAGCCAAGAAGAAGCACGCCTACGCCGGCCAGAAACCACTTAATCATTCCGGTCTTATACAAAAATTCATTTTTTCCCTTTTGTTGGTCAAGCGTGACGGACAAGGATGTGTTTTGGTTTTTAAGCTGTTTATTTTCCTCTAACACATCGGTTATGTTTGCAGAGGCTGTCTTGAGCGCCGTGTATCTCGATTTTAGGGTTTCAACGGTTTGGATCAGTGACTGGTTCTCGTTTTTAAGCTGTTCCATGAGAACCTGGTCTGACTTTTCGGATAATACCTGTATTTTTTCCTCAAGGGCGGCATTCTCTTTTTTTAACTGATCAATGATCATTGACTTAGGGGGGTCTGTTACAACATAGCTTTTGTCCACCCATCCTTGTTCACCGGATGACAGAGCCACCTTAAGGTAACCGTTTTTCTCTCCAATGACGGTTAACGGGGTATCGCTTTTTAAGGCGGAGAGCACAGGGTAGTTGGGGCCCGGCCCCTCCCTGAATGTGAGAATGAGCATATCAGAGACATAAGCGGTTTGGGCATGAGATAACGCTGTAGTCCCGACAATAATTAGAATAACCGCGCAAATTCGCGAAACTGGTTTTATCATTATTTGTTGCCTCCTTTACAGTTTTTACTTAATTATCAGTCCTGCCCTGTTTTTACAACACCCGGCATGTAAAAAAAACTTGCCAAACCGCATGGAACATGGGATCAATGATTACCCCCTTTCATTAATTACAGTCTGTTGAATTTAAATGGTTGGCGTATGAACCAGAACTCTTTCAAGAAATTGTGTATTGCCAATATCCTTAACGGGGTGTCTGATGGATTGCGTATGTATTCCAATCCCAGTCGCGTTGCCCTGCTGTTTGCATCGGGCCCGGATGATCCAGTTCAGGTTTTTGACCCCCAGGATCTTTTGTTTGGGCATGAAACCGTACTCAGCGAAGTATTCCTTGTAAATGCGCAACGCTGGCGCCAGGAGATCACCGAACAGATTGAAAGTCAGCCCAAAGGCCTTTTGATCCCCTTAGAAACCTTAGGTTTGTCAGGGCTTATTGCCTTTGCCGGTGCAAGCAGTGAATTTTTTTACCAGGTCTGGTTTACCGAGCACCATCCGGACATGTGTTCCATAAAGCCCACCGAAAAATGGCTGGAACAGGCGGCCTCTTTGCTGGTCCACGACTATACATCGGGAAGTCCGCCCATCAATTGCTCGGATTATGTGCTTAAAAATTATGCACTCCAGGCCATCGCAGATTATATGGTGGACGAGCGTAACAGTCACTTGGGGTATGATACTAAAATTCAGATCCCCACGATCCTGAACTATATTCTTTCCATTTCAAAAACCCGGGAAGAGGGGGCCTGGGCAAGGGGCGGGCTTTTTTTTACGGACCCGGTTAATATTGAGGCCATTGATTTTCTAACCATGTTCCGGCGCAATGAACGGCCGGTGATTTCAAATATCAAACACATCAGAAAACTGCTTGTCAGTGTGGAGCGGTCAAATCGTAAACTGGTATCTGACGGTGATTATGTGGTGGGAATTACACTGGCCCGTGCGCCTGAATATGCGATAATCGCCGATTTCAGGGGCGATCATGGCTTTTTGAGTTTAGGTACCCAGAAACTGGCCTCCTTTTGTGACGGTTATTTTTATTCCACCACCCGGGAAAATAAGCTGGTGGAGCTGGAAGAGCTCCTGCTGGATTCATCCCTTGATATTGAAACAGCCGGCTCTTTGTTCAGTGTGGTTTCCGGGTTGATACACAAGGCGGGGCATTCACATTACGGCAGCACCGTGGTGATTGATTTGAACGAAGAGCCTCTGGTCTTGTCCGGCCATGTTCTGGATCCTCCGTTATGTCTTATGGATTCTGACAATTATGAACTGGCCTCGGCGTTCATGCGCATTGACGGTGCCGTTCAAATCACACCGGATGCTAAAATCCGAGGATTCGGATGTCTTCTGGACGGGCAGTCCGTTACCTGGGAAAACATGGCCCGGGGAGCCAGATACAACTCGGCACTGAGATTTTCGGCCACAACATCAAAAGTGATTGTGGTTGTCGTTTCTGCTGACAGACCGATCTCAATCATATATAACGGCATTGAGCTGAACGGCATATCCAGGTGGAAACCCATCTACCAGTACATGCCGAGAATATTAACCCTTGAAGAGCATTTGCACGGCGTGCAGATATGATCACTTTTTATGACTTCTTTTAATTTTCAATCAATCCCTGATTTGGCCGGACAGCGGTTGATGCTCGGATTTGACGGCCGAACCCTCAATGCTGAATTAAAACATTTGATTGATGAATACAGGGCCGGGGGGATCATTTTGTTCCGGCCCAATATCGAGTCGCCCCCTCAATTGAGGCGTCTGTGCATGGATGCCCGAAATTATGCCCTGGATCAAGGTCTGCCGGATTTGTTTGTTGCCGTGGACCAGGAAGGGGGGCAGGTGGCAAGACTGCGTCAACCTTTCACCGAGTTTCCCGGCAATCCCCATATGAAATCCCTTGAAGACGCCCGGGAATTTGCCCGGATTACCGCATCTGAATTGTCGGATATGGGGATTAACATGAATATGGCCCCGGTGATGGATGTGGCTCCGCCTAATGTGGATTCCATCATGAAAGACCGGGTATTTACAGGGGATGCATACCGTGTGGCTGAATTTGGCTCTGCCGTGATCCAGGGGCTTCAACAGGGCGGGATCATGGCTGTGGCCAAACATTTCCCCGGTATCGGCAGAACCATAAAGGATTCTCACTTTTTTTTACCTGAACTGAATGCGCCGTTGTCCGATTTGGAACAAACGGATCTGCTCCCTTTTGAGGCGGCAAAAAAAGTCCAGGTCTCTGGAATGATGTTGTCCCATATTTCGTACCCAAAAATAGACCCGGAGTGGCAGGCCAGCCTGTCAAAGACCATCGCATACGATCTTTTGCGACAGGATATGGGATACCAGGGCCTTGTCATGACCGATGATCTTGATATGAAGGCGATCAACCATGATATGGATACCTGTATTCATAGGATCATGAAGGCTCAAATCGACATGGCGCTTGTGTGTCATGCCGGCCCCAATATTGCCGACGCCCGAAATGCGGTGATCAAATATCTTGAGACGGACGAACTATTGTTTGAATCGGGCCAGACCTGTGTGAAGAGGATTCTTACAACAAAGAAAATGTTTTTTGAATAGCCTGTTTTATCCGGCGGCGCCCACCACAGATTTCACCCGGGAATATACATCATCTGCCAGGCCGCAGACCTGTTTGCTTTGGATCATTTCCCAACCCCTGGCTGCAATCATGGCTGCATTATCTCCGCACAAGGACAAAGGCGGTGAAAATACCTTCATGTGATGCCGTTCTGCCCTTTTGCGAAGGGTGTCAACAAAGGTGCGGTTGGCCGAGACCCCGCCGGCGACGCCGATGGCAGTACAATTTTTTTCTTTGGCTGCGGCAATCAGTTTGGTGGATAAAACATCAATGGCCGCCATCTGGAATCCGGCCGCCACATGGGCCAAGTCGCTTTCGCCCATTTCTGTGTCTAAATCTGAATTTTCGTGCAGATATCTGCCCACAGCCGATTTAAGTCCACTGAAGCTGAAGTCAAAGTTGTTTTTTTGGATCATGCTTCGGGGAAATTTGATTTTTTCAGGATCACCCTGTTTTGCCAGTTCTTCAATGGCAGGTCCACCCGGATAGCTTAACCCCATCATTTTGGCCACTTTGTCAAAGGCTTCCCCTGCCGCATCATCCCGGGTCTGCCCCATGAGGGTGAACTGCCCGGGAGCTTTGACATGATAAATGTTTGTGTGGCCGCCCGACACCACAAGGGCGATAAACGGGAAACCAGGGGGCGTTTCCAAAAGCTGCAATGAGCAGATATGGGCTTCCAGGTGATTCACACCGGCCAAAGGCAGATTTCGTGCCCAGGCCAGGGCCTTGGCATAGGAAAATCCCACCAGCAGTGCGCCGATCAGTCCAGGGCCTTGGGTGGCGGCAATGCCGTCAATGTCATCCAATCCGACACCGGCCTGGTCCAGGGCCTGGTCCACCACCGGGTCTATGGCCTCAAGATGCATGCGCGATGCAAGCTCAGGCACCACGCCGCCGTATATGGCGTGCGTGGATACCTGGGAAGAGACAATAGAAGAGCGAATGCGTACGCCGTCTTCTACGACTGCTGCCGCAGTTTCGTCGCAGGAGGATTCAATCCCGAGAATGAGCATGAATTAACTTTCCGGCAGGGGAATCAGACGTACTGGGTCTGGTTCTCGTTGTTTTTCCTCTCCAGAATTTCACCGATAAAATAGGCCCGTTTGTCCATGGCACTTAGTCTGTCCATGACTTCCTGGGCGGATTTTTCAGGAACCACCAGCACCATGCCGATGCCGTTGTTAAAGGTTCTGTGCATGTCATGTTCCGGCACATTGCCTTCCCGCTGGATGATGTTGAATATTGGAGGTGTTTGCCATGACCCTTTGTGGATGATGGCCTTGCATGCCTGGGGGATGACCCGGATGATGTTTTCATCTATGCCGCCGCCTGTAATGTGGACCAGTCCGTGAATGGGCAGGTCGCGCAGCAGACTTAAAATTGTGGATACATAGATGATGGTGGGTTTCAGCAGTTCTTCGCCAAGGGTCCCTTCCAGGTCTTCCAGTCGGGTATTGACGTCATACCCGCACTTATCAAAGAAGACCTTTCGCACCAGGGAAAATCCATTGGAATGAACCCCTGAAGAGGCAAGGCCGATGAGTTTGTGACCCGGTCGAATCCCGGAACCGTCAATGATTTTGGAATTATCAACAATCCCGACGGAAAAACCTGACAGGTCATATTCGCCTGGTTGATACATTCCCGGCATTTCAGCAGTTTCGCCGCCGATCAGCGCACAACCGGCCTGGGTGCAGCCCTGGGCAATACCTGAAATGACTTTTTCAGCCACGGCGTTATCCAGTTTGCCCACGGCAAAATAATCAAGAAAAAATAGGGGTTTGGCCCCCTGGACAATAATATCGTTGACGCACATGGCCACAAGGTCTATACCAATGGTGTCGTGTTTGTCCATCTGGAATGCGATTTTGAGCTTGGTGCCTACGCCGTCTGTGGAACTGACCAGTACCGGATTGGAAATATTGGCCAGGTTCAAGGAAAAAAGCCCACCGAAACCCCCAATGTCTCCCATGACACCGGTTCGTGGTGTGGATTTGGCAATATTTTTTATCCGGTCTACCAGCTCTGTGGCTTTATCAATATCAACACCGGAATCCGCGTATGTCAAAGAGTCGTTCATCTTATCTCACCTATGGAAATCTTAAAAGATCTGTTAATCCCTTTAAAGTCGTCAATAATACGCCCAAAGCCTGTAAAATGTCAAAAGCTTTTTGACAAGGGATGCCCGGATGAAGTATGAAATGAATAAATTTTAAACACGGGACTATTTTGGAGAAGATATCTTCATGAAAACAATTCATATCGGCTTGCTTGGATTCGGTGTGGTCGGGGCGGGCGTAGCAAAACTGCTCAAGGAGAAAAAAGAACTGCTTGAGTCCAGGATCGGCGCCTGTCTGAATCTAAAAGCCATTGCTGATCTTGACATTACAACGGATCGAGGTGTTAATCTGACCGGTACCCAATTAACAACCGATGCTATGTCGGTTATTAATGACCCTGACATCGACATTATTGTGGAGCTTATCGGCGGACAGACCGTAGCCAAGGATTTCATTGTTAAGATTCTTGAAAACAAAAAGCATGTCGTGACTGCAAATAAGGCGCTTTTGGCAAGTTTTGGTAATGAACTGGTCCGCATTGCCGAAAAAAATCAGGTTGATCTGGCCTTTGAAGCGTCCTGTGGGGGATGCATGCCTGTCATAAAAAGCCTGAGGGAGTCTTTGGTCGCCAATGATATCCAGGCCATGTGCGGCATCCTCAACGGTACCTGCAACTATATCCTGAGCAAGATGACCCGGGATGGTTCCAAGTTTGAAGATGCCTTGAAAAAGGCTCAGGAATTAGGGTTTGCCGAGGCTGAACCGTCCCTGGATGTGGACGGACATGATACGGCCCATAAACTTGCCATCTTAAGTGCCCTGGCCCATGGTATGGAAATCAACCTGGGCGATATTCATGTGGAAGGCATTCGTAACATCGGCCCGGCTGATATCGGGTTTGCGGCGGAATTCGGTTACACCATTAAATTGCTTGCCATCGGGAAAAAACATGAGAACCATGTTGAAGCCCGGGTGCAGCCCACCATGATTCCATGTTCCAATCCGTTGTCCCATGTGGAGCATTCCATGAATGCCATCACCATAGATGCTGATGCCACAGGGCGGACCATGCTTTGGGGGCATGGGGCGGGCATGATGCCCACGGCCTCGGCTGTTCTTTCGGATATTACCGATATTGCCAGGGATATTATCTCAGGTGCCCGGCGCAGGGTGCCTACGTTGGGTTATCCCAAAGAAAACATTAAAAAAATACCTGTTCTGCCCATGGCCCAGTTGTCCACACGGTACTATCTGCGCTTTCAGGCCCAGGATCATCCGGGGGTTTTGTCCACCATCTCAGGCATCCTGGGTAATAATGACATCAGCATCAAATCCGTCCATCAAAAAGGACGCAATGCCACGGGTCAGGTGCCCATTGTCATGTTGACCCATCTGGCCAAGGAAAGCCGTATTCAGGCGGCCCTTGCCCAAATTGTTCAAACCGACTGTGTGGTCGGCCAACCCGTTGTTATCCGTATTGAAGACGATGACACGGATTAGCGGCCATGTGCCGGCCTGTTTTATCGACATTCAGGCTTAATCCACGGCAAAGCGTGAAATTAATTTAAAAATTTACTGGAATTTTAATACAAACAATATAGCTGTTTGCTTTATATTGATGCCCTGGTATCCGGGATAAACAAAGCAGCATCAATAGACTAAACAAAACAAGAAGGGCTGACCGAAATGAAAATACTTGTTGCAGATCTGGAAGGGGTCTTTTTACCTGAAATCTGGATCAATGTGGCGGAAAAAACCGGGATTGAGGAGCTTAAACTGACCACCCGGGATATCAGCGATTACGATGTGCTAATGACCAAGCGTCTGTCTATACTTGATGAGCACAATCTTAAACTTAAGGATATCCAGGATGTCATTGCAGGTCTTGATCCCCTTGACGGTGCAAAGCAGATGCTGGACTGGATACGCAAACAGACCCAGATCATTATTCTGTCCGACACCTTTGAGGAATTTGCAGGACCGCTCATGGCAAAACTGGACTTTCCTGCGCTGCTTTGCCACAACCTGACGGTGGACGCAACAAACCGGATTACCGGATACAATCTGAGAATTGACAATCAGAAAGCGCGGGCTGTCAAAGCCCTGCAGGGTTTGAACTACCATGTGATTGCATTTGGTGATTCCTATAATGATACCGGTATGATCCAGGCGGCGGATAAGGGCTTTTTCTTTAAGCCTCCTGAATCCATTACCGAGGATTTTCCCGATATTCCCATTACCCGATCTTATGATGAGCTTAAGGTCATGCTTACCAATCTTTTGGCAGACTAAATGATAAATATTGATAAATTCAAAGATCTGCGGGTACTTGTCATCGGGGATTTGATGCTTGACGAGTACCTGTGGGGAACGGTTGACAGAATTTCACCCGAAGCGCCTGTGCCGGTGGTGGCTGTGGAAAAAAAGAGCCATACACTGGGCGGGGCCGGCAATGTGATCAATAACCTTTCAGCTATGGGGGCAAAGGTTTTTGCCATGGGGGCCGTGGGTGCAGGGCCTGCCGGGCGTGATGTTTTAAAAAAGCTTGAAGCGTTGGGTGTTGATGTCACGGGAGTGATAAGCGAGCCGGATCGGCCTACAACACGAAAAACACGCATTATCGCAGCCAGTCAGCAGATGCTTCGCATTGACAGGGAAGTTAAGCACCAGATCAGTTCCCATACGCTTGAAACATTAACCCGGATCATTACCGGCTACATAGACCAGATGGATCTTGTTATCATTTCAGATTATGATAAGGGGCTGGTCACCCGTGAACTTGTGGCGGCTATTGTTGACATAGCCAACCAATCGGGTGTCATGACCCTGGCGGATCCCAAGTCCATGGATTTTTCCAAATATACGGGGGTAACCGTTTTAACTCCGAATAAGAAAGAAGCTGCCATTGCTGCCGGTATCGAGATTCAAACCCCCGAAGAGATGGAAGAGGCCGCAGCAAAGATTATGGCCCAGGCAGGGCTTGAAAAACTTCTTATTACCTGTGGCCCGGCCGGTATGGCGCTCTATGAAGCCGGAAAGCCGACTATAACCATTGCATCCAAGGCAAGGCAGGTCTTTGACGTGTCAGGGGCTGGAGATACGGTTATCTCTCTTTTGGGGCTGGGATTGGCATCGGGTGCCTCATTTGAGGTGGCTGCTGGCTTGGCCAATCTCGCGGCAGGTATTGTGGTGGCCAAAGTCGGCACTGCGACTGCATCGATTGATGAATTAAAACAGTCTCTTGTTGAAAATGTTTGAGTTTGATGAAAATAGTGCTTGACTCAAAAGCGCCTTTGATCTATATTCTCCCTCGTTGTTGCGGGGTGGAGCAGTCTGGTAGCTCGTCGGGCTCATAACCCGAAGGTCATTGGTTCAAATCCTTTCCCCGCTACCAAGTAAATAAAGGCTCCCAGCGGTTTCGCTGGGAGCCTTTGTAGTTTCTGACGGGGGGAGGTGTGGCGTAATTGTGACACTTTTTTAAATCCTCTTGTTTTTCTTTTTCTATCGAAGCCAAAAATTGATTGCCATCATTTCGCCCTTTCTGGGGAATCCAGGCAGCTGCCTGCCGGACTGGTGCCGGGTTCATTGCTCTCAAACTCTATAAACGTCTCACTCCATGGGATAGAGCGCGTATGGCGTTTTTCATGTGATTCAACCGGTATGACCGCAATAAGCTTGGTTCCTTATAATTTAAGCTTGACATAAGTGCAGCGTTTATACTATTGCGGTTCGCAATCGCCGTTCTGAAGAGCGGAAGCGAAACGAGTACAATTTGCACCCCGATAAAAGGTCACGAAGACTGTCAGACACCAGAGGTGTCTCTACACGGTTTTTGGCGACCTTTTTTTATTTTATTGACCAAAGTTTCTATTGAAGGAGAACAAATGAAACACCTTTTGTCGGCCTGCTTCACACTATTAATTTTGTTGTTGTCCTTAACGGCGACAATTACCCATGCTGCGGATGTTCAAGAACAGGTACAAACAACCCGGAAAACGCAAATCACAGGATCAGATACAAATAGCCAAGCATCTGCCAATGCAGATAGCAAAGACGAGAAAATGTATATGGAAATCGGAGAGATGACCGTTACCGGAAAAGCCTCCGATTTGTCGGGCGCAGATGCCCCGGCATCCGTGGATGTCATCGGTGCGGACCAGATTGAAATGCAAAACGTGGACTTCAGCATGGAACTGCTCAAAAAAGTACCGGGCTTCTACTACGGGGACTGGAATCAGGGCGTCGTATCCGGCACGGTGTCTCTTCGCGGATTTGACGCCAACCACGATGCACCCATAACGTTGATTGTGGATGGCATACCCCATAACTTCGGATACGGGAAAATGGATATTCAGCCCTTTTTCCCTATGGAAATCGATCACATTGAAGCTGTTAAAGGGACAACAGATCCGCGTTACGGGCTTTTAAACATTGCAGGCAATATCAATCTGCACACCAAGCAGGGCGGAAATTTCACAGAAGGTAAATTTTTAACCGGCAGTTTTAATACATACGACGCCGGGCTGATCACAGGCCACGACGACGGGAACTTCAGTCAGACCTATTTTGTGGGCTACCGGACAACCGACGGCTACCGTGACCATTCGGATTTGGAAAAAGGGGCTGCATCGGGCAAATGGTTTTATACCACTGACAATCAAAAGCTCTCCTTGGGGGCCATTGCCAGGGTGTTTACCATGGACGCCGATGCGCCGGGCTACCTGACCAAAGAAGAGGCGGATTCAGATCCCACAAAAGCGGCTGACTTTGCGACTTCCGACGGTGGTGAGCAGGATAACCACCATGTCAGCACCCATCTGGATTATGCGTTTTCCGATGATCTTATCTGGTCTTTGAAGGCCTATCACCAGCGCATTGAGCGCACCCGGTGGTGCAAGTGGAGTCCCACAGGCTCCCAGCAGGAACGATACAACGACAGTGAGCAGTACGGTGCAATATCCACCCTTTCATATGAACTGACCGACACATTCATTCCCCGCCTGAAACTGGATTGGGGGGTGGATTATCAGCACCAGGACAATATAGAAGCAAGATGGGCCTCGGACAACAGGGTGCGTGGCGCGCTTTCACGGTACTATGACATGGATTTTTATTACTGGGGCAGTTATGTCCAGGCGGACGGCGACGTTACCGACTGGCTGCGCCTGACAGCTTCCCTGCGTGTGGATTCCTTTGACGGTGAAATGACCAACACCAACCCGCTGACCAGCCTGAACACTGACATGGTGGATCTGGACTACATCTGGCAGCCCAAGGCGGGTTTTGTCATCACGCCTGTCAACGGCTACAATTTTTACGGCAATTTCGGACGTTCCTTTCAACTGCCCGCCACCCCCACCCTGTACGGCCAGAATTCAAGCGCTTCTGCCATTTCCAATGATATTGCCTATTCCAAGAACGATGGCTGGGAACTTGGGATCAAGGCTTCTCCGTTGAGCTGGCTGTCTGCCAGGGTGGATTACTGGCAAATGAAGGCCACAGACGAGGTCCGGGCCAAGAACGACGGCTCCGGCGATTATGTCAACGCCGGGGAGACGATGCGCAAAGGCTGGGATTTTTCGGTCAGCGTCAAACCCCATAGCTGGGTGGATATCTGGGCATCCTATTCCATTATCCAGGCAAAATACACCGATCCAGGTCCTTCTTTGCAGGCCATCAAGGGAAATGACATTGAAAATATACCGGATTATACAGCCAAGGTGGGGGTTGAGTTTGATCATCCGTCCGGTTTTTTCTCCAATTTCTGGCTTGAGATGCAGGGCGAATACGAAGTTGATGCCGAAAATACAAGGGAAAAGGACGGTGCCTATGACATTGTGAACTGTTCTTTTGGATACAAGTGGAAAAAAATCACATTGGGACTGGATATCAACAATTTATTTGATGCCGATTACTACAGCTTTATCTGGGATAATGACGCAGGTTTCAATCCGGGTGACGGCAGAAGTGCCTATATCTGGATGTCCATAAAACTCTAACTAAATATAACGCACTAAAATTTAAAGGAGACAACACAAATGTATGTCAAATTTCGCACTGCTGGTCTGACCGCTTCCATGTTTATGATTGTATGCTTACTTTCCTTCTTTTCTGCACCAATGCCCATCAGCGCACATGAACTTTGGGTTCAGCATAGCGGATATAAAGATGGGATAGTCAGGGCAAATATTGGATACGGCCATGAATTCCCAAATCTCGAACCCATCCCGGCCGACCGGCTCCACATTTTCACCCCTTTGGCACTGGTCACACCGGCGGGTACCCTGGAGATGGATCAAAAGGGCGAAAACTACGCGTTTGAAAAAAAAATATCCCTTAAAAAAAACAGCTATATGGTGCTGGCCTTTTACAAACCCACGTTCTGGTCCAATGGGGATGATGGATGGGCCCAGACTGACCGAATCCAACGGCCGGATGCAAGCTATGTGGAAGAAGCGGTCATGTACGGCAAGACCATTGTAAATGTGGACGGGTCAACCGATACAGGTTTGATATCCAAACCCACAGGCATGGATCTTGAGATTGTCCCCCTGGCCAACCCTGCAACTATCAGGCCCGGCAATGTCTTTCCCATGCAGGTATTTCTCAACGGAAAACCCGCCCATTTCGTCCAGGTGGAGGCCACCTTTGACAGTTTTGCCGCTAAAGACTATATCGCCTTTTCAGGGGTGACCGACGGATACGGTCACATTGATTTTATTCCGTTAAAGGCCGGTTACTGGATTGTCAGGGTCAAGGATACCTCGGAGTACCCGGACAAAAAAAAGGCGGATGAGAGGGTGCTTGCATCCAGCCTGACCTTTACCATCACGGACTGATGGGAATGATGAGCCATGGGATGTTGCTCCATGGCTCATCATTATTCTCTCGGACAACCAGTTTCAATCTTATCTATCAATTCGTCCACACCTTTTCCTGTTTTCAGCTGGATCAATTCGGGGTTGCTGCCAGATCAGTATTTGTCACAAACACCCTACAGATTTTTTAATTTTCATTGTGGTGATCTTGGTCGCGGCTGTGTCAAATCGGCCTGTAACAGTCATAGTTTAAAAAAATAAAATAAAAAGACTTGACGAACATAAATACAATAGGTTAGCAAAGTACGGCTAAATGGTTTAACCATTATGACTTGTGCATTATTTAATACAAAAAGGGGATTAATGCAGCACCGGATTTAATACAAAAAGGGAATTAAGGTGGTGCGGGCTTTCATAAAAAGCCGGCAAGCCAATAACACAAAAAATAATTGTTAAAAGCGATTGAAAAAGGGAGGATTATGGAACTTTTATACGTTCAGTTTGGGCTGTATCTACTGTTGATGCTGGGCATCGGCTATGTTTCAATGAAACGGACAAGCAACAATGAAGACTTTTTGATCGGGGGGCGGTCTCTTGGACCTATCACAACGGCCATAAGTGCCGGCGCATCAGACATGTCAAGCTGGCTGTTGCTTGGACTGCCAGGGGCGGTGTTTGCAAAGGGATTGATAGGCGGATTCTGGATTTCCTTCGGGCTTGCTGCTGGTGCTTATATCAATTGGCTTGTGGTTGCAGGGCGTCTGCGGTCCATGACGGAACTGCTCAATGCCGTTACCCTTCCCAAATTTATTTCCAATCGGTTTGACGATGATTCCGGTGTGCTTAAAATTGTGTCTGCCGTTGTTATTCTCATTTTCTTTACATTGTACGTTGCCTCCGGGCTTAAGGGCGGCACCCTCTTGTTTGCCCATAGTTTCGGAGCTTCCGAAGAGACAGCCCTGATCATTACCACTTTAGTGGTGGTCTCCTACACGTTTCTGGGCGGATATCTTGCTGTGTGCTGGACCGATTTGATCCAGGGCCTTCTGATGTTGGCCGCCCTTGTGTTTTGTTCCATCATGGCATTTACTGCCGTGTCTGGGTCAGGGGTGGATATCACCGCCATTCGTCCTGGAGCATTCTCCTTTTCCACCTCCTGGATCACAGGGGCATCCCTTTGTGCCTGGGGATTTGGGTATTTTGGCCAGCCCCATATTCTGGCCCGTTTTATCGGGATCGACAGTGTGGCATCTGTGCCCAAGGCCAGGCGTGTCGGTACAACCTGGATGCTGGTCTGCCTGGTCCTGGCATCTTTGATCGGCCTTGTGGGGATCGGATACAATGCGGTTCATCCCATGCCCGGGGTCGCAGGTCCCGACGGAAACAGCGAACGAATTTTTCTGGCCCTGACAACAGCGTTGTTTCATCCGGTTTTCGCGGGTTTTATTCTGGCCGCCGTTCTGGCAGCAGTCATGTCCACGGCCGATTCTCAGTTGTTGGTCCTGACCTCTGCGTTGACCGAAGATCTTCCCTTTTTTGAAAATACCAGTGACCGGACCCGGGCCTGGATCAGTCGGTTCGGTGTCTTGGGATTTGCCCTTCTTGCCTTTTTGCTTGCCTCAAAGGATTCCGGCAGCATCCTGTCTATGGTGGGCTATGCCTGGGGTGGATTTGGCGCGGCATTCGGACCTTTAATTATTCTCTCTCTTCTGTGGCGGGGCATGACCCGAAGCGGTGCGCTGGCCGGAATGATCACAGGGGCTTTGAGCATTGTTGTTGTGAAGAATTTCGTTTCCATTGACGGTGAGTATTTTTACGAACTGCTGCCCGGATTTATCCTTGCCGCCATTGCCATTGTATCTGTCAGCCTGGTCACTCAAAAACCGAGCGAAGCCACACTGGCCAAATTTGATGAAGCCCAGCTGCTTTGCCAGGTGCAAAGCAATAATGAAGATGAAGAAGGCTTTTTAGGTTCTCCTCTGGATCTGGCAGAATAGTTCTTCGGATGTTTTTATAGAGAAATCTGTGTAAACGAACACGATTTTCGACTTTTGCCATGGGTTGAGCCAGGCTGTTGATCGCCTGCTCAGCCCATTGTTATGTGTTGAATATGAATTTATACCAGGCGGTCATTTTTTGTTCAAAATCCTGCTGGTGCGCCGGGTCTTTCATCTGGTGATCGCCGCCGTCGTGCAGAATCATCTCTTTGGGGGGCTGCATGGCGGCATAGAGGAGTTCGGCATTTTCCATCGGGACAACTTCATCGGCACGCCCATGGAAAATCATAACGTGGTGCAGGGCCTTTGCCTGGTCGGAAAGGTCATAAAGAAGATTTTCCTTGAAGAAATCCAGGGGCAGGGCAGGGCGTTTGTCATTGCCTGCCAGGGGAATCCTTTTTATGGTTCGGGTGTTCACGGGGGCGGCGCACAACACCGCACCCAGAATTTTGAATCCCGCGTTCTCAATATCCTGCCATGCCTTGATGCAGGTGGCACCGCCCATACTTGATCCAAACAGTGCAAGGCGGCTTGATGTAATCCCCATCTCCATAATGTGGTTTACGGCCGCACAAAAATCTTTGCCCCGCTTTTCAATACTGGTATCATCAACAAAACTGCCCTGGCTGTCGCCGCATCCCCTGTGGTCAAAACGGAAAAACGCAATATCATTTTCAGGCAGAACCTTTGACAAAAGTGTCTGTTTGGCGGAATTTCGGCTACCTTCAAGTCCATGGGAGCCCACAACGAGCGGGGGCATGGGGCATGGGGGCAGATGGAGGGTTCCTTTCAGAATAACTCCGTCAACGGTAAAATTAGTTTCCAATATTTTCATCTTGTTTTTGTGTCCATATCTTTGTATATTAACTGTCTTTTTTTACTTCAACCATATAATCACAAGATATAATATAAAATGCCCGTTAAAAAAAGAAAAACCTACGAACTTGACATCATTGACCTTGCCTTTGGGGGAAAAGGTCTGGCAAAACCCGAAGGGTTTCCCGTGTTTGTGGACCGTTGTGTGCCCGGAGACCGGGTGTTTGTAAAGATTGCCAAAAAGAAGAAATCCTGGGCCGAAGGACAGCTGATCAGCATTCTCACCCCTTCACCCTTGCGCCAGGAGGCAAGATGCGAGTACAACCGGTTTTGCGGGGGCTGTAAATGGCAGCAGCTGCCTTACGAGCGACAGCTTGAATACAAAAAGCGACATGTCGTCGAGTCCCTGGCGCACATCGGGCGATTGAAAGATGTTCGGGTCACCGATGTTATTCCCTCGGATTATGTTTACGAATACCGCAATAAAATGGAGTTTTCCTGTTCTTCCATGCGCTGGCTTATGCCCGATGAATTGGCGGACGAGTCTGTTAAAAAGGGGTTTGGCATTGGGCTGCATGTCCCGGGCACCTTTGACAAAGTAATCGACATTCACAACTGTCATATAATGCCGGCCATGGGTAATGAGATTTTAGAGACCATCCGTAGTTTTGTGGCTGAATCGGGACTTGCTGCATATCATCTGCGCAGGCACGAAGGGTTCTGGCGGTTTGTCATGCTCAGGCATTCCGTGGCTGGGAATCAGTGGATGGTCAATCTTGTGACCACTGAAAAAAAGCTTGATGTCATTGAAAACCTGAGCCGACAGCTGGTGGAAAAATTCAGCCAGATCAGCTGTATCGTTAATAACGTTACAGACTCTCGGTCCGGTGTCTCCGTGGGCAAGGAAGAGATTCTGATCCACGGTGAAGATCACCTCATTGAAAAGCTTGGGCAATATCAGTTTAAAATTTCGGCAAATTCTTTTTTCCAGACAAATACCCGGGCCTGTGAAAAATTATATGGCAAAGTCAGCGAGTATGCAGCTCTTGACGGATCACAAACGGTTCTGGATCTCTATTCAGGCACCGGAACCATTCCCATTTGGCTCTCCGGTCAGGCAAAACAGATATACGGGATTGAGATTGTTCATTCTGCTGTGGTCGATGCCAGGGAAAATGTAAAACTTAACGGCATTGAGAACTGTACATTTTTGGAAGGGGATATCAAGGATGTGTTTAAACAGGTGCCTGAAAAGCCGGATGTGATTATTATTGATCCGCCCAGGGTAGGGATGCACAAAGACGTGGTCGGTCATGTACTGGCCCACTCTCCGGAGAAAATCGTCTATGTCTCCTGCAATCCCGCCACCCTTGCCAGAGATCTTGAGATGCTTGCATCGCGTTACGCCGTGCTGGAAGTCACACCGGTGGATATGTTTCCCCACACCTATCATATTGAATCGGTCGCGTTGCTTGTGAAAAAGGGTTAATCTGTATACGAAAAAGCTGCCCATCTGCGGCTTGCATATGGGCAGCTTTATATCCGAGTACGGATTTAGGTATATACATAGACTAAATCACAAATCTAAAGTTTACCCCATGGATAAAATGGCATCTCCCAGGGCTTTGTCTCCGTCATTGTCTTCTTTAGGTTCACTGAATACGCAGCTTAAAATAAGCATGTCTTCATTTTTTTCGGTGCTGATTTTATAGGGCTGTTTGTGAAAAAGGCGTATCATGCCTTTGTTGTGGGGTGACGTATAGGCGATCAATCCTTTAATCCCGTTATCAATGGCTGCCTGATTGAGTTTTTTCTGCAAGATATCGGCAATACCCATGCCCTGGTACTCTTTTGATACGGAATATGCCACTTCGGCCATATTAATGATCGTGTTTCTGAAATATTCGCCCACGGCAATTATTTTTTCAAATCCCAGTTCGCCGATGGTGGCCACGATGGTTAAATCATTTATATAATCTATTTCATAGGTGGTCTCTATTTGATCGTAGGCAAAGCTTTTTTTCTCGTGAAAAAATCTTGAAACAATATCTCCGCGATTCATGGTGTAATAGTGCTCCTGGATAAACCGCTCATCCGTGGGCTTTGCCGGTCTGAATGTAATGGGGATATCTTTTATAGTGATGGTTTCTTCATATTGAAGCGGATAGACGCCTTTAATGGCCTCTTTAAATTTTCTGTCACTGTTGATCAGCCCCATCTCTTTTGCTGCGGTAAACAGCTCATCCCGGAAATCCGGATGAGCAATGGATACCAGGGCCATGACCCGTTCCTGAATTGTTTTGCCAAAAAGATTCACCAGTCCGTATTCGGTTGCCACAAACTGGACATCTCCCCGCGGCACAACCACGGCGTGCTCTGCCAACCGCGGCACGATCCGGCTTTTTTGTCCTTGATCTGCGGTGGCGGTCATCATCAGGATGGATTTACCCCCTTCGGACATGGCTGCCCCCCGGGTGAAATCCAGCAAACCGTTAATGCCTGTGTAGTTGTTAAACGGCAGGGCATCGGCCGCCACCTGGCCGGTGAGATCAATGGCCATGGCCGTGTTCAGGGTGACCATTTTATTATGCCGGCCGATGATGCCCGGGTTGTTGGTATAATCCGACGGGTAAAATTCAATGGACGGGTTGTCGTCAAGGAACTCATAGAGCAGGGCGGAGCCAACAGCTGCGCTGGCCACAAGTTTGCCGTTATTGAATCCCTTTTTCTTATTGGTGATCACCCCAATGGAGAAAAGATGCATGAGTGCATCGGACAGGTATTGTGAATGAATACCAATATCATTTTTATCTGACAGGGCCAGCATCACGGCCTCGGTGGTTAAACTAAGACTTGTCTGGATGGTTGAACCGTCATCAATAAGCCGTGAAATATGTCTGGCAATGGTATTGTCCGATTCTTGCTCCGGGCGCTGTTGGATGGTTAAAAGCGGGTCCTCATGTTCCACAATAAAATCAACATCATTGACATGAATAAAGCTTCTGCCCAGGACCCGGGGCATCTGGGGGTTAATCTGGCATATGACAATATCAGCGGTTTCGCAGGCCGAAAGATTGATATCCACGGAAATGCCAAGGCTCATCCACCCAAAGTCGTCGGGCGGCGAGGCCTGGATCAGCGCAGCATTCAACGGCATGAGGCCCGATTTAAACAGATGCGGGATCTGGTACAGGTTTGCAGGGGTAATAAACCGTTGATTTTTCCTGATCATCCTGGGACCGCAGGAGCCTAGATAAAAGGATCTGATATTGAACTGCTGGGAGTGGGGTTCATTGGCGATGAGCGTCAGCGGTCCGCTTTCAATACTGAGCAGGCGCACGATTTCAAGATCTGTGAATCTTGAGGAGATTTTAGACAACTCTTTGACAAGATGCTGGGGTTCAGCGCAGGATGAGCCTATAAATACGCGTTGACCGGGTCGGATGTGTTTCAGTGCCTCCTGGGCACTGCAACGTTTTTCTACATAGGAATCTGCCCAGTACGTGGCTTTTGTCATAGTCAACCCCCATATTGATTATCTGCTCGAAAAAGGCTTTCATCGTCCTGATTTAACTGCAGACACATGTTTACAAAAAAAATGTAAAGGCGGGAGTTATCATATATAAAAAATATACGGTTGTGAATATTAAACTAATTTTAAAGCCAACAATTTAAGTAAAGGCTGAATAAAGATTCAATCTATTTGCAAAGCCGGTGGATGGTCTGGGCATGCCACTGCCCCCTGCCGGAAAATGTCGGAATTCCTTTATCTCTTAAATACTCTGCAATTGTAGAAAATGTGGCGCCCTGATCTCGCATCCTGTTGATGGTGGAGATGATGTCGTCTTTGGTGTAATGGGTTCCCGAAGCATAGCTGGCTGTGGCCATTGGCATGTCATCAGGGGGTTGCCGGTTTGCCATCAGGGTTTTCAAGGATTCAAAAAAATCGGCCATGGCATTTTGCTGGCGCATCTGGGATTCCATGAGCATTTCGCTTATATCGGCCATCCGTCCTATTTCTTTGACGATTTGCGTGGTACTTTCGGCAATGACTGGAATCAACTCCCCGATGTCCTGTTTTCTTTCTTCTTTTTCCGGAATGGCATTTGACCGGTTAAAGGCGGAGGGCCGTCTCTCTTTTGGAATACGCCGTTCTCCGGGCGTAAAGTAAGTGCTGTCTATGGTTTTTTTGATTGACGAGGTTTCCTTTTTACCGGAATTTCTTAGGTTTTTTAGAAAATCGTTCAATGAAATTTCCTCCGTATGGTTAAGATCTCGCAAAAATGCCCATAAAAGTTGCTATGTCTCGGGAAATAGAACTTTAAAGTAAGAATACCGTTCAATAATATTGTTTTAGTTTCTTGGGTCGCGGTTCTGAATATAAAATGGATGAATTTCAGCCGAATTATTGAACATTATCTATCTAAGAACAAAATAGCACAATATATTGAAATATTTACCACAGGTTTATGAATAAAGTCAAAACTTTTTAATGCATCGGTGTGAAAGGATAGATCAGAAAGAGATGCGCGAACAATTATTTTCCCGGCATCCGGTAAAAAACGTTGGAAGATGCCGGGAAAAATCGTGCTTAAAGCCTCAATTTAATGGTGGAAACGGGTCGGATTAGGAGGCTTTAACCGTCTGTGATTCAAGCCTGTAGTTTATAATATCTTCGACGGTGAGCATTGCAAAACCGTTCTCGGCAGCAAATTGTGCAGCCCTTGGCAGTCTGGCCATGGTGCCGTCCGGATTGGTAAGTTCACATAGAACCCCATAGGGCGGAAGACCGGCCAGACGCATAAGATCAACGGTGGCTTCGGTGTGTCCGGCCCGCTCAAGGACACCGCCGGGTTTTGCCTGCAGCGGAAAAATATGGCCGGGTCGATTGAGATCTTTAGGTGCAGCACTTTCGTCAACGGCGGCCTGAATCGTTGTTAGCCTATCCCGGGCTGAAACACCTGTGGTAACCCCTTTTGCCGCTTCAATGGAGACGGTGAAGGCGGTCTGGTATTGGCTTGTATTGTTTTGCACCATCGGAAACAGTTCTAAGGCTTCAACCTTTGCCTGGGGAAGGCACAGACAGACGATACCGCTGCATTCCCTGATCAGCATCGCCATCTGTTCGATCGTCAGGTTATGGGCGCCAAAAATGAGGTCCACTTCATTTTCCCGGTTTTCATCGTCGGCCACCAAAACGCCTGAGCCCCGGCGAAGGGCTTCTAAGCCGGCCTGTAAACGCTGCTGGGAATTTCCAAATTGTTTTAAAGGATTCTGATTCATGATTCAACTCCTTGGTAATTGGTATAAATTAATACATGAATCAGGGCATGGGAATAAAAAGGCAAGAGACCACCAGCCATTACAAAGACAGTACTGCCGCCGTAAAACGTCAGTAGTCTGAAGACGCAATGGTAGTCTGTTTTTGCTTATTCTCTTCCATCCGGACTATAACCGTCGGCCCTGGAGTTTCACCAGATCTGCTGACCTTTGCCTAAAAAAGCTGCAAAGCGCTCGCGGGCTTTCCTGGAATTTGACCTCAAATTACCAGGTTACCGCCGGTGGGGAATTTCGCCCCGCCCTGAGAACGGTGAGGATACTACGCCGGTAAAAGATTGATGTCAATCCCTGTATGGGCATATAGGTTAAAAATTCGAGTTGATTCCAAAGTCTGCTCGATAATGATCGCGAGGACAAGTTGAGACATTTAGATTGTGATAATAGATTGTGATAATTCAAATGTAACGCTGAAAATAGAAATTTTATTTTAGAATTATAAAGTTATGAGCTCCTAAAAAATATTGACATGAAAAATAGTTTAATGTAATAAACGTTTTTATTTAAAATATATCCAAGGCGTAAACATGAAATCATCTAACATCAAAGCAGCATTGACAGGTCTTCTATCCATTAAACAGCCGGTTTTTATTTGGGGGCCGCCCGGCATCGGCAAAAGCCAGGTTGTCCGGCAGACCGCAGCCGGTCTCGACCTGAAACTTATTGATATCAGGGCTGTTCTTCTGGATCCTGTTGATCTTAGAGGCATTCCCAGAATTAGCCAGGATGGCCGCTCCCACTGGTGTGCCCCGGCCTTTTTGCCCACCGAAGGGTCAGGCGTTCTTTTCCTTGACGAACTCAATGCCGCCCCGCCCCTGGTCCAGGCGGCATGCTACCAACTGGTTCTGGACCGGAAACTTGGCGAGTACCGGTTGCCGGACAATTGGTCTGTTGTGGCCGCAGGAAACCGGGAACAGGACCGGGCGGTGTCGCACCGAATGCCGTCGGCGCTGGCCAACCGTTTTGTTCATATTGATTTTGAAGTGGATGCGGACCAGTGGCTTGAATGGGCTCAGCAATCCGGTATATCCCGCCAGGTGCGGGCATTTATTCGGTTCCGGCCCTCCTTGCTGCACGATTTTGATCCCAAAAGAGAGACCCGGGCCTTTGCTTCGCCACGCTCCTGGGAATTTGTATCAAGGCTTTTGGAATCCAATCCTGACCCTGAAATGATTAATGAACTTGTTGCAGGAGCCGTTGGAAAAGGTGCTGCGGCTGAATTTACAGGCTTTATGGCGTTATGGCACCAACTGCCCTCGCCCTCGGACATCATGTCCGATCCCGACGGCATATCCGTTCCGGACAATCCTGCCGTGCTGTTTGCTTTAAGTGAAATGATGGGTGCGGCCATGACAATCGACAATATAAGTCTTGTGATGTCCTGGGCCCGTCGCCTGCCCCCTGAATTTTCCGTACTTTTAATGCGCGAAGCCGTGCGTAAAACCCCCAGGATCGTTGAAACATCCGCTTTTTCTGACTGGGCATCCATGAATGCGCAAATTTTGGTGTAACATTGACAACAGAAGATCAACAGGCAAAGACCCGGTTGCTTAAAGCAAGAGCGGATCTGGTGTTAAATCACCCGTTTTTTGCGTCCCTTGCCATGCGTCTGACACCCAAAGAGGACCGGACCTGCACCACGGCCTGGACCGACGGCAAAACCTTTGGTTATAATCCCAACTACATTAACATGCTTCCCCGGGAAAAACTTGTGGGCCTGTCCGCCCATACAGTGATGCATCCTGCCTGCAATCATCATTTGCGCAGAAAAGATAAAGATCCTCAGATTTGGAATAAAGCCTGCGATTATGTCATTAACCCGATTTTACTGGATGCGGGATTGGTTTTGCCCGACGGGTTCCTTTGGGATGAGGCGTATGCGGGAAAAACGGCAGAGCAGGTTTACACCCGTCTGATGGAAGGGCAGGGGGAAGATGAGTCCAAGGATGAGGAAAATAATGATTCTGATCCTTCTGCACAAACGACCGGCCGGGATGAAGAACAAAACGAGGCGGATAAATCTATTTCAGCCGCTGAAGATCCTGAAAATGGCGTTGAAAAAGAAACCGAACCGGATGAGAATACAGATCCGGGAGGCTCCGGTGAAGTCAGGGACGGCACCGCATCAGAAAATAATAGTTTTTCAAAACAAAACGACACGGATACGGATTGGGAACAGGCCTTAATCCAGGCGGCCTCCAATGCCCGCAGCATGGGAAAGCTTCCAAAAGGGGTAGACATTCTTGTCAAAGAACGCGTCAGCCCAACCCTTCCCTGGTCATCCCTGCTTTCCCGGTTTATTCAGCAGTCAGCCCGCCAGGATTATACCTGGACAAGACCCAATCCCAGATATATTCACCAGGACCTTTATTTGCCGAGCCTTGCATCGGATCAACTGGCCCAGCTTGTCCTTGCCGTTGATACATCGGGCAGCATAACACCTGCTGAACTCGAACGGTTCAGGGACGAACTTCAGGCCATTTTGGCTATGAATCCAAGTCTTGTTCATTTGATTTATGCGGATATGGCTGTTACGGGATATGATGTGCTTGGTGCCCAGGATCTGAATTTGTCTTTTACACCGAAAGGCGGCGGAGGCACAGATTTTACTGCGGTTTTTGAGTTTGTCGAACACCAGGGCATAGATCCGTTTTGTCTGCTGTTTTTCACGGATATGGAATGCATGCGTTACCCCGCTTTTACCCCCGCCTATCCGGTGCTCTGGGTAAGGACCGGCCTGGCCGGTTTTGCGCCGCCCTTTGGAGAGGTCATAGATATGTTGCCCGATGATACGTTCGACGTTTGGAGTTAAAATATGCAAATCACTTGGCAGATTAAAAAGAAACGAGGCAATTTCAGGCCCAGGCTTACATATAAAATAACCTTGGAATCCTTTGAAAAAGAGTTGGCAATCCATGCCGTTCAGATCGAAAGCCATATCCCCATGATCCCAAGTTCCCATTTAAGCTATTGCCTGCCAGGGGAACATGAACGAAGCCGGTTATGGACGCCGGACAGATATCATGTACTTCAGGTGCCGTATTTTAAAGACGGCTTTACAAATGGATTTATCCGCCTGCCCTTTAAAACTTCCGGCCAATATCCCGAGGTGGTGTCTTCGTTTGAAAAACTTCGGGAAGAATACGAGAAAAAGGTGTGCAGCGTTTATGCCCATCCGCCACTGGAACAAACAGGACGCCTTGATATCAGTGATGAAACCCGGAGCCGAATTGCATCGCGGGTGACGGCGGATCGTCTCTTATCCCTGTTCGGATAAAATCATTCAGAACCCGTGGGTTAATTTTAGGAAAAAAGATTTATTGACCGGGTCAAATCCTGGTTCAAAGTCAAATGTTTTGCTCAGAATTTTGATCTGGGCGGCTTTGTTGTGCTTGTGGGCAGCTGTGATGGAACCATAAATATTGCCTGAATAAAAGCCGGTCTCCACAAAGGAGATGACGCCGCCAAGGGCGGGATTGTCGTGGTCAAAGGCCGTATAGGCAGCCCAGATTAATCCCGTATTAAAGCAGAAACTGATAAATGCATCTTTGTACCTTTCACAATAGAGCATACCGCCTCCGGGGATGATGGCCATAATCCCTGCAACGGCAGGGCTTTTTGTGGGTGCATTTACAGCTTGATCAATGGTTTTCAGCTGCTTTGCCACCTTGTATTCCCCCTGTTTGTCTGCACTGATCAGCATTAAATTTTTCCGTGCGGAGTCAAGCTCGTTTTTTCCCGGAGATGTGCTGTTCTGGATATGCATACGGGCAAGCTCCAGATAAATCCGGTCTTTTGTTTCGGTGTCCCGGGTCAGTTTTAAATAATTTTGCAGCACCACCTGGGCATAACCTGTGTTGCCCATGGCCTCAAAGGCGTTGCTCTGCATGAAGCACGATTTTTGTGCCCAGGGGCTGTCTATATCTTTGGACGTTCGGATAATTGCATCAAAGCGTTTGGCCGCCTCATAAAACTGCCCTGAGTGAAACAGGGCAACGCCCACCGTATAATCAGCCTGCTCACGTCGGGGATCCTGGGGGAAAAAATTGATAAACCGTTTGAATTCCACCTGGGCCGCCGTAAAATCTTTTTGGTCAAAAAGATTCTGGGCATAGTCAAACTGCATATCTGGTGTAATATAAAGGCCGGATGGCTCATCGGCGTTTGCATAGGCCATGCCCCAGACACATGTAAGAATCACCAGATATATCCCCAGACACTTCATCTTTGATGATCCGCATTCATATCCGGCATCAAGCCGGTGCCCGATTGAACCTGTCTTTTCGTTGGCACATCGGTGTTAATGGAAGAGGGGTTGGGCGAAAACCACCAGAAATCATTGGCACTGACCGGATCAAATGTTAATTCCCGCCCATTGATTTTGATATGGGGTGACAGGCGTACCTCATCTTTGCCGCATCTGAGCAGGCGGTCACAGGACATGATCCAGCCTATTACAAATCCGTGTTTTTGAACGGCCTGGGCACTATACCCGGAGCAGTGCGGATACATGGGACAGCGGTCACCGTCTATACCGGATATATGTTTCTGATAAAATTTGATCGCAGGATTGATGTCAGTCGGGTTGTTTTTGGCAGGGGACTGGGCCCAAACCCCTTCAGGCCGGGTACCTAAAACTAAAAAGACTGAAACAAATAGAAGAATTGATGTTTTCAGCTGTATATGACTAATCCCAACGTGTTTTTTAGGGTTCAACATCATTGACGGAAGATGCGCTGTCCTCCCCGCTGAAAACAAGTTCTTTGGGTTTGCCGCGCCTGAGGATGGAAATGGTAACATCCGAATGGTCGCCGATGTTCTCCTCAAAATTCTCAAGATCTTGAATATCTTGAATTTCGACATCGTCGACAGCCTGGATAATATCTCCGTTGCGAAGGCCTAACAACTGAGCTACGGAGTCTTTCTTAATGCTGTAGACCATAACACCTGAAGCCTCACCGTTTCTGATATAGGGCCGGGTTTTAAATAGCTGGTCTGACTGGGATACTTTATCAGGCATGCGTTCCGGCGTCGGGATATCCTGCCGTGACGGCTTCGCTGGTTTAGGGGGATTCTCCGAAAATCCTCGTGCCGTGCTCCGTTTCTGTAAAGACGACGAATTTTCATCCATCTCCAGAATCTGATCCTTACCGTTTAGGGTTAAAATCACCTTGTTTCGCAATATGGACTTAATGACGGCACCCTGTATTTCATCGTTGACCCGGTACAATTCCTGGGTTTTTGTTTTACGATCATTTATGACGGCCCAGCCATCTTGTTCTTTTTGCCCTGTCACCGTTCCCCAAAGGGTCAGTTCAAGGCTGGTTTTCTCAAGTTGAATTTCTTGGGGTTCCGGTTCCTTTTTCTGCTCACCGTTTACCTGAACTTTGAAAAGATTTCGCCGGGTAACCTTTTGGATGAATTGATTTAAATTGACAGGTTTATGGTGATCCAAAGCAGATTGTGTGGGGGTGTCAGCTTGCTTTGGAGAATTTGACGATAATTGTGCCTTTGGGGTATCGATATCCGGGTTGACCAGGGCATATACCTGGAACGCCAACAGTGTCATTAAACCTATTAGAATGATGTAGAATATTGGCTTCATTTTTGTCTGACAGGGTCTTGGCTCAGTATTTTAAGGTGTTATTTTCATGGTCTGATGCCTTAAAACAAAATTTTCAGACCGACCTGATTCAAGACTCCTATAATAAATCAGATCAAAAAACAATGGGAAGATATCAAAACGCGTTTTCCAAATATCCGCCAAATATTTACGACCGTCTTTTGACGCGTCTGACCAGCTTTTTCTTTTTCGGGGGGGCTTCTGCTGTTGCGGCCATGTGCTGAACCGGTGCCAGCAGGTTGTCCTGGGAATAGCTGCATGAGGCCCTGGGACATTTAAGGCCGGGGGTACCCGATGGTGTGATGAATTCAACCAGGTAAGGATTTTTGCACAACGGGCATTCAAAATGATAGGGCTTATCCCAGGATACGAACCTGCAGTCATCCTGGTTGCAGGAGTAAAAAATTTTCCCCTTGTCAGTGGCCTTTTCTTCGACACTGCCGTTGGTGCATATCGGGCAGGGCATGGCCAGGGTCTGTTCAAAGGCGGCGATTCTGGATTCAATATCATCCTGGGCTTTTTCCTCTTCTGCCTTTTTTTGGGCTTCTGCTTGTTTTTTAGCCTCTTCCTCTTTGCGTTTAATTTCTTCTTCAAGGGCTAAGAGCCTGGCTTCCTTTTCAGCCATTTCCTTCTCTTTTGCCGCAATGGCTTCGGCTTTTTGCTGGGCTTCTAAGGCTTTGGCCTGGGCTTCTTCGGCCGCTTTCTCCTTTTCTTCAATTACTTTAAGCTTTTCTGCAAGTTCCTGGGCCGCAATTTCAGCTTCTTTTATCTTTTTTTCTTTTTCAGCTAACTCTTTTTCCCGTTCCTGGGCTTTCAGAGCGGCCTCTTCTGCGTCCCTGGCTTTTTGTTTTTCAGCTTCAATTTCTTCCGGCGTAGGTTCTTTTTCAAAAAGATTTTTAATTTTGACCTTTTCCTGATAGCCGTCCGTTCGCTGTTTTCTGGATTTCATAAGCTGGGACAATTTGTTGAGCTTTTCTCGTTTCAGCCGCGCAGCAATCTGTTTCGACTGAACGGTGACCGACTTGTTTCCCCCTTTGACCATTTCGGTGACCCGTTCCTGGGCCCGGTCTTTTGTCACTGAAACCCCCCGGGTTTTAAGGGTTGTTTCAAAGCTTTGTTTTGCAAGGTCAAGGGTTTTTCGGCCGGAATTGACCTCGTCATTCATTTGAAGGATAAACGCGATCAGGTTCAGGCCCTGCATGCCCGGAAACATGGAGTCTAAAAAACCGACCATCATAAACGCGGGCATTTCGGCTTTAAATTCACCATTGTCAAGTGTTGTAAGGTAACCGGATTTCAAAACGCTTGATATGGCATTGTCAAGGTAGTCGTCCTGATCAAGTCCGATATCCACAAGTTCGGATGTAAAGGTCTTTGGGGTGAAACGTTCCGGCGGTGCGTCCGGATACTCTTTTATTTCACGTTCCCGATCCACGCTGATGACGATACAGGAGATGGTGGCAAGGTTGAAGGACATCAGCGCCATATTGGAATCCACATCAATAAACGCGGTGATCTCCTTGGCTAAAATTTCGTCCAGTTGTTTTCTGACAGACTCCCGATTGGTTTTGCTACCCTCCGGCATATCCATACTCCCTTACTCTTTGTTATTGATTTCAGAGATTAAGCCTGCGATCTCAACAGCCATCTCCTCTGCTTTGCTTTTATCCGGTTCTCCATCCAACGTTTGGGATACTGGTGTATTCGAAATTTCTAGATCCTCGTCATTTTCAGCCTCCTCGTCATCCCTGGTTGTTGACATGGATAGGCATTCACCACAGCGGTTGAAAATCACTGAAAGGGGAACCTTGATTTCAAACTCAAACTTGTATGCGATTTCGTTGTTGTAAACGATAAGATTTCCATCTTTATACTCAATGTCATCCTGAACCGCAAAATTATGTTTATCAAGCAGCATTTGCTCGATGGTATCCCAGTCAAGTTCGGCATTTATGGTATCAATAAACTCTTTTTCACTTTCCTGGATGGATTCGGGATTTGGCAGTTTCAATGGGGGCTCCTCATTTTAAATTGAATGAACAGATAATTTCCCTGGCCAACCCAAGATACGCCTGGGACCCTTGGGCTTTAATGTCGCGTAACGGCAGCGGACTTAAGGAAAACTGTTTCTGGTCAAGTCTTTTATCGTCAGGGATCATGGTTTCATATATCAGAGGCCGAATTTGTTCCAACACTTCTGGAATCGCATGCTTTTCCATCTGTTTCTTATTACTGCATTTGTTGAACAGTATACCTGCAATGCCTAACGGTGTCTTGTGGGCTCTGCGTATATACCGGACAATTTTCATTAGAGAATGAAAATTACGGGTCCAGTCTTCACCCGGGATGACCACCGCTGCAAACAGGTCTGCCGCCGTCAGCGCCGCGATATTTAGATATCCGCAGGATGAAGGCGCATCAATAATAATTATATCGTACTCTTGCTTGATCTCATCAACAACAAGACGAAGCAGCTTTTCGTTGTCCATACGCCTGGCAAGTTTAAGGGATATGGAAAACAGATCGAACCCGGCCGGCAGGACATGCAGTCCGTCAATCTCTGAGGGGAATACGGCATCACAGGTGTTTATTTTGCCGGCCAGGACCTGGGCAAGGTCATGGTCATTTCCATTGGCATCGGTCCTATTCCATTGGGACACAGGCGCCAGGGGATCGCAGTCAACCAACAGTACTTTTTTTTCATAAAGCGCCAGGCAAGCGGATAGATTAAGAGCCGTTATACTCTTGCCGGTACCACCTTTCAGCCCTGAAATAGTCAAAACATGTCCCATTATTTTTATCTCTTTAGCATGCCCGTAAAAAATTTATCAATGTCAAATGTGATTATATCAGGGCTCTCATCTTACGGTCAGCAGATGAAATATTTTTTAATTTTGCCTTAGGATCAAGATTTTTGTACAATTGAAATATATTATTTCTTATATCACAAGATCTGCACTAAAAGCACGTTAAAACATGTATTTAGGTAAAAAATTGTATTGTTTGGGGTCCCAGGTGCCTTAGTATAATACTTAGGTTGACGTCTTTGAAGACCGTTTGCAAAGGAGTATTTTAAAGTTTGGCCAATGTATCCATTACCCTGTCCGGCATCACCGAGGCATTGGAAAATCTTAACTATCGCGCCGGATCCGTCAAGGACAAGGCCATTCAAGCCATATCTGCCTATTATGATTCAGAAGATAGAATTCTCAATCTTTCGTCCATTGACGGGGACACGATTATCCGTCAAATCTGGGACGTTGGGGATGACCCTGTAAAATTAAGATCCAAAAGAAGAAATTTTTCCAGTCTTAAATCCTCCATCAATGCCGACTTGAAAAAATTGTCTGCCAACGGCCTTAATCCCGAGGATATTACGCTGACCGAGTCCAATGTCTTTGATATGACGGCAGATGCGAAAAGTTCTCTTTTGCAGTCTTTCAGCGATGCCGTGAAAACCGATGGATTTGATCTTACCAAAGCTGCTGATGTGCTGAGCGCCGTGGCGGATTTTTTGGATAAAATCAAGCCGCCCGACACCAACACTGAGTCAACAGACATCATAGAATCGATTAAAAAAGTGTTGGACCGGCTTGGTTCGGGAATTCTTGATGATCCGGACGGGGAGGGGGATGCCGGTTACGAAACCATCGACGATGACGTGGAAATTGAGGAAATTGAACTTGATGAGGATGAAGAACTTGAAGCGGTGGACGACGACCTCCTTGAGGATGAGATCGAAGAGATCGATGACGATGTTGACATAGAAGAAATCGAAGACGATGAGCTTGAGGAAGTTGAGGAGATAGATGAAGACCAGGAGATCGAGGAAATCGATGAAGATGAAGAATTGGAAGAGGTGGACGAAGATCTCCTTGATGATGAAATTGAAGAGATAGATGATGATGTCGAAATAGAAGAGATAGAGGATGAAGAACTTGAAGAAATCGAAGAGATAGATGAAGACCAGGAAATTGAAGAGATCGGTGAAGATGAGGAATTGGAGGAGGTGGACGAAGATCTCTTAGATGATGAAATCGAGGAAATAGATGACGATGTTGAAATAGAAGACGTTGAGGATGAAGACCTCGAAGAAATTGAAGAGATAGATGAAGATCAGGAGATCGAAGAGATCGAGCTTGATGAGGATGAAGATCTTGAAGAACTGGATGAGATTGATGAAGACACGGAGGTCGAAGATGTTGAACTCGATGATGATGAGTCCCTTGAAGAGATAGAAGATATTGACCTTGAAGCGGATCAGGAGCTTGAAGAGGTTGACTTGGACGAGGATGAAGATTTAGAAGAGCTTGACGAGCTTGATGAAGAGGAGCTAAAAGCCCTTGAGGAATTCAGAAATTCCCGGGAGCTTGCCGAACAGTTTGACGACTTTTTAGGGGAACGTGAAAAAAAATTCAATGCGTATATTACCATCCCCGAAGGGACCTATACCATTGGTACGGAAAAAGCCCTGAAATCGAGTCTGACCTTACAGCCCTTTGACATGCCCCGGGTCTATATGGGTAAATATCCGGTGACCAATGCCTTGTTCGAAATTTTTGTTGAACAGACCGGATATATCACCACTGCTGAAAAAAAGGGGATTGGGACGGTGTATCATTGCCGGTTTAAAAAAGAGGGAGAAACAGTGGTCTGGAGTAAACAGGCCGGATCGTCTACGGTTAAAGGTGCCTGCTGGTACCAACCCCTGGGACCCGGCTCCACCCTTCACGGCAAAAGAAACCATCCTGTGGTGCAGGTCAGTGTGGATGACGCCTTTGCCTATGCCTCCTGGATCGGCCGGCGTCTGCCCACCGAAGCCGAGTGGGAGTCTGCCGCCCGCACGGACATGGCCTTAAAATATCCCTGGGGCAATCAGTTTGACCCAAAGGCGTTGAACATTGAGTCTTCAGGCCTTGCAGACACAAGTGCCGTGGATGACTATGACCATGCGGCCAACGGGTTTGGTATGTGTGATATGCTGGGCAATGTCATGGAGTGGACCGCCGACACCCAGCCGCCACCCCTTAACACCCGTAAAGCCAGGTTGTTCAATGTTGCCAAAGGCGGTGCCTGGAATGCCAAAGATTCGATTACCATCAGTTCCCGGGGACTGTTTCCGCCGAACACCACGGCCAACATCATCGGATTTCGCTGTATTTCCGAACTTTTCCAATAGCGGCCTGATCCCAAGGCAGTCTTTCAAAGTCAAACATCCTTGAAAATATATAATTTGGTACAATTTTAATTAGAAAAGTGAATTTATGCATGAACTGGTAGACACATATATGGATCATCTGACCGTTGAAAAAGGCCTTGCTGCCAACAGCATTACAGCCTATGGAACGGATCTGGCTTCTTACGTTAATTATCTGGCGGACAACGGGATAGAGGATTTCGGAAATGCCGAGACCACGGCCGTAATCGGATGGCTGGTTTATCTGACCCGCCAGGGCCTGTCAGCCAAATCCAGGGCCAGGCACCTGATTTCCATCCGGGGATTTTATAAATATCTGACCGCAGAAAAACTGATATCAGTCAATCCCTTAAAGGATATTGATATACCCAAAACGGGCCTGCATCTGCCGAATGTTCTCTCTGTCAATGAGGTGGAGGCTCTGTTAGACACCTGTGATGTCACAACTCCCAAGGGCCAAAGAAATCTTGCCATGATGGAAGTCATGTACGGGGCAGGGCTCAGGGTTTCCGAACTTGTCTTGTTAAAGGTGGTGGACGTAGATCTGGAGGCCGGCCTTGTCCGGGTAATGGGCAAGGGTGCCAAAGAGCGAATTGTGCCCTTTGGGTCAAAGGCCAAACAGGCGGCAACCATTTGGCAGGAAAAGGGCCGGCTTGAGGCATTAAAGAAGTTGTCCAGTGACTATTTGTTCGTTGCAAGGGCCGGCAAGCCCATGACCCGTCAGTCATTTTGGAAAATCATAAAACAATATGCACTTGCCGCTAACATTATCCGGCCCATTTCTCCCCATACCCTGCGCCACTCCTTTGCCACCCATCTGATCGAAGGCGGGGCGGACCTGCGCTCGGTTCAGACCATGCTCGGTCATTCTGATATTTCAAGCACCCAGATTTATACCCATATTACAAGGGATTACCTGATTCACATGCATTATGAATGTCATCCCAGAAAATAAATCAGCCCTTGCACACTTGGTGGCTGAATGATAAATTTGCGACTTTATTTTAAAAATGCCCAGGGGCTTTAAATGATTGATACCGTTTTAAATTCGTTAAAAACAAACAAGCACACCATGCTTGCCATGGACGACAACTATGCACCCAAAGCATGGATGGTCGCCCAAATGTTTTCCCAGCTGAACCAGCCTCTGGTCGTTGTGCTGCCCGATGCCAAAAAAGCCCGGGCCTTTATGTCGGACCTTGAATTTTTTATGTCGGACGACCGGGAGCGGATTATTTTTTTTCCCGGCAGCCATTATCCGGGTTCTAAAAACATCTCTTTTCATAAAGATACTTCAGCCTCAAGACTTGCGGCGTTGTTCAGTATCAGCGAAACGTTTCGTGACCGGTTTTTGCTGGTGACCTATGTGGAGCCGACTTTATCTTTTCTGATGCCCAAAGATGTGATGACAAACAGCTTTGAACTGGTCATGGCCAATGAAGAGCTTGACCGGGACCGGCTGCTGGAAAATTTGGAAGCAAGCGGTTATACCCGTTCCACCCTTGTGGAAGACCCCGGCGAATATGCGGTCCGGGGCGGCATTGTCGACATCTTTTCCCCGGGGCTCAAACAGCCTGTGCGCCTGGAGTTTTTCGGGGATCTTGTAGAGTCCATACGTTATTTTTCTCCCTATACCCAGCGGGGCACAAAGGAACTTGTTGAAACCATTATCGTGCCGGCCACCGAGGCGGTCATCACAAAACAAAGTCTGCCCCATGTCCAGGCCCGTCTGCGAAAGGCCGGCACCCAGGGCGGTCTTGCGGCGGACAAAATCCGGGATTACGTCAACCAGATCCGGGATAAAGGACGGTTTGACGGTATCGAGACCATGCTGCCCATTGTGTACGATTCATTGGCTACCTTGTTCGACTATCTGCCCCAGAACACATGTTTCATCTTGGATGATGCCGATATCCTGCCCGACAGGGCAGCGGATTTCCATGAGGGATTAAAGCATCATTTCAACACCCTGGCTGAAAAAAAGCAGTTAAGTCTGCCGCCGGAATCCGTTTGCCGGGACTGGCAGGATGTCCAAAAAGCCATTTTTGAGCGTAAAACCCTTTATTTTAAAGCGTTGGTGCTCGAAGATGATAAGCTGAATGCCAATGTGCTTTCACCCAATTGTTCGGACAACCGGGCCCTGTCCGAATCCTTGCGCAACAGAACCAAAGACGACACCCCCTTAACGCCTTTGGTGGAGTGGATAGGCCAGCAGCAACAGGATGTACAGCATATTTTGTTTGTGCTCAGCCAGGATGCCCAGGCCAAGCGGTTGAATTCACTGCTTGCGCCCTACGGCATTGAACCTAAATTTTGCAGGGATTTCAGTGGCCTTTCCGACATGGCCCCCGGCTTATATTTTACGGTTGGCACGTTAAGCCACGGCTTTATTCCGGATCTTGAAAATTTTTGTATCGTGACCGAAGATGAAATTTTCGGCAAAAAGCGCATCCGCCGCAGGGTTTCATCAAAACGGGATTTAAAGGCCCAGTTCATTGCCCCAGAAGAGCTTAAAGACGGTGATTTTGTCGTTCATTTGGAACATGGGGTAGGCCGGTATGAGGGCCTTTTCAGCCTTACCGTATCCGGTCTGACCCAGGATTTTATTCTTGTGGTGTACCAGGACGACGACAAGCTCTATGTACCCGTGGACCGGATGGAGGTCATCGGCAAGTATATCGGGGTGGACGGCTACACCCCGGTGCTGGATAAAATCGGCTCCAAGTCCTGGACAAATTCCAAGGCCAAGGCCAAGGCCGAAGTGGAGAAAATGGCGGCAGGCCTGCTGGATCTGTATGCCCGGCGCAGGGTGGCCAAGGGCTTTTCATTCAGCCGTCCGGATAACTACTACAATGATTTTGAAGCAGGTTTTCCCTACGAAGAGACAAAGGATCAGCTGCGCGCCATAGACGATGTCCACCTGGATATGGAAAAGGACACCCCCATGGACCGGTTGGTGTGCGGGGATGTGGGCTATGGAAAAACCGAGGTGGCCATCCGGGCGGCCTTCAAGGCTGTTAACGACGGCAAACAGGTGGCCCTGGTCGTGCCCACCACCATTTTGGCCGAGCAGCACCTGAATACCTTCCGCGATCGTTATAAGGATTATCCGGTGATTATCGAGTGCCTGTCGCGTTTCCGCACAAGAAAAGAGCAGACCGATATTTTAAAAAGAACCGCCGCAGGGTCGGTGGATATTGTGATCGGCACCCACAGGCTGCTGCAAAAGGATGTGGTGTTTAAATCCCTGGGGCTGTTGATCATTGACGAAGAGCAGCGGTTCGGGGTCAAACACAAGGAAAAATTAAAAGAGAAACGGGCTTCTGTGGATGTCCTGGCATTGTCCGCCACCCCCATTCCCAGAACACTGCACATGTCTTTGACCGGTATGCGTGATATTTCCGTCATAACCACCCCGCCGGCCGACCGCCAGCCCATCATTTCATACATCACCAAATACGAAGATGCCGTGGTCAAGGAGGCGGTTGCCAAGGAACTGGACCGAAAAGGCCAGGTCTTTTTTGTGCACAACAACATAAAAACCATATTCAAAACCGCAGAAAACATCCAAAAACTTGTGCCCGATGCAAAGGTCGGTGTGGCCCACGGCAGATTGTCCGAAACCGAACTTGAAAAGGTGATGGAGCAGTTCATCCACCAGCAGATCAACGTGCTGGTCTGCACCACCATCATCGAATCAGGCCTGGATATTCCCAGTGCCAACACCATGATCATCGACAAGGCCGAGCGCTTCGGCCTCTCCCAGATCTACCAGCTGCGCGGCCGTATCGGCCGGGGGGACGACCAGGCCTATGCCTATCTGTTTATTTCAGATGAGTCCAGGCTTACCAAGGATGCCCGAAAGCGTCTGGCAGCCCTCATGGAACACCGGGATCTTGGGTCGGGATTTCAGATTGCCATGAAAGACCTTCAGATTCGCGGGGCGGGGACCGCCCTGGGCGCTTCCCAGTCCGGTCACATTGCCGCCGTGGGCTATGATATGTTCCTCAAGCTTCTTGACAGCGCTGTCAAAGATATGAAGGGCGAGCATGTCGCCGAACCCCTGGAACCTGAAATCAACGCATCCATGTCGTCCGGATTCCCCGATGATTACATCGAGTCGGTGGAGCAGCGCCTGACCATTTACCGAAGATTGTCCCGGCTGACCCAGGTGTCGGACATCTCGGACATGAAAAAGGAACTGGTGGACCGGTACGGCATACTGCCCAAACCCGCTGAAAATATGCTGTTGAAAATCATGCTCAGAATTTTTGCCATCAAAGCCGGTGTCAAACGTCTGGATGTTACCCCGGATGTCCTGGTCCTGGAGTTTTCCCCCGACCATATGACCCGCAGTCTGACTGACATTGAAGCCATCCTGAAAAAATCAACCGAGGCAAAATTTGTCAAAAAGACAAGTGTCCGCATCCAGCTTGGCCGCAAACGCAACAATATTTCCCGGGCGCTGCTGGAGACAAAGAATATTTTGTCCTCTCTTTTTTGACATTTAAGGCCCATGATCAGAAAGATCAGAAACAGGGCACGAGTTTGTCCGCACCATTCAAATAATTCATATTACATAGGTCAATAAGAAAGGACTTTAATCCGCCACCCAACAAAAGAAAATGTCCGACTTTACTTCCCTGTCCTTTTGATATAAAAATCCAGATTTTTGACGAAAGCATTGAGTTAAGCAAGAACCTTTTAAATGCCAAAAGAGCGGATTATGGAAATCAATCATTACGAGTTTGGGTACGGAAAATACGGAGAAACCAACAGCGTTACCATCAACTTAAGGGGATTTGACATCCTTTTATTCAATAACATATGCAAAGGGACGGCCTTTACCCTGGAAGACCGCAAAAAATTAAAGCTTTTCGGCTATCTGCCCCCACGGGTGAAAACCCTTGAAGAGCAGGTGAAAAACAGTTTGAGAATTGTAGAAGATAAAGAAACTGATATTGAAAAATACATTTATATCAGAAGTCTTTTTGATCGAAACGTGGTACTTGCCCATGCGGTAATCGCCTCGGATGTTTCCCGGTTTCTGCCCATTATCTATACCCCCACAGTGGGGTTTGCCTGCCAGCGGTATTCTGCCATGTTCAGACGGGCCAACGGTATTCATTTTTGTCCCCGAAATATTGATGATGCCGAATTTATCCTTGCACATTATACGGACAAAGACATCCGGGTGGCCGTGGTGACGGATAACCAGGGGATTCTCGGCATCGGCGATCAGGGCGCTGGGGGCATTCCCATCTGCCTTGGCAAACTCATGCTTTACACCCAGGGCGCCGGTATTGCCCCCTGGCATTGTCTGCCCATTTCCCTTGATCTGGGTACGGACAACCAGGAACTGCTGGATGATCCCAACTACCTGGGCTGGCGGGAACGAAGGCTGACCGGCGAAGCCTACGATCAGTTCGTTGAAAAATTCGTATCGGCCTTTAAAAAAGTGTTCCCCCACGCCCTTTGCCAGTGGGAGGATTTTTCCAAACAAAACGCTTTTTCCGTCCGGGACAGATATCTCAAAGAAGTTATTTCTTTTAATGATGATATCCAGGGAACCGGCTCCATCACCCTGGCCGGTATCTTGGCTGCCATGAAGTCCAAAAATGAGAAAATGGCCGATCAGGTTTACCTGATCAATGGCGCCGGTGCCGGCGGTGTGGGCGTTGCTGAACAGATCCGGACGGAGCTCGTGGCACAGGGTATGGATGAAGCATCGGCCACGGCCCGGATTTTCACCATGGATTCCAAGGGCGTTGTTACCAATGACAGGGCTCTTGAACCTTATAAAAGGGCGTTTGCCAAGGATTTGTCTAACTTGACCTGGATAAAATCCAAAGCAGACAATACCCTGCTGAATGTTATTAAACATGAACGGGTCACGGTGCTCATCGGCACATCCGGCCAGCGCGGCTCTTTTACACAGCAGGTTGTCAATGCCGTGGGCCGCAATACCCAGCGCCCTGTGATACTTCCGTTAAGCAACCCCACAAATAACTGCGAAGCCCTGCCGGCCGACATTTATCAATGGACCGACGGAAAAGCCCTTGTGGCCACAGGTTCTCCGTTTGACGATGTCATTCACAACGGCAAATCATACCGCATCGGCCAGATGAATAACGCCTTTGTTTTTCCGGGTGTGGGCCTTGGGATTGTGGCGTCGGGTGCCTCTCAAGTGCTGCCGGTGTTCTTTTCGGCCGCAGCCCATGCCGTGGCTGAATTTATCAGCGAAGAGGATATCCAGGATGGCATTTTATGCCCGCCCCTGAATCAGCTTGCAGAGGTCTCCCTTGAAGTGGCAAAACGGGTGGGGGCTGAAGCCATCAAAGCCGGGGTGGCGCAAAATGATTGTGCCTTTTCAACATTCAAGCACCAGTCAGATGAAACACGGCTGTTTGAACTGATTGAAAATATGCGCTGGCACCCTGACTATTTATAATGTTGCAACACTCGGAATAGATAAACGTGCGCCAATGGCTGTAAGGAGTCATTGGCGTACTTTTTTGTAATCCATCCCGTGAAAACAATTGGAATACGTGAGCATGATGAACCATTTTTTTAAACTGTTGCATAAAGCTTCAACCAAGCAGGTTTTTAATCCATGGGTTGAGGTTGATAAAGACAATGATATGGATAAAACCGCTCCGGAAAAAAGGATGATGAATCTGAAATGTTACCTCCAGGAACGTACCCATGCCGAATATCTGCTTCTTGCAGAGGCGTTGGGATATCAAGGCGGCCATTTTACCGGTATCCCCATGACTTCCGAACGAATTATTCTTGGGCATAAGAGGGACCAAGGCATCGACCCTGATCATGTATGTCGTTCAGCACTCTACAGAACAAGCAACACAAAGAAACATGAGGCCGGATTCAACGAACCCACTGCGACAATTGTCTGGGGAAAGTTGATCAGTGAAGGATTGGATACAAGAAATTTTGTTCTCTGGAATGCCTTTCCCTGGCATCCATACAAAAGTTCAAAAGGGCTGCTGTCAAACCGGACCCCGACCAATCAGGAGATGACGGACGGGGCCCAGGTTCTTGACGCACTGTTACAGGCGTTTGATTTCAAAAAAATTATTGCGCTCGGCAATAAGGCCGCCGGCTCCCTTCGCGCCATGGGCATAAAAACGGAAAAGGTCAGACATCCTGCCATGGGCGGTGCAGAACGTTTTCGGGAACAGTTTTTCAACATTGTAAAAGGTTAGACGTCTTCCTATCTTCTTTTGGGGTTCCATTGATCCGCGGCACAAAGAACTTATCTTAAATTAAGAAAATCATTGAATTGATTATCCAACCATAAGGGAGGTCTGTTCATGCCTATTTTTGAGTATACATGTAAACAATGCGGCAAAGAGTTTGAAAGAGTTGTTTTTTTAGGTGAAGAAAAGGGGATCACTTGTCCTGAGTGCAAAAGCAGGGATGTGAAGAAAAATATGAGTGCATCCACGTTTATGGGTGCTATTATTGGGACCTGTGCAACCCCTTTTCCCAATGGCCCGTCATGAGCGCAGTAAATGAATCTTCAGGTTGAAGATTACAGCTGTTAAACAGCAGGCGGCGCTTTCTTGGCCTCTTCCTGCTGATCTTTCATTGCTGTCATTAAGGCCAGCGTGCCGGGGCCGGGGGTTCCGGTTCCGATCATATGGTCGTTGACCTGGATTACCGGCACAACGCCTTTGTTGGTTCCGGTGATGAACAGTTCAGAGGCCGACAGCAGGGTATCCAGGGAAAGGTCCTGTTCTGCGACGGGGAACAGTTTTTTTCCAAGCTCGATAACGGTTTTGCGGGTAATGCCTTTGAGCACGCCGTTTTCGGGTGTGACCAGGGTGCCGTCAATCAAGGCAAACAGATTGCTGGTGGTGCCTTCAAGGACCAAATTATCCCGGGTCGTATATATGGCCTCCACCGCGCCCTGGGCCTTTGCCTCCTTTAGAGCCAAAACGGCCGGAATATAATTGGTGGCCTTGGCGTCTGGGAGTACGCGCTGCTGGAAAAAGGTGATTACCTTGATACCTTTTGTATACCAATGGGCCGGCAGGGCAGGGATATCCGTTGCCAGGACAATCAGCCTGGGATGATCTGCCGGAGTAAAAAAATCAGGGCTTGAGCCCCCGGTTACAAGGATGCGGACGTTGGCCTCATCCATTTGTGCGTTTTTCTCAAGCACTTTAATAACAATATCTTTGATCTCCTGTTTGGTCCATGCCGGTGTCAGACCGATTTTAGTGACCGATCCCAAGAGTCGGTCGATATGCGCATCAAGGCAGTATGGTATTCTGCCGATTGTTCTGATTATATCGCAAACTGCATAGCCCCGGAGTACCGCCAGATCATCCACTGGGATCACCGCTTTGTCCCAGGGAAGAAATTTTCCATCCACATAAACTGTTTTCAATGCAAATGCCCTTTGTAAAATTGAAAAATAAGGCCAGGTATAGTAAAAACCTGATGTGAGTTAATATACGCATGCTCGGGTATGTTTCAATCAAATAGAGCTTAAAAGTTTAAGCGTTCAAGGAGAACAACATGGGAATTATCGCAGGTATTCAATATAATCTCAGGGGTGTTGCCCTGGCATTTAGAACACCATCTCTTCTATGGCTTGGATTAATTCGGTTTGTGGTGGTTTTTTTGTTGACCCTTGTTTTGTCCGGCATGGTGCTTTACTGGCACAATGACATTTTTTCCATGATATGGCAGATGCCCGAATCCAAGTGGTTGATCTGGCTGTGGTACAGTGTCTCCTGGATACTGACCCTTATTTTGATGGCATTTTCCATGCTGGCCTCCTATCTGATCTCCCAGGTTTTTTTCTGTGTTTTCATTATGGATTATATGTCCCGGATCACCGAACGACTGGTGCTGGGCCAGGAAGCCCCGGGCGCCCATGTATCTATATTTCATATGTTCTGGTATCTGATCCGCCAGGAAATCCCCAGGGCCATAGTGCCCATACTGATATCTGTGGCACTGATGATCCTCGGGTTGTTTACCCCTGTCAGTCTTATCATCATTGCCGTGTCCACTGTGGCCGCCGGTGTATTTCTGGCCTGGGATAATACCGACCTTGTTCCGGCCAGACGCATGATGCCGTTCAAGGAACGGCTGAAGTTTCTCAAGCAGAATTTATTTTTCCACATAGGATTTGGTTTGCTGTTTCTTGTGCCCTGGGTCAACATCATCTTTCTTTCATTTGCCCCGGTGGGTGCTACCTTATATTATATAGACAAAGAAAAAAGCGGATACGATGCTTGATTTAATCTGTAAAAAAACAGACCGGCAAATCCAGGGAAAGAGTGCACCTGAAATTCAGCCAACGCTGGAACCGGTCATTTTGTGTAAAAACTGCAATGCTGTTGTAACCAAACCCCAATTTATCCTTCATACCAGGCAGGGCGCTTCCCAAACCTTTGCCAATCCATCGGGACATGTATTTGAAATCCAATGCTTCAGCCAGGCTCCCGGATGTTCTGCGGGCTCATCGCCATCCAGTGACTTTACTTGGTTTCCGGGATATGACTGGAGTATTGGCATATGCCGAAATTGTTCGTTTCATCTTGGATGGATTTTTCTACCTGTTGATCAAAAAATGAGTTCAAAATTTTATGGACTGATTTTAGATCATCTTATTTTTCCATAATGCGCATACCGCGATTTTTATCTTTTCCACATGATTGGAATTGACAAGCAACTACCTAAAATACTAAAGAGTTGTAGTTTTTTGTGTTGCCGGAGGCGCTCAAATAATGATCTGCCAAGGTGTTAGCGTATTAATAAGTAATCATTTTACATGTGATTTATTATCTGCTATAGAAACTTTGGTTAAATAAAATATAGGTAGATAGCAGTTCCACCGTGCCTTGAGGGTACCTAATTTTGACTGCTCAAGCCAGATCGAGCAGCAATAAATATGATGGGGATATTGGCTATGAGTTTTCGAAAAAAACTTGTTCTCAGGAATTTCGCTGTTCCGATAATTTCTTTTGAATATACCGGCATTCCCTTTTGTGATACCCACAGCCGACAATTTTATGACCGTTTCGCTGTTACATCGCTGTCACATAGATCCTCAGTCGTTTTCAGCGCTGTACAGCAGGGTATTGGCACAATCCGTTGATGATCTAGGCAAGAAAGCATCCATTGCCTGTTTTGTAGTTTGTACACGCTTTACAGGAGATGGATACACATGGATATTAACTGATAACGTTAAGGTTACACATGCAAAAAATTAAACAAGACGAAAAACGCGTGCTCGTCATTGGCGGTGGCGTTGGCGGCATCAAGGCAGCCCTTGATCTTTCCGAGTCCCGGAAAAAGGTCCTGCTCATTGATTCCGACTATGCCATTGGTGGATTAATGACCCAGCTGGACCGCACTTTTCCAACGAACAATTGCGATTTGTGTACAGTTTCTCCTCATCTGTCCGCAACGACTAGGGAAAAGTTTCTTGAGGTCAGCACCATGACAGAGCTAACCAGCCTGTCCGGAGAGGCCGGTGATTTTACGGCCACGTTAAAAACCGCACCCCGATTCATTGATATTGAAAAATGTACAGCCTGCGGTGAGTGTTTGAAAAAATTTCCAGAAGCCGTCCGGTTTACCCCGGGACTTGACCCCCGGGCGCCGACCTGTATGCGGTATCCCCAGGCCACGCCATATGCTTATTCCATTGACATGGAAAAGGTAAATGACGTTGAGGCACTTAAGGCTGTCTGTAAAGCCGGGGCCATTGTACCCGATGATACGGAACAGGAAGTCCAGATCAAGGCGGCATCCGTTGTCCTGAGTGTGGGCGCCGAGATGTTTGATTCAAGTGTCATGGACAACTTCGGCAGTGGCAAATTTGACAATGTGGTTCCCGGTCTTGAGTATGAACGGATTATGTCCGCATCCGGACCTTTTCAGGGTAACCTGGTCAGAAAATCAGATCAGCAACGGCCGAAAAAAGTGGCCTGGATACAATGTGTGGGATCCAGGGGCATCAACAAACACGATGTGTCTTATTGCTCAAGTGTATGCTGCATGTATGCCCTTAAAGAGGCCATGGTGACCAAGGAACGTTTTGGCGATGATATTGAAACCACCATATTCTTTATGGATATGCGGACCTTTGGCAAGGATTACGAACAGTATTACAACCGCGCCAAAAAAGATTTCGGCATTCGTCTGATCAGATGCAAACCCCACACCATTACAGAATTACCTGATAAATCGCTTGCGATCACTTACGCCAGAGAAGACTTGTCAGCCATGGAAAAAGAAGAATTTGACATGGTTGTGCTCTCCACAGGTTTCAGACCCAACCAGAAAACCATTGCGCTGGCCGAAACACTGGGTATTGATCTGAACGAACACAATTTTGCCAAATCCGGCACCATGGACCCTGTGACTACTTCCAAAGATGGTGTCTATGTCTGCGGTGTCTTTGAAAGTCCAAAAGATATTCCTGAGACGCTGGTTCAGGCATCGGCTGCCGCATCCATCGCTGGCGTGGCCATAGAGAGCGAAGACGCCGCTGATGAGCCGGGCAGCCCCTATCCGCCCCAAAGAGATGTTGATGGCGAAGATCCCAAAATCGGTTTCTTTGTTGTGGACTGTGACGGGGAGATCGGTCAGACCCTGGATATAGACAAACTTCTGGAAAATGCCAAGACCAATCCTGATGTTGCTGTGGCAGAAGCTTTTAAATTAAGCTGTTCTTTTGAATCCATGGAAAAGATTGGGAAGCTGATCAAAGAGCAAAATCTGAACCGGGTGGTTATTGGTTCGGGTTCTCCGAGGATTCAGGAAATTATGTTCCAGGATATGCTCAGGCGCGCAGGGCTCAACCCCTACCTGCTTGAGCTTGTTAACTTGAGAGACCAGAATGCCTGGGCACACAACAACGATCCGGCCAAAGCTCTTGAAAAAGCCTTTAAAATGGTTCAGGTTGGCATCTCCGGTGTCAGAGTGGCAAAACCCCTGGCTGAAAAAATTCTTCCCACAAGCCAGTGTGCCCTTGTTGTGGGTGGCGGTGTGACTGGTATGACATCCGCCCTTGAACTGGCTAAGCAGGGTACGTTCACCTATCTGGTGGAAAAAGAACCCGTACTTGGCGGTCAGGCCCTTAACTTGTCCCAAACCATCGAAGGCGATGATGTTGCAGCTTTTGTCAAGGATCTTGTGACTGCAGTCTCTGCCAATGACAATATCAAAGTGTACACCGGTGCATCGATTGCAGACCACCATGGTGTGCCCGGCAATTTTACCACCGGTATTAAAATGCTGGCTGCCGGTGCCCGTGAACAGATTGAGCACGGTGTTACCATTCTTGCCACCGGTGCAAAAGCCAACCGGCCTGCCGTATATGGCTTGGGCGAGCTTGATACGGTTATGACCCAGCTTGATCTTGACGCCATCCTTGAAAATGATGAAGCAAAAATCAAGGCCATGGAGCAGGTGGTGATGATTCAATGTGCAGGTTCCAGGGAAGCCGATAACCCTAACTGCTCACGCCTTTGCTGCCAGGCGGCCATTAAAAATGCCCTGCGTCTTCTGGAAATGAACTCGGATCTCAACATTTTTGTTCTTTACAGAGATATCCGCACTTACGGTTTCCAGGAAGACTATTATAAAGAAGCCCGGAATAAAGGCGTTAAGTTTATTCGTTTTGACCTTGATCATCGTCCGGTTGTCAGCAAAGACGCCGGTAAGACCATTGTTCGCACCCATGATTTTGTTCTGGGCCAGGACATTGAGATTGAAGCCGATTGCGTGGCGTTAAGTACCGGTTTGGTTGCAAACGCGGAAACCACCAACGAGCTTGCACGCCTGTTTGATTTGCCCAAGACGGAAGACGGCTTTTTCTTAGAAGATCATGTGAAGCTTAAACCCATTGATATGGCGCTTCGCGGGTTCTTTGTGGCCGGTACGGCCCATTCTCCCAAGGTGATTCGTGAAAGCATCACCCAGGCCCATGCCGTTGCCGGCAGAGCCCGGACCCTGCTGGCCACCAAAGAGATTACTCTACCGGCTACCTATGCCACGGTTGATCCGATTAAGTGTGCGGTCTGCCTGATCTGTGTCAGAGCCTGTCCATATAATGTTCCTTTTATCAATACTGAACGGCATTCAGAAATTGATCCGGCCAAGTGTCGCGGCTGCGGTATCTGCGTCGCCGAGTGTCCGGCCAAGGCCATTCAGTTAACGGCTTGGGAAGATGACCAGATAATGGCTAAACTTGATGGTTTATTTGAGAGGTATAACTAATGAGTAACTTTGAGCCTGAAATCGTGGCCTTTTGCTGTCATTATTGTGCATACACCGCAGCAGATATGGCCGGCACCAGGCGGATTTCATATCCGTCCAACGTAAAAATTATACGCGTGCCCTGCACCGGCAAAGTAGACGCCATCCACCTGATGAAAGCCCTTGAAAAAGGGGCTGATGGTGTATATGTGGCTGGCTGCCTGGAAGGCGACTGCCATTTTAAAGACGGTAATGTGCATGCCGCAGCCCATGTGGAAAGTATCAAAAAGATCCTGGAAACTCTGGGTTGGGAGCCCGAACGCGTGGCCATGATGCGCTTTTCCGCAGGTATGGGTGAAAAATTTGCCCAGGCTGCAACCGAATTTACGGAAAAGATTAAAGCATTAGGGCCAAGCCCGGTCAGTCAGGCAACAAGCAAAGCCGTTTAAAAAAAGCGGCTCATGCAATTTAAATGATTTGTTGCATTTGCTTGTCTTGTCTAACGTATGAAAGAGATTTAACGGGTTACTTTTTATATAAAACTTTTGGAGATTAAAACATGATCACAGCAGAACAAAAACCCCTACAGGAAATTCTCGGGTACATTGCGCCCTATGAAAAAATACTTGTGGTTGGCTGCAACGAATGTGTTACCGTTTGTGCTGCAGGCGGCAGAAAAGAGGTAGGACTTCTGGCTTCCGCAATTCGGCTGAACAGCGCCAAAGAAGGTAAAAAGATTGAGGTTTTAGAGCATACCCTGGAACGCCAGTGCGATCCGGAATATGTTGCCCAGCTTGAAGAACTGGCCGGTCAGGTTGACGCCATTGTTTCTCTGGCCTGTGGCTGCGGAATCCAGACCGTTGCCGTAAACTATGCGATTCCGGTTTTCCCGGGTGTGAATACCAAATTCATGGGCGCGTCCGAAAGCCAGGGCGTCTGGGCTGAGCGCTGCATGGGTTGTGGTGACTGCATGCTGGGTGTTACCGGCGGCATCTGTCCTGTTGCCCGTTGTTCAAAAAGCCTGATGAATGGTCCTTGCGGCGGTAACTCCAGTGGTAAATGTGAGATCAGCCCAGATGTGGATTGTGCATGGCAATTGATCTGGAACCGGTTGTGTGAACTGGGAATTCAGGATCGCTATGAAGAACTGGTTGCGGCAAAAGACTGGCGCCCTGCAGGCGGCGGCGGACCCAGAAAAATTATCCGGGAGGATTTGGCATCATCCAAAATTACGGAGGACGTTGAATAATGAAAACTGAAAGCAATCTGGAAAAAGTACTGGCCTCAGGCCAACTGGCCGTAACCTCTGAAGTAGGTCCTCCCAGAGGTTGCAATGTGGATATTATCAAAGAGAAAGCCAACATGATCAAAGATTATGTTGACGGCATCAATATCACAGACAATCAGACCGCCATGGTCAGAATGTCTTCCATTGCCGGCGGCATTGCCATTAAACAGATGGGACTCGACCCCATTATCCAAATGGTATCCCGTGACAGAAACCGTCTGGCCATGCAGTCCGACATCCTTGGTGCGTATGCCCTGGGTTGCAACACCATGCTCTGTCTGTCCGGCGATCATCCCCATTTCGGCGACCATCCCATGGCAAAACCTGTATATGATATTGACTCCATCAATATGATTAAGATGGTCAAAGATATGCGCGACGAGGGGAAGTTCCAGGGCGGCGCAGACATTACCGATCCGCCTAAAATGTTCATCGGTGCGGCTGCTAACCCCTTTGCCGACCCGTTTGAACTGCGCGTTATGCGCTTGGCCAAGAAAATAGCTGCCGGTGTCGATTTCATCCAGACCCAGTGCATTTTCAACGTGCCTAAGTTCGAAGAGTGGATGAAACAGGTGGTTGACCGCGGCCTGGATGAGAAAGTTGCCATCCTTGCCGGTATTACCCCCATGAAATCCCTGGGCATGGCCAAATACATGAAGAGCAAGGTGCCTGGTATGGATATACCCGACTCAGTTATCGACCGTCTTGCCGGTGTGGATAAAGATAAACAGGCCGCTGAAGGCATCAAGATGGCCATTGAGCAGATGCAGCGCCTCAAGGAGTGCAAAGGCGTAAAAGGGTTCCATATTATGGCCATCGAATGGGAAGAAAAGGTACCTGAACTTGTGAAAGGTGCAGGACTCAGGTAAACCCTGAATATTGTGTGGCCGGTTGGCCGATATACAGCCAAGGCTATATAATAGATAGAGGCTTGGGTACATTTTTTACCTCAGCACTGTAACGAAAGTTGAAACGACCTGTGTAAAGTGCACAGGTCTTTTTCATAAAATAAAAAACAGACTGGACAATAAATTATGTCTAGTCTGTTTTTTATTTTACGAGAATATGATATTGATGTACATGATATTGAAGGTGTGTTTGCATAGGACAATAGATGTAGTTAAAGGAGTTCTTTTTTAATGGAAAGCCAGGATTTTTGGAACGTACACTCTCTTACTCTCATTGAAATGGCATACGAAGCAAGTTACAGAGAACGGATTGAAAATCCCGATGGATACGGCACTCGGATCGGTGTGTGCGGCGACACTGTAGAGTTCTTTATCATGGTGGACCAAAATGAGTGCTTAAGTTCTATTTCCTTTGATTTCGACGGCTGCGTTTATACTGCAGCATGCTGTAACAGTGTAGTACATTTGGGCCAGGGGCATTTGGTTGAAAATGCCTGGAATATCACTGACGAAATGGTCAAACAGTACCTGCAAACTCTGCCTGAAGATCATTATCATTGCGCAGAGCTTTGTGTGGGTGCGTTTTATCTGGCATTGACGGATTACCAGAAAAAAAAGGCGAAAAAAGAAAGTTGTAAATAGTGCCTGAACCACAATCTACGGTTTTTGGGTCGTGCACCAAATAATTTCAATTTTTTCTTTATAGTGTGTGTAGTAGCGTAAAAAATAATTTCTGTTTAACTGATTTTTATCTGGGGGTGTCTGGGTAACTCCCAGGGTCGAAGTTGTCGAGTGCAAGTCGTATAAACGTATAAAAATCGAAGTAAATTCGCGGTTGTGGGATAAAAGCGCACATTGGATATGTGTGCGTCGTCGCATATGGTCACGATTCCTTCCTGAATTTAATGTTTTAGCTATTTGTAGTACGGCCTTCGGCCGTTGTTTGAATTATAGTGGGAGATCAAAATGAAAGACAAACAATCATGGGATTGGAGCACTCCGCTCAAAGAGATTTCCGTTAAAGAATTGGAATCTGAATATAATTGGGTGGAGGAGCCCTGTGTCTCAGTTGATGGAGAATCATTGGCAAATATTGTCAACCTTGATGAGGCTGTCTTTGGTATATGCGTCAATGGAAAGTTGTGGGAAGGCGAATATGAAAAGGCATGGAGTCTCAAGGCATTGCCTGACAACCGGCTGGCCGCCTGCGTATGTCAGGATGAACAGTGGGGGCTTGTCATAGATGGCACACCATGGTCCAATCAATTCGATTTTATTTGGGATTTGAGATGGAACTGTGACGGCTCGAAGGTTGGTGTCGCCTTTCAGCAGGACATGGAATACGGCATGGCTGTGAACGATGAACCCTGGGATAAGACCTTTGAAAGTATGACGGGAATGACCTTGAGTGAACAAGGCGACAGCGCTGCCGTTGTCCAGGTGAAATCCATGGCTGCCGCAGATGTGAACGCCTTTTCCCAGGGGCTTTTTTCCGTGGCCAAAAATGGTGTGCCGGGCAAAGAACATTTTTTTAACATCTGGGACATCAGGTTTGACAACAGCGGCGAAAATCTGGCCTGGGCGATTAGATTTGATCGTCAATCCTACGGCGTGGCAGTCAATGGTGAATGCTGGGACAATCGCTTTGTCGCGGTATGGAAGCCAATTTTCGATAAAGACGGGAACAAAGTTACAGTGCCGGTGAGAACCAAAGGCAAATGGTTTTTATATCAGGATGACCGGCAATTATGGACCCGAGGCTATGACAATATCTGGCATCTGGCATTAAACCCGGTTACCGGGGTGTTGTGTGCCATTGTGGCCCCGCAATTCGGCAAATGGCGCATTGCCCAGGATGATACCCCCTGGTCCCTTGAGTGGGATGGCATGGTCAGACAGATGGTGCATTCAAAGGATGGCTCTGCCCTGGTTGCCGTATTCAAGGATAAGGGCATGTGGGGACTTGCAAAAAACGACAAAGCATTTCAGCTTTCCTGCGATAAGATTTTTTCACCCTGTATCAGTGATGATGGCTCTTTGGTGGCCGTAAGCTATGAAAAACAGGGCAAATATTATGTGAATGTCAATGACCAGGTGGTGGCAGGGCCTTATGAGTATATGGCGGACCCCGTAATTGGGCCGGCAAATGATAGGATTTTGGTCAAAGGTATCGAAAACGGGATATATAAACGCAGCGTCATCACTGTGTAAGGAAAAAAATATGAATGCTTTTATAGATTTTATCATGGGTCCCATGGTGTGGATCTCTTTTGTTGTTTTTATAGGAGGTCTCGGGGTTCGGGCGGTCGGTTTTATTCGTGAAATTAAACAAAAAGAGCCGTACATCTTTTCTTATATGACCGTATTTCACAGCCTGCGCTCCATTGGTGCCTGGCTGATTCCTTTTTTCCCGGTGTCCACTCGTCAAAAACCTTTTTTTTACGGCATATCCTATCTGTTCCATCTGCTTTTGTTTGCAGTGCCGATCTTTTTGTCCGGCCACATCGTTTTGGTTCAAGAAGCCTTTAACATTTCCTGGCCTGTATTCAACGACCACATTGCAGATACGCTGAACGTGCTTGTGATTGCTTCCCTGTTTTTTTTCTGGGGACGGCGGATCGTGGTGCCGGATGTAAAATTTTTAACATCGCCCACGGATTTTCTACTGATCTCCGTGGTCCTGTTGCCTTTTTTAACTGGATTTCTTGCCTATCATCAGTTTTTTGCATACAGATGGGTAATGATTGTTCATATCCTGTGTGGAGAGCTCATGCTGATCATGATTCCGTTTTCACGGTTTTCCCATATGATGTTTGCCCCGTTTACCCGGGCCTATACCGGATCTGAATTTGGTAATGTCAGGCACGCAAGGGACTGGTAATTTTAATATCATAACGGTGAAACGCCTTTAGAGGAGATAATAATGCAGGATACCTCACAAATGGAAACTAAACAGCAGGATGACAAAATGGATCCGGCTGTAGAAGGTGGGCTTGAACGGCTTACCCAGGAAAAAATAGTCACAGGAATCAACCAGGTGCTCCACGAAGAAAGTGGCCCCAGGCTTAAGGCATATGTTCAAACCTGTATGCGTTGCGGACTTTGTTCCGATGCCTGCAGTTATTTTTTGTCCAATGACAAAAATCCAAGGTTTTCTCCCGCAGCCAAGGTGAAACAGACCATCTGGGAGATGCTTGAAAAAAAGGGAAACGTGTCAAAGGATTTTCTGCGAAGAGCCGTGCGTATTGCGCACCTTGAATGCAATGTATGCCGCAGATGTTCCATGTACTGCCCCTTTGGAATTGATATCGCCTATATGATGCTGTTGGTCAGACGCATCTGCCACAAACTCGAGATTACGCCCCAGTATATACAGGACACGGTGAATTCCCACTCAGCTACTTTGAACCAAATGTGGGTTAAGGAAGATGAGTGGATCGACACCTTGCAGTGGCAGGAGGAAGATGGCAGGGAAGAATTTGAAAATCTTCGAATCCCCCTGGATAAAAAAGGGGCTGATGTCATGTATTCGGTCATTGCGCCGGAACCCAAATTCCAGGCCGGTCTGATTTATCAGGCGGCGGTCATGATGCATGCCGCAGGAATAAACTGGACAATGCCGTCACGCCCGGGCTGGGATAACTCCAACATGGCCATGTACACAGGGGACAATGAAATTTCAGGCAGAATCACAAGAGCCTTTTACGAAGCTGCCGCAGATCTTAATGTTAAGCGCATTGTCATGGGCGAATGCGGTCATGCGTTTCGCTCAATCTATGACGTGGGCAACAGATGGGTTTCATGGGCCATGCCTCCCTTTGATGTGGTTCATGCCATTGAGTTTTACCATGAGTTGCTCACCTCAGGCCGGATCACAATTAAAGAAAAGTTCAAGGAGAAGGTCACACTTCATGATCCGTGCAATGTCTCCAGGGGACGCGGGCTGCATGATCTGGCACGAGTGGTGGTGGATATGACCTGTTCGGATTTTGTGGAAATGACACCGAATCGGGAGCACAACTACTGCTGTGGTGCCGGCGGCGGGGTGATCAACTGCGGACCTCCGTATAAAACCGAGCGCATGGTAAATAACCGCGTGAAGGCCGAACAGCTCAAGGCAACCGGTGCCAAGGTTTTGATCGCACCGTGCCACAATTGTCATTCGGGCCTTGAGGATATCATACACCATTATAAACTGGACATGGACGTAAAATTTCTGGGAGATATCATTTTTGAAACAATGGATAAAAAGGTCTATGTTCCGGGAGAATAAAATGAAGATAAAAGTTCTGATGATCGCATTGATTCTTTTTGCCTGTAACGGCATTTCAACGGTATACACCAGCCAGGCTGATGCCCAAGACGATGCCGCCCGCATGGATACATCGGCGTTTGAACGGCTGAAACGTCCAGCCGCCGTGTTTGATCATGACGTGCATAATGAAGCTGCCCAAATTGATGATTGTTCGGTTTGCCACCATGTATGGAAGGACGGGAAGCTTGTATCCGGTCAATCCAGTGAGGATACGCCCTGTTCGGACTGCCACGGTCTGGTTGCAGGTCCCGATAACCCGATGCCTTTGGCCAACGCCTTTCATGTCCAGTGCAGAAGCTGTCATGTAATAAAAGGAAAAGGCCCCTTGCTTTGTGGGGAGTGCCATAAAAAATAATCGGTGAGAGCTCCCATTGAACAGCCTTTTCCAACCATTTGAAGTAAAAGCTTAAATTTAGGATTGTGTTATTATCAGGTTCTTTCAGGCGTCTTTATTGAGGTCCCGAAAGAACCTTTTTTTTTCATCTGATTTGATTTTGGGATTGAAAAAAAAGAAAACCTTCTTTATCAAGAAATACTATGCAGGCACCGTCATGTTTGATGAGCCTGTATAAAGTCCGGTCAATGTAAATTTGACAATTGTAAAACCATTATTAACATAAACAGATATAAATCCGGGAGATTTAATGTGGCAAAAAAAATGACTATTTTTGATGCCGTTGAGGCATTTGAGTTATATGACCTGTACGAAGATATTCTTGATGCGTATGAAACAGATTTTTATGCCCAATCTGAAATAGACGCCGATCTCAGGGATCTGATTGAAGAGCATGATGAGGTCTATGAGTTTTCAGCTGATGAAGATGACAGTTACGCTGAAAGCTTTGAGCGGAATCTCAAAGAAGCCATCAGTATGATTTTTGATGATCACGGACTTGATGTCCAGCTTGATGAGTCTTTCTTGGATGAGGACGAACTTGACGTGTATGATGACGAACCCATGGGCGCAAGTCCCGGACAGGATGAGGAAGAAGGCGACTTTGGGGAAGACGAAGACGAGATTTTTTAGATAAAGGATTCTGGGTTTGGATATTGAACAATTTAAATATGGTACGGACAATCTGGGTTATCTGGTTTATAATGGGAATTCCTCTATCGCCATTGATCCCGGAGCCCCTGAGCAGATGGCCAAATTTGCCTCTGAAAAAAATGTTCCCATTGATATTGTAACCAATACCCATACCCATGGAGATCACACCCAGGGTAACACTGCACTTGTTGAGATGACAAATGCGCAGTTTATTGACTGTACGACCCTTTTACACGGTCAGGTGCTTGCCCTGAAAGACGGTACCGGGATTGAGGTGATACGAACCCCTGGACACACCATGGATTCGCTTTGTTTTAAAGGGGATGGGTTTATTGTCACCGGAGATACATTGTTTAATGCCACGGTCGGCAATTGTTTTTCTGGGGATTTAAACGCCTTTTTTAATTCCTTAACTCTATTGATGGAATTGCCCGGCGACACCCTGGTTTATGCCGGACATGATTATGTTCTTGATTCTTTAAAATATGCCAGGATTATTGAGCCGGATAATCCCAATTTAACCGAATATGCAGCCGCATATGATCCGGAGCATGTTGTGTCCCGTCTCTCCGAAGAACTTAAGGTAAATCCCTATCTGCGTTTTAATACACCCACCATGATTGAACGGCTTAAAGAAAAAAATCTGCCGATTGAGACTCAATTTCAACGATTTTCTTCTGTAATGGAAGTGTTCTAACCGCTCTGTTTTTCTTGTTTGAAACTTGTTGTCTTTTTATGTTTTAATATAAACATCACGATAATGTGTTAAATTAATATTAGATTTATCATGGGGTGAACCTATATGTTGTTAAGGTAAATCAGCCTGTGATTGCTATTGGGAGTCTTTTTTTTAAATTGCTTGATAAAAACAAAAAGCGGACCGTTTGTTTTCCTGAGCCGGGATTTGCCCTGGGGCGGCATATTACCATTGAATATTATGATTGTGCACCTGATGTTCTGCTTGATAAGGACGGGGTCGAATCGATTTTGCTTAAAGCGGCCATAGATAGCGGGGCTACAATTATCAGCAGTTCCTTTCATCAATTTGAACCCCAGGGCGTATCCGGGGTGGTGATTATTGCCGAATCCCATTTTACGGTTCATGCCTGGCCCGAGCACAATTATGCCGCAGTAGATATCTTTACATGCGCAGATAGTATTGATCTGGACAAAGCCATTCATTCCATAGAGGCTCAGTTTTTATCCCGTCGGGTTTTTATCTCTTCGGATCAGAACCGGGGGCTGTTTCAGTCTGCAGTTCCAGGATATCCGCCAAACAGCAATGAGCGGGTGATGGATAGACGAACGCTTCCCATATCCTGGAAAAAAGTGCGCGAAAATACAAATCCTTGGGGAATATCTACCGCTGTGGATTTATATGATTGCAGTTCCGAGATAACAAAAGATCCTGACCGAATAAAACAATTTGTGGGTAGAATGTGTGAAACGCTTGGTGGGAAGGACACTGAAAATAATCCTGAAATCTATTATGATGAAACCGATACGGCAGCGGGTTTTTCCATGACACAATCCATTGAAACGTTTGGGATTTCAGGCCATTTCGCCCATGCAACCCATGCGGCATATCTGGATATTTTTTGTTGCAATACATATGAGCCGCGGGAATTGGCAGAGTTTTCTTTGTCATATTTTCAGGGCCGCCACTACAAAATGCAGGTGGCGTTAAGACAATAGATCGGGGCGCAAGATATAGATGGCAAATTCAGGCGTTATCAACAACGGATGGTTTTCAGAAGTTTGTTCTATGTGGGAAGGCATCGCTGTTTCCATGAAGGTGGATGAAGTTTTGTGCCGTAAAAAAAGCCGATTCCAGCAGATTGATGTGTACCAGACCCGTTCCCACGGACGGATGCTGGTGCTTGACGGCATCATCCAGTTAACAGAGCGAGATGAGTTCTGTTATCAGGAGATGATGAGCCATCTGCCCTTGTTTTGCCATCCCAATCCTGCAACTGTGCTTGTCATTGGTGGCGGAGACGGCGGTGTGCTGCGTGAAATTGGTCGCCACGAGAATATCCGTTCAATTGATTTTTGTGAAATTGATGAAGAGGTCATTGAAGTTTCAAAACAGTTTTTACCGTCCATGGCCTGTGGCTTCGACGATCCCAGAGTTACGGTTCATATCAAAGACGGGGCGGCCTTTGTCCGGGAACATCCTGAATGTTATGATGTCATTATTGTGGATTCTTCGGATCCGGTAGGTCCCGGTGAAGTATTGTTTGAGAATCAATTTTATGAGGATTTAAAGCGTTCGCTCAAGCCAGGAGGCCTGATTGCAACCCAGGGAGAATCTATTTTTCTCCACCCGGACTGGGTTGAAAAGTTGGTGGACATCACCCGGTCTTTGTTTCCGGTACATGCCTATGCAAACATTGTTGTTCCTACGTATACCGGCGGCCACATCAGTGTGTGCCTGGGGTCTTTAGGTCCTGGGCTTACGGAACCGGCTCGTTTGGTTCCCCAAACCCTTCAGGGCCAGTTGAAATACTATAGCCCGGCAGTGCACCGTGCGGCCTTTGTGCTTCCCTATTTTGCAGAAAAAATGTTGAGAGGCAAAGATATATGAGTAGACCTACGCTTGACGGGCTTGAGATAAAACTTGTGGATACCGTGTCTGTGGATGAGTTGCAGGCCCTATACCAGGATGCCGGATGGTGGCAGGATGATTACAAAACATCAGATGCTTTTTTGCGCCTTATTCCTGAACGATCCGCATTGTTTGCAGGTGCTTTTTTAAAAAAAAAGCTAATCGGAATGGGTCGGGCCCTTTCCGATCTGTGCAGTGATGCTTACATTCAGGATGTGGTTGTGCTGTCCGTCTATCAAAAATGTGGTATCGGCAGCATGATTGTAAAGTTTTTGATTGAGGAGCTTAAGAAAAAGGGTGTGGACTGGATCGGATTAATTGGCGAGCCGGGAACAGGTTCGTTTTATGAAAATCTGGGATTCAGGCAGATGAAAGATTATATCCCTTTTAAGCTTGAATGATGATCTTGGTCCGCAATAAAGACACAAAAAAATCCAGGTGTTTGCTGGAGACCTTCTTAAAAAATGATGGTGTGGCTTTGAATTTAATATCAGGCCCCGCACACTAACAAAATATGAAAGTAACTGATACATGTATTGGGGCTTTCATGAAGAGGAAACATAATGAGATGCCATAGCCAACAACCGGCTACCTACGAAACGACGCCAATCATCGGCAGCAGTGCCGATGATCTGCAAACTGAACCAAGTATACTTAAGCCCGGGAAATTTGATCTGGAAACCCGTTCCTTGATCCTTGATTTCCTGGGCCATTACCCACCCTGCTCATGTGAGTATAGTTTTGTTAATCTTTTTTGCTGGCAGAATCTGTACCGCTATTCATGGTTTGTTTATGAAAACAGGTTGGTCATTTATGACGATCGTAGCCAGACCCTGTTCATGCCCATTGGAGAAGATTTAACGCCCGAAGAGATGTTCGCTTTATCCCAAAAAGCTGTTGCTGCGGGGTTGTCCGGAAACATTGGACTTGTGCCTGAATCTTACGTAGAGATTTGGCCGGATCTGGACCGGTATTTCGGCATTACCTCTGACCGGGATGAGGCAGATTATGTCTACCGGACCGAGGAGCTGGCAGAGCTAAAGGGAAATAAACTGCACAAGAAAAAAAATCTTATTGCCCAGTTTAAGCGGACGTACCCGGATTATTCCATACACCCTATTAACGAGGCGGATTGCAAAGAAGTGATGGAATTTGAGCAGCGCTTGCTTGAAGACAGATCTTCTGTTTCCAGTTCACTGGTCGAAGAATCTGAGGCCATGACTATGGCATTTTCCCATTGGAATGATCTGGCATTGAGCGGGTTGATGCTGCGGGTTAAAGGCGAGCTCGCCGCCTTTGCTGTTTTCAGTCCCCTCTCTTCTGATACCTGGGATGTGCATTTTGAAAAAGCGGATGTCTCTTTCAAGGGGGCAGGTCAGATGATCAATTATGAAACTGCCCGATTTTTGAATGGAACCGCGCGATATATCAACCGGGAACAGGACCTTGGCATACCAGGATTACGCCAGGCAAAACTGTCATATGTTCCCCATGCGTTGATTGAACCTTATTTTCTAGTGCCTAAACTGGATTTAAGGTCCCATTAGAAATGTATAAAGCCATCTTAAATAAAGATGCATTTAAGATGGCTTTTAATTGTAACTTAGGTTGCTTTGGTTGTTATCCTGCGCCACCTTTTTTTTTAAGAAATTTCCAGCTTTTATAAAATGTCGTTTAAAGTAGATATTGTTCAATGATGCACATTGCACCTTGCGTCCCCTGCCCGGTGCATGGATAAATTGATCTTTGCCGATGTAAATGCCCACATGAACCACTCCTCTTCTTCGGGGTACCGAAAAAAAAACCAGATCTGCAGGTTTGAGGTTCTGACGGGTGACGGATTTGCAGTTGCTGAGCTGGGCTTTGGCTGTTCTTGGTACATGGGTTCCGATTTTTTTGTAGGCATATACCACCAAGCCTGAGCAGTCAAATCCTTTGGGACTAAGCCCGCCCCAGCGATAGGGCGCTCCCACGGCAGTTACGGCAGTCTGGATAATTGACTGACGTGATTTGCCGATACATGCGGCCTGTTTTGTTTGCGGGGTGGGTGCGGTTTTCGGTCCAGCCTGTAGGCAGGGTGCTTCATCTGTCTGTTCATCAGTCTGGCAGGAAAGGTCAGGCTGATCTGCTAAGTCATTGGGGGGTGTTACGTCAGGTGTGCCGCAGCCTGCGCATATCAGCACAACCAAAAAAAAGGGTATAAGAAGTCGGGTAAAAAAGGTAAGTTTCAGCACAATAAAAATAGTCAAAAGGTAAATCGTTGTAAGATTTTTAGCGCGTGTCCGTAGGGAGAGCGGCGTTATGTCAAGTTTAATATCTTATCCGATGGTGTCCAACAGGCTTCCGGTGATTTTATCATAAGTCTGAATCGCTTTGGTATTGGCCTCAAAACCATTCTGGGCTTGAATCTGCACAACCATTTCCTCTGCAAGGCTTGTATTGGATAATTCCTTTAGGGAGCCATCGTTTTTGGTGGGGTCTTCAACCATGGGACCGCTTGCCTGGGTTTCGGAGATGGCTGTTTGTACCTGTCCGTTTTTACTCTCCACATTGTAAGCCCTGTCCGCCTTGTATTCGTCCGACAAGGTGTTGGCAACATTATTTGCGGAAACCTGCATTTGTTTTGAAAATGCCTGCAGCGCAGATACATTGCTATGGACGGTCATAGTCATTATTTTTACCTCCGGTTTCATGACAACTGATATCTAATAATATCAAAATTTTATCTTCATAACAATGTTTTTATCACACCGCAATGTGGAATGAATTTTGGGGGTCTTGGCCGGTCATATTGCGTGTTTTGGTGTAGGTGTCGGAAACCTTCCGGCGGGTATAGCCGGATACTGCTGTATCCATTTGGCCGGCCTGTTCATCTGCCACAAGCTGTGTAATTTCCGCCATGGCTTTGGCCGCCTGGGATGCCGAGTTGGATGCAACTTTTAAATCCTGGGAGGATGGATGGGCAGGAGCTAAGGCTGCGGCACGAACCCGCCGCATTTTCTGTAATGTCGCTTCGGGATCTCCAGGCTCGGCAGATGTGTCGATACGGACTTCACCGCCCACCGCATAGTTTTGTCCGTCCGGGCCTTTTTGATAGGAAAACGTTGCGCCGGACGTAATAAATTCACCACCGGCAGCAATATGGGCCATTTCATGCGCCCTGACGTCAGCGTCGGCTTTTTTTAGTTTTTCAAGTAGAAGCTTTTCATCCGGGCTCAGATTTGACTCGGCATCGGGTTGTGACGACTGTTCTTCTTCCTTGACCGCTTCATCTTTCTGGATGCCGGACTCTGAATCCGATCGATTTTCATCTTCGGGCAGGGGGGGTGTCTGGTCTGTCTGGGCCTCCTGTATCCGGTACTCGCTGGGGGGCACAGATATCGTGCCAAATCCTTGTTCTCGAGCTGACTGATATATATGGAAACTGTTTATTCCTGCAGTCTGGATGTCCATCACGCTTCCTCTAATGATACATATCTCTAATATATCAATTAGCTCATAAATTTCAATCGGTTATTTGAATGTAGGTCGGCCCAAGAATTCGTCGTTGACAAATACATAAAATGCGGGTATTTTAGAAAGATTCGTTATGGTGCGATTGTGTTGCGCCATGATTGTGGTGAACAATAAAAATAGAGCGCCAGTTGATTAGAACGTTGTATAAAACAGATTTCTGCCGGTTTCAAGGAGTTTTTTTATGAGTCGACAATCTGAAGTGTCAAGGCAGACTAAGGAAACCCGGATCAATATCCGGCTGGATCTGGATGGACGGGGAAATGCTGAGATCAACACAGGAATCCCTTTTTTTGATCACATGCTTACAGCGTTTACAGTACACGGTTTTTTTGATCTTCGAATTTCAGCAACAGGCGATCTTGATGTAGATTTCCATCATACCGTAGAGGATACAGGCCTTGTCCTTGGCCAAGCAATACAGCAGGCATTATCTGAAAAAGGGGGTATCCATCGGTTTGGAGATGCAAGTGTCCCCATGGATGAATCCTTGTCCAGGGTGACCATTGATTTGTCCAACCGGCCTTATCTTGTTTACAATATCCCCAGCGATTTGAAATCCCGGGGGGCTTTTGATGCGTATCTTGCCAAGGAGTTCTTCCAGGCAGTCTGTGTCAAAGGCGGATTTAATCTGCACATTAATACATTGTACGGTGAGAATGAACACCACGCCCTTGAGTCCATCTTCAAGGCGTTTGGGCGATCGTTGCACACTGCAACCCGGCCGATTTCCCAGGTATCGGGCGCTTTGTCCACCAAGGGCTGTTTATAGTTAGCTGCCAAGTCGTTATTGACAGATCGTATTCACTGCTTATCCTATTTAAATTACATAAAGATTTGAGATTTTGGAGCCTGCACCACCCAAAATGATGATCCCTGAAGAAAAAATTGCAGAAATTATAGCTGCCTCGGATATATTTGATGTTGTGTCCGAGGCGGTTATTCTAAAAAAATCAGGTAGAAACTTTTTTGGTCTGTGCCCCTTTCACTCTGAAAAAACGCCTTCTTTTTCCGTTAATCCCGATAAACAGATTTTTCATTGCTTTGGATGCGGTGTCGGTGGGAATGTTCTGTCGTTTATCATGAAATATCACGGAATTTCCTTTCCCGAAGCGGCAAAGATGCTGGCCAGAAAATACAATATCGTCATAGAGACCCGGAAAATGAGCCCGGAACAGCGCAAGGCCGTCCATGTCCGGGAAGCGCTTTTCCGACTGAATACAAAGGTGATGCAGGCATACACCTCCTTTTTAGATGACCCATTGAAGGGCAATGCAGCAAGACAATACCTTGAACGAAGGGGAACCAGTCGGCAGATTATTGAACAGTTTCAGCTCGGGTTTTCCCCTGATGCCTGGGATGCCATTGTCGCTGTTTTAAAACGAGAGAGAGTTGCCAGAGGGGTTGCGATCAGTTCCGGATTGGTGCTGGAAAAAAAACAGAAAAACGGGTTTTACGACAGATTCAGAAATAGGCTGATGTTCCCTATTTTTGATATCAACATGCAGGTGGCCGGTTTCGGTGGGCGGGTGATGGACGACAGCATGCCCAAATACATGAACTCTCCTGAAACACCTGTGTACAATAAAAGCCGGATCCTTTACGGACTGCACGCTGCAAAACAGGAGTGCCGCAGGCTGGGTCAGGTGTTTATTGTGGAAGGTTACTTCGATTTTCTTTCTCTTTACCAGCATGGAATTCAAAATTGTGTAGCAAGCCTTGGTACGGCCTTGACCCGCGAGCATGTCAGGATACTTAAAGGGTATGCAACGACCATGACCCTGGTATTTGATTCGGATGAAGCCGGTATAAAGGCAGCCAAAAGAAGCATTGATATTTTTGTTCAAGAGGGGATTGATACCCGGATTCTGGTGCTTCCGGAAAATAATGATCCCGACTCGTACGTCATGGCCCATGGCCGGGATGCCTTCCTTGACCTTGCAGACACTGCCAAGACTGTGATGCAGTTTTTGCTTCAGTTGGCTTTGGATACCCACGGCACTTCCGTTGAGGGTCGAATCAAAGTGCTGGACGAAATGAAGCAGCATCTGGCTATGATTCAGGATTATGCGGTTCGGTCAATCTATGTTCGCGAGCTTGCTGAAACACTTAATATTGATGAAAAGGCTGTTCTTGAAAAAGTAAAAGAAGCCTATGAAAAGCATGTAAACAGTCAGGCCCGGGGTCCTTTGATCCCTGAAAAGGATGATGTATCCAAAAGCGTTCGGGAATCTGACCCCCGGGAAAAGCAGATTCTTTCTATGATGCTTCATTGGCCTGAACTGATTGGTGTCGCCGTGGAAAAAAAAGTGCTCCGCGCTTTTTATTCAAAGCGGCTTGAGCGTCTTGGCTGTTTGATCATTGACAGCAAGGTGGATGGGCAAAATATTGTGGGGGCGGTCATGGCCAGGGTTGAAGCCGATGAAGACCGGCAATTGATTGCATCCATGGCTATGGAAGATTATACCGGGGTTCAGGATCCTTTGCAGACGTTTGCAGTTCTGATTAACCGGGTCGTAAAAATAAAAAATAAAACAGACAGAAAAATAGTCAGTGAATTAACAAAAGCAAAAGCGGGCTGTGATGTTGATGTGATAGAGCTGCTCAAACTTAAGCAGCAGCAGATTAGGCAGTTGCATAACAGTTAACTTTAAGCCTTTGGGAGGCATATATGGCAGAAAAGACCAGCAAATCTGAGCAGGGCGTGATGATCGGCAAAGACGAAATGCGTAAGCTTATTAAAAAGGGAGAGGAAACAGGCGTCCTGTCCTTTGCCGAAATCAATGACGCCATTTCAGATGATTTGCAATCCTTTGAGCAGATAGATGATATTGTCATTCAGTTTAAAGAATTGGGTATTGAACTGGTTGGTGATAGAGACGAGGATGCGTCTGTCGTTAAATCAGGCAAGGCAAAAAGTTCCAAAAAGACACCCCGGTCTTTGAAGGTTAAAAAAACCAAACTTTCCGGTTCCCGCAGGGGTCGTGATGACGACGATGAGGATGAGGATGATGGACCGGATAGGAAAAGTGGTAAGGGTATGCTTTCTTCCGGGCGTGAACGTTCTGATATGGAATTTGGTGCCGTTACAGACCCTGTGAAGATGTATCTTAAAGAGATGGGTATGGTCACCCTGCTCAGCCGTGAAGGTGAAATTGAGATTGCAAAAAAAATAGAGGTCGGAGAAAGGGATGTACTGCGGGCCATGCTGGATTGTCCTTTGGCGCTGAATACCATTTTTATGTACGGTAAAAAAATGGAAGAAAAAGCCATGCGGCCAAAGCATGTACTCCGTGATGTGGACGAGGGTGACGGGGTGGTTGATGAAGTCACCAAGCAGGAAAAGTTTCTTGAATCCCTATCCCGGATAAGAGAGTTGCATGTCCAGAATCAAACCTTCCGTGATGAGCTTGAAAGTACCCGCAAAGGCACAAAAAAATACAGCACCCTTGGTGAACAGATTGCCGGCAACACCGAAGAAATTTTTGAGTTGCTCAAAAGCTGGCGATTTGAATCCAATGTGATTGATAATATAGAAAAGAGTATCAGAAACACAATAACCTGGTTCAAGACCGTAGATGATTTGCTGGCCAGGTGTGCAAAAACGTTTAATGTCCAGCCCAGCACCATGATGAAGCAGACAAAAGATTCGGCTGATTTTGTTGAATGGGCCACGTCTAGAAACGAAATTACTCCCGAGCGCGCAACTGTCCTGTTTAACGATATTATGGCGTTATGTAACCAGGTTTCCGAAAAAAAGGATTCGGTCAAAGGTAGTGTGGAGGATCTTACTGATATTGTTCAAAGCATTGAGATCGGGCGTAAAAAAGCAGATGCCGCCAAACGGGAACTGGTCCGTGCTAATCTAAGGCTTGTGGTAAGTATTGCCAAGAAATATACCAACAGAGGTCTGCAGTTCCTTGATTTGATCCAGGAAGGCAATATCGGTTTGATGAAGGCGGTGGATAAATTTGAGTATCGTAGGGGATACAAGTTTTCGACATATGCCACCTGGTGGATCCGTCAGGCCATTACCCGGGCCATTGCGGATCAGGCACGAACCATCAGGATTCCGGTTCATATGATTGAAACCATCAACAAACTGATCCGCACCTCCCGGTACCTGGTCCAGGAGATGGGCAAGGAGCCTTCCCCCGAAGAAATTGCCGAAAAAATGGAGATCCCCATTGATAAGGTGCGGCGAGTACTTAAGATTGCCAAAGAACCTATTTCCCTTGAAACTCCTATTGGTGAAGAAGAAGACAGTCATCTTGGGGATTTTATCGAGGATAAGAAATTCTCCATTCCTTCCGAGGCAGCCATTGATTTAAGCCTTGCTGAACAGACGCGTAAAATACTGGCTACGCTAACGCCCAGGGAGGAAAAAGTATTGAGAATGCGTTTCGGAATTGGAGAAAAGTCCGATCATACCCTGGAAGAAGTTGGAAAAGACTTTACCGTTACAAGGGAGCGTATCCGTCAGATTGAAGCCAAGGCCCTGCGCAAGCTTCGTCATCCGACCAGGAGTAAAAAGCTTAAAACGTTTATTGAGAATTAACGCTTGACAGTAAACCGGCGTTACTATATATAAAGCAAATTTGCTTGCAACGCAGTATCAAAGCGGCTTTCCGGGCCTATAGCTCAGTTTGGTAGAGCCACCGGCTCATAACCGGTCGGTCCCTGGTTCGAATCCAGGTGGGCCCACCAAAGATCTTGTTCATGCATTCCATGTATGAGGTCTTAAGCAGGAGGGAAAGTCGATTTGATATGCTGAAAAGAGGGAAAGGATGACCAGGTCATACACGGATATGCCTGTAAAGCAGTACGAAAATAGATTGAAACTTAAGCGTGGAGTGTACTCCACGCTTTTTTATTTTGAGACGTATTGAGCCCATGCCTACGGTAAAACAGGTTATTGATATTGTAGATCAAATTGCACCGTTTGCCCTGGCTGAATCCTGGGACAATTCCGGGCTTCAGGTCGGTGATCCTGAATGGCAGGTATCCAAGGTTCTAATTGCTCTGGATGTCACAGAACAGGCACTAACCCAGGCGGAAAGGTCAGGATGTGACATGCTGATTACCCATCATCCCCTGATCATGTCACCGGAGAAGCAGATTGATTTTTCAAAAATGCCGGGATCTGCCATTCTGATCTGTGCAAGATCCCGGATTGCCGTAATTAGCGCCCATACAAATCTGGACAAAGCCTCGGGCGGTCTGAACGACTATCTGGCCGAAAAACTGGGTATTTCCTGTACAGATGTTTTTTTTGCCGATGCAATGAAAAATGAAAGGCCAGACCGGATTCAAGGCCTTGGACGGCTCGGCCGGCTTGGTGAACGCATGACCCTTGCACAGCTGGCTTGCCGGATCAAAGAAAAATTGGGTCTTTCCCAGGTGCGACTTGTCGGTAATCCCGAAAACATGGTATCCACGGCAGCGCTGTGTTCTGGATCGGGCGGCTCTTTGACCGCTCAATTTTTAGATTCAGGAATGGATGTATATATCACAGGGGATTTGAAATACCACGAGGCACGAGATATTGAGCTTTATGGTAAATCCGCAGTGGATGTCGGTCACTTTCATTCCGAATCTATTGCTGTGGAGCTTTTGAAAAATCGTCTTAGACAGATGTTTGATGCCAAAAAACTTGAAATTATAATTAATACATATGATCAGGAACAAGATCCATTTTTAACCATATGAGGATGTAACACCTTATGTCAAAACCAGATATTGCCACCCTTGTAAAACTTCAGGAGGCTGAAACCCAAATCGTTCGTCTAAATGACGTTTTGATAGAGGTTGAAAAAAAGAAAACCAAACTGGCATCCAGGCTGAAACAGTTTGCCGCAGCGCTCAAGGAAAATACCGAAGAGCTTGAAATGTTAAAAAAGAATTGCCTTGACGCGGAAAATGAAATAAAAATTGTCGATGCACGTATTATCAAAAGCAACGAAACCCTCCGCAATGTAAGCACGAATAAAGAGTATCAGGTGTTGCTCAGGGAAGTGGATGATAATAAAAAAAGAAAAGATGCCTTGGAGACAGAGCTGTTACAGATCATGGAAGAGCGGGAAAAGTCCCAGGCGATTGTGGATGAAAGCACAAAAGAATATCAGCAGCTTGAAGCACAGGTTAAAGCTGAACAGAATCAGATTGAAGAACAAACCACCAAAGACCGCCAACTTCTTGATGAATACCTTGAAAGCCAGAAAGAAATCGGTACAAGTCTTGATCCCAAGCTATTGGATCGTTTCAAGCGCATTTCCAAAATGAACCAGGGTTCTGCCGTTGCCGAGGCAGAGGACCAGGTGTGCCTGGGGTGCTTTATGAATATTCCCCCCCAGTTGTACATCGAAGTTCAGCGTGGCAATCAACTGATATTCTGCCCCCAGTGCAGCAGAATTCTTTATTACAGGAAAAGATAATTTTTTAGATTGACGTATGATTTTTAATTTCGGTCTGACTGGAACAAACGGTCGCCGGGCGAATTAACGCCGGGAGGAAAGTCCGAACACCGCAGGGCAGGACGCTCTATAACGTAGAGTCACGGTGACGTGAAGGAAAGTGCAGCAGAGAGTAGACCGCCTGGTTATTCATGTAAATGAATAACCGGGTAAGGGTGAAACGGTGCGGTAAGAGCGCACCAGTTTCCCGGGTGACCGGGAAAGCTTGGTAAACCCCGTCCGGTGCAAGACCAAATAGAGAGACGCTTGAGGGCTGCCCGCCCAAGTCTCCGGGTAGGTTGCTTGAGATGTATGGCAACATACATACTAGATGAATGACCGTTGACCTTTTTGTGGGTAACCGCTAAGGGTAACAGAATTCGGCTTACGGGCCGGTCAGACCGAAATTTTAAATATTGAGTAAACAGCTATGAATGAGACCTGCGGCATATCCTTTAGAGAAAAAGCAAATATCTTTTCATATGAGTATCTTCAGTGCATTCTGTTTATTGTTGGATTGAATGATGACAGTTATCTTTTCACCAAAAAACTTTGCTCAAAACTGATCATTACCTCTCACATCATGGAGGACTTTCTTGATTTTCATGGTGCAAAAAAAAACAGGGAGTGGGTATTTTATCGTGCGATATCCGCTTCAATTCGGCACCTTTCCCTTGCCTGTTATTCCCAGCGGCATACCCTGGACCGGTTTGACTTTTACGATTTCGGGGATCAAAAGCACAGTGCCTTTAAGCAGGAGGCCTTGGATATGCTTCGATTCTTACAGGAGGCCATCCATCAGGCAGCGCCCGTTGCGCTAAGGGAAGCAAATCGTTTGGGTATTACCATTCCGGATTCCGGCTATAACCTGGACTATTTTCCGGGTATTGCCACTGCAAGTCAGCTGGAACATAATATTGACGATGCCATGCCCAAAAGCAGTCAGAAAAAAAATCTGACACGGATCTCCAGTCAGTTTCTTGAACTGATCCGGGATTTTGAGCAGTTTACCTTTTACGAACGTTATGATCTTGAAACCATTTATAAGCTTGTTCCTGATGTTATTAACGAGGTGACCATCAGAAGCTATGAGATGCGGGTGCACAATATCCAGTCTTCTTTTGATTCCTATGTCGTTACCACCTTGCAATCGCCTGATGCCCAGCTTTTAAACCAGTTGCGCAGTCATTTTTCCATCGTTTTTCATATTTTGCAGGTGCTCGGTCGTTTGCTTCATTTCTACGAACGGCATCTTTATGATACCGGCTTTAAACACGTTTATAAAAATATCAGCCTCTCTCTTTCCGATATCATTGATCCGGACACTGTCCTGGATCGTGCCATGAATTATTGTCTGTATTATGCAGGCCGGTTTTTATCCTCGGGTAAAGCTGTGGCCACGAAGGTATTAAATATGAATATGGAGTCCGGCTCAATTAAAGTCGGGATTCCTAAAGATAGAGGCTTTCACAGCCGGCCAAGCCTTTTGGTGGCAAAAATCGTTCAGCATTACGGCGGGGAGGTCAAGTTGTTTGTGGGCGAAGACCAGTTTGATGCCTCTTCGGTCCTGGATATTCAATGGGCCGGGGGGAAAATTAAAAAAGAAGAGATTGAGACGGTCATCTTTACCGGAGACTCCAGGGCGTTGCATGATTTAAAAATCCTTGCAAGTGTTAATTATGGTGAAGATCACATGGGAAAGGGCATTCCTTTGCCCAGTGAATTGAGCTATTTAATTTAGTAGTTATCATTATCAACTGTAAGCCAGCGCTAAGGACGATTATTGAACGTTATGCCGGACGCCGAAAATAAAAAGCCCTCTAAAAATATTGCCGTTATTGTGGCAGGAGGAAAAGGCCTGCGTATGCAGTCCACTGTAAAAAAACAGTTTATTGATCTTGAAGGACGTCCGGTAATCGTTCACACACTTGCTGCTTTTGATACACATTGGCGGGTGGATGAGATCATTTTGGTGGTTCCGGAACAGGATCTGAATTTTACCCGTAACGACCTGTTACGCCAGTTTTCATTTTCTACCCCGCTGCATATTATTAAAGGCGGTGGTACCCGTCAGGATTCCGTGGGTAATGGAATCGATAAAGCAATGCAGATTTGTGAGCGGCCTGAAACGGCATTGGTGCTGATTCATGACGGGGTGCGCCCCTTTGTGGGCAAAGATCTCATTGATCGCTGCCTTGACAGTGCCTGGGAAAACGGTGCCTGCATTCCGGCCCTCGGGATCTGTGATACCGTAAAACGAGTTGGTAAAAATGGCCGGATCATTTGCACCCTTGACCGGGACGGACTGTTCCGGGCCCAAACGCCACAGGTTTTTCGCCTGGACTTGATCCTCAAAGCCCTTTCCCATGCCAAACATACCGGCTTTTTAGGTACGGACGAAGCGTCGGTTTGCGAACATGCGAAAATTCCGGTGACGATGGTTGAGGGCGGCGCCTTTAACATTAAACTCACCTCTCCCCAGGATTTAGCTTTCGCGACTATCGTTGTTCAAGCAAGAAAAGAGGCTGAATCGGCCGGACGCCCGAATTCTATTTTTAGTTAAAATCAATCTATCTCAGACGAATTCTTTAGTTTCGCACTGATTGGACTTTTTGCGAGTTCATCAACCTTGGGGTTTACTTTGTTGCGAAATTATGGCAGATTCAAATATAAATAATGCTCAAAATCCGGTAATTAAACAGTTCAGAGCCTTTTTAAGAATGACTTTGAAGTGAACTTAAACATAATCGTTAATGAGATTCAGCATATATTTAATATACATTAATCATCCCCGGAGGTGCGTGAAATGGCGGAAAAACCCGCGATCAAGATCGGATATCTTAAAATAACCGATCATTTCATTCTCGGTGTGACAGCTCGTAAATTGCAACAACGTATGGAAACCTTTCAGCACTGCACCCTGGAACCTGTGGTTAAAAACGGGTGGAATGAGGTTGCTGATGCGCTTTCCGTAAAATCCTTGGACGGGGCATTGGTTCTGGCACCAACGGCCATGGACCTTTTTAAGTCCGGTGTTGATCTCAAACTGTTGTTGCTGGCCCATAAATCCGGCAGTGTCCTGGTTAAAAACAAAAAAGCAAATATTAATTCTGTTGAGGATTTCGCGGGTAAGACCGTTTTAATTCCGTATCAGCTCTCCATTCATAATATGTTGTTTCACAAGTTGTTATCCGAAAAAGGGTTAAAACCCGGACGTGCGACGGAAAAGGGCATTGATGTCACCCTTGAGGTGGTCGCCCCGTTCCAGATGCCCGAAGCCCTTGAGTATGACGAAGACGGCGAAATCGGCGGGTTTATCGTGGCCGAACCCTTCGGCTCCCAGGTCATAGCCGCAGGGCACGGTGAAGAATTTGAATTGTCCAAAAATTTGTGGGCCAAGCATCCTTGCTGTGTTTTTGTTATGCGCACCGAGATCATTGAAAAAAATCCCGAAGCCATGCAGGAAATCTGCACCAGTTTTGTGCGGTCCGGGCTTGCCATTGATGCCCAGCCAGAGCCTGCGTCAATTATCGGGGCGGATTTCTTTTCCCAGGACAAGGATATCATTCGGCGGGTGCTCACAGATCCTCCGGACCGAATTCTGACCGGAGAACTTTACCCAATAAAGGAAGATCTTGATATCATTCAGAAATATATGATGGATAAAATGAATATTATGACATCTCTGATTGATCTGGATAAATTTGTGGATACTCGTTTCGCCGACGCTGCAGGGGCAAAATAACCGTCACAATACAGGCGTTAATACCGCTGCAGAGCCCATGACTGTTATTTAGCAGAATCAATAAACCCGTATATCTTTTCTATGGCTTTTAATCCCCAGGCCGGTTTTCCGGACAGGGTCGCGACATCGTCCTGATTGAGGCGATCCGTTGTCTGCTGGGGTGTCGAGCCCTGTTCCTTTAATTCAATAATGATTTTCATGACGGTGGCCTTGTATTTTTTCATGTCCTGATCCGGCGAAATATTCGGTTTGATCGAAGGCATCCCATCAGGAACATCCGTGGCGTCGTCAATGTTCGCCTGGTCATCAGGTGTTGTATCAGCCGAAGTGTGCGTATCGTTCGGTACCTGGTTTACCAGCGCAGACAGGTCATCCATCTCTTCTGGGGCATCGAGCGCCTGTTGGTCCCGGCCTTGGTCTTTCTGGGTTAATTGCGGTTCCTCGGGGACCAGCGACCAAAGATCGTCGACCTGGGTATCTTCCATGTCAGGGATTTTCCGGCCTGATTCTTCTCCCGTATCCCCTATCCCTAAAAGCATAGACAGATCATCCATCGTATCCTGGGACTGTTCAGGTGTTTCTATCAACGCGGATAAATCATCCAAGGTGTCGGTGTGCTCATCACTTTCAGTCTCAATCAGTTTGGACAGGTCATCTATATCTTCATTTAGTTTTTTTGGGACGGAGGAATCTACTCCCACAAGGTTGAACAGATCATCTATATCGTCTTCATTGCCATTTGTATGATCTGTTTGATGACCCGTGTCTTGACCCAGAATTTCAGACGACGACAAATCAGAATCAACCAACTTTGACAAATCATCTAAATCGTGGGGTGGCGGGTCCATCTCAGGTTCCGGCGGTGTCTCCTCCAGCAGACTTGAAAGGTCGCCAAGGTCTCCTGCAGGATCTGATACTGAATCAATCAATGACGACAGGTCATCAATATCGCCATGGGTCAGAGCGGTCTCATCGACCAGTAAAGTCAGATCATCCAGATTGGGAACTCCAAAGTCACCAAGACCCTCGTGGCCCTGATCCTTAAATGGATCTTCAATGGAGCCGGGATCTTCAAACAGGTGCTCATTGTCGTCAAAATCACTATCTAAAAGGCTTTCATCAAGCCCGGGGGATACTTCCAATTCTTCTAACGCGATGTTTTCCACAGCACGTCCGGCAATTTCCATAGCCTGGGGGACAGAACTGACCCGTCGGTTCATCTCCTGAAGTGCCATGGCTATATTGGTCATTGCATCCGCTTTTTTTTCTTCGGCAGCGGTCCGCTTTTCCATTGCATCCGCTTTTCTTTCTTCGACCCGGGCAAGTGCTTCCTGGGCACAGGCAATGCGGTCCTGTTTTTCGATATATACCTGGAACATATCCTTGAACATGGATACGGATTCCATATCCAGGGCAAGTGCGCCTTGATTACCGACAGGTTTATTCGCTGCGGCGTTGCGTATTTGCGCCTCTTGGGCAAGGGAATCTTCTACTTGCTCGGGCAGCATACCCGCATCAAGTAATTTCTGGATTTTTAAAAGGGTGGTAACTGCATGCTCAGTGTAAAGGGTTTCATTGTTGGCAATTTGTGTGGCAAGCCATGGGCTGAATCGATGCAGCATGAATTTTAAAGTGGCTTTGCCGATATCCAGCTTATTTGTAAGATCTTCAATGGTCAGCAAGGTTGAACGGGTCATTATTTCCCTCATTTGCGACAGTTGATTAAGTTTGTCTTTTATTGTTACCACAAAATTCAGGATACCAAAAGCGTTTATAGTAAAGGCGAATAAGGTGACGATAGTATTTGACACCTTTTTTTTCGCTTGATATATTTTTGTATAAGTAAACTCTGTTTTAAGATATAAAAAAGCGCCAATTTTCAAATTTGACAAAAACGCTTGCTCGATATTTTCATTTTCCGGGACGCTAAACCCCATGATCTTTCCACCCGGAGAAGAACTTAACTAATTCCAACCAAAGATTTGGCAGCACTTGCCGCCTTTGCTGCCCATGGAGGGTAAAATGGCCACAACAACAGATCCTAAGAGCTTTAACCATCACGTCGAAGCCGTTAAAAAGGGGACCCGGGTATTTGAGGATGCATTCCAGGGGGTCTCCCGTATGATTCTGGACGCAGGTATTCGCAAAGTCACGGTTAAGGGAAAGACGACTTATCAGTTTGACTTGTTCAGCCAGGGCAAAAGACATCTGGTGGGTATGTACGACGAAATCAACTCCTTTGTCTCTTTTGTCAAAGATGCCTCCGAGGGCGGGTCCTCCAGGGAGATGGCGTTTGTTCTGGTGGGGGAACCGGGAAATGGAAAAACCTTTTTCGTTGAATACCTGTGTGCCCGGTACCGGGAGTTTTTAGCTATCCCCACGAACATGAAGTATACGTTTCGCTTTAAGAATCTTGACAAGATAGGTGGGTATGGAAAGATCAATGTAATTGAGTCCCAGACTTATGAGGATCCCATGATTCTTGCCATGAGCTTTAAGGGGAACAAAGCGGACTCCATGAGTTATCTGTCCAAGGCGTTTAAATTCAAAGATAAGGAGATCGAAAGCCTTTATGAACAGTATCGGCCCTTGGGTGCCTGTTCGGCCTACATATGGGATCAGATCCGGGAACATTGCAATGATGCCCCTGCCCAAATGATGGATTTCATTGAAATTGCTCCGGTACCGTTAACCGAAAGTCTTGGTACCATTACCGGCAAATATCCGGCCAAGGATAAAATCACATCTTCTGCTGTGGATCTTATGGGTGAAGAGTCCATCCAGCGCCTGCTGCATATTCCCGATTCCAACAATCCCTACCGGTTTGACCTGCGCCGGGGGGCTTTGGCCCGGGTGGCCGGTGGCGGTATTCATTTTTCCGACGAAATTTACAAAAATAAAAAGGACTTGGTGCAGGTCTATCTGGGTGTAATCCAGAACCGCATGATTGAATTGGATGGGTTTAAATGGCCCATTGACACCCTGATCATCGCCACCTCAAACAACTCCGAGTTCAACACCTTTTTGATGGAACGTGAAGAGGCGCCCATTGTTGACCGCTGTAGGATCTGCTATGTGGCACATAATACCGATTACAAGATCCAGAAAACCCTGACCGAATATGCCATCGGCACTGATGTCAAGCGCTCCCTGGACCAGGAAGTGCTTCACCAGGATCCAAACTTGAATTATGCCGCATCCGTTGCCGTGGTGCTCACCCGGCTGCCCCGGTCCGACAAACTCACCCCGGTTGAGACCATGAAGCTTGCCGCAGGTGAGGTGGCCGGTGAAAAAAGCCTTAAAACCCTGGCCGAACTCATAGATCAGCTCAACCAGGATACGGACATCACCAAACGGTTCGGCCAGAAAGGGATGGGTCAAAGAAACCTGGGCCGGGCCGTTCAGCTGCTTTTGGAATCTTCTGAAACCAACGACGGCAAGTGTATGTTTGCCTTGGATATTTTCAACGCCCTGGATCGGGTGGTGCTTGATTATGTCCAGGAACCTGCCGACCGGGCCAAGTTTAAGGAAGATTTGAAGATCGCAAGAGGCCTTTACCGGGAACGCATCATGACAGAGATGTTCAACGCCTATATGGATGAGCCTCTGGCCATCAAGAAGGACGTACTTAACTATGTCAACATGATCATTGGTGTGGATGCCGAGCACCTGGGGCCTGATATGATGTGGAAGTACAAAGATCCCCAGACCGGTGAACTTCGGGCCCTTAAAATTGATGAACGCTATATTAAAAATGTGGAAGAACGTTTGGGACTTAAAACCGAAGAGCAACGGGCCTCCTTTAGAAACTCCATTAGAAAGATATATGGCCAGAAATTGTCTGTGGATGCCAATTATGACTTCATGGACAATCTGGAACTGGTCAAAGCCATCACCGATGTCCGGCTCAAATCCGATATCGCTGGCGCCGGCTCCTTGATCGGGGCGCTGGCCAACCGTACCAATGAAGAGAACCAGAAACTGTACGAAAGAATGATTTATACCATGGACCAGAAGCTTGGATACTGCCCGACTTGTGCCCAAAAGACCATAGAGTATTTCTGCAGCCAGGAAGATGACAAATAGTGCTTGAACAGCCCGTAAGAGGGATAATTTTTCGTTCAAATACGCAAATTTTGTTCGTACACTTGGTAACGGCTCACATGGCAAAACACACACAGCAAAGGGGAAGCACATGGTAGTAACCCTTGATGAATTATTGGAACGGGACCGCCAGCGCGAAGAGGACGGATTCAAGCGTAAAATCCGCATCGGTCGCATAGTCAAACCAGCTACCGGGGGCAAAGAAAAAATTATTGTCGTGCCCACCACCGTGGAAGAAAAGTTCGTGCACGACGAGCCTTCCTTTGACCCCTCAACCGGAGAAGGAGAGCCTTCCAGCGGCACCGGAGAGGGAGAAGAGGGCGATATCATCGGCGAACAGCCCGTACGTCCGGACGATGGGGAAGGTGAGGGCGAGGGCCAAGGTGCCGGCGAGGGGCAAGGTGAAGGCCAGGGGGGCGAACACGAGTTCGAATCCAATGCCTATGAACTGGGTAAGGTGCTTTCCCAGGACTTCCAGTTGCCTAACCTCCAGGATAAAGGCAAACGGCGGGCCCTGTCCCGCTATACCTATGACCTGACGGATAAACATCGGGGCATGGGCCAGATCCTGGATAAAAAAGCAACATTAAAGCAGATCGTCCAGACCAACATCGCCCTGGGCAGAATTCCGGATATCAATGACATAGATCCGGGCCGGTTCATCATTTCCCCCCGGGATCTTGTTTACAGAATTTTGTCCCGGGAAAAAGAGTATGAATCCCAGGCCATGGTCTTTTTTTTAAGGGATTATTCAGGCTCCATGGGCGGTAAGGTCACCGAAACCGTGGTTTCCCAGCATGTGATGCTCTATTCGTGGCTGCTGTATCAATATGACAGACAGGTGGAAACCCGTTTTATTCTCCATGACACCCAGGCAAGGGAAGTTGAAGATTTTTATAAATACCATTCTTATAAAGTAGCCGGGGGAACCAAGGTCTACACCGCCTTTGAGCTCGTCAATCAAATCGTGGAGAAAGAGAGCCTGGACCGGGACTACAACATCTATGTGTTTCATGGGACAGACGGCGATGACTGGGATAAGGACGGCGTCAACACCTTGAAAGAAATAGAAAAAATGATGCGCTATGTTTCCCGGATAGGTATCTCCATTGTTGAGCATTCCTATGTGGGATCAGGGCAGACTGAAGTTGAAAAGTACCTGAGAAACTCCAAGATACTTGAAAAACGCAGGCAGCATATCAAGATGGATGTCATGCACGAAGATGTGGATGATACCCGGATTATTCAGGGAATTAAAAATCTGATCTCTTAAAAATAGTGCCGGAAAAAAAGAAAGGCAGGGCCCGATGGAACTTGTCAGTCAGCATGTTAAAAAAATTATGGAAGAGTGCAAGGTCAGAGCCAGGGATGAAGGCCTGAAATTTGATGATGAGACCCTTGAATATATCGTTACCAACCGGGACATGATTGAGTTGTCACCCAAGATCATGATTCCCACCCTCTATGACTACTGGGTTCATGATGTCAGGGTGTTATCTGGAAAAGGCATGTATGAAGCGTATCCTTCCAATCCTTATGAAACGGTGATCAACACCCGGCCGGCCATTTCCTATTACAACGATAATAACCCGGACTGGCTCAATGTGATGATTTTTTATCATGTGCTGGCCCACATTGATTTTTTTCAGAATAATTTATTTTTTGTAAATACCTGGGACATTGATCTGACCGGTCAAGCCCTTGCCGATAAGCGCCTGATTACGCAGCTCAGAAGCGAAAAAGGCAGGCGCTGGGTGGATTATGTGATTGAGTTTGCCCGGGGGATGGACAACCTGGTGGGCTATCACAAAGCCCTGGACGGTATATTGAGGACCCGTAATCAGCCGGCTGTAAGGCTATCCAGGCAGGATTACTATTTTGATGTTTTTTTGCAGAAAGTAAAAAAAGTGTCCCACCATACCTATCTTAAGGAAATTGAAAGGTTTAATCAGTGTAAAGGTAACATTGCCCAATTTTTTGAACCGGTCCTTTCCCAGTATCCTGAGTTTGAACAGATGTATCAAAAGGTGAAAACGGGCAAGCAAAAGCCTGTCCTGGACATTATGGAGTATATTATCCGGCATTCGCCTTTTTTGCGGGCCCAGGAGAACCAGTGGATGAAATCGGTGATCCAGATTGTGCGCGATACCTCATTGTACTTTCAGCCCCAGATCCGCACAAAAATTATGAATGAAGGGTGGGCCAGTTACTGGCACGAATATCTGTTCATGAAAGATGAACGCATCCGTGGCCATGAAGCGGATTTTGCAAAGGTCAATGCCATGGTGACATCCCTGCCCAAGGTTGGATTCAACCCTTATGCCCTGGGACTGCGCCTGTTTGAACATATTGAAAATATGCAGGACAGAGGCTGCTATTCCCTTGAGTATTTCCGCCTTAAAGATGAAAAAAACAGGAAAGACTTCGATAAAGGAAAAAAGGACGGCCATGATTTTATTTTTAAAGTCCGGGAGAATATGAATGATTTCACCTTTATCAATACATTTGTGGACCAGGAATTTTTAGACCATTACAAGCTGTTTGTCACAGGCAAGCGATTTAACAGAGAGCGCATGACCTGGCAGTATTACATCAAATCAAAAAGAGCCCAAGATTATAAAAATATGGTCATCGACACCCTGTATCATCCACCGGTGATACGCATTAATGAAGAAAAAACCCAAAGCGGCCATCTCTACCTTGTCCATGAATTTGAAGACAAGCCCCTTAAAGCAGATTTCATTGAAAATACCATGATCGGTATTGAGTTTTTATGGGGTGGCCCGGTGTACCTTGAAACCAGCATTCCTGTCGGAAAAGAACAGGAAAAGGCACCGCCGACCCATTTTCTGGACCCATCGGCAGGGGGGGGCGGGACCCAGGCGGCACCCGTGATGCGTGAAATAATTAAGTGGCAGCGGGTATGTTACATAATGGATAAACGGAAATTAAACAGACGGGAGGTGGCATGACCATGGATACCAAAACCAGTTCTGTGGATTCCGATGCAGCTGGGTCCGTAATCCAGGCCCTGGATTTTTTAGATCAGAACATTAAGGATTACCAGCGGCACAAGCCCGTCGCTTTCCAGGAATTTTTACGGCTGTTAAATGCCAATCCCTCCGGTATTTTAAGAAACATTTTTCAGTCCTTTCATGACATGATTAAAAAGCATGTCACTGAAATTGAAAACGATATAGATCATTCTGCCGTTACCCAATATGATACCGGCACCCTTTTCATGGAAGGATCCGATACGCCCTATTTTCCGGATATGCTGTTTACCAACAGGTTTATGAAACAGATGGATTATCTGCGCCACGGGAACCAGCAGAACCGGATCTATGTATTTTACGGTCCCCACGGATGTGGAAAATCTACGTTTTTAAATAATCTTCTAGAAAAATTTGAACAGTATGCCAATACCCAAGAGGGTTTGCGTTACGAAGTGGTATGGCGTCTGGATGTTAAGAAGCTTAAGGGGCCTGAACCCTCTTTGATGCGTTTATCTTCCTTTGAAAAATTGATCCAGTATATTGACAGTGATTCCATCGAAGCAAAGCCAGGGACGGATCCAAATCAGATGGCCTTTGAGGGGCCTGAGCCCGAATTTATTGAAATCCCCTGTCTGTGTCATGACAATCCCTTCCTGGTCATTCCCAAAGAACAGAGACGCGCTGTCCTGGACGAATTGATCAAAAACGATGAATTTAAATGGAAGCTGTTCACGGAGAAGCAGTATGAATGGGTATTTAAAGATGAGGTCTGCACGGTTTGCGCTTCCATTTATCAAAGCCTTTTGGAACGCTTAGGCAAACCTGCCAAGGTGTTTGAGATGCTCTATGCCAGGCCCTATTATTTTAACCGCAGGCTGGGCAACGGAATCTCTGTTTTCAACCCCGGGGACAGACCGCTTCGCAGAAACGTTATTCTCAACCAGATGCTCCAGGGCCGGATAAATGCACTGTTTCAGGATTCCAACGTTATTAATTATATTTATTCCTCCTACGCAAAAATCCATAACGGCATTTATGCACTGATGGATATTAAGTCCCACAATGTGGAGCGCATGGTGGAGCTTCACAATATTATTTCAGAGGCCATTCACAAGGTCGAGAATGTGGAGGAGCATGTGGAGGCCCTGTTTTTTGCCCTCATGAATCCCGAGGATAAGCAAAATCTTAAAGATTTTCCCTCTTTTGAAGATCGTATCCAGTATATCGATATCCCATACGTCCTTGATGTGACCACAGAGGTTAAAATCTATTTGAACATTTTTGGCCGCCATGTTGAAAGCGGCTTTTTGCCGATGGTGCTTGAAAATTTTGCAAGGATCATCATCTGCACCCGGATCGGAAAAAAATCCATTGCTTTGGAACAATGGATAAAAGATCCGAAAAAATACCTGAACTTCTGCGATGAGGGGCTTATCCTGCTGCTCATGGAGATTTTCAGAGGCAGCATTCCTACCTGGCTTGATGACGAGGATACAAAGGCCCTTGATAAAAAGATGATGAAAAAAATCATTGTCGAGTCCGAAGAGTATGGAAAAAAGGGATTATCCGGCCGGGATTCCATTAAAATTTTTGACCGGTTTTACTCAAAATTTGTCAAGGAAGACAGGCTTATCAGCATGCCTGACCTATGTTCGTTTTTCAATAAACTTGAAGAGCCCATACGCCAGATGATTCCCCAGGGTTTTTTGTCTTCGATTTTAAGAATGTATGACTATTCCATTCTTCAGCAGGTAAAAGAGTGCCTATACTATTATAATGAGGAGCAAATCGCCAAGGATATCAAAAATTATATCTCGGCAGTGACCAATGAAATCGGCTCGGTGGTGGACTGTATTTTTACCAAAGAAGAGCTTCATGTCACCGAAGCATTTCTTGAAACCATTGAAATCAGGCTTTTGTCTGAAAGTGCCGATGAAAAACGGCGCCAGGAAATGCGTATGGACGTATTAAAGCAATATACGGGATTTACGCTTTCCCATGAAATAATGATTGAAGGAAAGAACATTGAGCAGACCCGGCTGTTTCAAAGCCTTCATGAACGCTATGTACATAATTTGAAAAAACGAGTGCTGGAACCCTTCATTGATAATGTAAATTTCAGGCAGGCCATAAAGGATTTTGATACCGAAGATTTTAAAACCCATGACAAACGCATTAAAAGAGATGTGACATTTCTTATTGATAATTTGGTCAGTAAATTTGAGTACTCACAGCAGGGCGCCAATGAGATCTGCATTTATGTGATTGATAATGATTTGGCTAATAAATTCAAGGATACTTGATTGCCACGCATTTTATTGAATATAAAAAAAATTGGGGCTGGATCATGAAAAAAGCCAAAGTGCTGATTGTTGACGATTCAAAGTCGGCTCTTTTTGCGGTGAAAGCATTGTTGAGTCCTGCAGGGATTCATACGGTAACGGCGTCCGACGGATTTCAAGGTCAGGAAGCCCTTAGATCAGAACCTTTTGATCTTGTTATTACGGATGTGGATATGCCGAACATGTCCGGATTGGACTTTTGCCAATGGATTAAGTCCAATCCGGAAACCGCACATATTCCGGTAATTGTTCTAAGCTCTTTGGATACAGACATCGATATTGAAAACGGTTTCAAGGTCGGGGCAGACGCATATGTACCCAAACGCCTGGCAAACAAAGAGCTTATTCCACGCATTGAAAGCGTGATGAATACCTGTACCTTTGTCAAGGATAAGACCATCCTGGTGGCCGAAGACAGCCTAACCATTCAGGCGGTTGCCAAACAGGGGCTTGAAGATGCTGGGTTCAATGTGGTGCTTGCTGATGACGGACAGCATGTCCTTGACATTATTGATGATGTTGTGCCTGATATTTTACTCACGGACTTGAACATGCCCCGGATGGGTGGGGATGAACTTTGCCGCAGGCTCTTCAATATGACCCGGTATAAATTTCTTCCCATTGTGGTGATGAGTTCCCTTGGCGATAAACCCATGATGAGGCGTCTAATTAGGGACGGGGTCACGGCCTTTATTATTAAGCCGTTTAACGTGGACATGCTGGTTGTTACCATCGAAAAGCTTCTTTCCGATCATTTCCAGCGCATGCTCGAAGAAAGAGAGCGACTTGTGCTTGAACAAAAGTTAACTGTTGGCTCCATTGCAAGTCTTATCAACGCGTTGGAGGCCCGGGATAAATACACCAGTGGCCATTCCGAATCCGTTACCCGGCTTTCTATCGCTATTGGCAGGGAATTGGGTTTTTCAGATATGGAACTGAACCGTCTTCAGATTGCCGCAAGCCTCCATGATTTAGGCAAGATCGGCGTCCGTGACAATGTACTGCTCAAGCCGGGGAAACTGACCCAGGACGAATTTGAGCACATTCAAACCCATACCATTGTTGTTCAGGATATCCTTAAACCGCTGCCCGGCATGGATGATGTGCTTATTGCAGCATCTTCACACCACGAACGCTGGGACGGCACAGGTTATCCCAATGGGCTCAAGGGAGAAGATATACCTCTAATTGGAAGAATTATTGCTGTTGCCGACGTCTTTGATGCATTGACCAGTGACAGGCCATATCGTGACGGAATGCACATGGAGGAGGCGCTCCAGATCATTTCTGACGGCATTGAGTCCCATTTTTGCCCAAGGGTTGGTGCGGCTTTTTTCAGCTATATGGAAACTTTAAAAAACGGCAATCTCACCTGATTATTATCACCAGCTGCCGGTTAACCCATTTGCTGTTTTTTGTAAAAATTCGCTGATGCCGCCGGGTTGGCGTAAAAAATCAATAAATACACCGGCCGGTTTTGCCAAAAATAAATTCCCGCCGTTTAGATAATCGGCAGCACCAATGGCATAGAGAATAAAAACACCATAAAGAATACCCAAAATACCCACATGCAGCCGGTGCATTTCTCGACTGAAATAGTAGATGCTGATCGTGACAACGGTGACTATCAAAAGCATGACCTGGACATCAATAAAGGTGGGACCGGCTTCAATAAAGTTGATTTTTTGGTTCGTGAACAAAAGAAAAATCGCAAGGGGCAGCCCCATACTGATGGTGATATCAAATATGTTTGAGCCTAGTACATTGGACAACGCATCATCATAGTTGCCTTTTTTTGCATCTTTAATGGAGATAATCGTATCCGGCACACTGCTCACCGCAGCAACTAAGATTAAGGCAACAAACAGCGGGTGTATTTCCAAGGCGTCTGCAATACCCTTGCATCCTTCAACAATTCCCGCACAGGCCGCGGCCATAATCAGGGTGGAACCGATTAATAAGATCCAACTTCTCTGGTTTATGCCTTGTTGGGATTTGAACTGGTACTTTTTAAACCAGGCGTCGGACCCATGGCCGTTAAAATCAACCTGGGCGTCATGATCGCCGTTTTTCATTGATAAGAGCGTATAGGCAAGATAAATGAGGTAAAAACCGGTGAAAATCCATCCATGCCAATGGGTGATGTAGCTGCTTGATAATAAAAGCAGCATCATGATCTCGGCACCTATGAGGAACAGCCCATCCCGCAGGACTACTTTCTTGGATACTTTTACGCCGGTGATGCCCATGGCTAAAACAACCCAGATCACGAGCATGGGAATGATTATACTGTTAAAGATCGCGGAACCTGCATTTCCGCCGATACTTGCCGCAAAATCCCGACCTAAATTTTCCGGGACTGCTAGAATAAGAAAAAATACGGTGGTCAGCAATTCGGGCATGGACGACCCTATGGCATTTAAGGTTGCCCCTTTGACCCCTTCGTTCAGATTTCTGCCCAGGTAGTCTGTTGCAGCCTCAAACGCATCACAGGATTTTGCTATGACGTACGAACAGACAACCATCAGAATCACACCGCCGTAACCGGTATGTAAAATAACATCCATCTTTCCTATTCAACTCCTTTTTTTCAAGTATACGGTCTTTACAACTGAATATCGGATTAAAGATTATAAGTTATTGGATAATGTCAATAACAGTCACCTGCCGATTTGGCCTTCAACACCTTAACGCAGCCGGCAAGAAAAGTTAAAACACCTGCACAGGTTAAACGGCGCTTTCAAATAAAAAAAATTTTGTTCATGGGAATTAAATCACCAATCCTGAACAATAACCTGAACGCGATCAGTCTTAAATCTGTCTACCTTAAGTTTTACGATCAGTTTAGAGAAAAATTCCGGCAGACAGGTCGTGTCGGACAGGTTGAAGTGCAATGCCTCTACCTGGTGTTCCCGGCCTTGATCCGTCAGCGTCATTTTTCGATGGCATCCGCCAATGATGAAAGAAGAGGTCACCCAGAGGTTTGCCATGAGAAAAACAGGTTCCGGGTTGCCGGTGCCGAATGGGCGAAGCATATCAATTTGGTGGACAAGTTCCGGGGTAATATCCGTAATTTCAATGACGGCATCAATTTTCTGGACCGGGTGAAAGTCTTTTTCTGTGCAGGTCAAAGAAAGCGCTTTTGCCAACGCAGGTTTCAGCCGGGCCAGGTTTTCTTTTCTGACCGACAGTCCGGCTGCCATGGCATGTCCGCCAAAGCTGTCCAGTACATCCCGGATTTCAGATAAGATCTGGTGTATGTTGATCTGGTTGACACTTCGGCATGACCCTTTTGCAATCTCCTCTTTTGAGTTCAGCAGCACCACCGGGCAACCATGCTTGCGGGCAAGTCTTGATGCGGCAATACCCAGAACCGATGCCTCCCATTCGCTGTCCCACAATACAATAAGCCGGTTGTCAAGTATGGATGGATTGTCGGCAATACGCCGTTCAATCTCTTGGACAATCTCTTTTTCAATAAGCTGGCGTTTTCTGTTCAGTTCATCAAGAAGCACCGCCGTGGTTTCGGTCTGGGCCGGGGCAGGGCAGGTTAAATGGGACACACATATTCGTGCATGGGATATGCGGCCCGCTGCATTCAGCCGTGGTACAATTTTAAATGAAATATCATCGGAGTCCAGCTTATCCACGTCAACCCTCGAGGTCCGGGCCATGGAGACAAGGGCGGGACGGCGGCCCATGCGGATGCGTTTTATGCCTGCCATGCACAGCACCCGGTTGTCGTCCACCAGGGGAACCATATCACCGATGGTGCCGATGGTGAACAGGTCCAGATATTCGGATAAATTGGGTTCGGCAAATTGCTCCCAGATCCCGTTGTCCCTGAATAGTTTGCGCAGGCCCATAATCAGGTAAAATGCCACACCTACGCCCGCAAGATAGTCGAGCCCTGCCTTACAGTCCGCCTGTTTGGGATTGACCACGGCAACGGCGTTGGGGATCGTTGTGTCCGGTTCATGGTGGTCGGTGATGATAATGTCAATGTCTTCTTTGCCTGCCGCCTCAACCGCTTCATGGGAGCTGATGCCGCAGTCCACGGTGATGATCAGGTCCACATCCATGGAGACGGCCATCTCAATGTGCGGCAATTGAAGGCTGTAGCCCTCCTTGGTCCGGTGGGGCACATACCAGGACAGATCCGCTTCCACAAGACCGAGAAATTGGTAGAGCATGGCGGTGGCCGTAACGCCGTCCGCATCAAAATCACCAAAAATAAGAATTTTTTCTTTGTTGCGGATCGCCGTGTAAATACGTTTAACCGCCTTGTCCATATCCTTTAAAGCAAAGGGACTGCTCAGTCTGGAATAATCGGGATTGAGAAAAAAATTTGCTTCATCTGCGGTTGTGATCCCTTTGTCCGCCAGCAGTCCAGCAATAACAGGATGGCAGCCAAGGGTCGTTTGAAGTGTTTGAACGACTTCTTTGTCCGGGGTTGCATATGTAAGCGTAATCTTCATGGAATGCCGGATTTATACCTTCTTGGGTGACACTGTGTCAATGTGTGGCCGTAAAGAGATTGAGACTGACTGTTTTGTTCGGGCAAAACTCTTGAGCAACAGGCTTTGTTGGTGGTATAGTAAGCGGTTCATAAAGGAGTAGATTATTAAATAATATGCAGTCAGTTTTTAAAGAATATACGGTGGATAAAACAAAAATCGGATTTATCCGATTTATTTTTGAAGCCTATGAAGGTTTAGCCGTTGTCACAACATTGGAGCCCGGAACCGGCCATATCCGGCTTGCCATGCCCCCTGACCGGCAGGACGAGGTGAATTTGGTCACGCAAGCGTTAAAAAAGGATTTTTATTTTGAGCCAAGATAAGCCAAAAGCCTATGTAAACACCATCGGGTGCCAGATGAATGTGTATGACTCCCAGATACTGGCGGGCCTTTTGAAAAAAGCAGGGTATGAACAAACCCATGATCCTGATCTGGCGGACCTGGTGTTGTGTAATACCTGCGCCATCCGCCATAAGGCCCAGGAAAAAGCCTACAGCTTTCTAGGGCGTTTTGCAGGCACACGGGTGAAAGGCGTGCGGCCGCTGACCATCATGGCCGGCTGTGTGGCACAAAAGGAAAAGGAAAAAGCCTTTGTCCGCCTGCCGTATCTTGATCTGGTGTTGGGTACCCAGGCCTTCGGCCGTTTTGAAACCCATCTTAATGCCCTGATTTCCGGTGAGACCCGCATTGTTGACATTGAACCCAGCGATGATATTTTCGAAGGCTTTGACAAGGATGCTCCTGTCAACCTATCGCCTGGAAAAGCGCCCGTCTCGCGCTTTGTGACCATTATGCAAGGGTGTGAAAATTTTTGCACCTATTGTGTGGTGCCCTATGTCCGGGGAAAGGAAAAAAGCCGGGAGCCCTCTGCCATTGTGGAGGAGATTGAAGGTCTGGCCGCCACCGGTGTCCGTGAAATTACCCTGCTGGGTCAGAATGTCAATTCCTATGCCGGTAATGACGGCACGGTCAGTTTTGCGGATCTGCTGGGTCTTGTCAGCAAAGTGGACGGGATTGAACGTATCCGTTTTGCCACCTCACATCCCAAGGATTTATCCCCAGACTTGATTGAGGCCATGCGGGATATTGATAAGGTATGTAACCATCTTCATCTGCCCGTTCAGTCCGGTTCAAACGAGGTTTTAAAGCGAATGAACCGCAAATACGACCGGGAGACCTATTTTTCAAGAATTTCTGCTTTGAGACAGGCCTGCCCGGACATTGCCCTGTCTACGGATATTATTGTGGGGTTCCCCGGAGAAACCCAAGCTGATTTCCAACAGACCATAGATTTGCTTGAGACCGTGCAATTTGATGCGGTGTTTGCCTTTGCCTATTCAGCAAGATCGTTTACGCCGGCAGCCAAGTTTTCAGACCAGCTGGATGAACAGACCAAGCGGGACCGGCTCAACGCACTGCTTGATTTCCAGGAAGCGATTACAGAAAAGAAAAATAACGCCTTTGTTGGGAAGAAAGTGACGGTGCTGGTGGAAGGTGACAGCCCTAAACCCAGAGACGGATTTGTAAAGAAAAATGAAAATACCAGACAGATGTTCGGCCGCAGCGATGCAAATAAAATTGTTCATTTTGCATCTGACCAGGCAGCCATCGGTGATCTGGTTACACTTGAAATTATTAACGCATACCCCCATTCCCTCTGGGGGGAGGTCTGCGAAAGCGATTAAGATTCTATGAAAATTAAATCAACGAGCACTCGGCCCAATGAAGCGTGCCCATGCGGCAGCGGAAAAAAATTTAAAAATTGCTGCAGAAATAAAAAAACTGAAATTTCTTTGACGGATAAATACAAAAATAAGTATGACATCATCCTGAAGACGCCCGAACAGGTTGACGGCATCAGAAAATGCGGGGAACTGCTTTTGGCCATCATGGACGGGGTTGAAAAGATGATCCGGCCGGGTTTAAAGACCGATAATATTAATACCTATGTCCATGAAGAGACCATTAAAGCAGGGGCTGTGCCTGCACCGCTTAATTACAGGGGCTTTCCAAAAAGTGTCTGTGTCTCCATCAATGATGTGATCTGCCACGGCATACCCGGTGAGCGTGTGCTCGAGGACGGGGATATCGTCAACGTTGATATTACACCTATTCTGGGCGGCTACTATGCCGATGCCAATAAAACTTTTTTTGTGGGTACGCCCGGACGCGATGCCCAGAAAATTGTGGCTGTGGCTGCTGAAAGTCTTCGGCTGGGCATAGAACAGGTCAGACCCGGGGCCACCATGGGGGATATCGGGCATGCCATTCAAAAGTATGCCGAAGGGCAGGGGTGTTCTGTTGTCCGGGAGTTTGTGGGTCATGGTGTGGGCATTGATTTCCATGAACAGCCCCAGGTCCTTCATTTCGGACGGCCCGGTACCGGTGTGACCCTTGTTCCCGGCATGGTGTTCACCATCGAACCCATGGTTAATTTAGGTAAAAAAGAGCTGCATGTGCTTGAAGACCGGTGGACCGCCGTGACCAGCGACGGCTCTTTATCCGCCCAGTTTGAGCAGACCATCCTTGTAACCGAAGACGGGTTCGAGAGTTTAACTCCTTATGAGTTATAGTAAGACGCTGTTAAATAAAATTTTTTCAGCCGTACTTATTTCATTTATCGGTGTTTCCTCGGTCTTGTTTTTTTGTGTGGCCTGTGTATTGCGCTTTTGCACAGCACCCTTTGATCCGCGAAGAATTGTCTCGAACGTGTTCAGCGCGTTTTGGGCCTCGGTGTATATTTGGGCCATGCCGCCCTGGTCCGTAAAAATTATAGGCCGGGAAAAGCTTGATATCCGCAAAAATTATGTCTTTGTGTCCAATCATCAAAGCCAGCTGGATATCCTTGTGCTTTACCGGCTGCTGTTTCCCTATCGGTGGGTGTCCAAGGATGCGGTTTTCAGGCTGCCGTTCATTGGGTGGAATATGGCCCTGAACAATGGGGATATTAAACTGAAGCGCGGTGATAAAGACAGTATCAAGGCCATGATGGCCGAGTGTGAAGCACTATTGAAGAAAAAAATTTCTATTTTTTTCTTCCCCGAGGGTACAAGATCCAAGGATGGGTGTATCGGCAGATTTAAACCCGGGGCATTTATCCTTGCTAAAAACACCGGTGTTGACATCCAGCCCATTGCCATCAGCAATACCAACAAGGCGTTGCCTAAATATTCGCTGACCTTTCAGGGGCATACGGAAATGACGGTAAAGGTTCTGGATGCCATTCCCTTTTCCCGGTTCAAGGATATGGATCCTGGCAAAATTGCCGAGATGACAAGGAATTTCATTGCCGGGCATGTTGAAGATTGTCGGGAATCGGTCTGAATTGATGCTGATGTAAAAAGTTCACCCAAGGGCTAAGTAAGAAATTTCGCCTGCTGTGTCTGGTTAGAGACCATAACACAGCAGGTGTTTTTTTTTGAAAAATGTTCATTTTGACATTCCCCCCATAGGGCAAGGGGACCTTTGGATTTGCTGCCCCCTCCTGTTGCCCAGTATTGTGCGCCGGACATTCAACACTCCCTCTTTTTCCTTATTTATTTTTGTAAAAAAGTTCTTAGAAATATAAGTTACAAATTTGGAGTCTTGATAGATTTTTTCTAAAAACAGTCATATATATCTATATTCTGCCAATATATATAATTGTTTCAATAAAAAAACTCTTTTTTTAAGCTTATAAAAATAGCATTCTGATGAATAATTTATATTCAAGCTATTAGTTACATATTTGAATCAATATATGTTTCATATTTGTATTTTCTTCTATGCTTGTAAAATTTGTCGACACGCTCTATAAAAAGTTTCAATCAAAATCAATTTGTGATTCTAAGAAGTTAGAAAAAAATTTTATTTTTTTATTCCATGGTGGTCCACCCGTTGCAATTAAAGACATCACGACGGCGGACAGGTCTTTTGCCTGTTAAGATTTTAAAAAATAAACCAACCTTAATTAGGAGCTTTAGAAAATAATGAGAAAAGTAGCTATCTACGGAAAAGGCGGTATCGGCAAATCCACTACAACCCAGAACACCGTTGCAGGGCTGGTGGAAGCAGGCAAAAAAATCATGATCGTGGGCTGCGATCCCAAATCCGACTCCACACGTCTTATGCTCAACGGCCTGGCCCAGAAGACCGTTCTGGATACCCTGAGAGAAGAGGGCGAAGATGTCGAACTTGAAGACGTAAGAAAAGAAGGATACGGCGGCGTTCTTTGTACAGAGTCCGGCGGACCCGAACCCGGTGTTGGTTGTGCCGGCCGCGGTATCATCACCTCCATCAACCTGCTCGAACAGCTGGGTGCCTATGACGAAGAACAGAACCTGGACTATGTATTTTATGATGTTCTCGGCGACGTTGTTTGCGGTGGTTTTGCAATGCCGATTCGTGAAGGTAAAGCCCAGGAGATCTACATCGTTGTGTCCGGCGAGATGATGGCCATGTACGCAGCCAACAACATCTGTAAAGGTATCGTAAAATTTGCCCAGTCCGGCGGCGTCCGCCTCGGCGGCCTGATCTGCAACTCCCGTATGGTTGACAACGAGGAAGAGATGATTCTGCAGTTGGCCAAAAAACTGGGCACCCAGATGCTCCACTTTGTTCCCCGGCATAACATGGTTCAGCAGGCAGAGATCAACAGAAAAACCGTAATTGATTTTGCTCCCGAACATCCCCAGGCCGACGAATACCGGGCACTGTCCAAAAAAATGGATGAAAACACAATGTTTGTTATTCCCACACCGCTGGAAATTGAAGAGCTCGAAAGCCTGCTGATTGAATACGGCATCGCTTCATAAACCGCACAACCGCAGGACCCTGAGGGGGGTACTTAGCAAAGACACCATTCTTGATGAATTTAAAGCAAAACAACACAAGAGATAAGATAGGGGTATAAACATATGACAGGCGAACGAAACACTACCGTTAACCCGGAAGATGTAAAAAAAGAAATACTGGCCAAGTATCCGCCCAAGGTGGCCCGGAAACGCGGCAAGCAGATCACACCGGTTTCCAGCGAAGAAGAAAAAAGCAGCCTCTCGGTAGGCGCCAACGTCCGGACCGTTCCGGGCATCATCACCCAGAGAGGATGCTGCTACGCAGGTTGCAAGGGCGTTATCATGGGCCCGACCCGGGACATCATCAACCTGACCCACGGCCCCATCGGCTGCGGATTTTACTCCTGGCTGACCCGTCGTAACCAGACCCGGCCGCCATCAGACGACGCAGATAATTTCATGACCTACTGCTTTTCCACGGACATGCAGGACGAGGACATTGTTTTCGGCGGAGAAAAGAAACTCAAGGCCGCCATCCAGGAAGCCTATGACATCTTCAAACCCAAGGCCATCTCCATCTTCTCCACCTGTCCGGTGGGTCTGATCGGTGACGACATTCACGCCGTGGCCAGGGAGATGAAAGCAGAACTTGGCATCAATATATTCGGTTTCTCCTGTGAAGGATATAAGGGTGTAAGCCAGTCCGCCGGCCATCATATTGCCAACAACGCCATCTTTACCCATGTTGTGGGCCTGGATGACACCATCTCCGACGCCAAATTCAAGATCAACCTCTTGGGTGAGTACAACATCGGCGGCGACGCATTCATCATTGACGACCTGCTGGAAAAATGCGGTATCAGCGTGGTGTCCACCTTCTCCGGCAACTCCACCGTTGACCAGTTTGCCAATTGCCACACCGCGGACCTCAATGCCGTTATGTGCCACAGATCCATCAACTACGTAGCAGACATGCTTGAGATTAAATACGGCATCCCCTGGATAAAGATCAGCTTCCTTGGACCCCGGTCCACTGCCAGCAGTCTGCGTAAGATCGCCGCTTATTTTGAAGACCAGGAACTCATCGACACCGTAGAAAAGGTCATTGCCGAAGAGATGATCCCTGTTGAAGCCAAGATCGCAGAGATTAAACCCCGTTGTGAAGGCAAAACCGCCATGATGTTCGTTGGTGGTTCCCGCGCCCATCACTACCAGGAACTGTTCAGGGATCTGGGCATGGAAGTCCTCTCCGCCGGATACGAGTTTGCCCACAGGGATGACTATGAAGGACGCCACGTGATTCCGGACATCAAGATTGACGCCGACTCCAGAAATATTGAAGAGCTGGAAATCGAAGCCGACGAGACCCGGTACAGCCCCAGAAAGACCGAAGAGCAGATGAAAGCCCTGGAAGCCAAGGGATTCCCGTTCAAAGAGTATGAGGGTATGGTGCCTGACATGGTCGAAGGCTCCCTGATTATTGATGACATCAGCCAGCACGAAACCGAAACCCTGATTGAAATGTACAGACCTGACATCTTCTGTGCCGGTATCAAGGAAAAGTACGCAGTCCAGAAAAACGGTATCCCCATGAAGCAGCTCCACTCCTATGATTCAGGTGGACCCTATGCGGTATTCAAAGGTGCAATGAACTTTTATGAAGAAATTGACCGCATGCTCAACGCCAACATCTGGGATTACTTGAAAGCCCCCTGGCAGAAAGAGGCTGAAGCCTCTGCCGAATAAGCTACGGAATAATCATTTAAATTATAGATTAAAAAGCAACAGGAGAAACTTATGCTGCTTCGACATACCCCCAAAGAGATTGTAGAAAGAAAAGCCCTGGCAGTTAACCCGGCCAAGACCTGCCAGCCCATCGGCGCCATGTATGCAGGCCTCGGCATCCACGCCTGCCTGCCCCACAGCCACGGTTCCCAGGGCTGCTGCGCCTATCACAGATCCACCTTGACCCGTCATTACCGTGAGCCCATCATGGCGGCCACCTCCTCCTTTACAGAAGGTGCATCGGTATTCGGCGGCCAGGCCAACCTGCTTCAGGCCCTGTTGACCATCTTCACCACCTACAACCCCGACGTGGTTGCGGTGCATACCACCTGTCTGTCCGAGACCATCGGCGACGACGTGAACCAGATTGTCAGAAAGGCCAAAAAAGACGGCACCATCCCCGAAGGCAAGTATGTCGTTCATACGGCAACACCATCCTATGTGGGGTCCCATGTCACCGGCTTTGCCAATATGGTGAAGTCCATTGCCATACAGATGGCCGAAAAGACCGGCACATCCAACGGTAAGGTCAACCTGATTCCTGGGTTTGTAGAACCTTCGGATATGGCTGAGATCAAGAGAATTGCCGCAATGATGGGCATTGGATCCATCCTGTTTCCGGACACTTCCGGTATTGTGAACGGACCGCTCACCGGTAAATTCAATATGTACCCCAAAGGCGGAACCAGCATTGAAGACCTGAAAAGCACCGGCGACAGCATCGGTTCCATCGGCCTGGGTGCCTGGGCCACGACTGATGCCGTCAAAGCCCTTGAGTCCCAGTTTCAGGTCCCCGGCCAGGTACTGGATCTGCCCATCGGCCTGTTGGCCACAGACCGGTTCGTTGATGCCCTGCGCACCGTAGCCGGCGTTAGCGTTCCCGATTCTGTGACCCAGGAACGCGGACAGCTCCTGGACGTGATTTCAGACATGCAGCCCCACCTGTACGGCAAAAAGGTTGCCATTGCCGGTGACCCGGATCAGCTCATTCCCTTGGTTGAATTCCTTGTGACCATCGGCATGAAACCGGTTCACATTGTTACCGGCACCCCGGGCAAGGCCTTTACCAACCGGATCAAAGAGATCACCGCCAAGTTCGGTGATGATATCAATGTCCGGAACCCCGCCGACATGTTCCTGATGCACCAGTGGATCAAGAATGAACCGGTTGACCTGCTCATCTGCAACACCTACGGCAAGTACATTGCCCGGGACGAAGACATCCCCTTTGTACGTCACGGATTCCCCATCCTGGACCGCATCGGCCACTCCTACTTCCCGTCGGTGGGTTACGCAGGCGGCCTGCGTCTTCTGGAAAAAATCCTGGGCGTGCTCATGGACCGCAAGGACCGGGATGCCTCAGAAGAGGCCTTTGAACTGGTAGAATAGTATCTGCGCAATTAAAGCAGTAAAGGATAAATAAAATGACCTCCATATCGGTACTCAAACAGAGAGAAAAACAGATCTACCAGAAGGGCAGCCAGCCCTTTGAGATGGAATGTGAAACCAAGAGTCTGGCCGGCGCAGTCAGCCAGAGGGCCTGCGTGTTCTGCGGCTCCAGGGTGGTGCTTTACCCCATTGCCGACGCCCTGCATCTCATTCACGGACCCATCGGGTGTGCCTCCTATACCTGGGACATCAGAGGGGCCCAATCGTCGGGCCCGGAGCTCCACCGGATGAGTTTTTCCACCGATCTGTCAGAGACCGATATCATTTATGGCGGAGAAAAAAAGCTGAAAAAAGCGTTGCTTGAGCTCATTGAAAAGTACTCGCCCAAAGCTGCCTTTATTTACTGTACCTGCATTGTGGGCATTATCGGTGATGACGTGGACGCGGTCTGCCGCCAGGTCGAAGAAGAGACCCTCATTCCTGTCATCGCTGTCCACTCTGAAGGGTTTAAAGGGACTAAAAAAGACGGATACAAGGCGGCATGCGACGCCTTGTTCAGTCTCATCGAACGAAACAAAGCCCCCCAGGCCACCATCCCCGATTCCATCAATATTATGGGAGAGTTCAATATCGGCGGAGAGACGTGGATCATTAAAAAATATTATGAAGCCATGGGGGTCAAGGTGGTCTCGGTGATCACCGGTGACGGCCGGGTGGAAGAGGTCCAGCAGGCAAGAAATGCCGCCCTGAACGTGGTTCAGTGTTCAGGGTCCGTGACCCACCTGGCCAAGCAGATGGAAAAAGAGTACGGCATCCCTTTTATACGGGTCTCCTACTTTGGCATCGAAGACACCTCCGAGGCCCTGTACCAGGTGGCCGTTCACTTTAAGAAAAACGCTGAGATTTTGAAAAAGACCCAGGAGCTGATCAAAAAAGAGGTCCAGGCCATTGTTCCCCGCCTGGAGGGCATGAGAAAAGATCTTGAAGGTAAAAAGGCCGCCATCTACGTGGGCGGCGCGTTCAAGGCCTTCTCCTTGATCAAGGCATTGAAAACCCTGGGCATGGAAGTGATCCTGGCCGGTTCCCAGACCGGCACCAAGGAAGATTATGAGGTGCTTCGGCAGATGTGCAACGAGGGCACCGTGATTTTAGACGACTCAAACCCCCTGGAGCTTGCCAAGTATGCCGTGGAAAAGGATGCGGACCTGTTCATCGGCGGGGTCAAGGAACGCCCCATTGCCTATAAGATGGGCATCGGGTTCTGCGACCATAACCATGAACGCAAAATCCCCCTGGTCGGCTTTGAAGGCATGGTCAATTTTGCAGAAGAAGTGCACGGAACCGTTACAAGCCCGGTATGGGATCTTGTACCCAGGCGGCAGACCCCAACCGGAAAGGAAGGTGCAATATGACCTCAAGCAGATCTTATAAAGAGACCCCCTCATACACCCCCACCCAGAATGCATGTAAAATGTGCACCCCCTTAGGGGCCACCCTGGTGTTCCAGGGGATTGAGGGCTGCGTACCCCTGCTGCACGGCTCCCAGGGATGTTCCACCTATATGCGGCGTTACCTGATCTCCCATTTCAAAGAACCCGTGGATATTGCCTCCTCCAACTTCACCGAGGAAACGGCCGTATTCGGCGGCGGGGCCAACCTCAAGCTTGCCATTGAAAACGTGGCCCGCCAGTATGCCCCTTCCATGATCGGTATCGCCACCACCTGTTTGTCCGAAACCATCGGCGATGATGTCCAGCTGATCTTGAACAGCATGGGCAATAACATCAACGGTTCTGCCCTGGTCCATGTCTCCACACCGTCATATTCAGGCACCCACGTGGACGGATTCCATGGTGCGGTAGCCGCCGTGGTGGACCGGTTCAACCCCGCAGGCAAACGCATTGTTTACCGGCCCAAGAAAAAGAAAAAAGTGAACCTGTTCCCCGGTATGCTCTCCAACGAGGACCTGCGGCACTTAAAAGATATTTTTGAAGATTTCAATGCCCCTGTGACCATTCTGCCCGATTACTCCGAACGCCTGGAAGGGCCGTCCTGGCAGGAATATCAGGCCATCCAGAAGGGGGGCACCACCATTGCCGCCATTGAAAAGATGAATGTGGCCGTTCACACCATGGAGTTCGGCGCTGTGCTGGCCCTGGCCGCCGAAGCCGGCCAGAAGACCGCAGGAGAAATTTTAAGCAAACGCTTTGGCGTGCCCTGCACCCGCCTGCCCATCCCCATCGGGGTCAAGGCAACAGACAAATTTTTGGATATCCTGTCCAAGATATCCGGCCGGCCCATCCCGGAACGGTACAGGAAAGAGAAATGGCGCCTGGTGGACACCTATGTGGACGGCAATAAATATGTCGCCAAAAAACGGGCTCTGATTTACGGCGAAGAGGACTTTGTGGTCTCCATGGCAGGGTTCCTGGCCGAAGTGGGCATCATCCCCGTCTTGTGCGCTTCCGGCGGCAAAAGCAAAACCTTTAAAAAGGCCCTGGAACAGACCCTGCCCGAACATATCATTGACAAGGCCGTTATCCAGAATGACATGGATTTTACCTGCATGGAAGAGACCGCCGCCGCCATGCCCGAAGAGGTTCGGCCGGAAATCATTATCGGCAACTCCAAGGGCTATGCCATGGCAAGACGCCTGAAAATCCCCATGGTCCGGGTGGGCTTCCCCATCCACGATCGCATCGGCGGATCGCGTATCCTGCATGTGGGCTACAAAGGGGCCCAGCAGTTGTATGACACCATCGTCAACGCAATTTTAACTGAAAAACAGACCGAATCCAGAATAGGATACTCATATATGTAAATAGTTGTCGCAGAAAAACGGCCCCTTTTGTCCGCCTCGAACTCGAACAAAATCGACCATTTTTCTGCAGAAACTAAATAAGGAAATTATGAATTATGATGAATTTAGATAACCACCCCTGTTTTAATAAAAAGTCCTGCAAGGATTTCGGTCGAGTTCACCTACCGGTTGCCCCGGCCTGTAACATCCAGTGCAATTTCTGCAACAGAAAGTTTGACTGTGTGAATGAAAGCCGGCCCGGTGTCACCTCCTCCATTTTGAGTCCGGACCAGGCCATGGCCTACCTGGCAGAGGTGGTTGCGGCCAAACCCAACACCTCCGTTGTGGGTATCGCAGGCCCTGGCGACCCCTTTGCCAACGGCGACAAAACCATGGACACCCTGACCAAGGTGCGTGCCACCTATCCGGAAATGCTCTTGTGCGTGGCCACCAACGGCCTGAACATTCATCCTTACCTGGATCAGCTTAAAGAGATCAACGTCACCCATGTGAGCATCACCGTCAATGCGGTTGATCCTGAAGTCGGCGCCAAGATTTACTCCTGGGTCCGGGAAGGCAAAAAGTCCGTAGGCCCCAAAGAGGGTGCCAAAATACTGTTGGAACGCCAGATGGCTGCAGTCAAAGGCCTCAAAGAACGCAATATCATGGTAAAGGTCAACTCCATTCTGTTGCCCGGCATCAACGACGACCATATGGTTGAAGTGGCCAGAACCATGGGCGAGATGGGTGTGGATATCTTTAACATCATGCCGTACTTCCCCACCAAAGGTTCCAATTTTGCAGATATGCCGGAACCCTCTAAAGGCCAGCTTAAAGAACTTAGAGAGGCCGCCAAGGTCTTTGTGCCCCAGATGACCCATTGCAAACGCTGCAGAGCTGATGCCGTAGGCCTGCTGGATGATCCCTTGAACCAGAAACTCATGGACCGGCTGACCTTTCACGCCACGACCCCCATTGCCCTGCCCAGTGCGCCCAAGTATTGCCACGAACAGGATTGTGATGATGGGTATGCGTTCAATGCCGCCGGCCCAAGACCCTATGTGGCCCTGGCCACCCGGGAAGGCGCCCTGATCAACCAGCACCTGGGCGAAGCCGAAGAACTTCACATCTACGACCTGACCGGGGACACCCCGAAATTTGTGGAAACCAGAACCGTGCCCAAACCCGGTGCCGGCAATGCCCGCTGGAATAACCTGGCCCGGACCATTAAAGACTGCCACACCATCCTGGTGTCCGGTGTGGGCGAAGCCCCCAAAAAAGTGCTGGGCAACATGGGATTTACCATCCATGAGGTCAACGGCATGATTGATCTGGTACTTTTGGCCATTAAAAAAGGTGAGTCCCTGGACCATTTGATTGTGCGGTCCCAGACCTCCTGCGGCGAGTGTCGGGGCACAGGCACCGGTTGTATGTAATACAAAACTAAATTGATTATAAAACCAATTAAGAAATAAACTTTTAAGGAGAAAAAATGAACAAGCCCGAAAAACACATCCTCGTATGCGCAAGTTTTCGTCCCAGCGGAGAGCCCAAGGGCAAATGCCACAGAAAAGGTTCCGGTGATTTTTTAGCCTATATTGAAAACGAAGTGATCGACAGAGGTCTTGAAGAGATACTGGTTTCTTCTACCTGCTGCCTGAAACAGTGTGATGACGGTCCGGTAATGGTGATTTATCCGGATAATATCTGGTACGGGCACGTGGATAACGAAGAAGCCATTGATGCTATTTTAGACGCCATGGAAGATGGCGAGATCGCAGAGGATTATCTACTGTAATGAAGACCCATGATCAGCGGGTTTGGATGGTGGACACCACCCTTCGGGACGGGGAACAGGCCCCGGGTGTCTTTTTCCGTCCCCTGGAAAAACTGACCATCGCAAGTCAGCTGGCCGAATGCGGCGTTGACGAGATTGAGGTGGGCATCCCTGCCATGGGCGAACTGGCCTGCAGGGAAATTGAAGCCATTGCCCATTTGAATCTGCCCACCATGCTCACCAGCTGGTGCCGGGCGGTCAAAAAGGATATTGAGCTGGCCATCGGGTGCAACACCCCCGGCTGCCACATCAGTTTTCCCACCTCGTCCATTCTGCTCAAGACCTTTGAAAAAGATGAACACTGGGTGCTTGAGACCCTGGAGGACACGGTCCGGTTTGCACGCCAATATTTTGATCAGGTCTCCGTGGGCGCCCAGGACGCCACCCGCACGGACATGGGCTTTCTTGTACAATTTTGTCAACGCTCTATGGAACTGGGCGTTCATCGGGTGCGCCTTGCCGATACCGTGGGCATGATTACCCCGTCCGCCCTCATGGATATGATTGAGACCCTGCTGATCCGGGTGCCCGGCCTGGCGTTGGAGTTCCACGGTCACAACGACCTTGGCATGGCCACGGCTAATGCCGTGTCTGCTGTGGATGCAGGCGCCAAGGCCATCAGCGTGACAGTGAACGGACTCGGGGAACGGGCAGGCAACGCCCCCCTTGAAGAGACTGCCATGGCACTGTTCGGTATCGGAGCCAAAAAAAGCAACATGCATCTGTCCGGGCTAACCCAGCTGTGCAACACCGTGGCAACCTATTCCGGACAGCCGATCCACCCGGCAAAACCTATTGTGGGATCGCGGATATTTTCCCATGAGTCCGGGATCCACTGTGCCGGCCTGCTGAAAAACGCCCGGTCCTATGAATTATATGATCCGAAACAGGTTGGCCGATCGAACACAAGACAGATGGTATTAGGCGTCCATTCCGGGTCGGCAGCCATCAAACATGCCCTGGCCCACCGCAATATCAATATTGACGCCGCTGCCGCCCAGAGATTGCTGCCCCAGGTCCGGGCTGCCGCTGCCGGATCAAATAAACCTGTGACGCCTGAACAGCTTGAGTCGATGTACCGCAGAACTTTGTGTAAGATGAAATAAGACTCAACGCCGATTGTACAGCAAATTTTTAAAACGTTTCTGTAAGTTGGCGAAAGGCCCATGGTTAAAAATAAATCTGCCACAGATGCACCGGCTTTTAAGTCGTCACTACGGCATGCCAAAGAAATTAACTACTTGTTCTCCTGTCAGCGTAATGCTTGCTAACAGCGGCTTAAAAGGCGATCAGACGTGCGATTTATTTTAACCATGGGCCAAGAACAAAAAAGCACAGTCTATTTTTTTCTTTCCATGGAAAAAGGGTGCATCTGATTCATCCTATCTCTAAAGCTGCGGCAGCATGTAAAAGATCAGGTGTTCATTCACTGTTATTCCCACCAAATCGACCATGATACAAGTATTCCACGAGTCTGGTTCTTGATGTCATGAAGATACTGCGCATCTGGTCCCCTTTTAATATTTTCAGTTATCCTCCCTTTTGATCAGCCTTTTTTCTGGTGTTTGTATATTCTAAATTATTCTTGACAAAAATCATACTTACAAGTATGTTTTTACGTGATGGTATAACTAAGACCTGTCAATGATAATCATACTATGAAGTTTGTTTCTTAAAATTATAAGTTCCGGCCAAACCAGATATGAAAAAAATAGAGCAAAACAAACAATTGAAAATTCAGCGCATACTCAATGCTGCCCAGGAACTCTTTCAATCGAACGGGTTCATCGGGACGAGCATGGATAAAATTGCCGAACAGGCCAATGTCACCAAGCAAACGGTGTACCGATATTTTGAATCCAAAGAGGCGCTTTTCAAATCGGCACTGGAAGCCCAGCGAATGGCGGCGACCAATGACTTTTTGGATGCACTGGACCTGGAAGACACCACAAAAGCCCTGAATGCCTTTGCCATTGGATTCATTGAAAGACATTTATCAAAAGCGCACCTGGCCAATATTCGTTTGCTGGTGTCCGAAGGTCCCATGGTTCCTGAAATCACACGCGCCTTTTATGCCGTTGGTCCCACGCGAACCAAAACGGGCCTTGCCCGGTTTTTCAAAGAACGATTCGATATTGAAGACGCCCAATACGAAATCGATGTGTTTTTAAGCATTCTTTTGTCCATGCGAATGACCGTACTTACCGGTCTGGTTGCGCCGCCCTCATCAGCCAAGATCCGGCAACATGCCGCCAAAGCGGTTGAAACGCTTTTGAAGCTGATGGATTTATAAAAAGAATTGAAAGCGTTGTTAACAGATCATTTTCTTACAAGATAAAGGAGACCCCCCAATGACCTTATTCCCGTTAAATAACCAAAACATCTGGAACGATTTGTGGCTCAATGAATTAAAAAATGATCCTGAGAAAAAAACAGACACGACCCATTACAAAAAATGGGACAAGCGCGCTTCAATGTTTGACAAACGATCCGCCACGCCGGAGGCGATAGCCCGAAAAGAGCGTATCTTGTCCCTGCTTAGGAACGCCGGTGCACTTAAATCCGGAAGCCGTGTTCTGGATGTGGGTGCCGGATCGGGAAACTGGGCCGTTTCCATGGCGCAAATGGGGGCCAGTGTCGTCGCATTGGAGCCTTCCAGCGGTATGATCGAAATACTCAGGCAAAAGATTGACACTCTGGGGCTTGGTCCGAATCAAATCAGCATCAGACAGCAGACCTGGCAAGAGGTGGATCTGGAAAAAGAGGGACTGGCCGGGCAGTTTGATCTGGTATTTTCTTCCATGAATCCTGGGGTCTGTGATCCCGCGACATTGGAGAAAGTCATGCAGGCCTCCCGAAATTTCTGCTATTTTAGCACCTTTTCCGGAGGCAGTCCCGGCAGCCGCTATACCGATCTGTTCAAGCAGGCTACAGGCCGGACGTTGGAAGGCCGTTCATGGGATTTTATTTATCCTTTCACTTACGTCTACGCCCAGGGATACCGTCCCCAGATCGACTTTAATGTCTGGGACCTTGACCGAACAGAGACCGTTGACGAGGCCGTGGAAAATATAATCTTTTTTATCCAGGGCATGACAGAAATTACCCCGGAAATACGGGAAAAGTTAACCGCCCATGTAACCGGCAAGGCTGTTGACGGAAAATTCCATGATAACCAGACCGTCTGCCAGGGCGTCATGCTGTGGCAGGTCGCTTGAAAGAAAATCAACCTCCAACTTTTTTATTGTGTTCGGCGGCAACCTTATAAATGCTGTCCTTTTAATGCGCTGGGCGAACTACAGAAAAGCCAAAGCGCACTGCGGGTTTGACATTAATCACGGAATCCCCAACAAAATTTTTCTGACGGAAGAACAAATAGCAACCGTTTATAAACCAAGGTGGACCATTGACTATTTTTTAAATGGTGGAAAGAACACCTGAAGGTTTACCATTTCATTGCCCGCAGTTCGTACGGCATCATGGTTCAAATTCTTAGCGGCCCTCTCACTTATCTGTTACCGGCAATCTACTGCCGCAATGAGTTTAATGAAAAGGTCTCTATTAAAATAGTTCGGCAGTTATGAACTGCTGCCATCTTGAATGACCTAATCGGGCACAACAAGGATGGTTCGCATGGGTTAAGCAGGGACAATATTGTCAAAGATCAAAAATTTGCATTTACCGAGAAATCAAAAAACTAACCGGACATCACTGATAAAATTTATTCTTGCGTTTTATTATCGGAGAAGGATAATCTCCAATTAAATTGAATTTTAACATCAACCAGTTTCATTAAAAAAGTACATAGGCAGAATCCGCCTATCACCATATTGGCCCATTCTGTCTATTTCACTGTTTTTAGGGGTCAAAAGAAAACGATGAATAATTCATTACAAGAAAAAAGAATACTTATAGTCGGCGGCAGTTCTGGCATTGGCCTCGCTGTTGCAAAACAGGCGTGCAAAGCGGGTGGCAAAGTTATTATAGCTTCCAGAAACGCCGTAAAAAAACATAATAATTTAGCTGCTATTGTTGGTTGTGAGATCGAGACATATTCTTTTGATGTGACATCTGAAATCGAAACAGAAACTGAATTAAGAAAAATTGGGGCTATCGATCATCTTGTCATTACCGCAAGGCCTGAGATAACCCCGGCACCCTTTGTCAAAACCAGTCTCGAACAGGCGAAAATGGCATTTGAATTAAAATTTTGGGGTCAATACCAGCTTATCCAGAAGGCACAAGGTCACATTAGCCAAGATGGTAGCATTGCTATGACCACCGGCATCGCTGGTGAAAAGATTTTCAAGAATTTTTCAACTATGACCATTATCAACAGTTCCACCGAAGCATTATGTCGGTCGTTGGCAGTAGAATTGGCACCAATAAGAGTTAATGTTGTAAGTCCGGGTTTTGTTGCACCTAAATCGCCAGAAATTGAGAAATACTCTCAACAGTTTCCAGCCGGAAAAATTGCTTCGACCAAAGAAGTGGCTGACGCATATATTTATCTGATGGGAAGCCCTTATACAACAGGAATATCCGTAGTGATTGATGGTGGGGCTAGGTTGATATAACCCCCTATCAACGCAAATTAACTCGGATGCAAATTCCGCTGCGCTTCATTCGCACCGGTTATTTGCAACGTTAGCCTCAAACAAAAACCATGACAGATTCCATAACTAAAATAAAAGAAATAACAACTTCAAAAGCTCCCATGGACTTGCTTCTGCAAGCAGATCCTTCAATAAAGAACGTAGAAAATTATTTGAGGAAATCAAAATGCTTTATTGCGACATTGGAAGATCACATTGTTGGAGCATGCGTTATTAAACCAATTTCTGAAAATACGCATGAATTGATGAACATCTCAGTTGATCCTGAATGTCAAAAAATTGGTATCGGAAAAAAATTGCTTCAATATGTGATCACCGCCACTCACGAAGCTAAAGTGAGACGGTTGGAAGTAGGAACCGGAACATTTGGATATCAGTTGGCCTTTTATCAACGAGAAGGATTTCGAGTATTCTCAATTGAAAAAGACTTCTTTCTGGTTAATTATGAAGAACCAATATATGAAGATGGGATTCAGCTTAAGGATATGCTTAGACTAATGTTGGAATTTGAAGGAGACTAAGAATAAAAAGGCTGACAAAACGCTGGCGAGGGACCAGGCTGCCTGCGCGGCCTTTTGGAAAGTATGTGGTTCATGAAAATTTAACTTTTATCTGAGCTTTTGGGGTTTAAAGCCCTGCCCCTCAACTCCCTGTTATCTCGCCGAGCGAAGCTCGGCGTATCTTGTAGGGTGAAAGTCCCTGTCGGGTGAAATTCAGTAATGGGTTCCAGCAAGGGTTAGCCACCCACCCGTATCGAGCCTTGGACCCATGGCGGAGATATACCGGCTATTGTAAGTTGGGACGCTAAGTAAACTTGGCTGGAAACGAGCTGCAACCGGAATCCCGGAAGAAGTGCAGATAGACTCACCCAACTGAAAGATCAATAAAAAGGATATCGAACAAGATGGGTTAAGCGTAGGCAGAGCATCCTGTAGGCCGCAGGGGAAACCGCGTTCCCTGAAGTGCTGGTACAGCTTCGAGAGAGCAACCCGCGGACGCCGAGGGTTTTAACGGTCGCCGAAGGCAACACAGAAGCATCCGTAATCGGCGAGGATGTGAAGGTCCGCCGGAGTCAACAGGCCGTGGCATGCAGGAAGAGATACGCTGTAGAACTCGGGAAGCCCCATTGTGCTCCTGGTATGAATTATTCAAAATACAGGTGGGTCGTTGCAAAACGGCTATATGCCATTGGGGTGTCTTATCAGGCATAGTACTCAGAGGTTGGGAAAGCCAGCCACACACATCCTGAGTTGAAAAAAAGGACGGAAAACAGAAAATATGAATACCACATCAATTTTACACAGGCTCTTTCCGGAATGAAAAATCATATTGTGTTATTGTTGTGGCGTCCATATGAAAAAATCTGTGATATTGTAACAAAATCACAGGCTTTTATGCTTACATGTATAGAATCCATAAGACCAGGCAGAACATATGAACGTAATTTCAATAAAAAGAATAAAAAATTCCATCTGGAATACAGGCAACCGGCTTGATACTTTGAGGTGTCTTAAGTCAACGGCATTGAGTGCGCTGGGCAACCTGTAGATATAAGAAACTCAGGGGACGTCAACAAAAGGCCACAAGATGGTTGACACATATTGCTGAACGACAGCCGAATCTTTTTGTTCATTGGCGCGTCCTGTATAAAAAAACGGCTGAACGATAGGGGCCGGATGAGTCGAGCGATTCACGTCCGGTTGTGCGTCCAGCTAAGGCTGGCATGTTCAGCAGGAGTCAGTCCTGCCGGGGTAGAAGTCAGAGCCCCCGTAGCTTGAATGGCAGATAACAGGGAAACCGAATTATCTGAAGCCCATTGACAAAGCCATCTTTAAGGGTGGTGAGCGAGTTGCCGGGCCGTAACGAGAGTGAACGCCCAGGTGGCCCCGAAAGTGAGAAACCCCGGAGGTCGAACCCGCAACCGTAGGGTGAAGACAGCATGGGTAGTCGAAGTCTGACCGATACGACTGCTCACTCCGGCGGGGTGGTAGCGACAGCACGGTAACAAGGACATGCCGAGCAACTGGAGAAACCCTCCTCGTCCCGGGAAGAAATTGTCGGAGCAAGGTAGATGCTATAACCGTAAACAGCGGGAAGTGTGTCGAAGACGAGAGGGTGGCGGATAGGTTCGTAGTAGCTGTGAATCGGAGTAACATCCGGGGAGCGAAGGAGCCTTGCTGTTAACAATTTTCCAACAACATAGGGAGGTAAGGACTTTATGATAAAGAAGTCCATTAGGTTACAAGACCTGAGAAGGAAAATATATTTAAAAGCGAAGTCTGACAAGACATCGCGGTTCTGGGGACTGTACGTTCATGTTTGCAAGATGGAAACGCTTCATGAATCCTACCTCATGGCAAAACGAAATAACGGAGCGCCAGGGATTGACGGTGTAACGTTTAAAGCCGTCGAAGAGGGTGGAATTGAAGACTTCCTCAAACAGATCCGGACGGAATTGGTCTCCAGCACGTACAAACCATTACGGAACCGAAGGAAAGAAATTCCCAAAGGCAATGACAAAGTCAGAGTCCTCGGGATTCCTTCTATAAAAGACCGAGTGGTTCAGGGAGCCCTCAAGTTGATCTTGGAAGCCATTTTTGAAGCCGATTTTCAAGAAGGATCGTTTGGGTATAGACCCAAACGAACCGCCCATACGGCGGTGAACCGAGTAGCGGAAGCAGTTGTGAAGTCCAAAACCCGAATTATTGATATAGACCTCAGTGCCTATTTTGATAATGTTCGTCACCACATTCTTCTTGATAAGGTAGCGGAACGGGTTAACGACGCCCAGATAATGCGGCTGTTGAAGTTGATCTTGAAAGTTGGTGGAAAGAAAGGTGTTCCACAAGGTGGAGTCATCTCGCCTTTGCTGAGCAATATCTATCTTAATGAGGTAGATAAAATGCTGGAGCGGGCAAAAGAAGTCACGCGTAACGGTAGATATACGTATATTGAATACTCACGTTTTGCCGATGACCTGGTGATTTTGGTTGATGGCTTTAGCAAGTGGAATTGGCTGGTTGATGCCGCCAATAAGAGACTCCTTGAGGAGTTGGAAAAGCTCGATGTACAGCTTAATCGGGAGAAATCCAAACTGGTAGATCTTACCCGTGGTGAAACATTCAGTTTTCTCGGATTTGATTTTAGACGGGCTAAAACTCGTCGAGGCAAGTTGGGTGTACTTGTCACTCCAAGAATGAAAGCACGAACAGCTCTTCTCAGCAGACTTAAGGAGGTGTTCCGTCGTTTTCGTTCGCAACCGCTTGATAGGATAGTGGCTGAGATCAATCCGATTTTGCGTGGATGGGTAAACTACTTTCGGATTGGAAATTCCAGTCAATGTTTTGGTTATGTAAAAGACTGGGTGGAAAGGAAAATTCGCAGGCACCTGATGCGTGCAAGGAAACGTAGTGGCTTCGGCTGGAACAGGTGGAGTAGAGCATGGCTTTATAAAACTTTCGGGTTATTTAATAACTATAAGGTTATACGATACCAGGCTTGAAAGCGCTTACAGCTGATAGGTCCCATAAATTTTTAAATGAAGTTAACAGGGAAGCGTAGTGCGGGAAATCCGCATGCTGCGTTTGACGTGGAGGGGATTGGAAACGGGCTTAATTTGAACCGCGCCAGTCCTCGACCCTACCTGTGAGAGCCTGAGGGGGGAAGTTCCTTTGGGCTACTCATCTGGGAGGAGGGGAGCCGCGAGGCTCTCCCTATCCCGATTACAACACGAAAGGAGACCAAATATGGATATTCGAGTAGAAAGTGCCATCAAGAACATTCGTGAAAACGACGACCTTCCTGCGAAATCATTTTTAAACTTGATGCTGAAAAATGTCGAATTATTTATGTCGTGCCCGATCTCGTATTTTGCGTCAGTTGAAAACGGTGAGACAAAGCTCATCATGCGAGCCTGGTCGCGACATGTCATGGGAATGTGCGCGACACTCGAGAAACCGTTGAAATACAATCTGGTGGAGACGGGGGTCTGGGGCGACTGTGTGCGGAAGCGAAAAGCCATCATTATCAACGACTATCCCAGTTGCACTGTGCCAACCAAAAAAGGCTACCCGAAAGGCCACGTGAACGTTGAGCGGCATCTAAATATTCCGGTGTTTGAAGGTGCGGCGATTGTTGGCGTTCTGGGAGTGGGCAACAAAGCTACGCCGTTCGGTGCTTCTGATGTCAAGCGGATGAGGTATTTCATGGACGCCGTTTGGCCTATAGTCAAGACGAAATGTCAATAACACCATCGCAAAAAGGCCACTGTAAGGACTGCCCTTTCTACCGATCGTGCCCTAAGATGCAGGGGCTAAATTTCTGTTATTCGTCGTATAGAGAAGGCGAATGTATGAACGATCTCATTCCCATCCCGGTATCTGATGTGCACACCATACTCGATGCCCTTGGCAAGTTGATAGAACGACAAGAAGATGAAATACACGATTTTCAAAGGGTGATTGAGGACAACAGGGGCACGGAAGACATGTTTGACATGATAGGGAATTCTGGGTCGGGCGCACGTAAGTGTTTAATGTTGTAGTTCTTTCATGGAAAAGCAAGATCCATTTTATTCTTAGGTTAACGTTTTCGACCCTAAAATCAGCATTTTAAAAATTCAATCAGAGTTCCCAACAATGCTCTCACTACGGATCGCAAAAAGACGCGACCACAGAAGAGCAACGTTATATTTCAAAACCAATTTTAAGACGATGATAATACTATGCAAATTATAAGGGAGCTAATACAACCCTTCTTGTTTATAATCGGTTTTGTAATGACCATTGTAATTTTTGGAACACTTATGGGAAAAGTGATTGAATTTTTTCAACGAATCGGGCCTTATCTCGAAAAGTTAGGAACCACGACTTCAAAACATAAAAAATAACTTAATAAATCACTTAGGCTATGCAAAATTTCTTAGACTCTTTGTTGTTAATTGGCTTCTTGGTTGGAATACCAGTCATAATTATCCTTTTCGTCTTGATAGGCGGTAAATCATTTAGTTGGATTGCCAGCCTTTATCACGCCTGGTTAGATCGAGTTGAAAAATTAAGACTCAATGTTTGGAACTTGAAAATCAAGAATCTTGAGAATGCTAAGGAAATTTCCGTTACTTGTGGGTGGGGCTTAATTATCTATGCAATTTTGCTTGTTTCTTCTGGACTATATTGGGCTGATAAAATTTATATTGCCTTTTCAATCGGTTATTCCATACTGGCGTTTGGTTTTTTCCGTCAAATTTTCAAAATTGCTGTACTAACTGTTTTTCTTTGGCCGATTTTAATAGCTTATCTCATTTATGATATAGAAACTACAGATGGATATTTTTTTATACAAGAACTGTTGTTTTTCAGTAGTGTCCGGTTAGGTTTTTGCTTTCTCGGCAAACGTAAATTTTTGATCTTTGACAATATTGTCCCTGCTTAACCCATGCGAACCATTCTCGTTGTACCCGATTAGGTCATTCAAGATGGCAATTCGTAACTGCCGAACTCTTTTAATAGAGACCTTCTCATTAAACTCGTCGCGGCAGTAGATTGCCAGCAACAGGTAAGTGATAAGGCCGCTAAGAATTTGAACCATTAGGCCGTATTCACTGCGGGCAATGAGATGGTAAACCTTCAGGTGCTCTTTCCACCATTTGAAAAAATCTTCAATGGTCCACCGGAGTTTATAAATGGTTGCTATTTGTTCTGCCGTTAAATCATGCCTGTCCGTTGCCACATAATATTTAACCCCGGCAATTTTATACCCAACAACCCGAACGGGATTCTTAGTCTGGTTTTGATTCGGAGTACCAAGCCTGACCAGTGCATCATAAAAAATGTATAGCTACCGGAATTGATCTCATGGTTTTCAATTACGGTTCTGGTTGTCTTGGCCTTTATACGGCAAACAAAATGCTTCCCTTGCTCCTGAAGCAGGTCGAAATCGTGATGGGATTGATAGCCACGATCCATAACGCCTGTTTGTCCCTTGGACAGGATTTTTGGTACAAAAGGACGTTCTCCACCGTTCCCTTCCGTCAGAAAAATTTTGTTGGGGATGCCGTGATTAATGTCAAACCCGCAATGCGCTTTGGCTTTTTTGCTTCCTTTCCTGTAGTTCGCCCAGTGCATTGAAAGGACAGCATTTATAAGGCTACCATCAATGGATACCAGATCTCCAAGTTCTGCGTGCTCCTTCGGTAGACACCCAACAGCCTGCTTATAAAGTGACCTGGTCAAGTAAAAGTGGGCACTTTGTTAAGCGGCTTTTTCTAAAAACCACAGTTTTTCAAATTCTTTTGGACTGATATACCCCAAATAGGAATGACGTCTGTTGCAATTGTAAAACATTTCGATGTAATCAATGATGTCTCTCCGGGCTTCTTCTCGGGTCATGTAGTTTGTAAAAAAGACCCTCTCAGTCTTCAAACTACCGAAAAAGCTCTCTGCCACGGCATTGTCCCAGCAATTCCCTTTCCGGCTCATGCTGCTAACCATCCCAAGGGTATTCAACATTTTCTGGAAGTTTTTACTGCAATACTGACTTCCCCTGTCTGAATGAAATAGCAGGCCAGGGGCAGGCATTCGACGCCTGATTGCCATGTGCAGGGCATCCATGATCAACTTTGTGGTCATTCGATTACTCAGGGACCAGCCGACAACCCGGCGTGAAAAAAGGTCTATAACGACGGCCAAATACAACCACCCTTCGTGGGTCCAAATGTATGTAATGTCAGAGACATAAACCTTGTCCGCTTCGACAACTTCAAACTGTCTGTTCAGTAAATTCGATGCAACTGGCAAATTGTGTTTGCTGTCTGTCGTCGCTTTAAATTTCTTTTTCTGCTTGGCGGCAACACCGGCCATTTTCATCAATGACCCAGCTTTGTACCGCCCGCAAGGACTGCCGGATGCTTTTATCTCTTCTGCAATCCGGCGGGCGCCATAGGTACCCCTTGATGCTTGATGAGCCGCTTTAACAATAGGAATTAGTCTCTCTACTTCCCTCTGCCTCAATGATTTTTTACATTTACGCCAGGCATAATATCCACTCCGGGATATGAGCATGACAATACATATCAGAGCTACTGGGTAAGCCTTCCTCTCAGCATCAACGAATTGATACTTCAGCTCATTTCTTTCGCGAAGAAGGCTGCTGCCTTTTTTAAGATTTCACGTTCCATCTTCAAACGGTTGTTTTCTTTTCGAAGACGGCTCAACTCTGCCTTCATTGCCACACTTCCTTGTAAACCAGTGGCACTCTCTCCACTACCTTCAATCTCACGTTTCCAGCGACCCAGCATGGTTGGATTGACTCCGAGATTTCGGGCTGCCTCGGTAATCTGATATCCCTGTTCGGTTATCAGTTTAACTGCTTCTTCTTTGAATTCAGGTGCATACTTCTTTCTGTCTTTCTTCATTTGACACCTCCGTGTGGATTATTAACCCACTCTTAGAGAAGTGTCCACAATTACCCTACCACCTCAAAGGTCCTCGAAGACAAATTGCAGTTGTTCAAGTCCCCGGTGATTGACTGCTTCGCCAAAGCTGCTGCGACTGATTCCCCCGTCTGGAGCAATATTTTCTTTGGCAAAAATGTTCTCCTTGAGATCTTGAATTAAATGCCGGGCTGATTTGTGCTCCTGGAGATGAAAATAAATCAAAGCATTGATTTGGTCTTCGAATGTCATTTTTAAAGGGCGATCTCCTCGAGATTGTAGTTCAGGTGCTTGTGAAAGCGACCTTACCAGAGGGCGCTGGAACTTGTCAAAATTCAGGGACTGTATTTGTTTTTTTGAGACTGAAATGCGCGTCATTTGGGCTCCTTGAATAAAATTTTTACGCACATTTGTCAACAAAAAAACGACTGTTTTTTCAATAAATTAAGCTGTTTGTTACGTGCAAAAACCTAACCGGACACCACTGGTTGTTTTTAACAGATGACATTGCCCTAACCATACTTTTGCTGAATGGTTTAAAAGCCATTTATTTTTATCATAAAAACAAAGAATTAACCTTGCCAAATATTGAACAACCCTGAAATATAACCCATCACTGGACGGGACCGCGAGCAACTCAGCCGCCTTATTCAAACGCTCTGGCGCGGCCCGTCAGTTCAACCGTTGACTTTGTCTATTTAAGCTCACTTTTCGGGGAGCGGTGCTGGGAACAACATCTTGTGCCATTCTTTATTCTGTTGGGGGCGTCGACATTGAGCAGTTGAATTTTAAAAAATTTGAATATACCCTCTTTGCACCATCATAATCAACACAAGCAGAGGGCCAAACACCAAACATTGGAAACTGTTAAAGTAGAACGTATTGACCACTTGGGTATTGTTGCTGGCGTTATCAAGGATTTGAAAATCATCGAAATGATTGACTCTCGCATACCAAAAGATGAGAAGGAAAATATCAGTGCCGGAGAAGCTATTGCCGGCATGGTTCTCAATGGGCTGGGTTTTTCCAATCGGCCGCTGTCGCTGACGCCTCAATTTTTCGAAAACAAGCCGCTGGATGTTTTGTTCCGTCCCGGGGTGCAAGCCTCGGACTTCAATCACTACAAGCTCGGGCGCAGTCTTGATGATGCGGTCGACTACAGCTCTGAACTGCTTTTCACCGAAATCGCCTCATCTACCTGTCGGTCGGAAAGTATCCATTTACTTTTCAACCATCTGGATACTTCATCTTTTTCATTGACCGGGGAGTATCTTCCTGATTCGGATGAACATGCCATCAAAATAACTCATGGTTACTCCAAAGACCACCGTCCTGATTTGAAACAGGCTGTGCTGGAGCTGATGGTATCCCAGGATGGTGGTATTCCCATTTTGTGTAAGTGCTGGGACGGGAATGCTTCGGATAATACCGTTTTCAAAGAACGCAGCAGTGAACTCGTTCGTCAGTTCAAAGCAAGCGATACCCCTCGTTACCTGATTATGGATTCGAAAGGATATACCGAATCCAATGCTTCCAACTTGAAAGATATCCCGTTTATCACCCGCATCCCGGGAACCCTTTTCATTGTGAAGACCGTCATCGAACAGGCCCTAAAATGGGACCTGTGGGCGGAGATTAACGATGATTATCAGTACCAGACGTTGGAGTTAGGGCATTATGGAATTGATCAACGTTGGTTGATCATTCGATCCAAAGGGGCTCTGGAGCGCGCGGTCAAGAGCGTTGAAAGAACTATTTCAAAAGAGAAGGAACGTGCGGAAAAGCAACTCTTCCATCTTCAGGCCCAACGATTTGACTCGGAAGCCGAAGCAATGACGGTCCTCCAAGAACTCGGTGATAAATGGAAGTATCATCTGGTTGACACTATTGAGTTTAAACAGCACATCAAATATGCCGTCAAAGGTAGACCAACGCCGGATACCCCGATCAAATCAATTAAATTGCAAATCAATGTGGACTTAAAGGTCAATCAAGAAAAAGTCGATCAAGACCGCGATCAGAAATCCTGTTTTGTTCTTGGGACCTCAATTCCAAGATTCCAGTTGAGCGACGAAGATGTATTTTGGGGATATAAAGGCCAGTCTAAGGTCGAGAATGGCTTCCGATTTATCAAAGACCCTTTATTTTTTGCATCGTCGCTGTTTGTCAAAAAGCCATCTCGTGTCGAAGGAATGTTGATGGTGATGACCTTATCATTACTAATTTACTCCATTGCCCAGCGTCGCATGCGGAATGAATTGAAGCGCCTTGAAACAACACTGCCCAATCAGATTGGGAAACCCGTTCAAAACCCCACTCTTCGCTGGATTTTTCAACAAATGGAAGGTATAGACTGTGTGAATATTTTTCATAAAGAGGGCGAAGTACACCGTCTTATCAGTGGGTTAAATGACATACGGAGAAAAATATTAACTCTTTTTGGACAGACCGTATCAGAAATATATCAAATTTCTTTTGAATAGGTCTGCCCAATGTCGAGGGGAGGATAATAATATATTAAATTTAGTCTTGCGTTTCTTTGGCCGGGGAGGTTAATCTCCAATAAAGTTGACTGTTGGAGGACTCAAAATGAAATATCGATTGATCCTATACATAGTTATGTTTTTTTGTTGTATCTTCACTTTCGCATACATTTTTCCTGAGAGTGGGGTTGAAATAATCATTACAGCCCTTTTGGGCTTAACAATGGTATTCACTATGCTTTACATCACGCTAAGAAGAAGGGGAGATCACCGCTTTCTAAAGAGTATAGCGTTAACATACCTTGCCCTTTCTTCCATATCTTTTTTAATGACCTGGATTTTTTGATGTCTGATTTTACAAATTCGAGGCGTCAAGTTATTACATTCTTTTCGTTACTACTCAAAGACCAGTCAGAATCAATTTTATGACTTGCATCCGGTAAAATGAACTTTGTCTCTTTCATAATTATTTTAACAATTTTTGTTGGTGGCCCATATTTTTTTCTGATCCAAAGAAGACGGTTCAAATATAAAACGATTGCGCAAAAATTAAACGCAAAATATATCTCTTATGAAGGGTGTTGGAATCAATCAAATTTTCAACTGAGTCTAAACTGCCTACGCGCTTGAATTTCGATTTTTTAAGACCCGGTAGTCCATTTCTATCGTTATAAAATCTGAAATTTGTTTTTTGCCGCAATTTTTATGTTAGATAGTGGCCTTGCTTATACTTCAGATACAACGGTATTAACTGAATCAATCGGTTCAAAAAAATCAGCATTGAAATTAAATTCTATCCTGTTGAGGCAAACAACTCCTTTTGTTTATTATCTTTTTTCTGCGGTTTATGTCTTGTCCCAGCCATTTCAATCAACAATGTTACAATTGTCGTCAATACTGATCGGACAACTACACCATGCTGGCTTCTCACTCTCGTCTGTTCAAGGCCTTCTCTTTTTTTCATCAAATTGAAAGGCCGTTCGCAGTTCTTTCGAATTTCGATTGCTGATTGCGACCCGTTATGAAAAGTTGGCATTGGCTGGAAATGACCGTTATCAAAACCAATTATTCTCGATTTAGGGCAACTTGATGCAAACATACATTCGCCGGGCGTTGCTCCACACCTAAATTCATGGCCATCCAGTGTTGTACCCAGATAATCCATTGGAATTTCACAAGAATCATTGCAGGTAACTCTCACCGGAGATTGCAATACATTCTCGGGCAATTTCGCTTGCTCCGATGCAGGGGCCACGACATAGACACCTGTTTCATTGAGAACCGAACCATCACTATCGTGGTAAGCCTGGTCTGCGGTTATCAATTTAATATCAATGCCTAATGCTTGAGCAAGCTTGATCAATGGTTTCAGAAACAGGCTGTCGTGATGATTCGCTGCCCCCACAAGGGATACCAATGGAAAGCTATGGCCGTTTGTGGGATTAATAGCGGTTAGTGTATGCATCCGGTATCCAATGACATAATGCGACTTATCCCTTTTGTTCCGGCGTTTCCCACAATCACAGTCCAGATCGGAATAAATTCGTACTTTTTTGCCGTTGATTTCAATGGCGCAAAGGGGATAATTGACTTCGGACGGCAGTTCACTGGAATCAACACCATGAATAACGGTATTCTCAAGACAACCCGATTTATAAAAATGGTGGAGGAAATATACCAGGACGTTCATCAATTGATTAAATTTCAGGTCGCTCCGGAAATGACATAATTCAGTATGATCTACCTGTTTTTTAGCCTTTAACGACAACCGAATAAAACGCCTGTTTTGCTTTCGCTCTTTGCCAAAATATTCATCGCTGCAAAATTTCCTGTAACTGATTTCAGGATATTTGATAATTTTTAACAGCTCCATCCGAAATAATTGGTAGGGCTGAATATCCCTGTGTGCAGCGGAGTAACCATCGGGCGCGATCAAGCTATTGATAAGCTGGTCATCTATGAGTTGGTCAATAAACTGCAATTCCTGATCTACAATTTCAGGGTATGGCTTTTTCAGGGTGTCAAAATTAAACAGGTTATCGGAATGAAAATTCTCAATGTAAGATGCCATTTCAGGAAGACTACGAATGCCTGCTGTAGGGGATTGAGCTTCAATACCTATGAGGTCCTCGATGGGGATGTCCAGAGATTGAGAATAATCGTATTGCTCCACAATCTCCATCATGATTTGTTCTGTCAGTTCTTTTTTGGACGCCCTTGTCATCGTTTTCCAGTTCGGAAAACTCTTTTTTAATTGCTTTGTGATGAGCCGCCTGATATTTTTTCTATGCATAAAGCCTCTGTGGCGTTGTTTTCTTTTGTGTTTGGTCGCTTGAAAGTACAACTAAACAGAGGCTTTTTCAACTCCTAACAAACTGAGAATATGTCTGATTTTATTAAATTTAGGTGGTCGATTTCAACACCCTTTTATGGTTTGTTCAATACTGGCGAAATTCAAGGCGCTTGTAAGGGAAAAATTTTTTCAGTCAAGCCAGAAATTGCAGGAATGGGGCCAAGCCATCATTTTAGAACTACTTTCACCGCAGAGTGTAAAAATATTGGCCATCCTTATTTTATTCAAATCAAATTTTTTAAAGATTTTCCAAATTGGAAATACGTTTCAAAATTGAATCCTTCCAAAAAGGTCAGTGGCTTTTTTTACAGGCCAGTTGAAAATTCCCCTTACATGAGAAAAAGTGAACATCGTTTAAATGACGAGGAAAAGGCTATAATCGTCGAAATTTTTAAAAATTTTAATCTTTCTTCTGCGAAATTATTTGAAACGTTAAATACAAAATTTGCATTTGAAACAATAATAAGGATTGAGAGGGATAAAATTGTTTTAAATAAAGGAGGTTTGATATTGGATTTGAATCGTATCAAAGCTGTAAAGGATATCGTGCTAAATTTTTCGGGGTTAGTGGAAAAACATCCAATTATGAGAACACCTGAAAGATAACCAGTCTTTGCAGCGGACCGCGTAGAGCGTCCTTCGGCCAACAAGCCCCAGTTCCCTTCGCTCGGCGGCTCCTGAGCTCCAATGTTATAAGTGTGGTGCCATCAAATGAATGATTTTATTGAAGAAGTAGGAAAAGGTGTTGTTGAGGTGTTGGCACAAATATTCATCAATATTTTTTTCAACTTTTTTTGCTACTATGTTGGGTGGCCTTTTTGTAAATTGCTTACCTTGGGACGATATCCGCAAAAAGTAAAATATGACTTTATGCAACGGTATAATAAGGGTGGCTTTTTATGTAGCTGTCTTGGGTTTATTATTATTGCAGTGGTTGTAATTTACCTTACCAATTGAATCAGCATTTGCTTTAATCGGTTTTGGTGGAATCCAATAATCAATTTAATAGAACAAAGTCTTGAATCAAAATAGGCGGCTAACTCCTGGCAGATCCAGGGAGCTTTTTAATGTATTAAATGGTATCCATTCACGGGGTATCAAAAAGTAACCTATTGGAATAAATATATTTTAAACCCTATGAATTCTTAAACCCAAAAGCGTCACATAATAAATTCAGTGGGTTATGAAAAACGACTTAGTTCAATGCTTTTATCCAAATATATTAATATGTTATCCTGTGAATGGATACGGCAATTATACTCTTTTTTTTCTGCCCAATCCTATCAGTGCAATTAGACCAGAGCTTAATAGTAAGCATGCGCCTGGAATAGGAACAGCTGAAGATTCCTGCCATACAGCCCAAACAACATGGTCGTCGCCAGGTGCATGTTCTAATGGAGAGGAGTCGTATGTACTTAATGCTGAGCCCGCTCCAACGACATCTTCATAAATTGAGCTATTCAGGGCCCATATTACCCCCATTCCACCTTGGGCATTAACCCATACCGGGATATATACGTAACCACTTCCTGTTGAGCGAATACCATTAGTCAATTCAGAACTATCATCAAACTCGTTTATGAAGACTTGATCAAGCAATGCATTCCCGGCTTTTACCGCTAAATTAGTACCATTAGGATCTCCAAAACTAGCCCCCGTATAAAAGGTAAAGTCTGTATTTTCATCTGCACCATTATAAAGATCGATGGCTGTTCCATCTATAAATAGGACATCATACAAAACACCGTCTACATCAACACCGGATGCCCCATAAAGTTGCCCATCTCGGATATCCAAGCTAGCAGCATGCGAAATATTAGCGACAAATAGCATACCTAATCCGATCGTTAAAGATTGTAAAAGTCTTTTCTTCATTTTCTTTGCTCCTTTTTAGATTTAATTTCAGCAGGCCCGTCCCGCCGAACGTAAAATAGGCAGATTCTTTCTATTGTCTTTTTTAATAAAACAATTTGGAACAAAAATTCAATTTAATTGGAGATTAAACATCCCCGGCAGGGAAACGCAAGATTAAATTTTATAGAACATACTCCTGCCTCCGATTAAATCCTGAGCAAGGCGAGCATTTTGTCTATCATTCCGGCCAAAAGCCTTTATTGAAAGGAGTGTTGGCTACTTCTGTTCTTGATTGTATCGAGATCCAAATCTTATTAACGTATAAACAGAGCCGAAAACTCCCATTATTCAGAGCCCAGGGGTTTTATATTCCGAGCCGCTACAATAGTACCGGCAGCGGGTGTCCTGAAACCGGGGGCACAATAGCCGCACTGGAATCTCGGTTCGTCAACCGCCCCCTGCTGTTACGGGTGCAATGCCCCGTCCGGATTGGCCAATCCTTCAATGGTCAGAATTTTTTTCCCGCGGACACTATGGGTGAGTATGGAACATGAATATTGGGAAACGTCGTCTATCAGGACGGTGCAGGCCCCGCATTCGGCACGGTCGCAACCGATTTTGAGCCCCATAAGCCCCAGTTAGTTTGTTGCGCAGGGTCTGGGCCATGGTCTCAGGGGGGCATGACACCCACCCTTCGCTGCCGCCCGTTGACGTTCAAGGTCATCAGTCGCTCCGCCACTTTGGCGGTAGGCGCGTCTTGGGCCTGGACATGGCCGCCGAGTGATCCCGCCATAATCGTAACAGACCCCACGGAGATTACACTTTTGATAAAATCCCGCCGGTTCATTCCCCCCGGCCTGCCGTGTTTTCCCACATCGTTACAATCACACATATCGGTTTTCTTTTTGAAGTCAAATCCCGATATCGGATTTTTTGATGGTCTTTAAGATGCTGCGTTGATTGTGATTTATCTTTCCCCCCAATTGCATGGAATTTTATGCAATTGGGGGAAGGTATTATGAAGTTGCTTTCATGTTTTGTCGTGGGGCGCGCCTGGCTGTTGATGGACCAGGTCTGCCCCTGGCCGTTATGCCGTTATTCCGGCCAATGACCGGATTCTTCCAGCCAACCGCATGTCTTTTATCCACTGTTCCGGGATGGCATCCATGCCGTTACAGATTCCAAGAATAAATGCACAAAGAATACCCCGGGCAGAAGAATCCCCGCCGGCCATGACATTTTCAACCATTGCCGTTTTCAGGTCATTGGGATATTTGGCAATCAGATGAATCGTGCCGCGCAGGGCAGCCTGGGTTTCACACATCTGGCCGAAACCTGCGATGGCCTGTTTTGTCTCTTTATCGACACTTTCAAGTCCATCTGTGATCATCTGGTAGATAACGGAATCTGAAGAGAGTTCTTTTTGGGCCATTTCCAGGGCATCCAGGGGTTTTCTGCCTTCAGCCGCCTCAATTGCAGCGCTTGCAAAAAAACGGGCGCTCTCTCTGACCTGGGGGTGATTGTGGGTCATTGCAGTTTGTGTGTCTGCGTTGGCGATAAACGTCTCACGGTCCTCCCCATAAAAAAGTGCCAGTGGAACCATTCGAGACGCACCGCCTAAATCTGTTGAACCTGACCCGGCCTCTTGGGGGGACTTTCCTTTTTCGAAATTGGCTAATGTTTCCTTGGTGGCGCCGTCCACCCAGCCGCTGTAATCCTCAAACATCGCCTTCCACTGGGTTGAAAAATTGTCCAGATCGAAACCTGAGCAATATGAAAGGGACTCAAGCAGCAGGAACATCTGATCTCCATAATGGGTGAAATCGCCTTTCTTCTTTCCTTTATGGAATGGTGCGATTTCCGGAGATGCCATAAAATCCAGGCATCCGTATTTGTCTTTTATCTGGGCGATGTCGTAAACCCAGTGTGCGCCCAAAGCCAGCGCGTCTGCCGTGAAAGCGGCCATGATGCCCGCTTGTATTTTTGCTCTCATGGTTAATTTCCTTTTTAATGTTGTTGACGGTTTTAGTATTTAACTCATTATGCACGTCTGGGCTATCCAATTTGACCCAGCGTGCCTAAAATTATGTACCGTTTTCAAAAGCTCATTTTCTCAGCCTGCTTAAAGGAATAAATACTAATAAGAGTATACGTTAGATGGATTCGTGCTGCTTTGTTATACATAACATTCCCTATATAAATACGGGATAAATATGTATTTTAAAAGGGCGAATAAGATTCATGTCTCTGGTTGGTGTCACGATACGTCGTAGAAACCATATTGTACAAAAAAATACTTGTAAAGCATATCCTGCTGCATTATCTATTGTACATGAAATATTTTTGTACAACATTTCATCGGAGAGACATTATGAACAGACACCTTATCCCCATGGGTATCAGCAATCCGTATCCCAGGGCGTTGGCACTTAATTATGGACGCTGATACGCAAAATTTAAATGAACAACGGGCCTGCCAGGGCAAGCCGAAGAATATCGTGAACGGCTTGGACGGGCAGACCGGTTCCGGTGTTATCATCCGCAGGGCCGCAGAACTTACCGGTGTTAAACCCGTGACCCTGCGTGCCTGGGAACGAAGATATCATCTGATTACACCGGAACGAAATGCCAAAGGGCATCGCCTGTACAGTCCGGATCAGATTGACACCATTCGGGAGATCTGCCGCTGGCTGGAGCGCGGGGTATCCATCGGAAAAGTCAAAGGGTTGCTTTCGGGTTCCGGAAAAAACACAGCCCCTGCACAAACGAATGATACCCTCGCTGCCGCAGATGATCTGCTGCAGGCACTTTCCGACTTAAACAGCAAGCGGGCCGATAATATTATCAATCGAATATGCCGGGAGTACCCGCCAAAGATCGCTGTACGTCAATGCTTTTTGCCTGTCATTGACGCATTGGGGCAGTTGAAACGCCAACAACGCTCTATGGGAAGGGCATTGCTGCAATTCCTTTTAATCAGCCGCCTGAGTGCAATGATCAGATCTGAAAATAAGGCAGCCTCCATACCGTGCCTGGCCATCAGCCTGAATCCTCCAGGCAGCCTTGCCGCCTGGCTCTGGCTGGTTTCCATGGCCGGGCAGGGGCTTCATATCACCCTGCTTGATGGCGTTGAAGATATCGCAGGTCTTGTTGGTCATGAACGTCTTCAAACGTATGAACACCTGGCCGTCTTTGCAAACCGGGTGCCCACAAAGAAGCAGCAGCAGGATATCGTCAATCTGTCCCGGCTGTTTGATGCAGGCCATTTTCACGCTTCCACTGTCATTGAAACCCTGTGTGGTGCAGAACCTAAAAAATAACAAAGAGGAGGTGTCATGCAGTTGGTTTGGTTCAGACGGGATTTGCGGACCCAGGACAATACGGCGCTTCATGGGGCGGTTCGCTTTGCCCGGGCACACAATGAGGCCGTGACGGCCATCTTTACGGCCACCCCGGATCAATGGGAAGGGCACGATATGGCCCCAATCCAGGCCGATCTTATTTACAGGCGGCTTTTTGCCCTTCAAAAAGATCTGCAGGAACTGCACATTGACCTTTTGTACAAAGAGACAAAAGACTATGAAGAGGCGGCAAAGTACGTGGCTGCCACGGCTGATCGTATACAGGCAGATACCCTGTGGTTCAACTGCGAATACCCGCTCAACGAAACCCGGCGTGATCAGCTGGCCGAAAAATTGATGGCCATGCAGGGACGGCAGACCCAGGCCTGCCATGATACCTGTCTGTGCCCGCCCGGCACAGTTCTTAACCGCCAGGGAACATATTATAAGGTGTTTACGCCCTTTGCCCGGGCCTGCAGTGAGCAGCTGCAAGGGCTTGTGCCGTCTTTGATGCCGCTGCGGCCCGTGACCCAAGCTGAACTGCCTTCGGATATAAAAAGCTTAATCCTGTCACCGGAACAGCCCTTCAGCTATCCCAGAGTGTCCAGCCGGGCATATTCTGCCGACACAAAGGCCATCCAAAAAAAATTAAGTGATTTCTGCACAGGCCCCATGAACGCCTATGACCGGCAACGGGATTTTCCGGCTGTTTCAGGAACCAGCGGACTTTCCCCCTATCTTGCCATTGGGGCAATATCGTCACGCATGTGTCTGGCCGGCGTGATTTCGGTAGAACAAAGCCAGGGCGGCACCACTTGGAAAAATGAACTGTTATGGCGGGATTTTTATCATCACCTGATGTTTTTTATCCCGGGACTTAGTCGACAGGCCTCTTTCCATGCCTGGGGAGACAGACTTTTATGGGATGATAATCCGGAACTGTTCGCGGCCTGGCAGGCGGGGAAAACAGGATACCCCATCGTCGATGCGGCCATGCGCCAGCTCAATCAGACCGGCTGGATGCACAACAGGCTGCGCATGATTACGGCAAGTTTTTTAACCAAGGACCTTCACATTGACTGGCGCCATGGCCAGGCCTATTTCATGCGCCATCTGGTGGATGGCGATTTCCCCGCCAATAACGGTGGCTGGCAGTGGTCCGCATCCACCGGTTGTGACGCCCAGCCCTATTTTCGTATCTTCAATCCTGTCAGTCAGGGGCGAAAATTTGATCCCGGGGGACAGTTTGTCCGGGAATGGCTTCCTGAGCTTGAAGGGGTGCCGGACCTTTATGTGCATTGTCCGTGGACATGGTCTGGCAGCAAACAGATCCCATACCCGCCCCCCATTGTGGATCATGCCAAAGAGCGCCTTATTGCGCTTGCACATTATTCAAAGGAAAGTAAAAGGAATTGACAATGAATACCAAAGATACCGCAGCCATTGAGTTCTCCCTGAATTGGGACAGTGGTGACGCACACCATATCGATACCACTTATATACCGGCAATTGATTTCTGGCGGGATATCTTCCCGCAAAAACTTGAACAACGCCTTAAACACATGCAGGCCGGGGAGCATTGCCGGGTAGATTTTTCTGCCGGCGAACTGGTGCCTGCTTTTTCTTCCAGGAAAATCATTCAGTTTTCTGAAAATGGGTTCGACTGCTCCCGGTCACCGTTTCCGGTTTCGGCAGAAACGGGGCGTTTTTATCCAAGCGGATATGCGCACAGAGCCTTGAACTGTTTTCCTCAGAATGTGACACCTTTTCGCATTATTGCCATGGGAAATAAACACATCACCGCTGACAGCAATCATCCCCTGGCACAATACCCCATCAGCGTTCATGCCCGGATGATGTCACGAAAGATGGCCGGTGCCGAGCGGGGCGGAACCTGCCATGATATTACCGAGGTTATAACGAATGATGGACCGGGCATGCAGTTCCCCTGTCAAAACGCTTATAATATCACGCTTGCCCAATCGCCTCTGCCCCGGGAAAACAACCAGCCTGACCGTGATTTTTACAGCCTCCCCAGAATGGTGCCGCATCTGGACAGCTGTGCCCGGGAACATATTCGCGAACAATACGGCAAGCTCTTGAAGCCCGGCAGCCGGATTCTGGATCTGATGTCCAGCTGGGATTCACATTTGCCCGCTACCCTGTCAGACTGCCGGGTCACAGGGCTTGGCATGAATTCCGAGGAGCTGGATGCAAACGGCAAACTGGCTACCCGGCTTGTACAGGATCTCAACGAAACCCCCAAACTGCCCATGGCTGACAACAGTTTTGATGCCGTGATCTGTACTGCCTCCATCGAGTACCTCACACGCCCAGTGGCGGTATTGCAGGAGGTTCGTCGGGTTTTATCCCCGAACGGGATTTTCATCATATCCTTTTCCGACCGCTGGTTTCCCGGTAAACAGATTGCCGTGTGGGGGCAGCTGCATCCGTTTGAGCGGTTGGGCCTGGTTTTGAAAATGTGCATGCAGGCCCGACTGGGCAATCTGCATACACAGACCATCCGGGGATATCCAAGGCCCTGGGATGATCCGCATATTCGTGAACGCCACACCTCGGATCCTTTGTTTATTGTCTGGGGCAATGCCTGATATAAAGACGGGCTATTGACAAGCTGCCGGCTACGGCGCATAACCCTGGAACCTGATGCGGGTAAGGCCCCTATTTAGGAAACAGAAATACATTGTCTGCACCGGGTTGATAATAATGGTTTTTCCTTGGAGGACAGATGGATAAAAAAAGAAGTTTTGACGAATTTGCACAAGCATATGATGCATGGTTTTTTGACAATATGAATCTGTTGAATTCAGAAGTGAACCTGGTCGCTTATTTTCTGAAAGATGCCGGTGATACCTTTTCTGTGGGGTGCGGTAGCGGTCTTTTTGAATCAATCCTGAAAAGAAATTTTAACATTCCCATTCAGTTCGGACTTGAACCATCCGAGGGAATGGCAAATATTGCACGTCAACGCGGGTTAAGTGTTGAAATCACCACAGCAGAAGATGCCGATCTGGGCCGGGAAAAATACGATACCATCCTATTCAACGGAACACCCAGCTATATCAATGACCTGCAGTCGGTGTTTCACAAAGCCTATGCGGCCTTGAGAAAAAAAGGTAAAATTGTGGTGATTGATGTGCCCAAGGAAGGGTCTTACGCAACCATGTATAATCTGGCAAAAAGTCTGGAAACATGGGACCATCCCTTGTTAGAAGGCGTTCATCCAAGGGACCCGTATCCAATTGAATTTGTAAAGGTTGCCAACTGGCGTACCACTGCCGAGAAAGTCGAGATGCTGAAAACAGCAGGATTTCAAGACTTTGATTATGCACAAACGCTCACGAAACATCCGCTGTACTCAAATAATGTGGAAGAACAACCCATTCCGGGGTTTGACTGCGGTGATTATGTCGCCATTTGCGCTTTTAAAAAATAAAAACAGGGCAATCAGGAGGGGATGAAGAATATGAAAGCGGCAGGAGAACACACCCAAAAGATGTGGGATGCGGTGGCTTATATCTATGCGGATGCAATTTCTCATCCCTTCGTTGTCCAACTGGCAAAAGGTATCTTGGATAAAAATCATTTTGCACATTTTTTGTCCCAGGATATCCTCTATCTCAAGGATGATAATCTGGCGTTGGATCTGTTGGCCCAAAAAGCGCCCAACGCATCCGAAAAGCAATTCTTTCAAATGTTAGCCAAAGACGGCCTGGACATTGAACGCGCCCTTCACAACGAGTTTCTGAAACATTTTGAAATTAAGGAAGCCAAAGAAAAGTCCCCCGTCATTGAGAAGTACTCCTCCTTTCTGCTCAACCACAGTAAAAAATCAGTATTTGCGATTGCTGCCGCGGCACTTTTACCTTGTTTCTGGGTCTATAACAGCGTCGGCAATCATATTTTGACCATTGCCGAAGCCGGCAACACATACCAGATGTGGATCGACACCTACCACAGTGACGCATACGCGCAATACACACAAAGGTTTATTAATATTGTAGAGCGGCTGGCATCAAAGGCAAAGGCCGATGAAGCTCTATATCAGGAAATGCTGAAAGCCTTCACGCAGTCAACACAATATGAACTCGATTTTTTTGAAGAAGCAATGAATTGTAATTGCAATATCCTCTAACAGATTGTGATCGTCCCCGATATTTTGAAGCTTTAATTCTAATTAGGATCAAGCCCCCGGTGAAACTGGGGGCTTGATTCTTGGTCGCTGCATTTTTACCCACTTTTAATTGTTGATTGAAGTATGGTTTATGAATTATTCAAACAACATTTTTTGTATTTTTTTCCGCTACCGCAGGGGCATGGGTCATTTCTTCCAATTTTTTGGGTGTCTCTTTGAAACGGAATTGCCTTTCTGATATTTTCCATACTATTAAACATGTCATTGAGTTCTTGTTCCCTTAATCCCTGTTGCTTTTCGTCTTGCTCTCTTTTCTTTCTTATCTTGGGCAGCTCAGGGATATCAGTGTTGTTCAGGATACTCAGACACTCTAAAATCTCGCCGATGTAGCCGGCGTTGTTCTCATTATTATATATTTGCTGTAGAACGGATATTCCCCTGGGATCTCCAATGCCTCGCAAACAATAGGCGAACATCTCGTAGGAATCCACTTCACTGGCTTTATCGTTCCATTTTTCCATAATCAAATCAAAAGATTCAGGATATGGAAGATATTCAAGGATTGAAGTAAGGTCCCAATCTTTAATGTCATTATTTTGAGCAGCATTTAAAATTAATTGATCTGCTGACTCGTCTATTGCGTTTAAGGCGCTTATTGCATCTCCATAAATAATATCCAGGCCGTCAGTCTCATTTAGAACACGGATTAAATCAGGTACAAACTCTTTTTTACCAATTCGGCCCATAATATTTACAATGTTAATGTCGCACCAGGTATTCAATGTCTCTGAAAGCGTTGCTTTCAATTCAGAAACAGGGGCAAGATTAACTATTTTTTGAGATAATGCTTCGGGCACCCTGGGGCCGGAATTTTGTATTGCCCGGATTAAGTCGGTGATTTGTGCGTCCGGCATTAAAGCCTTTGTATAAGCATTGCGCTCCACAATAGAAAAATATACGGATAGTACAAAAGAAACCAATGACGATAGGGTTTCATAATTTTTAGGTGCCTTGAGTTTAGGCCATAAAGAAGGTTGTTCGGATAGCGTTTCAAATAAAAAGATCCCTGCCGAATCCATATTGAAGAGATGTAGGACTTCGTCGGGAACCACATCCTGCGGGTAGCGCTTTTGTATCATATTCCGAGCATCAAGCAGCAGCGCTGTAATGAGATCCTGGTATTGTCTTTTTTTAAGTAAAAGAGCAATTTCTTCCTTTAGTTCCTGAGTAACGGATAGATGATCATTCTTATTAAAAAAGGAATCAAACGCCTCCGCAGGATCTAAAATAATGCTTTTATAACTAAATTTGTCAGTTAACTCCCTAAAATAATAGCCGGCATCCCAATATTTTCCAAAACGGTCTATTCCGGTCTGCTCTAAATGGTCGCCTTTTTTGACACTTTGTAAAATGATATCCGAGATCCAGGCAATATCATCTTGATGCTCATGTTTCAATAAATTGTAAATTGCATCACCCTTAAGGACGGGGTCTTTGGTTTGCGTCACGACAGAAATTAATATTTCTCTTGCACGATTATCGTCAATATTTCCCAGATAATCAATAATGCCGAACAACGGATCTGTATTCGGTTCATTTGATAAATATTCAATAATTGTGTCCAAGGCCGGCTCATATTTCATTCTTGCCAATGCCTGGGCACAATTTGACGGAATATTGCCGGAATCATGTAAAAAACTATTCAGGATCGCCGGGGCATGTTGGACGGCCTTATGTATAGCAAGATATTTGGGAGCAGCACATGCCAGATGTGAATTTTGATCTGAGATCAATTTACTGACTTCGTCGGTATATCTATTGGGGTATTTTTTTTCTAAAGCGTCAAAGGCCCATTCTCTGACAAAACTATTGTCATGGGAAAGAAACCTTATATAATCTTCATAGTTCCAAAGTCTGCGCATTATTTTTCCTGTTAAGAAGGATTGGATAGTTTTTTCTCTTTTTTCATATTTGTTTCAATGGGCAGAGCCTGCAAAGAGAATGAAAAATTCTTCATTTCATATATGCAGATGCCGTCTACGCTCAAGGTTCCGTCCGCCGTTGCCCGGCATCCGGTTTCATCCATGGTGCAGGCACTGATGTGGGCCTGGACAACAATGTTTGAATTTGAGCGGATGATCTGGCCCCGGTAGGTCCATTCATGTTCATGGTCTTCTGCAACGGCAGGAGCAAATCGTTCCGGGTCAAGATCGAATTTTTTGATCATGAAAAACCGGATCAACTGGAGGAATGATTCCACGCCTAATGAGCCCGGGCAGACCGGGTCCTGATAAAAATGGGCCTGGAAGAACCACTCATCGGGGTTCACCTGTTTTTCTCCCTGGATCAGTCCCTGGCCGTGGATGCCCTCATTAAAATCAAGAAACGTTATTTTGTCTATCATTCTAAGGGCTTTTCCCGGCATTCCCGTAACCGGACCGATGGTTTGATCCTCCGGGGTTAAGGGCGCATGATCATCGAGCAAAATTACAGATTGCCGGCTGTTTTCTTCAATGGCTGAAAACGCCTTGGGATCTCGTATTCCCACCTGTTTAGCCAACGCATCCGCCGTAAAGAAACCAAAATTGGTGGTGCCTGTGTAGACGGATTTTCCCTTGTTGAGTACATCCATATCAAAGTTTTGAATGATCATGCCGCCGGCCTTGGAGACCTCGGTCATTCTTACCCGGATTTTTACGGTCCCGGAGGTCCGGGTCAGGTTTTTAGCGAGTCTTGCTTTCCCCCCAAGATTTCTGAAATGCAGACGATTCTGGCTGAGCAGGGCCGCACCGCCATAGGCGGCAAGCCAGCCGCAGGGCTGAAGGGCCACTTCAAGCAGAATGCAAAAGGGCATGGTCTCGGTGTGGTTGGCTGCAAAATACCAGGCATCTTTATCAATTTTATACGTGGCTTCTATCCATCCGCCTGGGGCGGTTTGCCAGGCCGGGTGGTCCGCTTTTGCCACCGAATCCATGAAAAAGTAAGGGGGCCTTGGCAGCCTTGCAATTTCACGGTCGTTATCGAAAATCTTATAGGGGTCACCAAATGCCTCGGACGGATTGCCCTGGGCAAAGGCTAAAATTTTATCCCGGTCAAACAGGGGTTTGGATTTAAATTTTTCAAGCAGTCCGGGATCCATGACAGCCTCAAATCCCATGATGCTTGCAATGACGGTGTTATTTTCATCCAAAAAGGTAAAATACCCTTTTATTTTATGCTGATCCTGGTGATTGACCGTAAAGATAATCCGCACCTTTTCTCCGCTTTGTTTCGGGAATGCCCTGAAAATGCGTAAATTGGCAAAGCTTGCAGGCAAGCAGACCTGGCCGCAATTATGAAAGGTCCACAAAATTGCCGTCTGGAACGCGGCATCCAGCACCATGGGGTCCATGGTCCATTGCCGTGCATGGGCTTTTTTATACCATGTGCTGATGTCCGGTGCCGTGGCCGTCATTACCTCAATGCCCTTGGGGGAGACGCCGCGAATTTCAGAAATGCACTGCAATTCGCCTTCATGAAACAGGATGGTTTCATAGGCCTGGTCCATGCTGATCTCCCAGGGGGCAAGGTCCAAGGATAGGGATTCGGGTAAAACCGGTGGCTGGGGCAGGGTCTCTGCCAGGAGCACCTGGGCCCTGGCATGCTGGATTGTTAATCCCTTTTTTCCGGGAGAGGTGATGCGGCCCGGTGTAAAGTGCTGATGATCTATGGTGGTGCACTTTCCGATGTCCACCTGGACCTCTGTTTTGCCGTCGCCGGGCACGATGCCTTTGAGCAGCTGCACTTTTTCCATACCGGCAAAGTGCAGGCCCGGATTGTTTTTTTCTGCACCGCAGGCCAAAAGATCCACCATCAGGGCCAGGGGAACCACCGGTGCATTGTCAATTTTATGGTCGTCAATAATAGAACTGTCCTGGCTGCTGAAGGTCCGGGTGAGCACTTTATTCATTGCAGCGGGTTCCGGCACCTCGGACGGGATGGTTCCCCCCACAACGACCTCAATGCAGGAACCATTGGGATTTCCCATCTCCGCCACCATCTGCCGGGCACCTGCCTGGATGGGGATCAGTTCAATCCGGCGTTTTTCAAATTCGCGTTTCAAGGCGTCCGTAACCATGCCGCCGTCCCAGGGCCCCCAATTGATGGCAATGGCCCTGCAATGGGGGAGGCTGGCTTGTTTGGCCCGGGCTATTTTGTTGAGCACTTCGTTGGCCATGGCGTAGTCGCATTGGCCGGTATTGCCGAATCTTGCAGCAACAGAAGAGAACATCACCAGGTATTTAAGTTTGTCCTGGTCCAGGGATGACAGCACGGCAAACAGCCCGTCGATTTTGGTTTGAAATACCGTTTCAAATTGTTCGGGTGTTTTTTCACAGATCAGTTTGTCCTCAAGAACACCCGCCCCATGGATCAAGGCGGTCACAGGACCCAACTGCCGGGTCACCTGTTCCATGGTGTCCTTGACAAGATCCTTATCCCGGATGTCCACGCAGTAGTGGGCGACTTCATTGCCTGATTTCTGTATACGCGCCAGATTGGCTTTAATATCGCGGTTTGAGGCAAACCGGCGATATTCAGTTTCCACCCGTGCAGGCGTGGGTTTCTCATTGCCGAAGAAATTGGCAAAAATGGCCTGCTTCATCTGGGCGGGGCCGTCCATGCCTTCGAGCCAGGCCGGTTCTTCAAAGGGCGGTTCAGATCTGCCCAGAAGCGCTATTTTGGCCGGGCACTGCCTGGCAAGGGCGATGGCACACTCGGCAGTAACCCCTCTGGCTCCCCCGGAAATGACCACAACATCGGATGCGTCCAGGTCAATTCCCAGCGGTTCACCCACAGGTCTGGATACAAGTTCTGGAATGTAGCAGTATTCACCATCAAGCCCCATTTCCACGGCACCCCGGGTCATCATCATGGCCACGGCTGCTTCGGCGTTCTTTTTTACGGCTTTGGAGTCAAAGGGCAGGTCAAGGGCCCGGCACAAGACCTGCTTCCACTCCAGGGCGGCTGTTTTGGCAAGGCTTGCCATGCCGCCGTAAACCGGGCTGATTTGTGAATTTAAATTTTTAAACCCGAATCCGCCGCCAAGAAAGCTGACACAGGCCATGAAGCCGCCGCCTGCCTTGGCGCTTGCCGTGAGATATGGTCCGTTTTTAGATGCCATGCTGAAGGCCGTTAAAAGAAACCGGCTTGCTGCGGCATCGTCTCCGGGGGTGTCAAAGGCGTCTGGGATGAGAACAATGCCTGCGGCATCGGGCAGATCAGGAATGTTTTCGGGGGTGGCATCAATAATCCGGGCATTGAGTTCAAGTTTTTTAAACTCTTTTTTAAATGCCGCAGCAATGCCTGCGCTGTCCTTTGTCAGGTAAATGGTTTTACCTGAAGGAATTTGGATTTTTGCGCCGTTATAAAAACGGACCTGGTGGGCAGGAAAGGCTGTGAGCTCAACTTCCTGCCTGCCAAGGGGTTTTAAATCCGTTTTTGGGGCAGGTTGTATCCCGCCCGGGTCGCTTATGGCGTCATGCGAAGTTTTTTTTTAGGGGCTTTTTGTGAAGCCTTTGTTTCGTGGGGTGCCAGGTAATTGATGATGTCGGCTATGGTTTGCAGACTGCCCATATCCTCCGAGGACAAGGCTTTGGCGTCGGGTTGCTCCTGTTCCAGTCGTGACAGGATTTCAACCCGTTTTATGGAGTCAATGCCGAGATCCGATTCAAGGTTCATACTCGGTTCGAGCATCTCCTGGGGGAAACCGGTCAGTTCACTGATGATGTTGACCAAAATATCCTGGGTCGCGGTATCCTGGAATTTGGCGGCTTTGTTGTTTTTAGGCTCATTTTGTTCAGGAGCGGCTGTTGGTTCCGGTGCTGCAGATGTTTTCTGGTCGGTTTCCACGGCGGCACAGATATCGCCAAGGGTTTTAACAGATCCCAGGCGCTGGGCCGAGAGATCTTCACTGTCCGGAAATGCTTTTTCAAGTTCTGAAATAATCTCCACCTTTTTGATGGAATCCACGCCAAGGTCCGATTCAATATTCATCTCAGGTTCCAGCATCTCCACCGGAAATCCTGTTAAGCGGCTGACAATTTCAAACAAAACAGTTTTTACTTCCGGGGCCGGGGCTGCGGCTACCGGCTGGGCAACGGGCTTGGGTGCCGGTTGGGGCACAACCTTGGCTTGGGGAGCAGGTGTCGGTTCCGGTCGGGGTGCGGTTTGCTGAATTGGGGGCGCTGGGGCCTGGGCCGGTATCTGGGGCTGATACTGGGGCACAGCCTGTACCGGGGCCTGATACTGAACTATAGATGGGACAGACGCCTGAACCGGCATCTGTCCACGGGTTTGTGACATCAGTGCCGCCAATGCCTGGCTGGCCTGGGTCTGGGTTTCCAGAAACTTTTCATGGGCCCGGGCGGTCTGGGCCTGGAGCTGCTGCATGGCATTGAGTCCCTGGATCAAAATATCCGGATTCGCCGTCGCATATTGGGTTGAATTTGACGCAGGAGTTGATTGTGTGCCGTTAAATTCAGGGTGTGGAAAAGATGTCATGGTATTTCCTTGTGTGGTGGATATCTGCTGGGGTGACAACGTTGTTCTAACAGATGAATCCAGTGCAATGTTTTTGTTTTTTATCTCTTGGGATGCCCGGGCCATTAGAGGCTTAGATTGGGACGGCTGGAGGTGTGTCGTCCGGCCGGGGGCATCAGTGGGTGCCTGATTTGTCTGGACAATTTCAGGCTTGGGTTCAAGCTTGGGTTCAGACACAGGCGTTTCAGGTAACTTGGGTTTTGAATTGGCCCCGTTGATCATGATGATCATTTTTTTGGTTTCAGGCTGGGCTGCATCTTCTTCCCAGGCCGACAGATCCACAGGATGACCCGATGCAGCAAGGGTGCACAATCCAATGCCTAAATCCTGGATACCGGAATTTTTGCCGGCTGATTTGTCCAATGCAATGGTCTGTACATCATTATCTTTTAAAATGGATTTAATCAGACCAGACAGCACCGCCTTGGGGCCGATCTCAACGAAGGTGTCAATGCCCTGGTCGTGCATCTGTTTGATGTTGCCGATAAAGTCCACCGGGTGCATCAGTTGATTTCCCAACAGATCCTTGGCCTTTGCCGCATCTTCGGGGTAGGGGGTGCCGGTTGTGTTGGATAATACCTGAATTTCTGTTGGGGTGACGGCCGCTTTTTTTGTCAACTTGCTGAACGGCGCAGCGGCATCCGATACCAGACGGCTGTGAAATGCTGCCGCCACCGGTAGTTTAATGGCCCGCATTTTGCGCTGTTTGCAGATTTTTTCAGCCTTGAGAATCTGTTGGGTCTCACCGGATAAGACGCCTTGTACCGGGCTGTTCCTGTTGGCAAGGACCAGATTCAGCTTTTCTTCTTCAAGCAGTGCCTCAATCTTTTCAATGGGGGCCTGGATTGCCAGCATACTGCCTGGATCTCCGGCGCTTTGACCGGCCTTGGCCATGAAGTTGCCCCGGGCCGCCGACAGTTCAAAACAGGTTTTGGCATCAATCCAACCGGCGGCATGGAGGGCGCACAACTCTCCGTAACTGTGCCCGCAGGTCATCCGGGGTGTCACCTTGAACCTGGAAAGAATGCCCAGCATGGACAAAGAAACCGCACCAATGGCCGGTTGGGCGATATTGGTCTGGCGCAGGGCTGTCTCGGCTGATTTTTTATCCATGGCGTATTCCGGCGGGGGATATATGTAGGCGGACAGCAATCTGTCATCTTCTGCATCCGTGTCACGGAAACAGGACTGGGCCATTCCAAGCATTTCAAGACTTTCGGGGAAAACAGACATGATCTGGCCGCCCATCCCGGTGTACTGGCTTCCCTGGCCCGGGAAGACAAATCCAATTTTGCCGGATATCGCACCTTTGCCCAGGAATATGGGCGGTTTGGCAGGTTGTTCACCATTGATGACATCTTTTGCCTGGGATATCAGTTTAAAAACATCATCCTGGTCAGTCAGCAAAATCAACAACCGCATCTCATGGGCGGATGAAAAGGTCTTTCTGGTTTGGGCCGCCTGCCAGGCAACGGCCTGGGTGACCGCGGCCTTGTCCCTGGTGTCGTAGGCGTCTATGGCGTCTCTTACGGCATCAAGCTGTGCAACTATCTCCTGTTCGGTTTTCCCGGAAAATGCCAGGATCTGCACCGTACCGTCCCAGGAGACATCGACTTTTTCAGGAGCGTACTCTTCAAGCACGGCATGAAAATTTGACCCGCCGAAACCAAATGCGGAAACGCCGGAACGTCGCAGCGCGTTTTTCGTTCCGTTGCCGATCCAGGGCTTTGACATCTGGTTGAGATAGAATGGGGAGTTGTGGATATCCAGATCCGGGTCGGGCGTCTGGGCTTTGAGTGTGGGGGGAATGACTTTGTGGTGCAGGGCCAGGGCCGCCTTGATAATACCCGCAGCGCCTGCTGCCGCCTTGGCATGCCCGATCATGGATTTCACCGAGCCTAAGGCTGTGGATTCGTTTCCCTTGTCTTTGAAAAATTGTTTGAGTGCCGTAAATTCAACCTTGTCACCCACCCGGGTTCCGGTGCCGTGGGCTTCAATCAGTCCCACGGATTCGGGCAAGACACCTGCGTTGGTATAGGCGTTTTTCAGGGCTTTGGTCTGTCCTTTGGCGTCCGGGGCATATACGGCCGAGGTCCGCCCGTCACTGGATGTCCCCATGCCTTTGATGACTGCATAGATTTTGTCCTGGTCACGCTGGGCATCTTCCAACCGTTTTAGCACCAGCAGACCCACGCCTTCGCCAAGCACGGTCCCGTCAGCTTTTTCGGAAAAAGGCCGGGCATCATTGCTGTGGGATAATACGCCTGTTTTGGCAAAACACATGTGCATAAAAATGTCATTAAGGGTATCCACCCCGCCGGTTATGGACATGTCGCACTGGCCGGTTTCAAGCTCCATCATGGAGGTATGAATGGCGGAAAGGGAGCTTGCACACGCCGCATCACATACCGTGTTGGTGCCCGACAGATCAAGACGGTTGGCAATCCTTCCGGCCACGACATTGCCCAACAGGCCTGGAAATGAATTTTCCTGCCAGCTCACATAGGAGTCGCTGATCTGTTTTAATACCCGTTCTTTTTTGTCCGGGGCGATGCCTGCCGCATCCAAAGCTCTTTTCCAGAACGGGTGGCCAAGCCTGGCACCAAGGGGAATCACCAGTTCCTGGGTGCCGGTTACCCCGAGAATGACATTGACCCGTTTTTCTTTCAGAAAGGTATGACCCACAGGATAGCCTGCATCGGCAAGTGCCATGCGAACCACTTCCAGGCCTAAAAGCTGGGAGGTGTCCGTGGCGTCTATGTTTTTTGGAGGCATGCCATAGGCTAAAGGATCAAAGGCAATTTCCGGCAAGAAACCGCCCTTGTTGCAATAGACATGGTCCGGGCAGTCCGGGTCTTCATTGAAATAATCTTTTAGACCCCAGTGGGAGTCTTGGGGGACCTTTGTGATGGCATCGATGCCGTTGAACACCAATTTCCAGAACTCTTTAAGGTTTCTGGATTCAGGAAAAATACAGCCCATGCCGATGATGGCAATGGGCGTTTTAGGGGTACCGGGCGTCAATTTTTGAGGTGCGGCTTTGGGTGTCATATATGAAAACTAATTTTGGTTGCTGTTTAAGTATCTTAATGCACCTATATATATGGCAAAGAGGCTTAAGATCACCCACCTGCAAGGATATTGACAAAAGTTTTACATAGATTGGTGTCCGGCCAAATCTCTGAAGATTTTGCCGGACTGGGGGTTATAGCGTGGTCAGCTTTAAAATTTCATCCATGGGCATGGGTGAAAAAAGCCCTGCGCCAGGCGGCAGTTCAAGTCCCTGGGCCCTTGCAAATGCGGCCCGGGTGACCACACAGGCACCGGTGAGCAGATTCATGGCGATGTGTGCGGCAAAGCGGTTGGTATGGGATTCCAGAAAGCTGCCCTTGGCCCATTGGTTGAATGCGCCCATGGCCGGGCCGCACCAGACCTGGTAGTCCATTTTACGCCGGGTATCCCCCTGGATTGCCCATCGGGAGGACTGCCCGAGATAGGATCTGAACACCAGGGCCATTTTGTGGGCCGGGTCCTGTTCCGCACGATTGACTTCTTGTTCACCGCCCCGGGAGAGGAAAAATTCCCGGGTGGACTGCCAGGCGGCTTCAAAGGAAGTTAATAAAAATTTCTCCTCAATCTCCTTTTGGGCAGCCTGGGGGAGGTCTTCAAATCGGCTATAGTTTTTGTAGAACTGATACAGCTTTTCCGCCCGCACGGGAAAGAGGGTACCGCGTTTGAGTACCTGGACCCGGGCACCGATTTCAAACATGTCCGCCGAGGGCGCCATGGCTACGTCCGCCTGCTCAGTCTGGCTGAGCAGTTTTTTCACATCCTCGCAGATCCCGGCTTCCACACATGCCTGGTTGATGGATCCGGTAAGGATGTATGCGGCTCCCATGCTGAAAGCGGCCGAGGCAGATTCCGGCGTGGCAATGCCGCCGCCAAGTCCCACGCATAAGGGGCTTTCAAAATTATAGGTTGCCATCGCTTCGTTTTTCAGGGCAATGAAAGTGGGCAGCAGCGCCAGGGCAGGACGGTTGTCCGTATGTCCCCCTGAATCGGCTTCGGCGGTCAAGTCCTGGGCCATGGGAATTTGACGGGCCAGCATGGCTTCATCCGCTGTTATCGTCTGCCGCTCAACCAGCTGTTCCAACAGTTTTTCCGGCGGCGGTGCGAAAAACTGCCGTGCCACTTCAATGCGGGAGACTTTAGCAATGATGCGGTTGGGGGTGACAATTCTTCCCTGGCTGTCCTGGTAGATACCTTTGACGCGATAGTAGACTAAGGGCAGGGTGATACGCAAAAAGGCCGCCGCAGATATCAGGGAGACTCCATGGTCAAGATATAGCTGAACCGTTGCCATTTCATGGGCTGGATCTGCCAGGCTGTGAATCAGATTGAAGCCAAAGGGTTTGTCCCCGAGGCTGGTTTTGAGTTCAACAATGGCCGCTTCAATCTGCCCAAGGCTTAATCCCCCGGCACCAAAAAAACCGACCATCCCGTTTTCGCCCATGGTCTTTACCAGTGCGGTGGAGGCGATACCGTTGGCCATGGCACCGGCCACATAGGCGTATTTTAACCCATGGCGACGTTTAAAGTCCGAATCACCAAGGCTTTCCGGACGTATGGCCGGTACATAGATCTGATCTGACAACGAGGCCATATTACTTTGGGATGGGCGGCTGACGTGTATGCCGTCAAAATTTTTTATAAACAGTTGCGGGCGGTTGATATCATGGATGGCCCTAACTAAATCAAGTTGCGATGTCATAGTGTTGTATTGTCCCTGCCGGATACTGTACAAGAAGTTACCGTATATACTGACGTTATTCCCCAATGTTTTGACGTATGCAGCGCTGGGGTACAATTTTCATGGTTGCAGTCTAATAACATACCCAATGCCTCTTAATCAAGATACCGTGTTGATGCTGCTGTTTTTTTAGTTTTTGGGACCGTGCTCAATGTTGATCTGCAGCGGTTTCAATGTGTCCAGATGAACGTCTCTTTGGGGAAACGCAATAACGAGTCCCTCTTTGGAAAATAGCTCATCTATTTTGAACCGCACATTGCTTTCAATTTCGCGCCGTTCGATAATGCGCCGGATTTCCACCCAGAAATAGACGTTAAAGATCAATGCATTGTCACCGAATTCACTGAACAGCACAAAGGGTGTCGGGTACTTTAACACATGCGGGGCCTTGCGCACAGACTCGAGCAGGGTTTCCTGTACGGTTTTTACAGGCGAACCGTATGCGACGCCCACCGTAACATGGGTCCTTATTTTGTTGTCCGAGTGGGTCCAGTTGGTGATGTTTTTTTCAAGAAATGTGCTGTTGGGAACCAGGATATGTATATTTTCACCTGTCCGGATTCGGGTACACCTGGCACCGATCTCTTCGACCTTGCCAAGAACACTGTCAACTTCTATGAGATCTCCGATGTTAATGGGCCGCTCTCCTAAAATCATAAATCCGGAAATAAAATTGTTGATCAGGTTTTGGGCGCCAAAACCAATGCCGATGGCGATGGCGCCGCCCAGAAACGCAAATGCGGTCAAGGGGATGTTAACCATTCGCAGGGCAAACAAAAATACCAGAAGATAGGCAATATAGGACATCAGTTTGTGTACTGCCGATGCCGTCGTCTCTTTGAACTGTGATTTCATTAGAAACCGGGTGCGAATAATGGACAGCGCATATTTTGCTGCGGCCATACCCAGCAGGAGGATGAGGCACGCCACCGCCAGTTTTCGCAACGTGACCGGCTGTTTGTCCACCGTCCAGATTTCAATGTTCCAGAAATCAACAATATCCCCTTTGATATCCACTAAATGGTCTTTAATGGTTGAGCGTCCCATCCGGGTTTCGATTTCATTTAACAGGCGTTTTTCGATATTGTCTGTGGCCAGGATGACGGACTGATAGGAGAGCCAGCGGTCCAGGCGCTTGCGGGCGGCTGTTAACTGGGCGGATACATTTTGTTTAATGGCCCATAGCATTTTGTCATCTTCGAGTTTGGTTTCAATGCCGGCCATCAGATTTTGAAGACTTACCAGATAATTTTGCTGAACCTGCAATGTCTGGCTTATGCTTGAGATATGGGTTTGCGTCGTTTCCCGCAATGTTTTGAGCTCTTCAAGGGATATTTTCCCCTTGACCATGGTATAGCGTTTGCGCCAGGCTGCGGCCTGGTGGTCCATCAACAGCATTGAGCGCCCATTTAATTCCAAGGCCACTTGATAGGTTGCCCGCCATTCCGCCCTTGCTTTTAGATAAGACTCGGCAATGGCTCTTTGCTCCTGTGACTCGGCCTTTTCAAAATCCCGCTGGGCGTTTAGCCATTTTTTTTCAACGCCTTCCTGTTCAGATTGCAGGCGTTCGGTCTCTTTTCGAAGTTCTGTTCTTTTTTCTTGTATATTGTTTAATTGACTGTTTAAATCTTCTGGATCGAAGGCGAGATTGGCGTTAATGACTCTGATTTGATCTTTTAAGAGTGCCAGTTGCAGCGCGATCAGTTTTTTTTCAGTTTCATATCGCTTTATTTCGTTATTCTTTGCCTGGATTATGATTTTAATTTCACGAAGCTGAATGCCGATGGTCTCGCTGTCCCATTTTAGTTGGGTCGTATCCTTTGTACTGCTGTCGGATAAGGTCTCATCCAATCTTCTTTTTTTCTTTTCAAGAAATTGGAGGCGTTCATTGTCCGCAGTGAGTTCCCGCTGGAGCGCTTCCACTGTTAATTCTATGTTTAACCGACGCCTTTCAACGTTCGATAGCTCTTCTTGAACAGTATCAAGAAAGGTTAACGTATAGGGCGCTTTTTTGATCATGCCACGGCTTTTATAATTTTCGTACCGTTCTTTTATGGATATGACGTCCTTTTGGGCCGTATCAAGTGCGGTGATTGAGTAAAGCAGTCGTTCATGGGCGGATCGGAGCATGCGCAGATCGGTCAGCCTTTTATCAAAGTCTTCTGTGCCCACACCAAATTCCTGGGCAACCTGGTCTGAATTTACGGCGCTCAGGGTCGACAGTCTGTTGTTTATTTGATTTATTCTGTCCGTGACAATTTCAACGGTGTTCAGTTGTTCTATGGGGTCTGCCATGTCGTCTGCTGCCAAACAGAGTCCCTGGAAAAATATGTACAGACATACACTGATTGCCGCTGATAAAAATATGCTTACACCCTTTACAGGTAATTGTTTTTTCATCATCTGATGATATCTTTCTTTAATTAAAATGTATTTCTATAGTCTGTTTCTAAAGTTTCCTGTAAATTTATTGAGCCCCTTGCTATGCAACCATGCGTAGCAGGGTCTTGACGAAAGATTTTTGTGGGGTTTGACTTGGCACAGGGCAAACCCCACAAAAATCAGAACTCAATGCCGTCTCGGCAATAATCCTGCGCACATCAGAAAATGCAAATCCAGATCGTCCCCGAATTTTATGTCTTCGGTCTGGTGCCTTTTCCAACCGGTCGGCATAGATCCATATCAGCGTAGTGGCCATCATGCAGAAGTTAAGGTGATTCAATACGGATTCCGCATTCCGAACTTGTGATTTTGAACTGCCAATCTCCTGCTTGATCTCCTTAAATCCGGATTCTATTTTCCAGCGCGCACCATAATATTCTATAATTTGCTCAACCGAAAGCGCCATATCTGTGGTCATCAGGGCAACGTATCGTGTTTTCCGATAAACCCAAATAACTCGCACCTGGCACTTCATCGTTTTTAGCATAACGGTTTGTGAATATGCCTGTACTTCTCTGTTTTTGCCGTAAAGAAAAACCGTATAAGCCTGGGAGTTTTCTTTAAATTTTGCTGCACAATCATCCACAGAACCCATACGTCGGCCATATTTTCGTGGGCGCCCTGCCTTAGTTTTTCCGGTAGGCACAGGTGCAAAACCATACAATGTAATATTTGTGCGCATACGAGAAAGTAGATGGAAAGAGCCTTCTTTTCCACGATCTAACCTGGACCAGAGGCCATTATTGCCAAACCAGCTATCTGTCACAGTCAACACTGGTTGATTATAATAATTTTGAATGCCCTTTATCATTGTGGCAGCCTGTGCCATTTTGTCTTCAAAAGGAAGAACTTCCCCTTTTCGTTTGGCTGTAGCAGATTCTACCTCAATATCCTTTTTCATCATATAAAACCGAAAATCAAGAGGCAGGCAGGCCCATCGAGATTTTATTTTTTTCAATAACCCTACTGCCAGAATGCACTGTGACCATGGGTAGGAACTCTGGTTGGACTTTGCTGCATGGTCGTGAAAATGTGCGCAACCAAAAATTTTCTTTCCACTCTTTGGATTTATAGAATCATCCAGTGCTACCATAATTCGTCCTTCTACAACTGGTGACGGAATCATTCCCCACATGGCTTGCCATAATCCTTCCCACGGTAATGTCGGACTCGCCATAAAGGCATAAAACCTCTGACTTTGCAGTTTAAAACCGAACAAAGTTTGCAGGGCACGTAACAGATTGGAGGTGATTGAAGATGTAAATGGCACCACCACAGCCAGCAACGTGTATGCAAACCAGACTTTTCTTTTCTGTCCCTGAGCAGTATTTGAAAATTCAGCTTGCAGAGGTCGTAGCAAATCACGTAATATAAACATGGTAGGCTGCTCCTTTTTTTGTATAGTTTCAAGTATTTAGCCATAATTGTAGTATACCATAGGAGCGCCTACTTTTTCAAAAGTTTAACGAGGTTTATTTTAATAAAATCAATAATTTATCTTAATCAAACCTTTCTCTTTGGTATGAAAAATGAATTTCAATTTCCATACCAACTGCATTTTAAACGTCCTTTGAGCCAGTATTAATTTTTAGGAAACTTCAGTCTGTTTTTAACGGCTTTAAAATATCAAAGATAGGGTGTGTGTTAAAATCTGTAAATGCTACCGAAATAATTCAGCCTTGGAGCGCGGGGCTTTTCTTGCTTTCGGATACAGCAATCGGTAATGATTTTTGACGTTTCACTTAGATTGTAGGATCTGTGGGGCATTCGCGAAAAATGCGAACTTTGCAGGCGTGGCATATGGTTGGGTCCAGCCTTTTGTAGATGGTGCTTATAGCCTGGCTTTCCTGCTGAAAAAGGTGGGAATTTCCGATTTTATCCATAAAATCGCCGTGAATTAAAAAATGCTCGACATCCCGGTTGACTCGGCAAAGATATAGGTTTTTACCTAATTTTCGTCTGCGCATAGCTTCTTTGACCAATACCATGGCACCGGATACATCAATGAAGTTAATGGCGTATCCCACAATCAACAGATGCTTTGGATTGTATCCGTCGATCTCTTCAAGGGCCTGGGCCACATGGTTGGCAGCCCCGAAAAAAAGGGAGCCGTGAATTTGGACCATTGTCAGCTGGGGGCAGGGGGGGGTGTCACTCTCCCTTGCATTGATCAATGTTCTTCGATCATCCGAAGGATCAGGCGTCAGCGGCGTAACATGGGGGTGGGAGGTGCGTGTCAGGTAGATGGCCATGGACAGGAGGATGCCTGAATAAATGGCAAACTCAATGGCAAAAAACAGGGTGGCGGTGAAGGTGGCGATAAGCACCATGGTATCGGGTCGGCTGCTTTTAAGTATCTCTTTGATATGGCGGACATCAATGAGTTTGAAGGCCACAAATAAGATGGCGCCACCCATGGCTGATAACGGCAAATAGGCGGTTAGCGGGGCCACCAGCAAGACGATAACCGTCAGGAACAGGGCCGAAAAAATGGAGGCGAGCGGAGAGACGGCACCCGAATCATAGTTCACCCCGGAACGGGTAAAGGAGCCGGAACTTGCATACCCTGAAAAAAAGCTGCCGGCAATGTTTGACAGTCCCTGGCCGATGAACTCCTGGTTGCCGTCAATGTGCTGGCCGGATTGAACGGCAATGGATCTTGCAATGGACAATGCTTCAATCAGGCCCAAAAACGCCACGGCCAGGGCGCCGGGCGCCATGAGCCTCAAGGTGTCCAGGGTAAAATCCGGTACTGAAATCTGGGGCAGTTGACCGTTCAGTTCGCCCAAAAATCTGACCCCATGGACCTGGCCGTCCATGGCGAGGCTGAACAGGGCGCCCGTAATCAAGGCAAACAGCAATGCCGGCCACCGGGGTTTCCAGGCTTTGATGGCAATGGCACAGCAAAGGGAAATCACGGCGATGCACAGTTCATAATAGTTGATCTGCGCATGTGATTTAATCAGAAACGTCCAGGTGGTTAAAAACGAAGATCCGCTGGGCACCGGTACCCCCAGCGCATGTTTGAGCTGGGAGGTGGCAATAAGCAAAGCTGCCCCGGCCGAAAACCCCACAACAACCGAGTGAGAGACAAAGTTGACCAGGGTGCCCAGGCGGATCAGACCGAATATAAGCTGGAAAAGGCCGGCCATAAAGGTCAGGGTCAGCGTCAGGCGGATATAATCGGCAGAACCGGGTTCGGCCAAAGGACTCAGGGTGGAGAAAACAATAATTGAGATCGCCGTAGTGGGTCCAGAGACCAGATGCCTGGATGAACCGAACAGGGCCGCGATGATCGGCGGAACAATGGCGGCATACAGCCCGTACTGTGCCGGAAGCCCGGCAATCATGGCAAAGGATACGCCCTGGGGTAGCACGATAAAGGCGCCTGTGAGCCCTGCCAGCACATCTGCACGCAGGGATACCCCATTGATTCGACTCAGCCATGCCAGAAACGGGAAAAGTTGTATCCCGGCAGGTATCGGACGAACAGGTGCGGCTTTTCTGAAAATATTGTTCATACAGGTGTTATATATGAGCTTTTTGTGTTCCTGATATTGACTTTTTAACGGCGAATATATGAAACGGTACCGACTTGGCTCATATAAGTCAAGTCCGGATTTTTCTTGACAATGTGGCAGAAGCAAGACCCTTGTCTTCCGATACGCAACCGGTTTTTTATATTGTGCTTGACAAATGTGCATACAAATAGTTCGATTCTATCAGGGGATGCGTGTTAAAGGCCTGAGCCATCATTTTTGTTATTTGTTATAGTTGTTGTTGAGCATTCAACCATAACGCCGGAAATATTTTTTTCAGTCTATTTCACCGTTATTCGATTTGTCCCCATATCCGTCATAATCAAATAATTAACCTAAAGGAGCTTTACCATGAGAGACGTAAGGAAATCCTTATCCTTGTTATTTGCTGTTTTGCTTTTTGCTACACTTGCCTGTTCAAGCATTTGTGTTTCACCCTTGTTTGCTAAGGGCATTGATGAGATTGTTGTTTTTGGTGACAGTTTATCAGATACAGGTAATCTCTATTTCGCAACGACGCCGACTGATGAGAATGGCGACAGTGTCCAAACGCCAAAGTCACCGCCATATTACCAGGGACGTTTCTCTAATGGATTGGTGTGGGTTGAATATCTTGCCGTGGCCATTGGTGTAGATGTGCCGGCGCCAAGTTTTTTGGGCGGAACGAACTATGCTTGGGGCGGAGCTGAAACAGGAGATGGAAGATCTATTTACAACACGCCTAATATTGGCACCCAAATTGAGAGTTTTCTGGTGTCTGATTCTCCAAAAGACAACCAATTTTTTATTTTATGGGCCGGCGCAAATGATATCCATAATGGGGATGATCAGAATCCCCAAGAAATAGTAAATAACATTATTGAACATATAAGGAGGTTGGCTTTAGCCTCTTTAGATGAAACATTGAATTTAATGATCCCTAATCTACCTCCTCTGGGGCAGACAGCGCGAGCCCAATGCCTCGGTTCGGAAATATCATGGATATTTGACGGCATATCCATAGGATTTAACATCAATTTAGGCAGAGAGCTTAATAAATTAAAAAATGAATTGAAGACATCTAATTCAAAAGAACTTAATCTTTATAGATTAGATATTTTTAGCTTGTTTCAGGAAATGCTTATTGATCCGGCAGCTTTTGGTTTCACCAATGTAAGTGATACGGTTAGAATGAGTACAGATGACTTGGGTTGTCCCCTTGGCGTGACAATTGTACCTAATGAAGAAGAACTTGTTGATAACCCGGATGAATATATCTTTTTCGATGACATTCATCCGACAACAGCAGCTCATAGAGTGATTGCAGAAAGAGCATTGGAAATAATTGTTGATCACAATATTAAAGGGCATGTAAGAATTCGAAAACGGTTGAAGAATTAGCGAAATCGGATTTTTTATCAGTGTTTTTTTAATTGATTATGAAAATAGTCAATCTAATTAGGTGATATGGGAAGGGTGAATACCCCCCCCTTCCTTTCATTGTTATCTACCGAGCGCTTTCAAATAAATCCATTATTTCTTTCGTGCCAAAAATATCCATACAAGGGACCATCCCAAGGCCACGGGCAGAATGCCGGACACAATAAACATTGAGATTTGACCCTGCCAGGGTTTTGTCCACAATGCACTGATGATGATATCGGCTGCGGACAAAACAATGGCGATTCTTATTTTCATGGTGAAGACCCTGGCCGACGGCTTTGTTTTTTTTCTTTTGGCCTGGGGATTTGGGTTCATCATTCTGGGTACGATCAGGATACACAGTATCAGAAGGATAAGTATAAGAATTTCGCTGATGCCGGTCACTTCAATTTCCTAACACTATTTATTATAAATGCGTTTAAGCTTTGCATATGCCTGCTGAATTTCTAAAAATTTTTCATTGGCAAGGGTTGAAAATTCTTCACCCAGATGGGAGAGTTTATCCGGGTGATATTGCTTGGCTTTGTTTTTATATGCCGTTTGAATCTCGGGCCACAAGGCCGATTCGTCCACCCCAAGTATCTCATATGGGGATTTAAGGGTGCTCGTGTGTGCTGAATTGTTCTCTTTTGTTGACTGACCCGTAGCCCCGGTTCTGCCTGATGATTGGTTTGATTCAGCCTTTTTATAGGCCTGGCCGGACTCCTGCCTTTGTTTCCCGGTGGATTGTTTGTTGCCTTTTTTAAATAAAAAGGATGGCAGCCGGCCATATCGAATCAGATGATACAGACACATGAGGACCAGGCTGTCATCTATCCATCCAATCCAGGGCAGATACATTTCAGGAATAAGATCCGCCGGCGAAATAAGATAGGCCAGGCCCAGAATGATCAGTACAAACTTAACCAGGGAAGACATGGTCATTTCCCGGCGGTCAGAACATCAATCATGGTAAACAGTTTTTTCTCAAAGGTGTTTGTATCAATTCTGTTTTTTAGAAAAACAACCGCGTCAAAGGTGCCGGAAACATAAATCTGACGGCCGTTTATATTATGTTTCAGTTCAAACAATGCCGACCCGTCAGGCGCTTCCAGGGTATAGGTGTGCCACCCGTGACCGCCTATAAATTCTTCGGGAACACCTAACGCTTCTTTCTGGATTTTGGGATCTCTGATTTTTTCAATGTCGGAAATTTTGAAGTCGGTGCCCAGTTCGTTGAAACAGGCCACCAGGGCCTTGGCGGTCCCCGAAGTATCCGCCTTTCCCTGCTGGTGGCTCTCTTTGACCTGAAGCGAGAAGCCTTTAAACAGTCCGGGAAAGGTCTTTGCTCCGTATTCAAGCATGGCTTGAAGTCCTACAATCTGTTTGGCCATGTTCGGGGCAATGACCGAGGGCATGGAACCGTTTTTCACCGTATTTTCCAACGCCTGTCTGTCTCCGCCTGTGGTGCCCATGACAAAGGGGATCTTGTTGGCAACATAAAATGTTGCATTGTCGTTTACTGCGGTGGGGTGGGTGTAGTCCACACAGATGAAACCGGGATACGATTCAAGAATTTCCTGGATCTTGTTTTCCCTTTCACTGGGTTTCAAAAGGGTCACGTTTGTCTGGGCTACTGTGACCTGGCCTAACGTGATGTCCTCTCCGGTCAGGGAGAAGGGGACAAGGGTAAACCGTTCATCCTGGATTGCGGATTCAGCCATGATACGGGCGACATTGCCGGGCAGTCCGTTGACCATTACGGGGATACTATTCATTTTAAATCTCCTTGGAGGCTTTGGGCAAAATGTGTCAGATCAGCCAAGCCGGGTTCGTTTAAGTTTTGGAGTCGACGTTCAAGCCCTTTCAGGGCAGCCGGGATGTATTTTTCAAATTGATGCTTGTGTTTAACCTGGGTTAAAAATCCAAACGCCCCCAGCATCTGAAGGTTGCGCGAAATACAGCAGTATCTGAATGAATGCGTAAAATTATTTTTATCAACGGATACTTTTAGGCCGATGTGTTCCAGGGCATAGTTTAGCAGTTCATCCCTGACGGCCCGGGACAGTGTAACATAGGGATCAATCAAAAGGGAAGCCAGATCATATTGAATGGGTCCCAGGCGGGCCGATTGAAAATCAATGAACCAGGGGGCTCCCCCATGGATCATGATGTTTTTGGACTGGCAGTCCCTGTGCATCAACCCGGTCGTTGCATGCAGCAGCGCATTATCGGCAATGAGTGAAAAGTGTCGGGCAAATGTTTCAAACTCTTCTTTTCGGCCAAGGTAGCCGTTCACAAAAGCCTGCATGAAATACCGGCATTCCAGATCCAGGATCATCTGTTTTGAGTAGGCCGGCGTCTGGCAGGTCCATGCGGGATCAAAATTTTCAATGCCTTTTAGTGAAAAATCTATCAGCCGGTCGATCACGCGTTGATATTGTGTGACAATCTGTGGGTCGTCCATGCCTTGGATATGGTCGGCCAGGTGTGTGCTGCCAAGATCTGATACTGCCACCTGACCCGAATTTGTGTCATACCCCAGAATTGAGGGGACGGCAATCCCTTTGCCTGCCAAGTGGGTTCCGATTTTTATAAATGCGTTCAACTGGGCGGTGCCGTTGTTGTTTTGGGGCGCGTCCATGCAAATCCCATGATCCGAAAGGATCAGGCTTTTTTCCTGATGCCGGGCACGGAACCAGAGACGGTCCGATCCGTCCCCGGCAATGGCCTGGATGTCCATGTCGGGAATACGGGACGGGGTAATGCCAAAAATTCGGGCGGCCAGGTATTCCCGGGATGTGTTCTGGTAATCCCGGGGGGTGCCCATGTCCTGCCAGTAGAATTGGGTTGCTTTCAAAGCAAAAATTTTTTCAACCTCACACAATTTTTTATACACATCAATGGTTGAAAAGATTTTTTCAGACGGCATGTATTCAAAGAACCCGGGGGAAATTGCCTGGATGCCTGTGAACGCAAGGCCCGATTCCGGTGGCTGGGAAAAATGCCTGACAATGCCGTATCCTGAATTTGTCTGCTCCACGCAAAGGGTGTTAAACCTGGGGCAGTCATGGACCAGTAGGGTGGCCAAAGCGCCGGATGCCTTGTGGGTGGCCATCAGAAAGGAGAGATCAAAGTCACAGAGCACATCGGCATTCACCACAAAAAAATCATCGTCTGCCAACTGACGCGCAAGATTGGCAATGGCTCCGCCTGTCTCCAGAATAACAGGTTCAAAAACAAGCTCAAGCTTGTCCTTTGACGGGTGATTGTCAACAAAGTCTGCAATGGCCTCTGCCAGATGGTGGGCATTGATAAAAATTTTTGTGCAGCCGGCATCCAAAAGGTTCTTCACGGCATAGTCGAGCATTGGCCGGCCGTTGATGGTGAAAAGGGGCTTGGGCAGTTGCTGCGTATAGGGCAGCAGTCTTGTGCCGAGCCCTGCGGCAAGTATCAAGGCTTTCATAAAAATCAGCTTGAAATCCGTCTGGAGAGCAGGTCAAGAATCTCTTTGTAGTGATCAATTCGTTCCTGGTCTGCCGAGCCGTTGATATGGTGTCTGGCAAAATAGTTCACGGCATTGCGGTAGTTGATCAGGGACAAGGATTCCTTTCGGACCACCTGGTTGCGCTTGTACAGTTTGGCGCCAAAGGAGAGCAGCTTTTTTGCCCGCTCTTTGACATCATATTTGTCGGTCTTTTCCTTTTCCAGGAACACAAGGCAGGTCATATAGGATTCAAAAAAGGGAACCAGAAAGGCTGCAAACCATTTAAGTTTTCTCAACCCTTCGGATGTGAGGTTAAAGGTGTCTGCATATTCAGGGTCCGGCACAAGAATCCCTTCGCTGACAAAACCTTTTAACGCCTTGGCGATCTGATCCTGGGGTGAAATCTGTTCGTCAAAGGAAAATTCGTCTTTGAACAGTCTTTGCAAAAAACGATACCTGGATACAAGGTCCTGCATTTCAAATTTAAACCGGTCTATTTCGATGATGGCTGCGGCGGTATAGGCTGCCGGTACAAAGAAACAGATGACCGAATTTTTGTAATAATCCAAAACTGGTCTTTTGTTGTGCTTGACGATGAGCATGGTGGTGTCTGTAATGTCGTCTTCGTCTTCATCGGCAAGCTCAATGAAATTTCTGGACAGAAAATTTTCAACAACCGAGTTAAAGGCATTGTCCGGGTCAATCATCAGGGTGTCTGAAAGGTAGGCTCCGTGGTACACCAGATGATTCATGTAAGTGTTGACCCGGGCGAACATCTGCTGCTTTGTGAAGGTGCTTTCAGAGCAGTTCAAAATGCCCGAGGCGATAATGCCATGGGGTGTGGCCACGGTGTTGTCGTTGATGGCATTAATCAGTTTGTATCCAAAGCCTTTGACAAAGTGGCTGAACTCCCCGTCGCTGACTTTTCTAAGGTCCACCCCCTTTTCTTCCATATATTTGTTCATGGAGATGGGGGTATCAAACTTAAGATACACCTTGCCATATTTGCGTTTTAAAAATTTGCGCGTATTCAGAAGGCCTTTGAGGTTCTCCGGTGTTTTGTTACCGCCTTCAATCTCTTTGAGGTAGGCGTCTTCCTCCAGAACTCTGTCATATCCCACATAACAGGGTACAAAGTAGAGATCTTCACAGGCACCGCTCAAAAACGCCCGGATGATCATGGACAACCCCCCGATTTTGGGTGGCAGTACTTTGCCGGTCCGGCTTCTGCCCCCTTCAATATATATCTTGATGTTAAACCCTTCATAGAGCAGTTTTTCAATGTATGCGGCAAAAATACGGGCATACAGTTCAGCCCCCTTGAATGTCCGGCGCAGGAAAAATGCGCCGCCGCCCCGGAATATCGGGCCAAGGGGCCAGAACGACAGGTTTTTACCCGCGGCAATTCGGGGGCAGGGCATGTTGTTTTTGAACATGACATAGGGCAGAATCAGGTAATCCAGGTGGCTTTTATGGCAGGGAATCAGGATCAGGGGCGCTTTGGTGTACGTCTCGCGCATGGTGTTGATCTCGTCCTGGGATACGGAAATCCCCTCAAATATATTTTTAAATACCAGGGTCAACAGCCAGTTTAAAAAATTGATTACCCTTAAGCTGTAATTGCATGCAATTTCATCAATATAGCCGGCTGCCTGCTTGTTGACCTTGCGCAGGGGGGTGCCGGTTCTGTCTGCGTACGCCGCCAGGTATTCCCTTAAAGATTTTCGGTTTAAAATGTCCTCGGTAATCTCCTGGCGGGATTTGAGCACCGGCCCTGTGATGCTTTTGCGCTGGCGGTTCAGGATGTCCACAAGCTGACTTCTGAGCCGATGGGTCTGGAATTCAGAATCAAGGCGCTGGATTTCAGGCCGGGCTAAAAATTCTTTTAGATTCACTGGGCGGGCAACTTCCACCCGGACTTTTTCCGGTCGCCGCAGCAGGGTAAAAATTCTTTTAAGGCGTCCGGGTTTTTCATGGGTGCCGAATATGATGTCACCAAGGCTTGGATTTTTGTGCATGGGCTTGGTAATATAAATGATATCTTCGGGCACAATCACAACGGATTTTTCAGTTTGTTTTTGAAGCTCTATTAGATGAAATAACGGGTCCGGTGTGGACCTGATAAATCTGTTATAAAATTCATCTTCTTCAATAAGACTGATGAAGCCGGCCCGGTTTTCCAAAAGCATTTTTCGGGCATAGCCGCTGGAGTAGATGTCGTTGAAATGGAAATGGTGAAAAAAATGGTATAGATGGGAAAGAATGATCCGTGCCAATTGGGTTATGGGCAGAGAAAATACGAACCGCAAGTCAAAACTCAGCTCGGGGTACGGACAGTTCATGGGTTTTAACAGGGTATGGAAATATAAAAAATCAAACATATGTTTGTTTTTACAGGCAAAAACAACGATTGAATCCGGCGGTGTATTTTTTATGCGTTCAAGACTTCTGTTATCAATGCTGATTTTATTAACAAGATGCTTGAGTATCCTGGCCATGATAAAGCTGTGGTTGCCGGGATAAAAACTTGAATAATACTCATAGGAATTGTTGAGCAGGAGCATTATTAATGAATGTATTTTTTTTCTGGTCGTGAGGACCAGGTTATTTATCGGTGCAAACAAACTCATAGGTTGTCCTTTAGGGGGTGTCCTTTTTTCCTTCGAAATGTGAAGGCTCAATCGTGGCAGGAATGTTGTTGCCGGTTATTTCAATACCAGAGCTTGGTTTACATGGCAATATGATTATTTTAATATGATGGACATGGGCCGACCCGGTGTGTCAACACCCGCAGCCTAATCCACAACAAAACATGAAAATCGTTTAATAATTTATTTTGACTTTCATCTAAAATGATTGAAGCAATTGCCTCTTTTTTTTATTCTAACTTATTGAAATAAAAAAGTTTATTTTGACTTTTTGGAATGGGTAAAAACGCCTTGATAAAATCAAAGGCCTGTGATACTTTTCACCATCTATTTGAATTTGAAACACGCATATAAGTTAGTAAATTATTATTTTTGGGTATGGACCACGTATTTACGTACCATCAAATGTTTAGACGGGAATTTAAGGAGGATAACCTATGAAAACGTTAATTGGCGGAGCTATTGCAGTTCTTCTCGGAGTTGTTGGTCTGGCAGTATGGTTTACTGAATTTTTGATGATTATTACCGGATGTATCCCTGTCATTCTTCTTCTAGGCGGCGGTTTCGCTCTCTACCTTGGATTTGATGAGTTGAAAGACTCTTGGAAAAATGACGAAGGCGCTGACGCTTCTGCAGATTAAGACAAAACGCCGCTTGCTGATCTCAAAAAAGGTTCGGCAGTAAAAAAAAAGTGCCGAATAAATCTGCGTCGGCGGATTTATTTGTCTATAGTACAACGTCAAGAAAAGGGGCCGTGATAGAACATCACGACCCTTTTTGTTTTTTATCAGTATATATAAAAAGGTTGTGATGCCTGCTTGAACACCTTCAAAGGGATCTGCCAGGTTTTTTCCAATTCAATTAGATCGTTTATATTTTCAATATGTTTCCGTAAATTCCGGCTTCCTAGGATGAGGTCCAAGGGCAGACGCTCAAATTCATATTCATAGGGCGGTTCCTTGAATGCAAATTCGTTGGGGTTGGCCCTTATGATTTCCTGTAATAAAATCAGAGAATATAAATAAGGTTTGTATAATTTCCTGTCTGTAACATGGATGTGAAAGCCTTTGCACATCTGGTCCTGCCATTTTCCCGATGTGGGCTGAAAACACAGTGGCCGCAATACAACGCCTTTAAGGCGGTCCTGCACCCGTTGTTTTAGCGTGTGAATATCCAAAAACGGCGCACCGAACTGTTCAAAGGGCAGGGTGGTGCCCCGGCCTTCGGACAGATTGGTGCCTTCAAGGATGACCTGCCCGGGATATACCATGGCTGAAAGGGGCGTGGGCAGGTTTGGAGATGGCGGTATCCAGACCAGTCCGGTATCCTGCCAGTACATATCCCGGGTCCAGCCCTGCATGGGTACGACGGTCAGATCACAATTGATGCCCTGGGACGTATTAAAAAAGGCGGAGATTTCGCCTACGGTCATGCCGTGGCGCATGGGGATTGGATAGCGTCCGACAAATGAGGCATACGCTTCTTCAAGGATATTGCCCTCAATCTGTAATCCGCCTACAGGATTGGGCCGGTCCAGAATAACTATGGATTTACCGAGTGCGGCTGCCGTTTCAAGGCAGTAGGATATGGTGTATATGAATGTGTACACACGGGTGCCAACATCCTGGATGTCGATGACCAGGGTGTCTATGGTGTCGAACATATTCGCCGTGGGAATTCTTGTCTCGCTGTACAGGCTGAATACCGGTATGTTCAGATCCAGGTCCATGAAATGCCCTGATTCAATCATATTGTCCTGCTTTTCAGCAAAAAAACCGTGCTGGGGCGAGAACAGGGCGCTCAGTTGCCCGGGAAAAAGCTGGGCGATAACGTCCTTTGCATGTGTGAATTGACTTGTTATTGAGGCTGGATTGCCCAAAAGGCCCAATCGTCTGCCTTTTAAACAGTCCGGCGGATCATCGTAAAGGGTGTCTAATCCGGTTTTTACCCGTGGGGAGCTTGTGTTCAATTTTGATCTCCATTTTATAGTGTACCCATTCAACTATCACAGGTATTGACAAAAATTCAAATCCTAACTAATTAATACCTTTTTATCCAACCCGCAAATCAATGGAGTACATCTTTCATGTCGTTTTCAGTCAGTGAGTCCGTCAAGGCCATAAAACCCTATGAGGCCGGCAAGCCGTTAAGTGAGGTGGAGCGCGAGTATGGGATTACCAATGCGGTAAAGCTTGCTTCCAATGAAAATCCATTTGGGTGTTCCCCCAAAGTAACCGATGCTGTTTTATCTACATTATCCCAAATGCACCGGTATCCTGAGCCGGTACCCTTTACGCTGTGCCAATCGCTTGCTGAAAAATACCATGTCGGGATGGAAAATCTGGTCATTGGAAACGGTTCCGATGATATTATTGCCCTGCTTGCCCATGGATTTTTAAACCCGGGTGAACAGGCAGTGATGCCGCTGCCCTCCTTTTTGATGTATGAGATCAGTGTCAAGACCGCCAAGGGCGTACCTGTGATGGTGCCCCTCAAGGATTTTTCCACCAACCTTGACGGGCTTGTCAAGGCGGTTACCCCTGAAACAAAACTGGTGTTTGTAACCAATCCGTTCAACCCCACCGGGGCTTCGATTACCACGGATGAATTTTTACGTTTTGCCGATCAACTGCCGGACAACGTACTGATTGTTGTGGATGAAGCGTATATTGAATTTGTGCGCAACGATGCGGTATATGACAGTTTGGCCAAACCGTTGGCAGATCCCAGAATTGTGACCATAAGAACCTTTTCCAAAGCATATGGGCTTGCCGGATTCCGCATCGGGTACGGGGTTATGGATAAGGCGGTTGCTGAAATTTTAAACCGGATACGCCAGCCTTTTAATGTGAATTCCCTGGCCCAGGCTGCGGCCCAGGCGGCTTTGCAGGATACGGACTTTTTGGCCAAAACCCTTTCCGGCACCCACCAGGGTATTGATTTTCTAACCGAAAAATTTACCCAGGCAGGTTTTAAGGTACTGCCTACCCAGGCCAACTTTTTGATGGTGGATGTAAAGACCAATTCCCGGGACATTTGTGAAAAACTGCTCCCAAAAGGCGTGGTGGTGAGATCCTTGGCGTCCTATGGGTACGACACCTTTCTTCGTATCAACGCCGGCACGGACCGGGAAAATCAAATATGTGTGGACGCGCTGCTCAGTGTCGCAGGCATATAAAATGATGACCCACCGTATCGTTACCATTGACGGACCGGCCGGTGCTGGTAAAACAACGGTTTCAAAGGCCCTTGCAGGCGAACTTGGTTGTGTGTATGTGGACACAGGTGCGCTTTACAGGGCCGTTGCCTTTGAAATCCAAAACCGCCAGGTTGACTGGAAGGACAGCGGTCAACTTGAATCCTTTCTTGCCTGTCTTGATATTGATTTTGTCCTGGACGGCCGGGAACCTGTGCTCATGTCATCGGGTCGGGATATCGGCGCATACATCAGAACCCCTGAGATCAGCATGCTGGCTTCGGCCACATCGGCACTTCCCCAGGTGCGAAAGGCGCTGCTGGGTATTCAAAAATTCATTGCCGGGGAGCGGGATGCAGTGTTTGAAGGCCGGGATATGGGGACGGCCGTTTTCCCCGACGCACAATATAAGTTTTTTTTGACAGCTGATGTACGCGTGCGTGCCCAAAGGCGATTTGAAGAGTCAAACAACTCAGGGGGGGCGTTTGAAAAAATTTTTGAAGATATGGTCAAACGGGATGCGGACGATACCCGGCGTGAGGTCTCTCCGTTGAAACAGGCACCGGATGCCGTGCGTATAGATGCCACCGCATTAGATGTCCCCCAGGTGGTTGAAAAAATGAAACGCATCATCTTGAATGTTTAAAAAGTTATGGAATTTCTTGATTTTTCTTTTTTTCGTTGGTATAAGATCCAATTGTACTCGCCTTCTGCTATCTTTTCCTTATGATTCAAAGGCGGGTAACATCATCGATTAGGGGGATTAATATTAATGAACAACATTGCTGAAGAAAACGAAAACGAAAACCAAAACATGAATGAATTAGAGACCCAAAACGAAGTAAAAGAGTCCGAAATCGAACTCACCGGAGAAGAGACCATGGAAGAATTGCTGGATATCTATGATTCCAGCCTTAGTAAATTTGAAGAGGGACAGGTTGTCACCGGAACTGTGATCTCCGTCGGCAGGGAAACGGTCCTTGTGGATGTGGGATACAAATCTGAGGGGCAGATCTCAATTCATGAATTCATTGGTGAGGACGGCAATGTCAGCGTCGACGTCGGCGACGAGTTTGAGGTAATGATTGAAGTATGGGATGAAGAAGAAGAGACGGTTCTTCTCTCCCGTGATAAAGCCAAAAAGGTTAAAGTTTGGGATGCCATCAAAGATATCTACGACGATGACGGTACCATTAAAGGTGTCATCACCAGTCGTGTTAAAGGCGGCTTTTCCGTTGATATCGGACTGCAGGCCTTTTTACCCGGATCCCAGGCGGATCTGCGGCCCATCCGCAATATGGATGAAATGGTTGGTCAGACATATACCTTTAAAATTCTCAAGTACAATAAGAAAAGAAACAACATTGTACTGTCACGCCGGGTATTGCTTGAAAACGAAAGAGAAAAAATGCGCAGCAACACCCTGTCTGCCATTGAAAACGACAAAGTCATGGAAGGTATTGTTAAAAACATTACCGAATACGGTGTCTTTGTTGATCTCGGCGGCGTTGACGGACTTCTTCATATTACCGATATTTCCTGGGGCCGGGTTAAACACCCCTCTGAACTATTCTCCGTTGGCGATCAGATCAAGGTGAAAATCCTCTCCTTTGATTTTGAAAAGGAACGGGTTTCCCTGGGTATGAAACAGCTGACACCTGATCCCTGGACAACTGCTGCTCAAAAATATCCCACCGGTTCTAAGATTGAAGGCCGTGTGGTCAGCCTGACCGATTACGGGGCATTCATTGAGCTCGAAGAGGGCGTTGAAGGTCTGATTCACGTTTCTGAAATGTCCTGGACCCGTAAAATCCGTCACCCATCCCAAATGGTTGCCGTGGGCGAACAGGTTGAGGCTGTTGTTCTGGATCTTAAACCTGAAAACCGCAGGATTTCTCTGGGTATCAAACAGACCGTAGAAAATCCCTGGGAAGTTATCTCCCAGAAATATCCGGTGGGCACCATTATTGAAGGAAAAATCAAGAACATTACCGAATTTGGTCTGTTCATCGGCATTGATGACGACATTGACGGTCTGGTTCACATCTCTGATATTTCCTGGACCAAACGGATCAAACATCCTTCTGAAATTTACAAGAAAAACGATACCATCCAGGCCGTTGTGCTTGATATCGACAAAGCCAATGAAAGATTCTCCCTGGGCATCAAACAGACCCAGGTGGATCCCTGGGAAACCGTTGCCGAACGCTATGATGTAGGCAAGGAAATTTCCGGGGTCATCACAAATCTCACCGATTTCGGCGTGTTTGTAGAGCTTGAAGAGGGTATCGAAGGGCTGGTTCACGTATCTGAAATCAGCAAAGAAAATATCAAGAGCCCCAAAGAACATTACCAGATTGGCGAAACCATTACTGCCAAGGTAATGAACATTAATTCCGATGAAAGACGGATCGGGCTGTCCATCAAGCGTCTGGACGAAGACGATGATGATAATAGATATCTTGAAGAAATTGCAAAAAGTTCTAAACCTGCTGCATCCGCATTTGGAGAGATGTTGAGAAACAACATCCAGGAAAAACTGGAAGCAGAGAAAAAAGAGAACGAATAGTTTCCGCCTGACGGGCAGAAACATAACTGCAGTTTTCTGAAATTTAAAGGCCGGACTGATCCTTAAACGGGATGTCCGGCCTTTTTTTCTTTCGTCACAATTGTTATAAACCAGCGTTTCCAATCAAAAATAGTTGAGGAAAAATCCCTTATGTTTGCAAGACGCCATCCTTTTTTGTTTTTCATTTGTGTTATTTGTGCCTGTTTCACCGTTGGTTTGGTTGCCGTGTCCGGCATTGCTGCAATCGGGGCCTTTGCCGTGAAAAGTAACATCAGCGGTGCCATCGCCTCTTCCGAAGGCAATATCGGTGTGGTTGAGGTTGCAGGGCCGATTATCTCTTCAAAGGAAATTATTCAAGATCTTAAGGATTTTATGGATGATGATGATATTAAGGCGATTATTTTAAGAGTTGACAGTCCCGGCGGCGGGATCGGGCCTTCCCAGGAAATTTATCGGGAGCTGATGAAGTTCCGCGATGTAAAACCTGTGATCGCCTCCATGGGATCTGTCGCTGCTTCCGGTGGGTATTATATAGCTTGTGCCGCCCAGGGCATTGTGGCCAATTCAGGCACCATAACCGGCTCCATAGGCGTAATTATGGAGTATGCGAATATTGAACAGATTGCTGAAAAAATCGGCATTTCTCCTGTGGTGATCAAAAGTGGTGAATATAAAGATATGGGATCACCCATGAGAACGCTTAAGGAGAGTGAAAAACATCTGTTTCAAAATCTTGTGGATGAACTGCACGCCCAGTTTGTATCCGATGCTGCAACTGCCAGAAATATGGAGACTGCTGCCATGGCTAAACTTGCTGACGGCAGGGTTTACACCGGGCAGACCGCCATGAAACTTAAGCTTGTTGACCGTATCGGAAATATGGATGATGCGGTGCAGTGGGCTGGTCAGATGGCAGGCATTGAAGGGGAGTTGGTTCCGGTTTATCCCAAAGCCGATACAATGACATTGTTTAAAAAACTGGCTGAAACCCTGTTCCATGATGTTAATCTGGGGACCAGTTTATCCAAGCAGTTCAGGTATGTCTTCAATTAGTGTCTGGACCAACAGTCGTCCATTTTGGGTGCGTTATTCACCCGAACATAAATGACAATAAAGCTTACTCAAACAGATCAACTTCGCCGGCGCCATGCCTGATCACCTCAGGTTCGTCTTCAACCAGTGAGATCACCGAAGACGGTGTGTTGGGCACGGGGCCGCCATCCAATACCATATCCAACCTTGCATCGAAATAATCATGGAGCAGAGATGCGTCTTCAAACACGTCACCGTCGGGATCCGTGGCCGAGGTTGAAATAATGGGATTGCCAAGTGCCAGGGCAAGTTCTATGGCGATTTGGTTTGCCGGGACCCTGATGCCGGCGGTTTTTCTTTTGGTCAGCATGATTTTGGGCACCATCTTTGAGCCGGGCAGGATAAATGTGTAAGGGCCCGGCAGTAAACGCTTCATGTGGCGATAGGCGATATTTGACACCTTGGCATATTGGGCGATGTCTTTCAGATCCGGACAAATGAAGCTGAAGGGCTTGGTTTGGTCCCGCTGTTTGAGCCGGTATATTTTTTCAATGGCCTTTTTATTCATGATATCACAGCCGATACCGTAAAATGTGTCTGTGGGATAGGCAATAATACCACCTTTTCTGAGACAGGCCACAGCCATGGATATGATTCTGGGCTGGGGGGTTTGGGAATTCACATTATATAACATCTGGTTGCCTCCAAAAACACGGGTAATTTAATAGTATCAGAAATTTCCATTCTCTAACCCAACCGTGATAGAAAGTGTCTGAACGAAAACCTGGAAATTTTGTTGAGTACAAGGCGGCCTGAAATTTTAACCGGAGGAATACATGGCGTATTTCGAGGATTAAAATTTCAGGCCAACGCCGTAATCGGCAAACTTGCGGTTTTCGGTCGGGCACTAGTTAATCACCAAAACAGATACCAAGGGTTCTGGCAGTCTGGATTAACTCTCCGTCGGGATCTACACTGCGTATTCTGTTTACGGCATCCTTTAAATGGACGCTTCCCATCATGCCGCTGGGTTTAAGTGCCACCATTTTCCCAAAATTTTCCTTGGCCGCCATATGCACTGCCTGAACGCCGAACCGGGTGCATAACTGTCTGTCCCAGTGGGTTGGTTGGCCGCCGCGCTGGAGATGCCCAAGGACCACACACCGGCTCTCTTTGCCTGTCGTCTCCTGGATTTTTTCTGCAATGGCGTACCCAATGCCGCCAAGGCGCACTTCCCTGTCCGTATTCTCATTGTCGGATACCACCATGGTGTCATCAAGCTTTGCGCCTTCGGCCACAATAACAATGGTGAATAATTTGCCTGTGGCTTCCCGGGCCCTGATTTTTTTCTCGATGGCCGGCATGTTAAATTTTATTTCAGGAATCAAAATAACATCCGCGCCCCCGGCAAGCCCCGCATAGGTGGCAATCCATCCGGCATACCGCCCCATGACTTCAAGGACCATGACCCGGTTATGGCTTTGGGCTGTTGAATGAAGCCGGTCAAGGGCATCCACGGCACAGGCCACGGCCGTGTCAAATCCAAAGGTCTGCTGGGTGGCGTCCAGATCATTGTCAATGGTTTTTGGCACACCGATGATCGGCAGGCCGAATTCATGCATCTGCAGGGCTGTGGTCAAAGTGCCGTCCCCGCCGATGACCACAAGCGCGTTCAGGCCCAATGCTTCAACGGTCTGTTGGACCTGGGTCATGAGATCCTCTGGTATTTTTCTTGTTTCACCCTGGCCGGTTTTGGATGAAAATCTGCCGGAATTGGCCGTGCCCAGAATGGTGCCGCCCCGAATAAGAAGCCCGTCCATATCCCGGACAGTGAGGGGATCCGCCTGAACCGGTGTTAAAAGTCCGTCAAAACCACCCCGTATGCCTATGGTGGCAAAGCCCTGCATATCACCGGCTTTTACAATGGCCCGAATTACCGCATTCAGCCCGGGGCAGTCACCGCCGCCTGTTACCACACCAATTTTTTTTCCCAATTTTTTATCCTCATCAATGGGGTAAATATCCCATATTTGAATTTATGTGGTTGAATTTGCCTCAGGGTGCTATATCAGATAATCGGTAACGAAACAAATTAATTACACCCAAAAAAATTTAATTAAATGGCTTTTATGTAAATTTCTGCCCGGAATGACCTTGTCAAAAGCTCCTGATTTTGGTAAAAAGACTTGTTTATATACTTTTGATACGAAATAATTATTGGCCAGCCCCTTCACCCACCTTTTTGATGTGACGGCTGGCCTTTAAAGTATAAATAAACACCTTTCCTTTCTGGAGGCCTTATATTATGTCCAATGTATTACCAGAACAGGGGCTGTCTTTTGATGACGTGCTCCTGCTTCCCGATTATTCCGCAATCCTGCCTGACGAAGTGATTACACGCACCCGTTTGACCAAGGAGCTTGAACTCAACATTCCCATTGTCAGTGCGGCCATGGATACGGTGACCGAGTCGGATACCGCCATCAGTATGGCCCGGGCCGGGGGCCTGGGTTTTATCCACAGAAACCTGAGCATTGCCGAGCAGGTGGTGGAAGTGGACCGGGTTAAAAAAAGCGAAAGCGGCATGATTGTCGACCCTGTGACCGTCCATCCCGATGCCACCATTTCCGATGTGCTGAACATTATGGCCAAATACCGGATTTCAGGTATTCCCGTTGTGGAAGGCGATAAGCTGGTGGGTATCGTGACCAACAGGGATCTTCGTTTTGAGACCCAGCTGGACAAACCTGCCAGGGAGGTGATGACCAGTGAAAACCTGGTGACCGTGCCTGAAAAATGCACCCTGGAAGAATCCAAAATTATGTTGCATAAACATAGAATTGAAAAACTTCTGGTGGTGGATCCCCAAGGCAAACTCAAAGGGCTGATCACCATTAAGGATATTGAGAAGATTAAAAAATATCCCAATGCCTGCAAGGATTCCTTCGGCCGCCTGAGAGCCGGTGCCGCCATTGGTGTGGGGTCCGACATGATGGATCGCGTGGAAGCGCTTCTGAAAGCCGGGGCTGATGCCCTGGTTATTGACACCTCCCATGGTCACTCCTTAAATGTGATCAAGGCGGTTCAGCGTATCAAAGCCGCTTATCCCGCCTGCCAGCTCATCGCCGGCAATGTGGCCACAGAGGCCGGAGCAAAGGCCCTGATTGATGCCGGCGTTGATGCCGTTAAAATCGGTATCGGTCCAGGTTCCATATGCACCACCCGTATTGTTGCAGGTGTGGGTGTCCCCCAGCTGACTGCCGTGATGAACTGCGCTGCCATCTCAAAGAAAACCGGCGTACCATTGATCGCCGACGGCGGGATTAAGTATTCCGGTGATGTCTCTAAAGCTCTTGGGGCCGGTGCCCATTCAGTCATGCTGGGCAGTATGCTGGCCGGTACCCAGGAGAGCCCCGGCGAAATCGTCATTTATCAGGGACGGTCATATAAAGCCTATCGCGGCATGGGATCTGTGGAAGCCATGAAAAAGGGCAGTTCCGACAGATATTATCAGAAAGATACCGGCGAAAATGAAGAGCTTGTTCCCGAAGGCATTGTGGGCCGGATTCCCTACCGGGGCACAATTCGTGAAAATATTGTCCAGATGATCGGTGGACTTAAGGCCGGTATGGGATATCTTGGTGCGACCACCATTGAAGAGTTGCACGAAAAGGCAAAATTTGTCCGAATCTCTGCGGCCGGATTAAAGGAGAGCCACGTCCATGACGTTGTCATTACCAAGGAAGCGCCCAATTATAGAGTAGAAAGCAATTAAATCACAATGACCGATAATCAGGATATCCCCTTTTATCATCTGCATCTTCACTCCGAGTACTCCCTGCTTGACGGGGCCATCCGGTTAAACGACCTGATGACACGGTGTGCGGAATATAAGATGGATGCCGTGTCCATTACGGACCACGGTACCATGTTCGGTGTTGCCGAATTTTATGAGAAAGCGCATAAAGCCGGTATTAAACCCATCCTGGGCTGTGAAGTCTATGTGGCCCCCAGAACCTTAAATGACCGGACCCAGCTGGATCGAAAGGGGTTAAGGCATCTGGTGCTGCTGGCCAAGGACAGGGAAGGCTACACCAACCTTTGCAAGATGGTCTCCGTGGCCCAGCTCCAGGGCTTTTATTTTAAGCCCAGAATCGACAAGGAGCTTCTGGCTGCACATGCCAAGGGCCTTGTGGGGCTGTCGGCCTGCCTGAAGGGAGATATCCCCCAGGCCATTCTGGCCGGGGACCAGGCCAAAGCAGATGATCTGGCGCGGTTTTATCTTGATACCCTGGGCGAAGGAAATTTTTTCCTTGAAGTCCAGGAAAACGGCATGCAGATCCAGCACCGCGTGAACGAAGGCCTGCTGGATTTGAGCAAGCGGCTCTCCATTCCCATGGTGGCCACCAATGACTGCCACTACCTGTCCAACGGCGATGCCAAGGCCCATGAAATTCTGTTGTGCATCCAGACCGGCGACACCTTTGACAATGCCGACCGGTTTAAATTTGATTCGGATCAGCTCTATTTCAAATCAAAACAGGAGATGGCCGATTCCCTCGGTCATTTTCCCGATGCCATAGCCAATACCAAGCTGATCGCAGATATGTGCGATGTGGATTTCGGCAAAAAAACCTATCATTTCCCGCGATATGACCTTGGCGATGGGCTGTCCGAGGACGAACTGTTTAAAAAACTTGCCATGGAAGGCTTTGAAGACCGTCTTGCCAAAATCAAGGAGAAGAATCCCGATATTGATGAGCAGGTTTACAGGGACCGGATCAAGTACGAGATTGACATTATTCTTGAAATGGGGTTTCCGGGCTATTTTCTCATTGTGGCCGACTTTATCGGGCATGCGCGAAAAATCGGGGTGCCGGTGGGGCCGGGCAGGGGGTCTGCCGCCGGTTCCATGGTGGCCTACGCCATGGGAATTACCGCCCTTGACCCCATCGAACACGGCCTGATTTTTGAACGGTTTTTAAATCCCGCCCGTATCTCCATGCCTGATATTGATGTGGATTTTTGCATTGAGGGCCGGGAACAGGTGTATGATTATACGGTCAAGCGCTACGGCGGCCCCGATTATGTATGCCAGATCATTACCTTTGGAAAGCTTAAAGCCAAGGCCGTGATCCGGGATGTGGGAAGAGCCCTGGGCGTCCCCCTTTCCGAAGTGGATGAAGTGGCCAAGATGATCCCTGACAATGCTAAAAATCTGAAAAAAGCATTGGAAGAGGTACCGGCCATCAAGGATAAATGCGGGGAAACCGAGGTTAAAACCCAGATGCTTGAGGTGGCCATGCTGCTTGAAGGGCTGCCCCGGCACGCATCCACCCATGCGGCAGGGGTTGTGGTTTCCGACAAACCGCTGTGGGAATATCTGCCGCTGTTCAAGGGCAAAGAAGGTGAAACCATTACCCAGTTTGACATGACCTTCACTGAAAAACAGGGTTTGGTTAAATTTGACTTTCTAGGGCTTCGCAACCTCACCGTTATCAAGAACTGTATTGCCCTGATCGAAAAGCAGGGGGATACACCGCCGGATCTGCTGCACCTGGATTATTCGGATCAAAAGACCTTTGAACTTTTGCAAAATTCCGATACCACCGGGGTGTTCCAGCTTGAAAGTTCTGGTATGAAGGAACTGATCTCCCGGCTGAAGCCGGCCAGCTTCTCGGACATTGTGGCCCTTGTGGCCCTGTATCGGCCTGGCCCCTTGGATTCGGGCATGGCAGACAGCTATGTGGAACGAAAGCATGGTCGGGAGCCTGTGGTATATCAGTTCCCCGAGCTTGAGCCGGTACTCGAAGAGACCTACGGGGTGATCCTGTACCAGGAACAGGTCATGAAAATTGCCGGGGTCCTGGCCAATTACACCATGGCCCAGGCCGACGGGCTTCGAAAAGCCATGGGCAAAAAGATCGCCGCCATGATGGAGGAGCACCGGGCCCTGTTCATGAAAGGTGCCCAGGAAAAAGGTCTTGACCCGAAAAAGGCTGAAGAGGTCTTTGACCTCATGGAAAAATTCGGCGGTTACGGTTTTAATAAATCCCATTCTGCCGCCTATGCCCTGATTGCCTACCAGACTGCCTATCTTAAAGCCCATTTTCCTGTTGAGTTCATCGCCGCCCTGATGACGTCCGAACGCAGCAATTCCGATGCGGTGCTCAAATATATGGATGAGTGCAAAGGACACAGCATCAAGGTGCTGCCCCCGGATGTCAACCAGAGTGACGCCTTTTTCAATGTGGATAACCATTGTATCCGTTTTGGCCTGGCCGCCATTAAAGGGGTGGGAGAGGCTGCCATAGAATCCATTGTTCAAATTCGTGAAAAGGACGGGGACTATGACAGTCTTTATGATTTCTGCGAACGGGTAAATTTAAGCAAGGCCAATAAAAAAGTAATTGAAGCCCTGATCAAATGCGGGGCCTTTGACTCCACCGGGGACAAACGCTCCCAGATGATGGCGGTGCTCGAAGATGCCCTGGACCATGGAGCCAGAATCCAGAAGGAAAAAGCCGATGCCCAGCTGGATCTCTTTGCCGATTCGGGTGTGGGCATTTGTCTGCCCTCCAATATTCCTAAAATGCCTGAGATGGATGAATGGGCGGGCAAGGATCTGCTTGAACTGGAAAAAGAAGCCCTGGGGTTTTACATCACCGGACATCCCATGGATGATTATGCGGATATCATTCGAAAATTTACCAGTGTGAATACGATCACGCTCCAGGACGCGCCGGATGAAAAAATGGTCCGCATCGGCGGGAATCTCAAGATTCAGAAAATCCACAAGACCAAAAAAGGGGACTTGATGGCGTTCTGCAATATTGAAGATCAGTATTCAACCGTGGAGCTGGTGGTTTTCCCCAATCTGTATGCCATGACCCATACCTTTTTGTCCCAGGAACAAGTGGTGATTGTTGAAGCTGAAGTCCAGAAAAAAGAGAATACCGTTAAGCTGATCGGCGAAGCCATTGTGCCTGCAACCCAGGCCGAAACCCTTTGGGCTGCCGGTATTGTCATGCAGGTGGATGCCAATCATCATAAAACCGATGTGCTCGATCAGCTCAAACCCGTGATCGAACGGTATCCGGGCAATTGTGTCTCCTTGTTTAACATTCACATTGATTCTGAACATCCTGATGTGATGGTGAAATTGTCGGATGAGTATAAGTCAGATGCCTGCCCCGGTCTTTTCCAGGAGATTGAGACCATCCTTGGTCCCGGCACCATCGAAACCCGATGCGCCCCGGTCAAGGACAAGGTGAAGAAGAAAAAACGCTGGCCTAAAAAACAGGTGTCCTAGGGTCCGGATTGATAAATATGGTGCCCGGGTTGGTGAGTCTAAGACGGCTTACCACCCGGTTCACCCCGTCAACGCTCTGGGCCAGAGCCTGGGCCATGCGGCGCTGGTAGCTGTCTGCAACCCAGCCGTCAAGATAGACCACCCCATGGCGGACTTTTATTTGAATCTCATCATCATCCACCATATCATCGGAAATGAATTTAGATCTCACCCGGGTCAAGAGCACCGCATCGCTGACAAAAGTTGCTGGTGATCGGGTTCTGTTTTCCATGCTGGATTCGTAGTACACGGGCGATCCTGTGGTTGGCGGCCCACAGCCCGGCAAAATTAGTAAAATCAGCATTAAAAAGGCAAAATTAACATATTGGGCGTGTGAATTAGATTTTACGCGAAATTGGCCGGATGAAGGTCCCATAAATCACTTTTGGTTTTGTGGGTTGAATCCCGGTGCCGATAGAACAGATCGACTCCTAACCGTTTATTCAAAATCGTCCAGATCCAGATTGTCCAGATCAGAAAGATCCATATCCTTTAGCAGGTCATCCTCATCGGGAATGATGTTTTCGTCAATCACAACAGGCTGCTCCGAATGTTTTTTGGGCGTTACAACATTATGGCTGAAACTTTTTTGTTCCTTTTCGTCTTGATTATCAAAAAATTCTGCAATCCCAATAAAAAACAGGTATCCCAGGCCGGCCATATTCAGAAGAATGATCAGTGTTCCCACGATATTTTTAATCAGCACAGGTTGCTTTTTCCCGTTAATATTTGACGATGAGGACTTTAGTGTTTATATATAATCTTTAATTTTGTGGCAAGGGCAAAAATTCGGCACAAAATTTGTAGCGTTATTTTTCCCGAGTTTCAAGGCCCTTTACGATATTAGAAAATTTAAAGGTTTATATATGAGTTGGCTTGGAAAAATGATTGGCGGCACCATCGGACTGGCCCTGGGCGGACCCTTGGGGGCTGTGGCAGGAGCTGCATTCGGACATGCGTTTGTGGACAAAAGAGAGGATGAATATTTACGTTCCATTCCAGGTGGTCAGCGCGGAGCAGGTCTATCTTCCAACGAAGAGGCCCAGCTTGTTTTCTTTACCGCAGCCTTTTCCATGCTGGCGAAAATCAGTAAAGCGGACGGCCGGATCAGTGAAGAGGAGATAAAGGTTGTTGAACGCTTTATGGTTAATGATCTCCAGCTTGACGTAGCCACCCGCGAAACGGCTAAGAATATCTTTAGAAACGCCGTGACATCCTCCCAGACTTTTGAGGATTTTGCCCGGCAGTTTTATTCGGTATTCAGCTACCAGGCCAACATTATCGAGTTGATGATGGACGTCCTGTTCAGGGTATCTTCGGCCGACGGAAATATCTCTAATGCTGAAGAACAGATGCTGTTGTCCGCGTCACGCATTTTCAGATTTTCCCAGTCTGATTATAACCGCCTGCACGCCAGGTACGTGAAAAAATCTGATCCCTATTATGCGGTGCTTCAATGCGATGAAAATGCCACCAACGAGGAGATAAAAAAGAAATACCGTACCCTGGTCCAGGAGTATCACCCGGATAAAATCCAGGCCAAGGGACTGCCCGAAGAGTTTGTCAAGTTTGCCACGGATAAGTTTACCGAAATTCAGGCAGCTTATGAACACATCAGAAAAAACCGGGGTTTTTGATCCGGCCGCTACTGAACGAATACATATAAGCTCACCAGCCATACAATCAGTTTGATCGGCCGTTTTTTGTAGGGGCAGGCACAGTGACCTGCCCCTTTAATGGCCGACGTTAGAACCTATTCCAATTTTTTCAAGCAACGTCCAGGTGAATTGGTATGCGTCTGAACACGATTACAGCATTTCAATGGCGCAGGCCATTGATACACCACCGCCACCGCAAAGCGTGGCAAGGCCTAAGCTCTTGCCTCTATTTTTCATGGCATACATTAACGTGGTCATCACCCGGGCGCCGGTGGACCCCACAGGATGTCCCAGGCCTATGCCGGACCCGTTGACATTGGTGATCTCCCTGTTCAGGCACAGCTCTCTTTCGCATCCCAGGTACTGGGCGGCAAAGGCTTCATTCACCTCAATCAGTTGAAAATCATTGATAGTTATACCGGATTTTGCCATAAGGTCCTTGACCGCCGGAACCGGAGAGAGCCCCATGACCGAAGGATGGCAGGCACCCATGCCCGTGGCTTTTATTTTTGCAATGGGGATAACCCCCAGCTCTTTGGCCTTTTCTGCGGACATGATCACCATGCCGGTGGACCCGTCATTGATGCCCGAGGCGTTGCCTGCAGTGACCTTGCCGATTTTGGGGACAAATGCCGGGGAGAGGGCCGCAAGTTTTTCCAGGGTCATGCCGGGCCTGAAATGTTCATCTTTATCAAATTTAATAGGATCTTTTTTGCGTTGGGGCACTTCAACAGGAACGATTTCTTCGGCAAAACTGCCGTCTTTGGTGGCCCGTTCCGCATTGTTATGGGAGCGAAGGGCGACCTCGTCCATCTCAGCCCTGCTGATGTCCAGAAGCTGGGCAACGAACTCTGCCGTGTGGCCCATGATATAGGGTTGACCCAGAAAATCGGCGGCAGGCGCCTGGGAGGTATCCACAGGAGAGGTGTCATCCAGGGGCAGAAGATAGGAACCGCAGTGCAGGGCATGAATCATGGCGTCCACGAAACCGGTATCCTGGAGACGACATCCCCAGCGGGCGTTGGGTACGGCATAGGGAACTCCGGACATATGCTCGGTGCCGCCTGCCAGAATGACATCGGCCATGCCGGCCTGGATCATGGCCATACCGGAAAGGACCGCTTCCATGCCGGAGATGCACACTCTGTTGATAGTGGCGGCAGGGACTGTATCCGGAATACCTGCCATCAGTGCAGCCACCCGGGTGGTGTTCAGGGTGTCATGGTGCTCCAAACAGGTGCCGTAGCGCACGTCATCAATGACGGCAGGATCAATATTTGCCCGTTTGACGGCCTCTCTCATGGTAATACTGGCAAGATAGGCTCCGTTCAGGTCTTTTAATGTGCCGCCAAAGGCGCCTATGGCAGTGCGGCAGGCTGATACAATAACAACGTCTTTCATAAACAAATCCTTTTTTCGTTATTTATATTTTGTTCGGATATCTTTTTTGGAAATTTTGCCCACCGATGTTTTGGGAATCTGTTCATCAAGGATGATTTTAGCAGGAATCCCATATTTGGGAATATGGCCATTCTCAACATACTTCATGCAGAAATCCTGAATATCATTGTCCTTGACTTTGCCCTGGAAACCGTCATGCAGCACCACCATGGCCAGAGGCCGTTCCCCCCATTTTTCATCGCTGATACCGACCACAGCCACTTCGGATACCGCTTCATGCCGGGATATAATATCCTCAATTTCCAGGGAGGAAACCCATTCACCGCCGGTTTTTATGACATCTTTGAGGCGGTCTGTAATCTTGAGGTAGCCTTCGGGATCAATCACCCCGATATCGCCGGTATGGAGCCAGCCGTTTTCCCATAATTGTGCGGATTTTTCCTCATCTTTTATATACCCCTGGGTAAGCCAGGGGGAACGGACAACCACTTCACCAGCAGTCTGGCCGTCATGGGAAACCGGATTGCCGTTTGTATCCACCACTTCCAACCGGACATTGGTAATGGGCAACCCGGTCTTACAGCGGATTTCCACCAGGTCATCCTCACTTTTATCCATGAGATGGGGTTTGATATTGGCCACCGTGAGCACCGGGCAGGTTTCGGACATGCCGTAAGCGGTGTAAAGATTGATATTATTCTTCAAGCCTTGTTTGCATAACCCTTGGGACAGCGCAGATCCTCCGATTAGAACCTTCCAGCCGTCCAGATCCACTTTGGAGATTCCGGGACTGCCCAACAGCATGTTGATAATGGTGGGGACACAATGGGAAAAGGTAACCTTTTCGGTAACAATAAGTTTGAGCAGCGTCTCGGGTTCATAGCGTCCGGGATACACCTGTTTGGCGCCCAGCATGGTCATCAGATAGGGCATGCCCCAGGCATGGACATGAAACATGGGGGTCAGCGGCATATACACATCCCCGGAATTTACAGCGGCCTGGGATTCGTATGCACTCAATCCGGACATCACGCCGTAGGTGTGAAGCACCAGCTGGCGGTGGCTGAAGAATACACCCTTGGGAAGACCTGTGGTGCCGGTGGTGTAAAAGGTAGTGGCCATGGTATTTTCATCAAAGTCAGGAAATTCATAGACAGGTTGTGCATCGGACATCAGCAGTTCATATTCACCGGCAAAATTCATGTCCGATTCAGGTGCACGGTCCTTGTCTGTGATCAGAACCACATGTTTAACGGTCTCAAACCGGTCTTTGACGGCGGACAGCAAAGGCAGAAAGTCTTCGTTCACCAGAATCACGTCATCTTCGGCATGGTTGATGGTGTAAATCAGCTGTTCGGCAGTCAGACGAATGTTGATGGTATGCAGTACCGCGCCCATCATGGGAACAGCAAAGAAACATTCAAGATACCGATGTGAATCCCAGTCCATCATCGCAACGGTGTCTCCGGGTTTTACCCCAAGCGTTGTCAGCATATTGGCAAGTTTTTTCACCCGCAGGCCGAAATCTCTGTAAGAATACCGCATCAAATCACGATAAATGATTTCCTGGTCCGGAGCGTAAATCAAAGGGGTTTCAAGAAGGTTTTTAATCAGCAGGGGATAGCTGTAGGCATCCTTGCAGGGTGCAATGAGTCTGGTCGTGTTGATATGGGTCATGGTGTTTCCTTTTTATTCGTTATGGTCCGGTGTATTCGTTGTGGTCCGGGCCTGGATGTTGATAGGCCGGATCACACCATGGCTGTTTTGATTACGTAACTGTCTGGTTCATTCATAATCAAAGTGTAAAAAGGAAAAAATAGGACAGCCCCCCAAATGCATGTAGGTTAAGGACTTAAATATCTGTAGGTTCGGTACATAGCTTCTTATCAACGACCTTTAAACACACCGGTCTCCACCCAGATCACGGCATGGCGGATCAATTCGCTGGCATTGTCTAAATTCAGTTTTTCCTTGATCCGCTCCCGGTATGTCCCCACGGTCTTAATGCTGATATTCAACCGCACGGCAATTTCCTTTGATGTCAGACCGCATCCGATCATCTTGAAAATTTCAAGCTCCCGGTCTGAAACGGCGGCTAAAGGAGAGGCCTGTTCCGGTTTTGACTGCCTGGTGACCACATTGAGCAGACGGCTCATGATCCTGGAACTGACATGGATCTGTCCATTGAGAATATTGCGAATGGCTGTGACAACGGATTCCGATGCTTCCTGCTTCATCAGATACCCTTGGGCTCCGGCCAGCAGACACCGCTCGGCATAAAGTGCCTCGTCGGACATGGAAAGAACCAATGTCCGGCAAAAATTGTGATTTTGATGGATTTGGCACACCAGATCAAAGCCGGAACTGTTTTTCAGTGACAGATCCACAATCGCCAGGTCCGGGCAGCATGAAATAATAAACCCGATGGCGGTATCCACATCTTCAGCTTCAGCACAAACACAAAGATCAGATTCGCTGTCGATCATATCCTTGAGCCCCATTCTAAAAATGGGATGGTCTTCAACAATCAAAATCTTGCCGGACGCTTTTGTTTTCATAATTGATCTCCAAAGGCAGGCAGTTCCAGGTATACCCGGGTTCCTTTTTCCCCGGCCCGGGTTATGGTTAATCGTCCCCCGATACGGGCGGCCCTGTAGGACATAATTCTGATACCAAGCCCGGCATGGCTGCCAACCGCATCAAATCCTGACCCGTTATCGGTGATCGTTAACCGGATTTGGTCCTGATCTTTATCAAGACAGATTTTGATCCGGGTGCAACCGGAATGCTTTGCGGCATTATGAATTGCCTCATGGGCGATATAGTATACATGGGTGGCAATATTATTATCCCGAAACGGTCGGATTATACCCTGATCCGGCAGGCTGTCAAGGCAGCATTCAATCCTGAAAACATCCTTTACATACCGGACCAGGTCCGCAAGGGAGTCGTCAAATCTTCGATCTTCAAGGTTCACCGGGGACAACCCCCGGGACAGGTTTCTGGTTTTTTCGATGGCATCAAGAATCAGCTCTCTGATCTGATGCGTGCGTTCGGCATCTTGCTTGTGCGATGCCCCGTTCTGTACCAGGCGTTTTTCCAGCATTTTAACCATAAATTCAATACCGATCAGCTGGGGGCATAAATCATCGTGCAGGGACATGGCTATTTTTTGGCGTTCATTCTGGGAAATATCTAAAATTTCGCGCTCAAGCCGCCTGGATTCCGTAATATCCGCCATGGCGCCCAGAATGCACGCCTCTCCCCACAAGGTGACACCTTCCCCTGAGATCAGGCCCTGGCGCAATTGCCCTGATGCAGTTAAAAATCCCGTCTCCCGGTTTACCACAGGCCGCCGCGTTTTGATATCATTGAACAAGGCCCTGCCTTCCTCCCGTTTCTGGAAAAAAGAGAGGGTTAAAAGTTCCTTTCCCACCAGATCCAACAGGTCATGGCCGGTAATTTTTAAAAAACTGTCGTTGACATTAATAATCCTGCTGCCGTCAAGTGTGGCAATAAACATACCCGCGGGGCTTGAACGAAAGGCTTTGGAAAAGATCTCCTCGGACAATTTCAACGCCTGTTCATTTTTTTTTCTCTGGACGATCTCTTCCTGAAGGTCCTTTGAAGAACGTTCAAGGGTGCCCATGAAACGGTTAAAATAACCGGCCAGCTGGCCGATCTCATCTGTGGTTTTGACCGGCATGCGTACGCTGAAATCCCCGGATGCTCCCTGGTCAAATTGATTCATAAGCGCACGCAGGGGCCTGACCACCGAGGCATTAATCCACAGGGAAAAGACAAAAACCAGTAAGGAGATCAGGACCACAATGGCAACAATAATGGTTTTCACCGTGTTCAACGGGGCGTAGATTTCATCCAGGAGACTTGCCGAGACGATGATCCAGTCATATTCGGGAATATAGTTAAAAATAGCCAATTTTTTCCGGGGAAACGGATCACCTGGATTTTTCCAGGAATAAACAATGCGCCCTGTCTTCATCCGGCAGATCTCATGCACCCATAAATTTCCATCCCTGCCTTTGGCATCATAGTAGTTGCCGCTGATGTGGGGATGGACAATCACATCTCCTTTACTGTCCATAATATAGGCATATCCGCTTTTTCCAAATTTAAGCTTCAGAATACTGTCACGAAAATCATCCACATTGATCAGTTCCCTGAATTCCTCCCGGTAGGACGAAACGGCGATGATCCAGTCCCAGGGCTCAAAATAAGACATATACATGGCTTTGGGCCGTTTTTCCTGTTCACCGGGATTTTTCCACTCATACACCAGGTACCCTCTTTTTTTTTGAATCATTAACCGGACAAATTCCTTGTCCATAAAATTTTTCCCGGTAACACCGGACTGGGGATGCTCGGCAGCGATGCCTTTGGAATTTGCACAAAAGATATACCCGGTACGGCCAATGGTTTGGGAAAACAGCAATTTCCGGCATAAGGCCTTTGCCTTTGATTCAGTCAATTCCTCGTTTATGACCTGTTTATATATGGCTGCCACAATTTCCCTGTTTTTTTCAGCCACTGCACGCAAATGATTTTTAATGGATGTATGGGCTGCCGTTTCCACCATGTTTCCGATGGCAAGGGTGGCATTGGTAAGTTCGCTTTCGATGTGGTTCTGAATGGTGTGCTGAACCTGGAGAATGATGATGACGCCGCCAATGAGAAGTGCAGATAAAAAGGCAATGGTATATGCCCCCAGCAATTTTGACCGGATTCGAAGATTATTGGCAAATTTAATAATTTTGCTCATGCCCGGCATGAAATCATATAATGCGCCAAAAATAAATAAACATTAGAGAATTGAAACCAATAAGATGAAGCAACGGCATGATTCCATGTTTGTGTAAAGCGCAATGATGCCCCCCTTGCAACGTTCAATAAAATTCTACCGCAGGTATCGATACTTCATCACTGACTGCATGTCACGAACCACCAGGAATGCTTCTTTTAGGCGGTTGCGATCAACGTGCGAAAGGGTGTCCGGTGACACAAAGTTGTCCATTTTCTTGCCTACTTTGACCTGTCTTGCCTGGTGCCGAATGCGCAGATTGCTTATAAACTCAAGTGCATCGTGCAGATCCCCGGCGGTGTTGTTAGAGATAGCATTGCTGCTTTTCATCAACTCAAGGCGATCCAGGGTATTGATTGCGCTGCTGCACTGGGCAAGGGTGTAGACACGGACAAGATCCACAATGGGGACAATGCCGTTGAGCTTGACATCAAAAGTATGGTCGTGTTCTCCTCCTTTGATTAATGCAAAATTACGGAAAAATCCCAGCGGTGGTTGGCGGGAAAGCGCGTTATTTGTCATATGGGCCAGGAAGATATGATTGTCGCGGGTCTTGCTTAATACATGATCACGCAGATCTTGAAACAGGGTTCGGTTGCCGTATATGCAACGTAAATCAAAAAAAACACTGGTCAGCATCAGGGCTTCGGGCTCGGGCCGGTCAATCCATAGGCTGAAATTTTTTTTCCAGACTTTCAGAGGTTGGCGCCAATCGTAGTTGGTTGCCATCATGTCGCCGGGGCAGTAGATGTAACCACAGGCGTTGAGGCCATCGCAGACATGTCCGGCCAGCAGACGGAAGTATTTGTTATGCTCTTCTGGAATGTAATCATCTGCCAGGATCAGGATATTATCTTGATCCGTCTTGGCAATCTGTTCCTCTCGCGCCTGGGAGCCTGCGGCGACCCAGGCGTAGGCCACGGGAGCAGGCCCCAGTCTTTCTTCTGCCAACTGAAGCAGGCGGGTCGTCACGGCATCTGTGATAGACGTAATCAGGTGCCCCACGCTCATGGCTGTTGCCCCGGAGGCAACCAGATTGACCAGCAGCTCGGGGATCTTTGCCGTTACCTTCTTTATTTTGTCAATATCAGTGTGTTTGTAAATCTCACCAATTAGATAAACCGTAGCGCAGGTGTGCTGTCTGTTAAGATCACTGGCGGTAATCATTCCTGTCATGCGGTTGCTGGCCATCACCGGCATATGATGGACGTTGTAGCGGGCCATTTGAAGTTGGGCCTTAAAAACAAAATCGCTGCTGTTAATAACAGCCGGGTTTTCGGTCATTATTTCACTTACGCTGTCGTTGAGATCCAGCCCCTTTGCAATAACCCGGTTGCGCAGGTCACGATCGGTAACGATCCCGATCAGTTTTTCTTCGCGGCGTTCCGGTTCGTGGTATATGAGAATTGAAGAGACACGCTTTTGTTTCATTACCTGGGCAGTCTCTTGTATGGTGGCTGTAACCGGCACTTTGACCGGGGTGCGGCGTACCAGTTTCATGACCGGTGTAAGCATCAAGTTGAGCTGGGTTTGATCACTTTGACTGAACAGGCTTATGGATTCACGCTGCCGTCTACTTTGCACGTCATCGGTGATATCGAAGAAACTGTTGAACTGGGCATTTTGATCGCAAATCTTGTATAAATCAGCAGCGCCGAGCTTATATACCAGGGTATCCTCCATGGCAAATGCTTTGAGTTTGTCCCGGCTGTCGCCGTGGGATGCACCATATCCAAACATATCATTTTCACCGAGGCGCGCCTGCAACTCACCGTCTGCGTTATTCAGCTCCACCTTTCCGGTACGGATCAGGTAAAGGTGATCAAACAGGGTTCCGCTATCGGGTATCTCTGAACCTTTGCGAAAATGGCGTATTTGTAGCTTTCCCGGCAAGGCGGACAACGTTTTTTCCGGCAATAGGTCAAATGGATGGTTCTTTGCCAGAAAGCTGCGTATTTCCTGTAATTCAATATTCATCTGCCTTTTTTAATTCCTTTTTAAACAGGCGAAAATCATCCTTAAAATTGATGATTAACCCCAACGTTCCAGAAGTTATAAGGATTTCAGTTCCGAGATCAAGGTTGAAGCTGTTGTAATCTACCACAATTTGGAGTTAGGTGGCTCTTTTGAAAATATTTTTTGTCTGGTAAAATCGAACTTTCCAATCCGACGTTTGACCGTAAACGTTATGGTCAACGAAAAAATCAAAGCACAACATCCTGGGGAACATGTTTAATCCGGAAAGCGAGCCTTACCATTTGTAAGGATCACTGACGTAAGCTCCAATATCCAGATTCATTCTTCAGGAATTGATCACTTTCTTTAAAATTGTGGTAGGCTGGTTAAATACCATGATTGTGGGGTTTTGATTTACTCCATTTCAGCACGATTCTTGCTTTTTCATATTCATTTGTGTAACGTGGGAAAATTCAAAGAGAAAAAGAGTTCCTATGGTATCTGATGATATCTCACCGGTGAAAGAATCTGATCGCAATAATACCATCTGAATCTTTGAGTTTTTGTCAAAAATGCAAGAATGGTAAAGGCATAGCTCTGGTCGGGGCCTATTTTGACTCTCCGAACGGAGGTATTCCGGTTTATCAACAATAAACCATCTGACACAGAGGTTATTTTCATGACGGCCTTTATCCCCCGTCTTCAATACTTTTTGTTTGCTTTGCTTATTTTAGCTTTCTCTGGGTCTCAAAATAGTTTTGGAGCATCTCGGCCTTTGCAAAAATTTCGAGTGGGTGTATATCAAAATCCTCCCAAGGTTTATATCAACAGTGCCGGTGAAGCAGCCGGAATCTTTCCTGAAATACTCAAAATCATAGCTGAACGTGAAAAATGGGAGCTGGAGTTTGTATCATGCTCCTGGAACGAATGTTTGAATCGATTAGAAAGTTGTAATTTAGATATCATGTTGGACATAGCCTACTCGGGAGAACGGGGAAAGAAGTTCCATTTTTCCAAAGAAAGCGTTTTTCTGAATTGGGGCACCATCTATACCCGTAAAGACTTTGTGGTAAACTCTCTTTTTGATCTCAATGGCAAAACGGTAGCAGCGGTAAAAGGAGATATTCATACGGTTGGAGAAACTGGTATTGAACACTTGATTTCAAAATTTGAAATTGATACCAAAATCATTCCTGTCTCCAGCTATCAAGAGGCACTGGCGATGGTTGAGGCCGGTAGAGCCGACGGCGGTGTGGTCAATAGGCTCTTAGGAACCTTGATTGAAGGGGAATATGAGATCAGCAAGACACCGATCGTTTTCAATCCGGTGCATCTCAAATTCGCCTTTCCAAAAAGAAAGAAATACATTCGCATTGCAAGAACGATAGACAAATATATCAAACAATTCAAGGCTGATCCTGACTCTCTTTTCCATAAAATAATTAATTCGTACCTCGCCGGTGTTGACTTTGATCTGACCTTGTACAGGGAAATGCAATCGATTCCACTCACCGAAAAAGAAAGAGAGTGGCTTTCCCGCCACAAAGTTATTCGTCTGGGGGTCGACAAAGGATATGCGCCTTACAGTTTCAGAAATGACGCTGGCGTTTACGAAGGAATTGCCGTCGACACCATAAATCTCGTCGCTAAATATCTGGATGTGAAGATTGAAATAGTTAAGGGGCTGGACTGGTCACAAATCATTGATTATGCCAGCCAGAAAAAGCTTGATGCAATTCTGACAGTTATGGCGACACCAGAGAGAACAAAGTTTTTGAATTTTACCAATATTTATTTACCAACGCCATTGGTGATAATGACAAAGCAGGACAATCAGGCGATACAGGGCCCGGAGGATCTCAAGGGTAAGAAGGTCGCCTTGGTAAACGGGTATTATTCGACGAATATAACGTTGCAAGATCACCCGGATATTGTCCCGATAATGGTCCAAACGCCTTTTGACGGCTTAACAGCCGTATCTGCGGGTCTGGCTGACTGCTACATTGGCGTCCTTGGTGTGTGTGACTATATAACCAGAATAAATGGGATAAGTAATCTCAAAATCGCTGCCCGCTATAACATGCTGATGTATGGCCAGAGGATCGCCACCCGGAAAGATTGGCCTGAACTTTCAAAAATTTTGGATAAAGCCCTGAGTGCGATCACCGAAAAAAAACGGCTCGAATTATATCAGGTATGGATTTCGGCTCTCGCCTCTTTGGAGGGTCCGGCTCTGCTTCAGCAGCAAAATGCCCTCACCGCCGAGGAGACCGCCTGGGTCAAAGAACACCGTGAAATCTTGCTGGGCGTCGACCCTGAATTTGCACCGTTCGAGTTTATCGATGAGACGGGGCAATATACTGGGATTGTTCCCGAGTATCTTCACATCTTGGAACAACGGATTGGGTTGAATTTCAAGGTGGCTCCCGGTTTATCCTGGAAAGAAGCTGTGAAACAGGCAAGGCAGGGCGAAATAGATATGCTGCCATGTGTCGGGAAGACATCTGGACGACAGAAATATCTCCTTTTTTCCAAACCGTATATGTATTATCAGCGGGTTATCATCACAAGGACTGGCACACCGTTTATTTCTTCCTTGGACGACATTAAAGGCATGACAGTCGCTGTTCAAAAAGAAACCTCTCACGAAGGGTTCATACGGGAGAATACTAAGATTCAACCAACCCTCTATTCGACGCTGCAGGAAACCTTGAAAGCTGTTTCAGATGGAAAAGTTGATGCGATGATCGGCAATCTATCTTCCTCCATTTTTTGGATACGAAAGGAACATTTTACCAATTTAAAGATAGCAGGACCGGTGAGCTATGCTTCAGAAGAACTTCATTTTGCTGTTAACGAAAATTTGCCGGAGTTAGTCGGGATAGTAGAAAAAGGACTTGCCTCAATTACGCCACTGAAACAAAAAAACATACGAAAAAAGTGGGTCGATATCGACTACGCGCCCGGTCTCGATCCCGGCAAAATATTTCGTTACGCTCTTATATGCCTTGCCTTAATCTCTGTGACTATTGGCCTTTTTTCGTTATGGAACTATCGTCTGAAAAAGGAAATAGCTAAACGGACCTGGGAGCTTGAGAAAACCAACCACCAACTCATTAGTGAGATTCAAAGTAGAGAGGCAGCTGAAACTGAAAGACTGGATATGCAGGATCAACTTTTTCAAGCTCAAAAATTAGAATCAATCGGAACGCTTGCAGGCGGAATCGCCCACGACTTTAACAATATCCTTTCATCAATCATAGGATACACAGAACTTACTTTGGATGACGTTGCAAAAGGCTCGAATATAGAAAAAAATATGCAAGAAGTGTTTAAAGCCGGGCAAAGGGCCAAGGATTTAGTAAAACAAATTTTAACGATTGCAAGAAAATCGGACGAAGAAATCAAACCTATACCTCTAAAGCCTATTGCAAAAGAAGCGCTTAAATTTTTAAAATCCTCCATCCCGACTACAATCGAAATACAACAAAATATAGTAAGCGAATCATTGATCATGGGAAATTCAACCCAGTTTCACCAAATCTTCATGAACCTATGTACAAATGCAGCGCATGCGATGGAAGAAACCGGCGGTTTACTGAAAGTTAGCCTGGAGGATTTTAACTTGGAAAAACATAAGACAATTCAGGGACAGAACCTGAAACCAGGTAATTATATAAAATTGAGCGTATCAGACACAGGCACCGGTATGTCTCCAGAAATTATGGGATCAATATTTGAACCCTACTATACCAGCAAAGAACCTGGAAAAGGTACTGGAATTGGGTTGACCCTGGTTCACAGCATTGTTAAAAAGTATGGTGGTATAATTGAGGTTTACAGTGAATTGGGAGAAGGCTCTGTTTTTTCGATTTATCTGCCGACTACAGAAAAACATCAGACAAGTCAACCATATACAAATGAAGCTCTGCCCATGGGCTCTGAACGTATCCTGTTTGTTGATGATGAAGACACTATTGCCAGAATGGGTGGACAACTTTTTGAAAAATTAGGATATTCTGTCACTATTATGACCAGTAGCAAAAAAGCACTCGATCTGTTTCAATCGAATGCTTATGCATTTGATTTGGTTGTTACAGATATGACCATGCCTGGTATTACCGGTGATAAGCTTGCGATTGAACTGATGAAAATCCGCCAAGACATACCGGTTATTATTTGTACTGGTTATAGCAAAAGAATCTCTGCCCAAATAGCCTCTGAAATTGGCATCCAGGCGTTGATATACAAACCAGTGGAAAGGGCAGATCTTGCAAAAACCGTCCGAAAAGTCCTGAATGAAGCAATGAAGCGAGATTATTAAACAAGGATCTGAAATGGTATTAAACGAACTGAGCAGATTCCTAAAACGCCCAGCTGACCGGGTCCACGAAGCCAGTACCGGCGCTTGGGCAGGCAACCGTTTTGCTTTCAGGCTGACTGCGGTCATCATTTTTATCAATATTCTAATCTATGCAATGATCGGGTTCTGGCTTTATAAGGACAATCAATATTACCATCGTATGGCCGAGAGCAGCGTCCAGAATATGGCCAACGTCATTGCAACAAATATCTGTGGTATTTTTGACAGAATCGATACCGGGCTGTTTGCCTTGAAACTTTTAACAGAAAGGCAATTGACCGGACAAAAGGTCAATAAGGCGGAACTGGACGGGCATATCAAGCAGTTGCTTCAGAATCTGCCCGAACTATTTGATCTGAGCATCGCCGATTCAAAAGGATATGTGCTGTACGGAACTGACATCGTTGCCGGCAAATCGGTTAATATCAAAGATCGTGAATATTTCAGATATCTCAGCGAAAATCCGGACCATAAAATGGTGCTTTCAAAATTAGTACACGGAAAGGTATCCGGAAGATGGTTGTTTGTGCTCGCAAAAAGAATCGATTTTCCTGACGGATCATTCGCAGGGACAGCCATCGGCATGTTTGATGTCGGTTATTTCGACAAGCTTTTTTCAGCACTCAAAACCGGCAGACAGGAAACCGTAGCACTCAGGGACAAAGAGTTGAACCTGATCGCCTTCTGGCCCAATAACAGAGCACCAGGTGGCCAGATCGGCTCTCAAGCAGTGTCACAGGAAACCCGAAATCTGATTGAAAAAGGCTCTTCTGCCGCTACATACAAAGCAAGGCCGCCTTACAACGACGTCGAACAGATGATATCACTATGCAAGACTGACGAATATCCCTTTTTCGTTCTTACTGGAAATGCCGAATATGAATATCTAAGGCCCTGGAGAAATGAAGCTGTCATTGCATTGATAATTGCCGCTGTTTTCACTTTGACAACGATCCTTTCTGCAAAAATTCTTTTCAAGAGCAAAGAAACAGAACAGCTGCAAATCGAATCAAAACAATTGGCAGAAGATAAGGCCAGACTGGAGGGCGTGATCGAAGGTACCCAGGCCGGGACATGGGAATGGAATGTCCAGACCGGGGAAACCATTTTGAATGAGCGCTGGGCAGAGATCATGGGCTACAGCCTGAAAGAATTGGCGCCAATATCAATCAACACATGGATAGATAACACCCAACCTGACGATCTCAATACCAGCAACGAATTGCTTCAAAAGCATTTCAAAGGTGAAACAGATTATTATGAGTGCGAACGCCGCATGAGGCACAAACAAGGTCATTGGGTCTGGATTCTGGATCGGGGCAAGGTGATTTCCTGGACTGATGACGGTAAACCCCAATGGATGTTCGGGACACTCATTGATATAACTCCCCGCAAACAATCAGAAGAAATGCTGAAGTTAAATGAGGCAAGATATCGAAATCTTATCGAGCACCTTCCGCAGCGTATCTTTATTAAAGACCGAAATTCTGTCTTTATGTCCTGCAATTCGAATTTTGCCACGGACATAGGGATAAAATTAGATGAAATCGCCGGTAAGGATGATTTTGATTTTTTCCAGGCTGAACTGGCTGAAAAGTACCGGAAAGATGATAATGAAGTAGTCCATGAAGGAAAACTTAAGGTCACCGATGAAATATATGTGGTCGCGGGCGAAGAAAGATGGGTAAATACCATTAAGCTTCCTTTTAAAAACGAGCAGGGGGAAGTGATCGGTGTATTGGGGATCTTCGATGACATCACCAAACGCAAGCGAATGCAAGAGGCTTTACAAGAGAGTGAGGCGCTACTTAGGGGATTGTTTGAAAATATGGCCATCGGTGTAGCGATTTATGAAACCCCAGATGATGGTCAAAACTTCATCTTCAAAGAATTGAACAAGCATGGCCTTGAATCCGGACAGGTTAAAAAGGAGGATGTCATTGGCCAGGAGGTTAGGACTGTTTTTCCTGGAATCGAATCGCTTGGATTATTCGAGATCTTTCAAAGCGTTTGGAAATCTGGTCAGCCTCAACGGCATACAATCAGCAGCTATCAAGATGAGAGGATTACGCTGTGGGTGGAAAACTATGTCTTCAAATTGCCCTCCGGGCAGTTGGCGGCTATCTATGAGGACACGACAGCCAAAAGGAAGGCCGAGGCTGCAAAGGACGAGTTGGAAAAACAATTATTGCAAGCCCAGAAAATGGAGTCCGTGGGACGTCTTGCCGGAGGAGTAGCCCACGATTTCAACAACATGCTTAGCATAATCCTCGGTAACACGGAAATGGCCATGGAAGGCATCGCCCCGGATGACCCGCTGCACGACAACCTCAGCGAAATTTTCTCTGCCGCACGGCGCTCTGCGGATATCACCCGGCAACTGCTGGCTTTTGCCCGCAAACAGACTATCGCACCCAAGGTGCTTGATCTGAACCGGACGATCGAAAGCATGCTCAAGATGCTACAGCGACTGATCGGCGAGGATATCGACCTGGCGTGGCTGCCCAATAAGAAAGTTTGGCCGGTCCGGATGGACCCGTCACAAATCGATCAGATTCTGGCTAATCTGTGCGTCAACGCCCGCGACGCCATTGCAGACGTAGGAAAGATCACCATAGAAACTGGCAACACGACATTTGATTCCGCCTATTGTGCGGAACACACGGGCTTCGTTCCCGGAGAATTCGTTCTACTTGCGATCAGTGACGACGGTTGCGGCATGGACCAAAAGACGCGGGCCAATCTTTTCGAACCCTTTTTCACCACCAAGAGCGTGGACAAGGGCACCGGTCTGGGGCTTGCCACGGTGTACGGCATCGTTAAGCAAAATGATGGTTTTATCAATGTCTACAGCGAGCCGGACCAGGGAACCATCTTCCGGATCTATCTGCCCCGGTATCTGACTGAATCCGAAAGCCTTGAGAAGAAAACCTCAGACAAAATAAGCCTGGACGGAACCGAAACCATTTTGCTGGTAGAGGATGAATCTTCCATCTTAAAAATGACCCGCATGATGCTTGAGAAAACCGGTTACAATGTCCTTGCGGCCGGCACGCCGGGGGAAGCCATCGCTCTTGCCCGCGAACATACCGGCGAGATTCACCTGCTCATGACCGATGTGGTCATGCCCGAGATGAACGGCCGGGACTTGGCCAAAAACCTTCTGTCGCTTTATCCGGACCTCAAGCGATTGTTCATGTCCGGCTATACAGCAAATGTGATCGCTCACCATGGCGTGTTGGATGAAGGCGTGCATTTTATTCAGAAACCGTTCTCACAGCAGGATCTGACAATCAAGGTTCGGGAGGCCTTGGATGAGGGTAATCAATAGAGTTGCGCTTGATTATCTTATGTGGAACTTTTATATGGGGCATTTTTGTAAATGATACCGATCGTATCCTCGGAGGGGATTGGCTCCCGCTGGAGCGGGTTTTTATCTCACCTCTTTTTTAAACCCAGACCGCCATGCTTCCATTCGCACCCTTATTGAGGCCCGCCTTTGCCTCGGTGCATGTTAAGATCCGTCGGCAGGAGTTGCAATCTATCAAACGCACTCGTTATTCGTTATCGGCAGATAACCGGTGCAAGACATAGTCCGCAGTCTCCTGGACAGGACGTCTCGGGTTTAAATCAAACCTATGCCGCCGTGTTAGCAACGATATTATAAAAGGAATTATACTTTTGATCACTTATCCATAACCTATGCAGCAACACAGCAAGCTTTCTGGCCAAAGCTACAGCGGCACGCTTCTTTGCATTTTTACCACCACGTAAAACTATCGATAATGTAAATTTACGCAAATCACATTCCGGCCCAAAAGGGCCGATGATATAATGCCCGCAACTGACAAGCAAAGACCTAAAATATGTATCACCCGCCTTGCTTATTCGTAGTTGTTTGTCGCATTTCCCAGATTGGTCCTGTTTAGGAGTCAATCCTAGGAAAGCCCCAACTTGGCGACTTTTTGTAAAACGATGGGGATCTTCTATTGTTAAGACAAAAACCAAGGCGGTGATTGGGCCAACACCAGGTACTTGAAGTAATTTTTCAGTTTCAGGATACTTTTTGCATAATTTGTTGATTTGACGATCCATTTCTTTAATTTGTCGAGTCAGGTGATCAATCGTGATTATTAATGGGCCAAGCGGACCTCTTAATTCTTTTGGAATGTAATCTGGGGCTCGTTTTGAAAAACTTGGTGTGCTACATTTTGGAATCCGGCAACCACTTGTTTTTGTAACACTACGAATATGATTGATCATTCGCACACGGTTTTGCACCAAGGTGTCTCTTGCTTTAATGATCCCTAAATCAGCATAGGCTTGTCTGTCTCTATGCTTTATTGGCCATAGCAATCTGGGTTCAACCCGGCAAACCATCGCAAGAATTCTTGCATCCCGAAGATCTGATTTATCATTGCTGTCCCAGATAATCCTTAATTTTCGTGGATTGCCAACATATACGGTACAACCGATTTCTTTCAACAACCTACTAATCCATGGAGAATGGGTCCCAACTTCAATGGCAACAGTGGCATTGCAATATCGGGAGAAAAATTTTCGGAGAGAAGGTTCTGTATTGCGAATGGTTTTTGTCTCAATTTCTTTTCCTGTTTCATCCATTGCAACGACCACATTTTTCTGATCTCCCAAATCCATACCAATAGTGATATTACGTTTCATGGCTGGTACCTCCTTTGTTAAATTTTCCTTACCGTGAAATTATACCACGGTGGGCTCCAGCCTTCTCATCTTATCTATCATGTGTCGCCGACAAGCGTGTAAATAAAGGATTTCACTTCTTTTTCCAGTGCTCATGCCACTCTCAATGCGGAGGGAGTGAGCTTTAGCGTTGGAAAAGCTCTGGAGTAACAGGACAGTCTGCGGTCGTCTTTCATCCCAAAAGTGAACCCTGCTTTAAAGGTGGTCTGCTCTTGTCTGTCAAAATGGACCTCTTTTCTGAGGTGAATGCTGCAATGGCTCCTGATTATATAAAAGAGGTGATGTTTGGGTGACAGTTGCCTTACCAATATCGAAACCATCGGCTCTTCGGAATATTTACTTGCGTCATGATCTATCCATCTTGACCTTGGAGCCCATTTTTGAGATAATTTGGCCGAATTACTTTATAGTTTCTTTTATGAATTCAATCCCGCTCCCGCTGTTTTAATTAACCCATAACCCGTGTGGACTAACAGCATATGTCAGAAGAAATAAAACGTGTGGCAAAGGCTATTTTCGGATCCTTCGGGTTGAAAGCACCGCCGGAACTGGAGTTCCCATTCCAGGAAAAAATCATTTCCCGCATGTCGGCCTTGGGCATCAGTCACCCCATGTCATACCTTGACCTTGTCAGAAAGGATCCTATTGAATCCCAGGCCATTGTCAACGAACTGACCGTCCATGTGAGCCGCTTTTTTCGCAATCCCCTGATCTTTGAACTCTTGGCGGCCATTGTGCTGCCCGAGTTGATTCGGCAAAAACACGAGGCCGGAGACAATACGCTCAAAATCTGGTCTGCAGGATGTGCTGGCGGAGAAGAACCCTATTCCATCGCGATTATGCTGAAAGAGGTAATGCCCCGAAAGTCTGGTCGCCTGAATGTACAGATATTCGCGACCGACATCGACAGAAGATTGTTGACCCTGGCAAAAAAAGGAGAATTCAGCCCGGAAAAGCTTGACAATGTAAAGTACAAATGGGTGGAAAAATACTTTACCCCCAAAAACGGGCGACTGCTGTTAAACGCCAACATACGGAAAATGGTCTATTTTTCCCATTACGATATGACAGATGCCAAAACCTATGTGCCGCCGGAAAGCGTCTTTGGAAACTTCGACCTTGTTCTCTGCCGGAACCTGCTCATTTATTATTCTGCTGCGCATCAAAACTTGATTTTCGATAAACTGCACCGATCCCTGGCAAACAACGGTTGCCTGGTACTGGGGGCTGCCGAGTCCCTGCCTGCAACGTATAAGAATCGTTTTAATTCAAAGGACATGTACAGCCGGATTTTTATCAAAAAACACTGAAAATTTATCCTGAATCCAAAGGACCGGACCCATGCGAATTCTTGAAAATATGACCGTTCGAAGCCGCCTGATGCTATCAGGCGTTGTGATCGTAATCTTTTTTATAATTTTCGGCGGGGTTTCCATCGGCCAGATGCAGCGGCTGGGCGAATTGACCGCCATTTTGTACAACCATCCGCTCAAGGTGTCCAATGCAGCATTGGATGCCCGGGCCGGTGTGATAAATATCCATTGCGATATGAAAGATATCTACGATGCGAAAACCACCCCTGCCATCGCCCTGGCTATCCAGAAAATTCAGTCAGAGGAACGCAGGGTTTATGAGGCATTGGAGCTGATCAATCGGCGTATCCTGGGTAACGAAGGCAAAGACCTGGTGGCCGAGACCATTGACATGTTCTCCAATTGGAAACCCATCCGCGTGGAAGTGGAAGAGATGGTCATCAATAAAGGGATGGCTTCTGCAGACATGGTCATCCGGGAAAAAGCCGCCTCTTACGCCGACCGTCTGGAACATAAAATGTCCCAACTGGCCGACTACGCCCGGAACAAAGCTGACGGATTCATGGCCGATGCAGAGCAGGTAAAAACTAGAATTGTCAACAGCGTCATCTTTTTTGTCATCGGCTTGATCGCCATATTTCTGATCACAGGCTTCATGGTCTCCAGCAACATCATGTCAAGCCTTGAGGTGTTAAAACAGACACTGGCCGGGATAACCCAAACTGGGGAGCTGGCCAAAGTGTCTCTTTCCGGCAAAAACGAAATTACGGAAATCGCCGAGCATTTCAACCGAGTGGTCGACCGAATGCAGAATGTTTTCTGGGTGGCCGACGGAGAGAACATGCTAAACCGGGAATTATTTCAAGGCCTTTCCACAGAGGCGATTATGGAAACAGGACTGACAAAAACGGCCCGGTATGTAGATGCCTGCGCCGGTGCCATTTACCAATACCGCCAGGATGAAAAGAAACTGGAATTATGCGCTTCCTACGCCCTGATGGAAAGATCCCATCTGGGCAACAGCTTTTCTCTGGGGCAGGGAATCGTGGGCCAGGTGGCCCGGGAAAAAAAGGCGATTTTACTCAGTCACATCAAGCGGGAAGAGGCCCAGGCCCAGTCCGGAACCGTCAGCGAACCCCCGCTTGTAATTTTCGCCGTTCCTCTGGTGTTTGAACAGGATTTATTGTACGGCGTCATGGAGGTCGCTTCATTTAAAAAACTGGGGGAAGCGGAACAGGATTTTATTAAATCTTCCGCAGATATTGTGGCGACCCTGATGCATACCTCTCAGCAGAACCAGCGTATCAAGGGACTGCTCGAAGGGGCGGAGAAAAGCAATAAGATCCTTCTGGAGCAGGCAGACGAGCTGACCTCCATGAATGAAGAAGCCCGCCAGCAGGCAAGGGAACTCCATGAGCAGAACCGGGCACTGGAAATCCAGCGCCTGGAAATCGAAGAGGCCAACCGCCTGAAAAGTGAATTCCTCTCTAGCATGAGCCACGAATTGAGAACGCCTTTGAATTCAGTTAACGCCCTGAGCCGGGTTCTGATCCAACAGGCCCAGGGTCGGATTACCCATGAGGAGATGAATTACCTGACAATCATTGAGCGCAACGGGAAACACCTGCTCTCATTGATCAACAACATCCTGGACCTGTCCAAAATAGAATCCGGCCAGGTTGAATTGGACATCACCCGTTTCTCTCTTGCACAGCTCATCAATGACCTTGTTGAAAATCTGATTCCCCTGTCAGATGAAAAAGGACTCTTTCTAACATTTGAGACGGAACAGGAATTGACGGAGATGAACAGCGACAAATCACGGGTTTTCCAGATTCTGCAGAACATCGTGGCCAATGCCATAAAGTTCACCGAAAAGGGGGCAGTCCGGATCCGGGCGGAAGAGGAAAGGCAGATGTTTGTCATCCGGGTAACAGATACAGGTGTGGGCATTCCGGCAAAGGATATCAAAACGATTTTCAATGAATTCCGCCAGGCAGACGGGGCCTCCACACGAAAATTCGAGGGTACGGGGCTAGGGTTGTCCATTGCCTATAAGGCGGCTAAAATTCTGGGCGGTGACATCCAGGTTCACAGCACAGAAGGCCAGGGCTCGGTATTTACAGTCTTCCTGCCCAAAGAATGCCCAGGAGACTTCCAGGCGGCAGTAAGCCTCAACCAGGAGGATCTCTCCCACCAGCCTGAACCGCCGGCAAAACCGGCCGAAAAACCCTCAACGGAGCGGAAACCGGCAAACCAGAAAAACATCCTCATTGTCGATGACGATCCCAAAATCCTGGCGTTTATGGCCAGGACCTTCCAGGCAGAAGGATACGGCACACTGGTGACCACCTCGGGCCAGGAGGCCCTGGAGCTGGCGGCCAAATATCAGCCCTTTGCCATAACTCTGGATGTGATCATGCCGGGCATGGACGGATGGGAAGTGCTGACCCGGTTGAAAAAAGAGACGATCACGGCCCACATCCCGGTGATCATCGTCTCAGTTTCCCAGGACAGGGAGACCGGCATCGCCCTAGGCGCAGTGGGCTATATCAGCAAACCGGTTGATTCAGGCCTCTTGATGACGGAAATGAGGCGGGTCCTCGGTGAACTGCCCCTCTCGGTCATGGTGGTTGACGACAATGCCCTGGACCGGGACAATGTTGTACGGATTCTTGGAAAAGAGGGCATTAAAGCGGCAACTGCCGAAGATGGTGAGGCCTGTCTCTCCCGGTTAAAGACAACCAGGCCCGACCTTCTGGTTTTGGACCTGGTTATGCCTGGAATGGACGGATTCGAACTTCTGGAAAAGATCCGGTCCACCCCTGAATATGAAACCCTTCCCGTGATTGTGGTCACGGCCAAAGATCTGACCCGTGAAGAAATAAAACAACTCGAAAAACAGGCCTCGTCTGTTCTCCTCAAAAGCCCCCTGACTCCGGACCAGCTGATGGGAAAAATCAAAAAAATCTTTGAAGAGCTGCCGGAGCCTCTGCCCGATGACGTATCCTGCCCGCCCGCCGATGAATCAGGCCAGCTCACCGATCCGATTCTCCTGGTAGAAGACAATGATGCCACCATCATACAGATTCAGAAAATCCTTGAGGAACTGGACATCACTGTATCCCTTGCAAAAGACGGAAAAGAGGCCCTGGCTTATCTTGAAACACACCGCCCCCAGGGTATTATCCTGGATTTGATGATGCCTCACGTAGACGGTTTCCAGGTGCTTGAAGCCCTGAAACAGAATCCGGAGATCCGCCATATTCCGGTTCTGGTCCTCAGCGCCAAAGAACTCACCGCAGAAGAGCATAATCGCCTGCAGTCCAACAATATCCACCAGTTCATCCAAAAGGGTGACGTGGACAAGTCCGAATTGATGGTCATGGTTCAGCAGATGCTCGGCATCTACCAGCCAGTGCCTGTTTCACAGCCATCTGCGCGCGCCCCTAAAGATGAATCCCAGAAAAAAGAGACGTCCCAAAAGACGCCTGCTTCCCGGGATATGAATCCATGCCTTCTGGTGGTCGAAGACAATCCGGACAATCTGATCACCGTCAAAGCCGTTCTGGGAAAAGACTATGAGATCCAGTCGGCAGCGGACGGCGAAACAGGACTTAAAAAGGCCCGGCAGATCATTCCCGCCTTGATTTTGCTCGACATGTCTCTTCCTAAGATGGATGGCATGCAGGTTTTGGAGGCCCTTAAAGCGGACCCCGCAACCGAACAGATCCCAGTTATTGCCTTGACGGCCCAGGCCATGAAAGGAGACAGGGAACGGATGATAGAGGCTGGGTGTAGCGACTATATTTCCAAACCCATTGAGCCGGATTTGGTCAAAAAGACCATCGCAAAGTGGTTCCATCAGGGGGACCGATGAACCAGATACTGGTCATAGACGACAAACCAGACAATCTTGTGGCGATCAACGCCCTGCTTAACCTCTATATTTTCCCCTGTGAAGTGATTACGGCCAAGTCGGGGCGGGAAGGACTGGAGTTGGCCATGGCCCGGAAGCCGGACACTATCCTGCTGGATATCCACATGCCGGAAATGGACGGCTTTGAGGTGTTGACGGTTTTGAAAAACAACCCCGGCACCGCTCATATCCCCGTGGTCATTCTCACGGCCATGAAGACCACCTCCCGCCACAGGGTCAGGGCTCTGGAGCAGGGAGCGGAGGCATTTTTAACAAAACCGATTAACGAAGCGGAACTGGCCGCCCAGGTCAAGGCCATGCTGCGCATCAAAAAAGCCGAGGATCTGATGCGCAAGGAAAAACTGATGCTCCGGGATGAGCTGCGGGACCGGGTCAGGGATCTGGAAAAGGTTAACGCCCTTCTGGTAAAGGAAGTTGAAGAGCACAGACAGACCGAAAAAAACCTCATGGAAAGCGAGGTGCGCTTCCAAAAGGTTTTCAACAGCCAGTTGGAAGCCATTTTCATCGTGGACAACAAAGCCCCCGGAACGGTCATTGACTGCAATTCTGCGGCCTGCAACACTTTCGGATACGAACACGGGGAGCTGGCCGGTGAAGGTCTGGGCAACCTTTTTGTCGGCTTGATCCAGCACCAGGCCTTCATGGACATGCTTGAGCCGGCACTCAAGGAAAATGGGTTCCTCAAGGATGTGGCCTTTTCCATGAAACGCAAAGACGGTACGGTATTCCCCTCTGAAATTACTGTATTTGAAATGCGCAATCAGCAGGGAGAAAAAGGAGATCGGATCGTCAGTGTCCGGGATCTGACGGAACGTAAGCAACTGGAATCCATTCTCCAGCAAGCCCAAAAGATGGAATCCATCGGAACCCTTGCAGGGGGAATCGCCCACGATTTCAACAACATTCTCTCTCCGCTCATCGGATTTGCAGAGATCCTTGAAATGGACCTTCCCAAAGAGGGGCCAGAGCAGGAAAACCTTGCCGAAATCCTCAAGGCGGCTTTCAGGGCCAAAGAGCTGGTAAAACAGATTCTGACCTTCAGCCGTCAGACCAACCGGGAACTGATACCCCTGAAATTACAGCCCATTTTAAAGGAAGTAGCCAAGCTGCTCAAGGCCTCCATCCCCAAAACCATTCTCATTGAGACCAAAATCGGAAGAGAATGCGGCCTTGTAAAGGCCGATCCCACTGAGATCCACCAGATCGTAATGAATCTAGCTACTAACGCCTACCACGCCATGGAAGAAAACGGGGGAACCCTGGTCATTTCCCTGGAACAGACCCGGATCGGCGGGGAAAACCCCGAGTTGCCCCCGGGACGCTATGCCTGCCTGAGTATCAAAGACACAGGTATCGGCATAGATTCGACCATAATGAAACGGCTGTTCGATCCCTATTTTACCACCAAGGAAACCGGCAAGGGAACAGGCCTTGGACTTTCTGTGGTCCAGGGAATCGTCCAGAAAAGCCATGGGGAGATCCGGATTGACAGCAAAGTGGGCGAAGGAACCGAGGTCCAGGTCTTTTTACCTGTGGTCACCAAATACGAAGATGATAACGGGGGTGAGAAAACAGGCCCCCTGCCCGGCGGAACCGAGCACATCCTTTTTGTGGATGATGAAGAGGCCATTGTCCGTTTCCAGACCCGGGTGCTGGAACGGCTGGGATATAAGGTCACGGAATGCACAGACAGCCGGAATGCACTGGATATTTTCAAAGCAAATCCGTCGTCATTCGATCTGCTGCTCTCCGATATGACCATGCCCCATATGACCGGAGAAAGGCTGGTTAAAGAATGTTTGGCGGTTCGGCCCGATTTGCCGGTGATTATCTGCACCGGTTTCAGCGAACAGGTTTCTATTCAAAAAATGGAGTCCATCGGTATCAATGGATTTTTGATGAAACCCGTAGACCGGGTCGAAATTGCTTGGACCATCCGGAAATGCCTGGATAAAAATGGCTTTGATCCGATTTCATTGGACCCGCCCCGGCAGGAATAACACTGCCTCCGATAGGGTAGCCTTAATTTTTTCCCGGCTCATTGCCTGTTTTTCGCTGTTCTTTTTTCTTCCGGCACATCGCGGTTTTTAACCGCCAGGACACTGGGTTCAAGGGGTTTTTCAAGAAAAGGAATACCCTTTTGAAGAACTCCCCGGTGGACAATGGCACTGTCCGCATATTGTGGTTAAATCGTTTTTGAAAAAATCCTGAGTGACCGGATAGTTGATAGTCTGTGGTTAATTTATAAAGTCAACAGTTCATACATTATATCCAGGGGGAGGGGCAATTATCAGTCCAGCAGGGTAACCGCATTTATATTGAAAATATCATCTGGCTCATTATCGCTATCGGGATCGAAAATAATGGACATTTCGATTCCGATAGCGAAGGTAAAATAACCGGCAAAATGAAAATTGCGTTCACCCTGGTCAGGGAACGATCCGGCCAATAAGGCCGTTGTCATCTCCGCATTGATCATATTTAAGATTAACGATTTTCCCTTTAAGGCTGCTGGTGTCAGAAGTCGCCTTTTTATTTTCAATGAGAACAGTCAGGTAGTTGGTGGTGATCGCTTTAAGCATACCGGTGTGCCGGTCCCTTTGATTCTGGATCAGTCCTTGAAGAACCCGTCCCTGGTTTGATTTGATAAATGCCGATCGTTTCTGCTCTCCAAGTTCGCGCATCAGAGCCGCCCTTTTTTTTGCCGTATCCGACGGTACCTTGGGGGTGAAATGGTATGCCGGGGTCCCTTTTCTGGGGGAAAAGGGAAAGACATGAAGGTAGGATACGGGAAGATCCGCCACAAGATTGTATGTATTTTCAAACGCCTCTTGGGTTTCACCTGGAAAGCCCATGATCACATCAAGGCCGATACCGGCATGGGGCAGGATCCCATGGATTTTTCGGATAACTTCAGAAAACTGCTCAACTGAATAGGGCCGTTTCATCCGGGCCAGCACCTCATTATCCCCCGCCTGGAGAGGAATGTGAAAATGGTCGCACAAAATATGGCCGGACCACGCCAGGCGAATAAGATCTTCGGTAATTTCATTGGGCTCAATGGAAGAGATCCTGATCTGATCGACCGGTTTGTTTTCATCCAGGGTTTTGACAAGTTGCGTCAAAGATGTTTCGGGGTTTAAGTCAAGGCCGTATAGTCCCGTGTGGATGCCTGTGAGAATCACCTCTTTAAAGCCCTGCCTGTTTAAGCTTGAAATATGGGCCAGAACCTCGTCAAAGGGCATGGATACGGATGCACCCCGGGCATAGGGGATAATGCAGTAGGTGCAGAACTGGTTGCACCCATCCTGGATTTTTAGGTAGGCCCGGGTCATTTTACCGGATACGGGCCGGTCGGATTCTGCAAATGCCGCAAACTGTGCTGCTTTACCGTATTCAGGTTTTCTAAAATCAAACAGATCGTTTGCAGGCTGTTCCTGTCCAAGATATGTGGTGATCACAGATTTATCCTGGTGGCAGACAATAAGATCCACCCCTGAAATTTTCTTAAACTGTTCCTGATCTGTCTGGGCATGGCATCCTGTGACAATTACGGTTGCATCCGGGTTTTCGCGGATCAGTTTTCTGGTTTCCTGGCGGGACTGCATGCCCGCCCTTGAGGTCACCGCACAGGTGTTGATAATGCAGACATCCGCGGGGCTTCCCTTTTCTGCCCTTGAAAATCCATGGGCTTCAAGCTGGGCTGCAATGGCGTCTGATTCATATTGATTGACTTTACAGCCAAGGCTTTCGATGTAAAATGTTTTTTTCTTCATTGGATTGCTGAAATTAACCCTGCGCCTAATACGCGGTTGTCTTGATAGAATACTGCGGCTTGGCCGGGTGTTATGGCATTTTGGGGGGTGTCAAAGGTTACGATGCCATGGGTGTCATCATCCCATTCAAGGCAGGCAGGGGCCGCCGTGTGCCCGTAACGGATTTTAACGGTCAGATTGTTTATGTTTTCTTTTTTATGATAATTCCAGATCATCTGTTCAACCGTCATCCGTTTTTGGGAAAGTTCGGATTTAAAACAGACATGAAGGGTATTGGTATTCATGTCGATTTTTCTTACATAATAGGGGGCGGGGCCCGGAATATTAATTCCCTTGCGCTGGCCCACCGTATATGTGTGAAGTCCCTGGTGTGCGCCCAGGATCGTTCCCTGGCTGTCAACCACCGGCCCGGGTTGTGGGCTGGTCTTTGTTTTGTTGATAATGAACGCGCCATGATTTTTATCCGGCAAAAAACAGATATCCTGGCTTTCATTGGGTACAATCGGTACAAGGTTGTGTTGTCCGGCAAATTCCCGGACCCGGCTTTTGGTAAAATCGGCCAGGGGAAACACCACATTTTCTAATATGTTGGGGGAAAGCATGGATAGAAAATAGGACTGGTCTTTATTCAGGTCCGTACCCCTTTCAAGCCATGCCTGTCCCGTCTCATGCCTGCCGGGGGTATAGCTGTTGACCACCCTAGCATAATGGCCGGTTGCCAACAGATTTGCTCCACGCTTTTGTGCTTGGTCAAACAATACCTTAAACTTGATCTGCATATTGCAGACCAGGCATGGGTTCGGCGTTTGTCCGGCCATGTATGTTGACACAAAATAATCAACCACCCGGGTCTCAAATTCCTGTGACAGATCAATGGTGTGCACGGGGAACCCAAATACAGAGGCCAGGGCAGATACGGACGGCAAACTTTTTTCATAGCCTGTGGTGAAATGAATGCCGAAAACATTTTTAAAACGCTGTTTAACAAGAAATCCTGCGACCAGGGAATCTATTCCGCCGCTCAATGCTACGGCCACTACCGGTGAGTCAGACATCAGGCCCTTTCTTTTAATTCAGAACTGAACAACCCCATGGCCCGGATGGGGCAGGTGAGAAGACAACGTTCACACAAACTGCATTTTTCCAGGTCAAAGACCACTTCCATTTCAGGGCGTTTGACGTACAGGGCGCCTGTGGGACAAACTGCGGTACAGGCGCCGCAATGGGTGCATTTTTCTTCGTCTTTATAAATTTTATGTTCAGGGGTAGATATACGAACCCCCTGTTCCTTTAGATACGTCATTCCTTGGTCGAATGCCGCTTTTCCGGAGCAGGAAATTTCAAGCACCATGTGGCCTTCACTTTTTGAGGATATTCGTGCCTTTAAAATATTGAACATAATATCATATTTTTTAACCAGCTCGCAGACAACGGGTCGCTGGGCCGATCTTGGCGGAAAATCTAAAATTACAATTTTTGAATACAACTTGCTAACCTCCGTTTCCTTGTGTTGGGTCGAAACCAAATCCTATACCCTATACCATTCATTACGGTTCATATGAAAGTCCAAATAAGTTATCAGGTTACTTTCATGGTTTATTGTGGTGTGAATCCGTAAGGGATAGGCCCGGGATCAGCTAACAACGGAACTATCAATTTTGTTTTGAGATCCTTATTCGCTTAAATTCGTAATTGCGTGAAAAATACCTTGTCAAACTATGATATTTTCAGATAAGAGTATAAAAAAATTAGCCAAGATTTCATGATATTCTTAATAACCTCTGATTCTTTTTCCAGGAGGAACATGTCTGAAAAGGCGTCATACCACGAATTGGAAGAACGGCTTAAAACGCTTGAGCTTGAAAATGCTGCCTTAAAACAAGACATCGTCTCACTTCAACATTTTCAGTCTTTTGACACAAGTTTTGGTTCCCTGCCGGCCGACTTTGAGTCTGTAATCAATGAAAAAATTGAAACAGAGAGAAAACTGCTGCTGGCTGCCGTCGAGCAATTTTCTGAGATGGTATATATTACTAACTCCGAAGGAATCATTCAGTATCTGAATCCCGCATTTGAAAAGCTGACCGGGTTTTACAGGTATGAGTGTATCGGCAAGGATATCAGCATGTTTCGAAGCCGCAAGCATGACAGCCAGTTTAATATCAACCTGCGGGCCATCATCAGTTCCGGGCGGGTATGGAGCGGTCATGCCGAGTTTAAAAAAAAAGACAACTCGTTTTGCATCATGGATCTTACCATCTCTTCGGTCACGGACAACAACGGCGCCATTACGAACTATGTGGGCGTTCAGCGAATTGTTTCCAATGAAACGGAGATCAATGAAAAGATGGCCCAGGCCCAGAAACTCGAATCCCTTGGCACTCTGGCCGGTGGTGTCGCCCATGATCTGAATAACATGCTGTTTCCCATCCTGGGGAATGCTGAACTGTTGATTCTTAAAAGCGTGGCATTTGACAATGACACAAAAGAGAATCTGACCCAGCTTTATGAAAGCGCCCTCCAGGCAAAAGAACTTGTCCAGCAGATTTTAAACTTTTCCCGACACAAAAAGATTCAAAGACGGCCGTTGCGAATACAAAACAGCATAGATACCGTACTCAAGTTGATGAGATCGGGTATTCCACGCAATATTTCCATTGAAAAAGATGTAGAACCTGACTGCCCGCCGGTTACTGCCGATCCCACCCAACTTCATCAGATTATCATGAATTTGATCAGTAACGGGGTACATGCCATGGGTAAATCCGGCGGTGTGATTACTGTGTCATTAGAGTCTGTGACCGTCACCCAATCCGATGCTGGCACCAGGGTCAAGCCGGGAGATTATATCTGTCTAAGTGTCTGTGACACAGGTGCGGGGATGTCAAAGGAAGTGATGAAGCGTATTTTTGAACCTTTTTATACCACCAAGAGCAATGAAAACGGCACCGGCATGGGGTTGTCTGTTGTATATGGTATTGTCAAGGATATGGCCGGCGGCATCAAGGTGGACAGCCAACCGGGCCAGGGAAGCAGGTTCAGGCTCTATTTTCCGCAAATTTTGGCGCGTAAAGCTGAATCCGGGCGCCAAGCGTCTGTTCTGGAAAATAAAGCAAATATCAAGTATGGCATCAATGTCCTTTTTGTGGATGATGAAGATATAATTCTCAAAGTGGCAAAATCCATGCTGGATCGCCTGGGGTGTCGCACCACAACCTTGACTGATCCTCTGGCCGCCTTGAGGTGTTTTGAACGCGACCCGTTAGCCTATGATCTTGTGATTACGGATCTGTATATGGCGCATATGAATGGCGATAGTCTGGCAGAAAATATAAGAGGGATTCGCCCGGATGTCCCCATTTTTCTTTGTACGGGATTCAGCCAGGACATTACGTTGGATATGATGGCCCAGACAGGTTTTAAGGCGGTGTTATCCAAACCGCTTTCCATAAAAGAGATTTCTGATAAAATAGGAAAGTTCTTTGAGCCAAAGAGCGCTGTGGATTAGTGTGATGGAAACAATAGAAAAAAATAACTGATAGATAAAAAGTTCATGCCCGGTCCTGATATAGAGAAAATAAAAGCCCTTGAAGAGAAGATGACTCATCTGGGTATTTACAAAAAAGATATCCTGGAAAAATTTATAAAATCCTCGGGGCGTGGCGGCCAGAAAGTCAATAAATCCTGCTCTGCCGTATTTTTGACCCACTTGCCTACCCGAATAAGCGTAAAATTCGGGAAACACAGATCCCAGCATTTGAACCGGTTTATGGCCCTGCGGCTCCTGGTGGAAAAAATTGAAAAGCTTCAATCCGGGATCCCCGATGCCACAGCCCGGAAATTAGGCCGGGCAAAAAAACAGAAGCAGCGGCGAAGAAAAAAAGCACTGAATAAAGTTCAGGACAAAATAGAAAACTAAGGCCCCAAATTTGCGGTCCTTAGGATTTAGAATACACCCAACTGACACGGCTTGATCCGGATCTCAAGCTGTTCACAGACCGACCCCATGTCTAATTTGGACATTTTAAATTCCAGGGCAAGTTCCCAGCAGGTTTTGCAGGTGATTTGTCCATCGGCTTGACATTCAAGTATCCTGTCTTTTAACTGTGGTGTCATGTCGCTATCTGGATTGAAATTTTTTTTGCCCTTGGCGTATCCAAAAAGGCCAAGTTGACATTGTGTAATGCGAAATTCAAGCAGATCCGCCTGGGTTCCGATGTGGCTTGGTGAACACTTTTGTGTTTTTGCAAGGCGGTGGGCACTTGCACATGCAAGTTTGCCGTTGCTGCTTGCCTGCATAATGGGTGTGGTTAACGCCGGGTCCAATTGCACCCCGGCGCGCTTTTTGGCATAATTACCCCTGTCCTGGTGTCCCATAATATTTAATTGACTCTTTTTTCAGGTTTATGTAAGGGTGTTTTTGTAAGAAAGTCTGGGTAAATGACTCAGATTTTTCAAACTTAGTTGCGGGCTAAGCCCGGCAGGTGATATGTCAGGTCGCCCATGGCTGTTATAGCGTAAAACAATTACAGGATAAAGGCCTTATTTTATGAAAGAGATACTTGGAACCGGCAAATTCCAAATGATTTACATTGCCTCCTGCGGTGAGGGCGTCAACGCCTTTCATCTCGTGGAATCCACCCTTGTACAGTTTCCCGATTCCGAGATTACCGTTGTAAAAGTTCCCAGGATACGCACGGAAAGCCAGGTCGATGATCTTTTTGATAAGGTCAAGGATATTGAAAGCATTATTGTTCATACCATTGTTGATTCAAATCTTCGCAAGTATATTACGCGCCAGGGCATGGAGCATCAGGTTGTTACCATTGATCTGATGGGCCCCATTATTTCAAGGATCGAAACATTCCTTGACCGCAAGCCGTTGGAAACACCGGGGCTCTATAGAGAAATTCACCTGGTGAACCTGGAACAGGTCTCGGCCATTGATTTTGCCCTGGCCCATGATGACGGTTTAAATCCGGAAACCATCACTGAGGCCGAGATTGTGCTGATCGGGCTGTCCAGGGCCGGAAAAACGCCGTTGTCTATGTATATGAGCGTTCTTGGGTGGAAAGTGGCCAATATTCCTTTTGTCCCGGGCGTTCCCATGCCCCAGACCCTGGATCTTGTGGACCGGCGCCGGGTGTTTGCGCTGAACATCAACCAGGAACAGCTGCAGGCGCACAGAAGGATGCGCCAGGAGAGTTTAGGGGCAAAGGATATCTACGCCTATTCCGGCAAGGAAGAAATTGAAAGGGAGATCGAGCACGCCCAAAAATATTTTATCACCAAAGGCTATTCCATGGTCAATGTGAGCAATAAACCCATAGAAACCAGCGCCGAAGAGATTATTGAAATGGTTACGCGCAGGTTCAGGGGCAATGCCCATATAAGAGATTTTATTCAAAATCCGGGCAGCCGGCAAAGCGATTTGAATTTGTGATTTAGGGTCATATTTGACGGTATGCTGGAAAAGAAAAGACAAACAGACAGACGAAAATCCATGGACCTTTTCAGGCTTGTTTTTATCTGGGTGAATATCGCAGCCTGTGTCGGATTGATTGCCGCCATTCTGATTTTTCACAGGGCCAAGCCCGAATTTGAAACCGTTTTTGACCGTTTCTACCATCTGCAATTAAGGAGTTACTGGGATCAGAACTATGTCCGATTCCTTGTTGATGTGCTGGGTGCAGGCGCCCTGGTCAGTGCTGCCTGCCTTTGGCTGTCCAGATACCGGGGCCGGCGTAGTACGGATCACAGGCATCTTGTGCTGATATTAACCATTCTTTATGGTCTGCTCTTTGTTTTGTCCAAAACCTTGCTGTAAGATCCAATTGAAAAGATTGATGGTCAGGTCCAATCAAGAAATTCAGGGGTTATGCCGATGGTCTTATTATCTTAAAACCCAAGATTTTTAGGACTGACAGCTATGAAGTGTTATTTTCTCCTGGTGTTTATCTTGATCGTTGCGGCAATGCCCTGCAACGCCAGAGATTTTATGGTGGAATTTGTAGAAGAAAACTACATGGAAAATCAGGACGAGTACGCCAAATCCCCCATGATTTATCATTCTCTTCAAGTGCGCTCCCATGCGGGTTTAAAGATGCTGGTACTCACCGGGGATGATTCCGATTACCGCAGGTGGCTGCGCAGTTACGTCGCCCAGGATAAGGGGTTTATTGTCAAGGTGCCTGACGATGAAAACGATTTGTTTATTCGTTCAAAAGTCTATAAAACCGATGTGACAAACCTCCATCCGTTTAATCCCACAAACTGGTCAATGGCTAACAGCCGTGTTTTTGACGTCAAAGATCTGCCCGATTCCCAGGCCTGGATTATAGCCGGTCAAAAACATATCCTCGTGCTGGATCAAAATACCAAACGCAGTGAACTTATTGATAGTGTTGTCAAGCGTATGGGATACATCGGCATGGTCGAAGGCGATCCGGAAGTGGCTCTGGGGATGTTTAAAAATCAGCCTGAAAAATTTAAAATGGTCATTGTGAATTACGATATTCCTGGTATGGGGTCCGAAGCTTTTGTTGATCAATTGCTCAAGATTGATCATAAAATCCCAATACTTGTGGAAACAGGATATAATAACGAGAAACGCAAACACCAATATTTGTCAAAATTTTCCGGGGCAGGGACGGTTACGGTGACCCCCGTGGCATTGAACCATCTTCAGCAGACCATAAAAGAATTAATACAACCAGTAAATGGATAAGATGGATAAAATAACCAAAATTTACGGCGTCATATTTATACTTCTTTTAATGGTTCCCGGCAGCGGCAGCGGTGCAGATCAGCAATTTGATGACCTTAAATCCGGATTTAAAAATTTTATTCAATGCGAACTCACCCGGACAGATGCAGAAAATCATTTTAAAGGCAAAGCGTTCAGCGTGGCCATGGTGAACCTTTTCAATGTGACCACGGAACTGGACATTACCATTCTTACGGGGGCGGTGAAGTGCGATGTCCAAGGTAAGTACCAGACCTTGTATGTTGCGTTGGGGATCAGGGACTTAAAGGGGAAAAAAGTGGTTTCCTATTTCACCATCCGGCACAAGGATTTTCGCATTCTTGCCACTGAACTGATCCGCTATCCATACAAGGAGCGGTGTCCCTGGGCCAGGTACTGGATCAGCCCGGAGTAATTGGTGTTTGAACGAAAAGTCACCCATCTGCGCCTTGCATCTGGGCAACTTTTCATCCAAGCACGGGTTTCCGTTCAGGTACTAATTAGTAATTCAATCATATCGTAAAGCTGAAATCCCTTCTGCTGGTCCGAAAAGCGACAATTCGATTTTCGTAACTTATCCAGAGATATTCCGGATATATCTTGATAAGGAAACTTGGAACTGATATATTTTTATCGTCTCTTTAAATTATCGAATTTATCAAACTTGTCTCAACTGTTCGTTATTATTTGAATAAACAGTTGTGATGCGTTAGACTTTTACGGGTAACGTCCCTTCTGTGTTCTAATCATAAAGCTGTCCTGGATACCCATCATTTTATTGGCACCATGTTCCCATGGGCACCACAAAAAGGAGTAATGACCATGCGTATTCCCAAAGGCATCCTCACCAAAATCACAATGATAGCATTCTGTCTGATCTGTTCTACCATGCAGGCCGCAGCAGAAGAAAACATTACCCCTGCCCAATGGGCGACCATCATGAATCTTTCGGGCCGTCAGCGCATGCTGTCCCAGAAAATGACCAAAGAGATTCTTTTAATCAGTCTCGATTATAACAAAGCTGAAAATTTATCCGCACTTGAAAACACGGCAACCCTTTTTGATAAGACCTTAACCGGCTTGCGGGACGGCTCATCAGAATTAGGGCTTCCTTCCACCTCGTCAAGACGGATTCTTCGCCAGATCGACATGAAAATCGTACCCATATGGGACATTTTTTTTCGCCAGGTCCAGGGCGTTTTAGAAGCCAAAAATGTATCCCCGGATCAGCTCTCCGCTGTGATAGAAAACAATATTCCTTTGCTCAGTGAAATGAATAAATGTGTTAAACTTTACGAAAAAGAAGCCTCCAAATCCGGCGTGGAAATGGATCCCAAGCTGGCTGTCACCATTAACCTGGCAGGAAAACAACGTATGCTGACCCAGAAAATGTCCAAGGAGTTTCTGCTCATTGCCAAAAATGTCCAAACCGAAGCCAATCGGTTAAACCTCCAGGAGACTTACAATTTATTTGACAGAACCCTTAAAGGGTTGATGGATGGCGATCAAATGCTTGAACTTCCCGGGACCAAGGATGCGGCCATCCGGGCCCAATTAGGCAAAGTTCAGTCTCTGTGGGATGGTTTTGCCCCCCTTATGACGTATGCTGCAAAAACAAATGGTGCCGTTTCTGCTGAAAAAATTGGAGAAGTGGCCCAAAAGAATCTGCCGCTTCTTTCAGAGATGAACAAGGCTGTGAAGATGTACGAAAACCAGGCCGCCAATTAACTGTTAAAGACGACGGTGGCTTATTGTCAGCAGTGTTTAATCTAAACAAAATCATATTTAACTTGCTTATTGATTAATATTTTCGCGCAAAGCGTGGGGGAAGTGTATGAAGCTGAAGACAAAAATAATTCTTCTGGGCGTATTGAATATCGCATTGCAATTAATAATACTTTTGCTGATTTTTAATATCTTTTCATCCTTGCTCACCGGATTTTCAACGATTATCGGAAAGGCCGACCAGAACAGGAGCGTTACCCAGGCGTCACGACAGGATATTGTAAATACAATGGCCAAGGTCAATATCATGGTAGAGCGGATGACACAGCTTAACGCGCTTACTGTGGAGACCAATAATTCAATTAAAATTTTGGAAAAAAAGATTTCGGGCAGCGCCTTGAAACTCACATGGTTATCAAAAACCATTGATGGCCTTCTTGACAATATTGATGACCAGACGATTCAAGATCAGCTTTTTGATATGGCTGACAGCGTTGGAAATCTTCAGGAAATTATGAAGAGAGAAGCCTTGGTCAGTCTTCATGTCGCAGTGAAAACCATGGACGAATCTGCCGGGAAGATGAATGAGGAGTTGGAAAGCGTTCGTGCTTTTTCTGAACATATCAGCAAAACCCAAGAGATCAGTGATCAGGTTAGCCAGGGAAGCCAGGAAATATTATCCGTATCCCAAGCCTTTGCAAAATCCATTGAAACGAATCGTTTCTTCCTTTTATGTGTGGTGGTTATTTTTGCATGTGTAACCGCTGGATTCAGTATTCTTGTCAGACGATCAATAACGACACCTATGCAGCGGGTGGTTTACATGGTCAAAGATGTTGCCCAAGGCGAAGGGGACTTGACCAAACGATTGGAAATAAAGAATAAAAAAGATGAGCTTGGGGAGCTCTCTTTATGGTTCAATCAGTTTATTGAGCGCCTGGACAGAATCATCATTGATATTGGCAAAGCGGCAGAAAAGGTCATGGACGAGTCTAAATCCGTTTTGACATTTTCCGGGAAAATGGCAGAGGGGGCTGAGGATTTTTCCAAAAAATCAGAAGCCATGTCCGTCGCCACCGACCGGATGACCACAAGCATGAGAACCATTGCATCCTTTGGGGAGCGGGCGGCAGAACATATGGGGATGATTTCTGATTCTGCCTCCCAGATGAGCGGCTCGTTGGAGCAAATCACCCAGGAGTGTAACCGGGCCAAGGAAATGTCCGATGAGGCATCCCTTAAAGTTGAAGATGCCACCCAGCGGGTCGCATCACTTGGGGGCGCTGCAGAAGAGATATCAAAGGTCATGGAGGTCATTACGGATATCGCCGAACAGACGAATCTTTTGGCCTTGAATGCGACCATTGAGGCGGCAAAGGCGGGAGAATCAGGTAAAGGCTTTGCCGTTGTTGCCCAGGAGATAAAGGCCCTGGCCGGTCAAACGGCCCAGGCGACCCAAGATATCAAGGCAAAGGTCTCCGGCATTCAGAATTCGACCCAGGATACCATATTAGATGTAACAAAGATTTCTGAAATCATCTTGAACGTAGACGGGGTGGTGAAACACATCGCAGATTCCCTTAAAGAGCAGCTGTCCACGTTCCAGGATGTGGCCATAAGCATTGAGCAGGCCTCCGGCAGTATGGGCGAAATTTCTGGGAATGTAGTGGAAAACTCACACCTTTCTGCTGAAATTTCAGGCGGGGTTTCAGGGATGAATGATGTGGCCGGGCAGATGACCCAAAACAGTCATCAGATGAACCAGAATGCAACCAGCCTCTCTGATCTGTCCGTTACCTTAAGCCATATGATTTCCGAGTTCAAGGTTTCAAAATCTTGATGGCTGCGTAAATGGTCTTCGTTTACTGCTCAAAAATATAGAACACGCCTGGTCGCCTAAAGCGGCCAGGCGTGTTCTGGTTAAAAGGCAAATTATCTGCAGTCAGGATACATAATTGAGGCCTGGGCTGCAGCCAGCCTTGCAATGGGCACCCGGTAGGGTGAACATGATACATAGCTGAGTCCAGCTTTATGGCAGAAAAAGACCGATTCCGGGTCCCCGCCGTGTTCGCCGCAGATACCCAGCTTGATGTCGGGACGGGTTTTACGGCCGCGTTCCACCGCCGTTGTCACAAGTCCGCCCACCGCTTCCTGATCCAGGGTCTCAAAGGGGTCAGAATTTAGGATTGCATTGTCAATATAATCGTTCATGAAAGAGCCTATATCATCCCGTGAAAAACCGAAGGTCATCTGGGTCAGATCATTGGTGCCAAAAGAGAAAAACTGGGCATATTCGGCCATTTTGTCTGCAATTAAGGCGGCTCTTGGGATTTCAATCATGGTGCCGTACAGATAGGGAATGGCATCCAGGTCGTAGGCTTTAATGGTCTGCGCATAACACTTTTTAACGATAGCCTGGACAAAGGCCAGCTCTTTTTCGTTACAGGTTACCGGCACCATAATTTCAGGCATGGGGTTTTTACCCGCTTTGATCAGTTCCGCACATGCCTCAAAGATGGCCTGTACCTGCATCTGGGAGATTTCAGGATAGGTAATGCCAAGCCTGACACCCCTGTGCCCGATCATGGGGTTGGATTCCAGGAGCTGTTCGCTGCGCTTGAACACCTCTTCGATGTCAATATGCAGGGCATCGGCGATTTCCTGCTGATTTTCCCGGGACTGGGGCACAAATTCATGCAGGGGCGGATCAAGCAGACGCATGGTGACGGGCAGATTGTCCATGACCTCCAAAGTTGTCTTGATCTCCTCTTTGACAAAGGGGAACAGCTCTTCAAGGGCGGCCTTTCGCTCTTCGTGGGTCTTGCTTAAAATCATTTTGCGCAAAAGAAAGAGGGGCGTATCTGAATTGGCACCGTAAAACATGTGTTCTGTTCTGAACAGTCCGATGCCCTGGGCCCCGAACTCAAGGGCGGTTTTGGCATCGTCCGGGGTGTCTGCATTGGCGCGTACCTGCATGGCCCGGTATTTATCGGCAATGCTCATGAAAGTTTTGAATCTGACATTTTCAGATGCGTCTTTCATTTTGAGCTGACCCTCGTATACGATACCTTTGGTGCCGTTGAGGGTGAAGGTGTCACCTTCCTTGAATGTCCGGGTGCCCACACGAAGCTCTTTGGTTTCAAAATTGATTTTAAGGGCGCCTGCACCGACAATACAGCATTTGCCCCATCCCCTGGCAACCAGCGCCGCATGGGAGGTCATACCGCCCCTTGCCGTCAGCACGGCGGCTGCGGCCCGCATGCCTTCAATATCTTCGGGGTTGGTCTCTTCTCTGACCAGAATGACTTTTTTGTCTGATTTGGACCATTGCACTGCATCTTCGGAAGAGAATACAATCTGGCCCCATGCACCGCCCGGACCTGCAGGCAGGCCTTCTGCAACCTTTACGGCTGTTTTTTCGGCATCGGGGTCCACAATGGGGTGAAGCATGTCATCAAGGATTTTAGGATCAAGCCGGCACACCATGGTTTTTTCGTCAATGGTGCCTTCTTCGAGCATGTCCATGGCCATGTTCAGGGCAGCCGTGGCCGTGCGTTTGCCCACCCGGCACTGGAGCATGTAAAGCCTGCCTTCCTGGATGGTGAATTCGATGTCCTGCATGTCCTTGTAATGCGCTTCTAAGAGATTTCTGATCTCAAACAACTGTTTATAAAGCTCGGGCATGGATTCTTCCAGGGACGCCAGGTGCTTGTTCTGCATATTTTTGGTGTCGTTGTTCAATGGATTTGGGGTCCGGGTTCCTGCCACAACATCTTCACCCTGGGCATTGACCAGCCACTCTCCATAGAATTTATTGTCGCCCGTGGCGGGATCCCTGGTAAAGGCAACACCCGTGGCCGAGGTAGAGCCCATGTTGCCGAACACCATGGTCTGGACATTGACGGCCGTACCCCAGCTGTCCGGAATATGTTCAATGCGCCGGTAGGATACGGCCCGTTTCCCGTTCCAGCTTTTAAATACGGCACCAATGGCACCCATGAGCTGATCTTTGGGATCATCGGGGAAATAAGCCCCCAGATCCTCCCGGATTTTTTTCTTAAACCGTTCGCACAGGGCCTTTAGATCTTCGGTGGAGATATCGGTGTCATTGTCATAGCCCTTGTCGTTTTTCAGGTTGTTCATCATCATTTCAAGATTCAGGCGGATACCCATGCCGTCCCTGGGGCTGACCTGCTCGGCTTTTTCCATGACCACATCGGAATACATCATGATCAGCCGGCGGTAGGCATCATAAACAAACCATTCATTTCCGGTCTTTTTAATCAATCCCGGGATTGTGGTGGTACACAGGCCGACATTCAATATGGTCTCCATCATTCCCGGCATTGAGCTTCTGGCCCCGGACCGGCAGGATACCAGCAATGGATTTTCAGGATTCCCGAAAATCATGCCTGTTTGGGACTCGATATTGGCCATGGCTTTGAGAATTTCATCTTCAAGGGTATCAGGAAAGCGGCCGTTTAAATCAAAATAGTGATTACAGCATTCCGTTGATATGGTAAAACCCGGAGGAACAGGCAGTTTTAACTTTGCCATTTCTGCAAGATTGGCGCCTTTTCCGCCTAGAAGGTTTTTTTGACTAGCATCCCCATCTGTTTTATCAGGTCCGAACTCATAGATGTATTTGGTCATTTTCATTCACCGCTTGTATGGTTAAAGTCTTAAAATTTTAAAGACATTCGTTAATTAAAGATAAATTGATGTTTGGCTTGCTCATGCCGTGGAATCAGCCGGTATTTGATTTCTTCACAAAGCCTATCAAAATTTAACGTTTACTATTAAAACGTTGGGTAAATCAAGTCAAATAAAATCTTATGTTTATAAATTGCGGCGGCAATGATAATATTGCTCTCTTTTAATTTGATGTACAGCCGGCAGGTTATCACCAACGTGCCTGGGGCAAACAGGAGGAATAAATGCTGAACATAGAATCCATAACCAAAGGATTCGCCGATCAGGTATTGCTTGACAACACGGGCATGCAGATCAATTCCGGTGAACGGGTAGGCCTGGTGGGAAGAAACGGCCATGGAAAAACCACGCTTTTGAATATCATTGCAGGTACGGAGCACCCCGATGACGGGCGGGTTATTGTGCCCAGCGGATATCGGATAGGGGTGCTATCCCAGCATATAAAATTCAGCAAACCAACGGTGCTTGAAGAGGCCATGCTCGGCCTGCCGGATCATGAGCGGGATCATTTCTGGAAAGCGGAGAAGATCTTGTCGGGTCTGGGGTTTTCCGAAGAGGCCATGCAAAAGGACCCCATGCAGTTTTCCGGCGGCTACCAGGTGCGGTTAAATCTTGCCAAGGTATTGGTATCCGAACCGGATCTGCTGATTCTTGATGAGCCCACCAACTATCTGGATATTACATCCATCCGCTGGATTACCGGATTTCTTATCTCCTGGCCCAGGGAGATGCTTTTGGTGACACATGACCGGGGATTCATGGACAATGTGGTCACCCATGTTGTGGGCATTCACCGCCGCAAGATGAAAAAAATAGAGGGGGATACGTCCAAATATTATCTTCAGGTGGCCCAGGACGAAGAGATCTATGAAAAAACCCGGGTAAACGAGGAAAAGCGTAAAAAAGAGATTGAATTGTTCATCAGCCGGTTCCGGGCCAAGGCAAGACTGGCCAATATGGTTCAGTCCAGGGTTAAGACGCTTGCAAAGCTTGAAACCAAAGACAAACTGGCTGAACTTAAAAATCTGGATTTTGCCTTTAACTATCTGCCCTTTGCCGGAAAGCAGGTGCTGACGTGCGAGGGTTTAACGTTTGGGTACGATAAAAACAATCCGCTGATCAAAGATTTTTCTTTGACTGTGTATCCCGGGGACCGGGTGGCTGTGATCGGTAAAAACGGCAAGGGGAAAACCACATTCTTAAAGTTAATCAGTCAGAATATGGATCCGGACACAGGGTGGGTAAAACCCAATCCGGGGGTGGAAACCGGGTATTTTGAGCAGACCAATATCCAGACCTTGAATCAGCAGTTCACTGTGGAAGAAGAGATCCTGCATGCCTATCCTGAAACCGATCGCCAGACCGCCAGAAACATCTGCGGGGCCATGATGTTTGAACAGGACGCGGCCTTAAAAAAGATCTGTGTGCTCTCCGGCGGGGAAAAGGCAAGGGTCATGCTGGGCAAACTGCTGATCCGGCCTTTGAATCTTTTGCTGCTGGATGAGCCGTCAAACCATCTTGATATTGAATCAAGTGATGCATTTGTTGAGGCGTTAAATGCCTTTGAGGGTGCTGTGGTCCTTGTCACCCATAATGAAATGTTTCTGCATGCCCTGGCAAACCGCCTGGTGATATTTAATTCCACCGGCATAGACATATTTGAGGGTACCTACCAGGAATTTCTCGATAAACAGGGGTGGGAGGATGAAGAACTGATCCCTGGCAGGCGAAAAAAAAGCGCGCAACTTCCCAAAAAAGAGCTGCGCAAGAAAAAATCGGAACTTGTGGCCGAAAGATCAAAACAGCTGACGCCGATAAATAAAAAGATAAATAAACTTGAACGGGAGATCGAGGCAAAGGAAACCAAAATGGCCCGGGTGAACGATGAACTGCTTGCGGCATCCCAGGACCAGGACGGATTAAAAATTGCCACTTTATCCAAAGAACATGCTAAACTGGAATCCGAAATTGAAGTCCTGTTTGATACCTTTGCGGACATCTCAGAGCAGGCAGACAAGATAAAAAATAAATTTGACCGGGAATTGGCCGGACTTGAAGGTGGGGATTAAGATGGACAAACAAAAGCTGACATTCTATTATGGTATCATTCTGATCATCGTGGGGCTCGCGGTTTTTATACGGGTACCCCAGGTGATAACCCAAATTGAAACCATTGATTTTTTTAAAAATAAAATTGGAATCGTAAGATTCTGTTCCTATTTTTTAGGCTTTCTTCTGGTCCTGGCCGGGGGTATCCGGGTGGGCAGGAACTATAAAAAGTCGTAACCGTTTCAAGGATACTTTATGGCTGACAGCACTGCTTTAAAATCCGGTTCCAGCCTTAAATCCACCATCAAAGATCAGTCTGGTGCCGGAAAGGTTAAAATCGGTGAAATTCTTTCCAAAGAAGGGCAGATTACCTCCATTATGCTCAACGAGGCCCTCGCGGTCCAGAAAAAGACCAACGAGCGGCTGTCGGGGATCTTGCTTCAAAAAGGTTACATTGATCCGGATACCATCGTCAATGTGCTTGGCCGGCTGTACAACTACAAGACGGTCTCTTTTTCGGAAATAAAACCCGATCCCGGGGCACTGAAGCTGTTGCCCTATAAAGAAGCCAAAAAATATCTAGTTTTTCCTTTGAAATTGGCCGGGGACGATCTGCAGGTCTGCATGGCGGAACCCACGGATACGGATGTGGTTGCAGAACTTGGCAAAGTAACCCGGAAAAATATTCAGGCCGCTGTCTCCACCGAAAATGATATCATCCAGGCCTATCGCGATTACTATAAAATATCCGATGAAGAGTACAAAAGTTTTCTTCATTTTGAAGAAGAGGTGGATGATGATGAACCGGTAACTTCTGTTGAAGATTTTGGTTCCCTGGTTTCCGAGGCCGCCGAGGAGCTTGAGGTGGCTTCCGCCGATACGGACGCAGGCCGTGATGAGTTCATGGCTTCGGACGCACCCATCATCAAACTGGTCAACGGTATCCTGACCAAAGCCATCAATGACGGCGTGTCGGATATCCACATTGAACCCTTTGAAAAATCATTTCAGGTGCGCTACCGCCTGGACGGCGGCATGTACAAGGCCATGAACCTGCCGCTGTCAATTAAAAACGCAGTCATTTCAAGGGTGAAGATTCTGGCCTCCCTGGATATCGCCGAGCGAAGGATTCCCCAGGACGGCCGAATCAAACTCCGGCTGGGCAAGAAAAAATCCGTGGATTTTCGGGTCTCCACCCTGCCCACCTTGTTTGGTGAGAGCATTGTTATGCGTATCCTGGACCAGAGCGCACTAAGTGTGGATTTAACCCGCCTTGGGTTTGAATCCAACACCTTTGACATGCTCAAACGCTGTATTTCAAGGCCCTATGGCCTGCTGCTGGTGACCGGCCCCACAGGTTCGGGTAAAACCACGACCTTGTACTCCATTCTCAATCGTTTGAACAAGGAGGATATTAAGATCCTCACCGCAGAAGACCCTGTGGAATTCAACTTTAAGGGGATTAACCAGGTGCCGGTGAAAGAGGAAGTCGGCATGACCTTTGCTGCAGCCCTGAAGGCGTTTCTCAGACAGGACCCGGATATCATCATGGTGGGCGAGATTCGTGATATGGATACGGCTGAAATTGCCATCAAGGCAGCCATGACAGGCCATCTTGTGTTCGCCACCCTGCATACCAATGACTGCCCGTCCACCATCGGCCGGCTTGTGGATATCGGTATTCCCCCCTATATGCTTGCCTCGTCGGTGACCATGGTGCTGTCCCAGCGCCTTGGGCGAAGGCTTTGCCCGGACTGCAAGCAGGTGGTGACCGGGCACAATCCCGACGATTTGGAACTGCACGGGTTTCATAAAAATGACATTCCGGACCTGACCATTTATGGACCCAAAGGCTGCCCCCACTGCAATGGCACCGGGTACAAGGGCCGGGTCGGGCTTTATGAACTCATGGAAGTAACCGATGAAGTGGCCAAGGCCATCTCGGCCGAAGTCCCAGAAGACCAGTTGCGAAAGGTGGCGATCGCCGAAGGCATGGTGACCTTGAGGGACGCCGGCCTGGTTAAGGTAAAGTCCGCTGAGACATCCCTGGATGAAGTGTTAAAGAAAACCGTTATCACCAAAGAGGCGCTGCCGGCCTATCTGGTGAACCCCGACATTGAGCAGTACGAGGACAAGGATGTGATCATCCGTGAAGGAAACACGGATATCGATTTTTTCAAGCTTGTCCAGGGCGCCGTTTATGTGGTCAAAGGCGGTAAGATGATCGCAGAAATCACCCAGCCCGGTGAGTATTTCGGCGAAATGGCGGCGATCACCGGTACGTCAAGATCTGCATCCATTATTTCAAAGGGTAGGTCCAAAATCAAACGATTTCCAGGCGATAAACTGATTGAAATCATAGAAAAATATCCTGACGTGGCCAAGCATCTTTTCACCGTCCTTGCAGACCGCCTGAACGAAACCGACCGCAAATTGGTTTCCCTTTATAATCAGATTAAAAAACGAAAAGTCAGCGACACCGCCTCCTAATAATTTTTCCTGATTATAACGGATTTTGGGGAGGCCATTAATTCGGCTTTCTGGTGCTTCCCTATTTTTCAAGCTTCTTGGCCCTTGAGCAAGAATTTCATGTTTTGTTTTGACCACAATTTTAGGACAAGATATAAAACGCATCATAATAATTTCAGATGGTTAAACTTGGTCCCCAAAATCCGTTATAACCAGAATTTTTCCTGTAAGGAGGCGTGGAAACCACCTCCCGATTTAGAAATTTCCTTTTCACCTGTGGCGAATATATAATTTCGCCCTAAATCCTGACGTATTACAATTTCAATTCACTGATTCCCCCCACTGTTTTTAAGATGCCATCCGTTGTTGCGTTTCTTACATTTGTGAGGTTTTTAATTTTCTATTGACATGTAAAACATACAAATAGTATTCATGCTCCCTATGTTTTATGGGTTTAAAAGCTACTTTTATAGTTTTTAAATTGCATTATTGGGATGCGATTTGTTTTACCGTCAAAAAGAGGGGGGGCGCCATGACTATTCTCACGGTTCATCACCTGTGGTTTGATTACACCACAGGTCCAGTATTAAAAGATGTTTGTATGACAGCCAACCCCGGTATGGTTACAGGCCTGCTCGGCCCAAATGCATCGGGAAAAACCACCTTGTTCAAGTGCATGAACGGGATACTTCATCCCCAAGCCGGCCGTGTTTGTATTTCCGGCAAGCCAGTAACCGCGATCCATAGAAAGGACCTGGCCCATATCATGGCGGTGGTTCCCCAGCAGACCGGGGCCATATTTTCCTTTACCGCCAGGCAGATGGTGGTGATGGCTAAAGCATCGGGGCTGGCCATGTGGCAGCGTCCGTCAAAAATTGATTTTGCCGGGGCAGAAAAAGCCCTGGAGGAGATCGGGGCGGGTGACCTTGCCCATCGCATGTTCAATGACTTGAGCGGAGGAGAAAAGCAGATGGTTCTTTTTGCCCGGGCCATGTTCCAGTGCCCTGAAGTGCTGCTTCTGGATGAACCCACCGCCCACCTGGATTTTAAAAACCAGCACCTGATCCTGGATATGGTGAGAAATGTTACCAAAGAAAAAAACTTGACCACCATCATCACCCTCCATGATCCTAACCTGGCCACACGATATTGTGATGACATCGTAATGCTTAAAAGCGGAGAGGTGTGTGGTCACGGTCCCGTCCAGGATGTGATGCGTGAAGACACTATTGAGTCTGTGTACGGTATAAAGGTCATGGTGAAAGGTTTTCACCGTTGTGACCGCCTGGTAATTCCCCGGACCAATGCTGCCGGGGATGTTCTGTTCTGAAATGTTGGAAGTCTCGTGATGAAACATCTCCTTTTGTATTCTGTCTGCCTGTTGTTTCTGCTATTGGCGGCGCTCCTGGCTCTGATAACGGGTAAATACCCCATGACGCCCGGGATGCTGGTCCGCCTGTGCCTATCTGCTCTGGGGTATAAGGTGACCTCATTCGACCTTGCCGGCCCGGCGCTGGTGCTGTGGTCCGTCCGCCTGCCCAGAATCCTCATGGCAGCCCTTGTGGGAGCCGGGCTCTCCGTATCCGGGGCCATGTTCCAGGGCCTGTTTAAAAATCCATTGGTCTCACCGGGTATCCTGGGCGTCTCTTCGGGGGCCAACTTTGGTGCGGCATTAGGACTGCTCTTTTTTTCAGGATCAGCCTGGGCCATTCAGGCCTCTGCCTTTACCTGGGGGCTGATTGCCGTGGGGTTAACCTGCCAGATCGGCAGGCGCGGCGACCGGTCGATTACTACTCTGGTCCTGGCCGGGGTCATCGTCTCAGCGCTATTTACGGCAGGATTATCATACATCAAATGCAAGGCAGATCCCCTGGGGCAACTGCCTGCCATTGTGTTCTGGACCATGGGGTCTTTTAACAGCGTATCATGGACGAACGTTGCCTTGGGCGGCGGACTGATCGCAGCCGGCCTTCTGGCCTGCCGCTCCATGAGCTGGGGACTCAATCCCCTGTCCCTGGGTGAGGAGGAGGCGTTGGCCTTAGGGTTGAATGTGGCCGCACGGCGGGCCGTATATATACTGCTGGCCACGCTCATGGTTTCAGCCGCCACAGCCCCCTGCGGCACCATTGGATGGGTGGGGCTTTTGATTCCACACATGGCCAGAATTTTCACCGGTGCCGAACACGATCGCCTTATTCCCGTCTGCGCCTTATTGGGAGGCATTTTTATGCTTGTCGTGGATACCCTGGCAAGAACGCTTCCCGGCGGAGAAATTCCCGTGGGTATTTTAACCGCGTTCATTGGCGCCCCCTGTTTTGGCCTTCTTTTAATCCGTAACAAAACAACGATCTGGAACAATCACTGAACGGACAACGCCCATGCATCAAGTCATTGAAAATAAATTATCACCGCTGCTTTTTGCAGGTTTCATGATGGTATTTATGCTTTTTTTATCAGGCGGATCAAAGGCGTTGGCTGATGACTTTGCCTGGCGGACCATTACCGACCGAGCCGGCCGACAGGTTCGTATCCCCAAAAATCCCAAACACATTGCCTGTCTTTTTGGCCCGAGTTATGAAAAAGTGCTGGCCCTGGGCGCCCGGGACCGGATCTCCATGGTGGCCAACGTGACCCTGCCTTGGAATTTTGTGATCAATCCGGGGCTGGCCGATATTCCGGTTTTAAACCACTATGGTTCGCCGGATGTGGAGGCGTTGCTGAAGGATTCCACCGATCTGGTCATTTACCACCCCTTTGCCAAACAGATTGAGCGGTTGAGTGCGGCAGGGCTTCCCGTGGTGGTGGCCTATGACGGCAGCCGGCGTATGCAGACTTTGGATGAATTTTTTGCAGACTGGTACAGCCAGATCCGGTTTTACGGCGATGTGCTGGGTGGACAATCTCCGAAGATCGCCGAAGATTACTGTAAATATGCAGATGCAAAAATCCGGCAGATTACCCATGTCACATCCCATATCCCCGAAGCCAGGCGACCAAGAGTGTTCTGGGTCTGCGGCCAGGTCAACGGTCCCACCGGCACCCAGACCCGCCATTCCACCGCCGACTGGATCGTTAGGGCAGCCGGCGGCACCATGCTCACCCATGACGAACCATCCTATTTTGTTTCAGTATCCACCGAGGAGCTGATTTTATGGAACCCGGATATTATCATCGTTAGCACAATGCCCTCGGTGGCGTCAGTGCTCTCTGATCCACGCCTGAAAAACGTGACCGCAGTAAAGAATAAAAAAGTTTATATGACCCCCCAGGGACAGTTCTACTGGAGTCATTTTTCAACGGAGTCCTTTCTGTGCATTCTCTATCTGGCCAAGCTGTTCCTTCCCGGCCAGTTCCCGGATATCGATTTGATCCGGGAACTGACCGACTACTACACGCAATTTTACCATTACGATCTGACACCGGACCAGGCAAGGCGGATACTGGCACATCTTCCGCCCGAGTCTGAAGTGAGAGACTAACCATATTTAGGAAGAAGAAGACGAGGAGAGAGATGAATTTTAGGTTGAAAATTAAGAAAATAGTATTTCCTGCGGCGGTGCTGTTCATGTTGTCCGCCCCTGCTTTTGCAGATACAACAGACGATCAGGTCTTTAATCTGGGTGAGGTCGTGGTCACCGGGGAAAAAACAACGGTGAACAACGCCACCACTGTCACAGAAGTTACCATGGAAGAAATTGCCGCCAAGGGCGCGACGACTGCGGCTGAAGCCTTGAAGTTTCTGCCCGGCGTCTATGTCCAGGTCGGCGGCAAAGGGGAAGCCCATGTGAGCATCCGCGGTTTTGAACAGCAGCAGATTAAGATCCTCATTGACGGCGTACCGGCCCGGGAAAGCTATGCCGGCACAGTGGATCTTTCCATGCTTCCGGCTGATTCCATATCAAAAATCACCATCACCAAGGGGGCAAGCTCCGTACTCTACGGGGCCAACACCATGGGCGGGGTCATTAATATTATCACCAAAAAGGGAACCAAAACTCCCCAGACATCGGTTTCAGCAGCTTTTGGCGACTATAACACGGCCCACTACAGTGCAAGCCACGGCGGAGTTCTGGGCAAAGACGGCCTTGTCAACTACTGGATCGGTGCAGGTTACCAGACCTCGGACGGATACCGATTGTCCAGCGACTTTGACGCCGGTAATTCTGACACAGGACGCGGCACCCAGTATAACGAAGACGGCGGGGCCAGGGATTTAAGCGACTACCAGAAGAAGGACCTGAATATGAAGATTGGATATGATCCCGGCGGAGAGTCCAGTATTTACATGGCTTTTGATTACGTGGATAACGAACGCGGCATACCAACGTTTTACAACCGTTACTGGGCATATGACCACTGGAAGCAGTGGCAGCTCAGCCTGGCCGGCGAACACCGGATTTCAGAGATGCTCAAGCTCAAAACCCGGCTGTATTATGTAAACCATGAAGACGGCATAACAGATGTCTCTTGGACCGACCATACAACAAGCGGAAAAAAATGGTTTGAGAAAAGCTATTATGACGACGACACCCTGGGCGGTGAACTGCAGGCCACCATTAACTTTGTGCCATGGAACACCCTGCGCATCGGCGGCAATTTCATGGAGGACAACCATAAAGAGGGCAATTACCTCAGCGCTGACTGCTACAACGTTCTGCAAGGGTGGTCTTCTGTGGGATGGGAACCCGAAGATGAATACACTGCCCAGACATGGACCATTGCCCTGGAGGACGAGTTTACACTTTTTGAGCGACTCTCCGTGGTCTTAGGTTTGAGCTATGATGTGTTCGAACCCACCAAAACAGCTTCCCAGCCGGCCCCCGGGCAGACAGACGCCGTCAATCCCCAGATCGGTCTGGTGTATGACGTTGACGATAATACCAGTCTGCACGCCTCTGTGGGCCGCAAAACCCGATTCCCCAGCCTCAAAGAGCTTTACTCCGATCTTGTGGGAGGAAACCCCGATCTTGATCCGGAACAGACTTTGGCCTATGAGATGGGTATCGACCACACATTTGCCGGTAACATTAAGACAAGCCTGGTCTGTTTTTATAATGACGTGGATGATCTTATCGATATGATCACAAAGGACGGGAATAAAGTCTACGTCAATATCAACGAAGCGGTGATATACGGCGCCGAAGCCGGGATTTCCATACCGGTTACCGAAGCCATGGATGTCAACCTGAACTACACCTATATGTCCACCGAGGATAAGTCCAACAATGGACGGGATCTGGAAGGGCGCCCCCGCCACCGTCTTAACCTGGGACTTGCATACCGGTTCTCCTTCGGCTTGACCGCTGATCTGAACACCTCTTATAATTGCCACCAGTACTGGGAAGATTCAATCTCCTATGAATGGGAAAAACTGCCAAATTATTTTCTGGTGAATCTGAAACTGACCCAGAAACTGCCGAATATCGGTAAAATGGCCCCGGAGATCTTTGTGCTGGGCACCAACCTGCTGGACGAAGATTATTATGAAACCAACGGCCCAGAACCCGGATTTAACTTCCTGGTCGGTATGAATTTAAAGTTTTAGGAAAATCCCATGAGATGTATGATCTGCGAACACAAATGTGACATTCCCATTAATGGAACAGGACGGTGCAAGATGATTATGGCGGATGCCGGTGGCATACGCGAAAAATATCCCAACCGCTACCTGGCTGCCGTGGATACGGCCATCGAATCCATGCCCATGGTGCACTACCACCCCAAAGGCACCTTTCTTCAGGTGTGTACCGTGGGGTGCAACTTCGACTGCCCGGGCTGCGTGTCCGAAATTCTCACCGATCACTTAAGCGCCATCCAGGGCCAGTTCCAGCAAATGTCACCGGAACAGATACTGGACCTGGCGGAACAGATCCATGCTCAGGGGGTGATGTTCTGTTTTAATGAACCCACGATCTCTTTTTTCACTTTCATGCGCCTGGCCAGCATGGCAAAGGAAAGGGGGCTGACCGCCGGGTGTGCCACCAACGGGTACATGACCGAATGGGCGTTGAAAAAACTTTTGCCCTTTCTTGATTTCGTGAACATCGGCATCAAAGGATCTGCCCCGGATGTATGCAAAGCATGCGGGATTCAAGACGCCGGTCCGATTTTTCGGAACATCAAACTGCTTTATCAACACGGGGTTCATGTGGAGATTTCAGCCGTATACCGAAAAGGACGGGAAGATGAAGTCGAGGAGACGGCCCGGTTTATCGCCTCTTTATCCAGGCAGATTCCGTTCCAGCTCATGCGGTTTTTGCCCTTCGGCAACGGAGAACCCGGAGACGAACCCACGGTGATGTCGGCCGAATCCCTTTGCCGTCGGTTACAGCAACATCTTGACCACGTATACCTGTTTAATACACCCGGCACCTCTTTTCTTGACTCGGTCTGTCCCAGGTGTGGGCATACCATCATGTCCCGGGGATTTTTCGGCCCCATGTGTGCCAACCTCTACAAGTATAAGCCCCAGGGTAAATGTGACTGCGGCTATCAACTGCCGCTGGAAGGAAAAATCCACGAAGAGGGCCAGCATCGTATTTCCGGGTATTTCGGCGGTTACCGCACCGTGAACGCCATGAATATGATTCGTGGAATTCTGGCGATTTTAAATGTGAAGGACAAGGCCGTTGCCGATACGGTCATGGCCGATGCGGTGCAGACAGATCTCATTGACGGTCTCTATGCCCGGCTGAACCGGATTGATGACTACCTTGACACGGTGGATGACTTTGCCCGAAAAACAGGGACGCGAAAAAAAGCGGCCCGCTACCGGGAATATGTTGAGCACCGGGTACAGCGGATCAGGGAACTGACCGCAGATATTCCCAGGCCCAGGGTTTACTATTGTCTTGGGCATCCCCTGATCGCCATGTTCGGGGAAAAAATGGAATCGTGCCTGGCCGAGACCGCCGGTGCAGAACTCACCAACCTGGATCTGAACCGGGAAAAACGGCCGGGTATTACTATTGTTCCCCAGGCCTTTGCGCGCATGGCACCCCAGATTATTTTGGTGGCGGATACCCTGGCCTGGCCGCCTTCGGATCTTATTGACTGGTGCCAAAAGAATCATCTGACGGCCCCGGCCCTGGCGGACGGCAAGGTGTTCGGCCTGCATCCCTTTCGCAGCTCCACCAATCCGGACTGGGTTTTAGGGCTTATGGCGCTATGCAATATTATTCACCCGGATATCTTTAACTATGACCTTGAACAAGAGGCCGACGATTTTTACAACACATTTTACGGCCACCCATTTAATAACGGCCGGCCGCCCCAACTTCCCTGGAAGGAGAACTTAAATGACTGAAACAAATTGGACAAAAACCCGAAACCCCAAATTTAACAAAGATGGCGCACGTCACATGGACCTGATCGCCAAGACGGCATTTAAACCCATCTATCCGGTGATTGCCCAAAATGCCATTGATGTTACCGGCGTGATGCGGGGCCGGTGCCTGGACATGGGCACAGGACCCGGTATGCTGGCCATGGCAGTGGCAAACGCTGCGCCTGACATGGCGGTGACCGCCTTTGACTTTTCCGATGACGCCCTGGAAATTGCCCGGGAAAATATCCGGGAGGCAGGTCTTGAAGACCGGGTAACCACTGCCGCCGGCGATGTGCATGCCATGCCCTTTGAAACCGGTGAATTTGATCTCATTGTCAGCCGGGGTTCCATGTTTTTCTGGAATGATCTGGCGCATGCGTTCAGTCAAATTTTAAGGGTGCTTTCTCCGGGTGGCAAAACCTATATCGGGGGCGGATTTGGAAGTCGTGAACTCAAAGCCCATGTCATTGAGGAGATGGCCAAAATAGACCCGTCATGGGACTGCTACGCCAAAAAGAAAAGCGGCGACGACGGAATCAGAAGGTTTGAAAATATGTTTGATGAACTCAACTGCAGCAACTACCAAATCATTAATGATGATACGGGATTCTGGGTTGTGCTGTCGGGCATGGCATAGTCTCATGTTATCCTAACCTGGAATTTGAATGCTGTCTTGAGTTTTTGTATCGATATTGTTATCCTTTTCACACGCTTTCATTGTGTATCAAGCCATCTGATCCAATAATTTATTTTTAGATAAATTCAATGTGTTACTGCCTTTTGGGGTTTGTTTTATCAAGCCCCAAAAGTATCAAGCACACGTGTAACAAGGAGATGTATATGGATATGAATGCATTTATCCGGGGGATTCCCAAGGCGGAACTTCATCTTCATATTGAAGGGACCTTGGAGCCTGAGACATTGTTTCGCCTGGCCGAAAGGAATAATATTCCCATTAAGTTCGATTCTGTGGACGCATTGCGGCAGGCGTATCAGTTCAATAATCTGCAGTCTTTTTTAGATATTTATTACGAAGGTGCAGGCGTCCTTCAGAACGAAAGCGATTTTTATGAACTGACATGGGAATACCTTCTCAAGGCAAAAGATCAAAACGTCCGGCACGTTGAAATTTTTTTCGACCCCCAAACCCATACCGATAGAGGCATTGCCTTTGAAACGGTAATAACCGGTATTTATCAGGCGTTATTTGATGGTTCCCGGGATCTGGGTATCTCCTTTTGTCTGATCATGTGTTTCTTGCGTCATCTGCCCGAATCCAAGGCCATGGAAACCCTCGACCAGGCACTGGTTTTCAAGGACAAGATTACGGCCGTCGGCCTTGATTCATCGGAAGCCGGGCACCCGCCCTCCAAGTTCAGTCGCGTTTTTGAAAAAGCACGAAACGAAGGTTTTTTGACCGTGGCCCATGCCGGAGAAGAGGGCCCCCCTGAATATATATGGGAGGCCCTCCGGGATCTTAAAGTCCGGCGCATTGACCATGGCGTACGTGCATTGGAAGACGCGGCCCTTATCAATGAACTCAAACGTAGTCGGATGCCGTTAACGGTGTGTCCGTTCTCCAATATCAAGTTGTGTGTGTTCGAAGATATGGCGGCACACAATTTCAAGAAATTGTTTGACCAGGGGCTTTGTGTTACGGTTAACTCAGATGATCCCGCATATTTCGGGGGATATGTTGCTGAAAATTATCTGGCGCTCCAAAACGCTTTTCAGTTGACCCGAAAAGACATCGCACAACTGGCGATAAATTCCTTTGAAGCGGCGTTTATCAGTCAGGATAAAAAAGAGACATTCATTGCCCAGATTAAAGAAACCATGGCTGAATAGCTGTCATTAAAAAAGCAGACATGAACCGTCTTATTCCGTCTCGTGAGGACAGTTCGAGTCCTGTTTTTCATGGAAAAATGTCGCCCCGTGCGAGTAATCCGCCCTTGTTGCTGAAGACAACACGAACGGCATGGTTGTTGCTTTACTTTATATCTTAAGTGGATCGACCCGCCAAATTGCGGCGTAAAACCGGATGGGCGTCCTAATATGAAGAAACAGATCCTATTGGATGAGGAGGTATCATGGCAGAAAAAAGTCAGCAGAATAAAAATAAACACCAGACCAAAAAAGTCAGTGCATTAAGCCTGAAAGAGAAACGTAAAAAGAAAAAAGAGAAAAAATTAGCTGGGGACACCTTCCAGAAAATTAAGAACACCGATCCTCAAAATTAGAGAAATGAGAAAAGGGGGGAGACCGGCAGCATCCCGCTTAAGTAAAGTGGATGAGTCCTGGGGAATACGATGTTGATTCCCTTCAAAGTTTTTCCTTCATCTTTAAGACCTATTTTTTTTCTTTAAATATACAAGCGCCCGAAGTTTACAAAGATATCAGCGCATTGATCTTTGTGAACTTCGGGCGCATTTTTTTTGACCCAATTGACGGCCATTTTGAGTAGGGTCAACCCCCTGTGGTTGCCCTCGTTAGGGCAGGCACAGGGGCCTGCCTCTACAGCCGCCGACGATAAAACCGATCCCGTTTCATATCATCGGGTTTAAATAATAAAACACGTTTTAGGCATCTTGACATAACCCCGGGGCGTCCTTTAAACTGCTACCTCTGCCCGTACCATTTAACATGCAGCAGAGTGGCAAAAATCCTTTTTGGGGTTTTAGATGAGAGAAATACTGGTTTTAACCCATGCCGAAGATGAATGGCAGCTGATTTCAACAACCTTGTCCAATGTCGGCAATCTTCGCCGGGCTTTTGATCTTAAAACTGCACTGACACTGCATACCCAGTCTCCATTTGATTTGATTCTGGCCGACATCGAACAGCTGTCAGCCGAAGAACCGGGCATGTCGGCGTTCAGGGCGGTTAATCCATTTGTTCAGTTTATTGTACTGTGCACACGGTCCAACACCCGTCAGGCCATTGAGGCGGTGAACGCCGGGGCTGTGGGATATCTGCCGTCTCCGGTCAAGAAACGGGATATCCATCTGATGCTTCCGGCCTTAAACCGGTCCCGTTCCAGGGATTTTGAGCTGGACTACCTGCGGGATCAGTTTTGGAAAACCGAATGGCAGGACATCATCCGATCTAAAAATGCCGGCATGCAAAAAATTTTTGGAAGTGTCCGTTCGGTTGCACCCACCATTGCCAGCGTTCTGTTGCTAGGCGAAACCGGTACAGGTAAAGGTACGCTGGCCCGATTGATCCACTGGCACAGCCGCCGCTATGAAAAACCTTTTATTTCTGTACATTGCGGTGCAATCCCGGATACCCTCATTGAAAGTGAGTTGTTCGGGCATGAAAAAGGCGCCTTTACCGGTGCTGAACGCAAAAAACCAGGACGGTTTGAAATGGCCGAGGGTGGCACCATTTTTCTGGATGAAATCGGCACGATATCTCTATCCGCCCAAATTAAGCTGCTCCAGGTCCTTCAGGACGGCACATTCAGCCGGATCGGCGGTGATGCCGTTCTTAAAACGGATGTTCGGGTCATCGCAGCCACCAATTCAAACCTGGAAGATGGTGTAAAAAAGGGGGAGTTTCGAAAAGATCTGTTTTATCGTCTTAACGTGTTCCCCATCGAACTGCCTCCGCTCAGGGAACGGCTGGAGGACCTTGAATCCCTGGTGGATCTGTCTTTGAAAAAATTAAACGTCAAGTACGGGAAAAATATTCAAAGGGTTCATCCCTCTGTGCTGGAAGGTTTCCGCCATTATGAATGGCCCGGCAATATCCGGGAGCTTGAAAATATTCTGGAACGTGCCTATATCCTGGAAAGCTCTCCTGTGATAACGCCTGAGAATTTCCCCATTGAAACACAGATGGTGGTTGCCCAGGATATCCCTGTGCCCGCTGCCGGCCAGACCCTGGCCCAGGCTCGCCGGCAGGCAGTTGATCTCTGTGAACGCGCCTACCTGGGACATCTGCTTGGGGAAACCAACGGTCGAATAGACGAAACGGCCCAGATAGCCGGTATCACCACCCGGCAACTAAACCGTCTGCTGACCCGGCACGGGCTGGATAAAAAACAATTCAAACATTTAAAAGACACCTAATGTCCGATTTGCGAAATGATCGACACCTATCTATATTCAACTTCAATCTTTTTGTTGATAGAACCTGTCTTTCTCGCTGTAAATGCAGCCGCAATACTGCTGGCGGTACATGCCCAGTGATTTTGAGGTTTCTATTCCCTGTTTCCAGCCTTCTCGAAAATCTTCATAAATAAATTTCAACCCATATTGTTTGGCAAGGCTTTGGCCGATTTCCGTGATCAGGGCATGGTTCTGGAATTTTGAATAGAGCAGGGTGGTGGAAAATCCGTCAAATTTTCCTTTTTTGGCCACCAGGGCACTGGCTTTAAGGCGCGCGTGGTAGCAGTATCTGCATCTGTTCTGCTCCCTGAACGTGACGGCGCGCAAAAATTCTTCAAGCTCGTATCCCTTTTGCCAGACCATTTTCAGATTCACCTGATCGGCATAGGCCTGCAATGTTTCCTCTCGTTTCATGCACTCGGTGAACGGATGAATATTGTGCCGGTAAAAATACCCCATGACCTCCATATCCATACTTCGCAGCACCTCAAGGGGGTATATGGTGCACGGGCCGCAGCAGGTATGCAGAAGAACTCTCACAATCTTGCTCCAAAGATGGCGGTGCCCACACGCACCAATGTTGCCCCTTCTTCAACCGCCACGGTAAAATCGTTGCTCATACCCATGGATAAATGGGTCATGTCCGTATGGGGAAGGTTGAGCCGGCCAATCTCTTTGCTGATCTGTTTGAGTTGTTTGAAATAATCCCTTGCCTTTTCAGGGTCGTCGAAAAAGGGGGGCATGCACATCAGTCCTGAAACATGCAGGTTATCAAATTGGCAGACTTGTTTGGCAATATCCACAATTTCGTTATCCCGGGCGCCGGACTTGGTTGTTTCCTGGGCAATATTCACCTGGAGCAGAATATTCTGGGTTTTTCCGATTTTTTCAGCCTGGCGGTTGATCTCCTTGGCCAGTTTCACCGTATCCACGGTGTGAATCAGATCAAAATATTTGACCGCAAACTTGGCTTTGTTGGATTGAAGGTGGCCGATGAAATGCCAGGTGGCCGATTCCCTGCCAAGGATGTCTATTTTGTCCATGGCTTCCTGGATGTAATTTTCGCCAAAGTCCCTTTGTCCTGCATCAATGGCCTGCTGGACCATCTCGGCGGGTTTCCTTTTGCTGACGGCAATAAGGGTCACCTCGGATGCAGCGCGCCCGCTTTTTTGGGCGGCGGCACATATGTCATCATGAATTTTTTTTATGTTGGATTGAATCTGCATGACTATTATTCTTTCTTAAAACTGATTGCCCCTAAAGATGAAAGGGCTTCAATGAGTTCGCACACGGGCAGCCCCACAACGTTGGTGTAGGAACCGGATATCTCCTTGACCAGAAAGGCCCCAATACCTTGAATACCATACCCTCCGGCCTTGTCATAGGGCTCATTGGTGCCTGCGTACCACTTGATTTCATCCCTGGATAAGTCTTTAAACCGCACCCGGGTGTTTACAACCCGGGTGACCGCCTCATTTGTGCTCGGCTTTGTGATGGTGAAGGCTGTGAATACGCTGTGCTCCCTGTTGCTAAGTTGCCTTAACATGGCCTCCGCCTGCTCGTTCCCGGCAGGTTTTCCTAAAATGGTTTTGTCAAGGGCCACAATCGTGTCCGCCCCGATGGTCCACCTGTCAGGATAGTTTGGGGCCACGGCCTGGGCCTTTATTTGGGACAATAAACTCACATAATTTTCAGGGGTGATACCCACATCAACTTCAGATTCGTCGATATCCGCCACATGAATTTTAAAATCTATACCTGCCTGGGTCATCAGCTCTTTTCTGCGCGGTGACCCCGAGGCAAGAATAATTTTGTCTTTATTTATCTGTTTCATGGCCCCTTATGTATCACAATTGGTGGTCATCCAGAAACAGCCTTTTTGACAAAAAAACTTTGTTGGATGAAATTTAGTGCTGGAAATATGGGTGGAATACGTTAAAAGTGCTTAAGAGTGTTCGGTTTGAAACACAACATATTGATTTCTCTTCTTCTTGGCCTCGTACATGGCTTTATCTGCGCACTGCAAAAGTGTTTCGGCATCGGTTGCATGGGAAGGATAAAAGCTGATGCCAATACTTGGTGTAACAAAATTAATTGTTTGTGACTTCAGGTAAAAGGGTTTTGCCATGACATCTATAATCCGTTGGGCAATTATATCGGGTGCCGTATCCTCAGGATTGGTTAAGATGATGGCAAACTCGTCACCGCCCAGTCGGTAAACAAGATCCGTATCCCTGAGTATTTTTTTTACCCGATGGGCAAATCCTTGGAGCAGATGGTCTCCGGCATCATGGCCGAATGAATCGTTTACCATTTTAAACTTATCAAGATCCACATACATAACGACTCTTTGCTGCTTATACCGATCCGCATAGGACAGTTCTTTTTCAAGGTTTTCATGAAAGGCCTTCCGGTTCAAAAGCCCGGTCAAGGAGTCATGGTAAACCATATGCAACAGCTTTTGGGATGACTCCCTTTGTTCCGTGACATCCCGTGATATGCCCCGAAATCCGACTACATTTCCATTTTTATCCTTGATTAACGAGGCGGATGACTCCAGGTAAATTCTTCGACCGTTTTCAAGTTGAAATTCAGTCTCAACGGATTTTATTGGGATGCCGGTTTTATACAGATGTTTAAACGGTTTGGATACTTTTTCAGCAGCGAATTCATCCAGCAGATTACGAAAGTTCATTTTTTCAAGATTTTGTTTCTCATAGTTGAAAATTCGGGACAATGCCTCATTGTAAAATGTTAGATTGCCTTCAAGATCCAGTTCGAAATAGGCGTCTCCAATCGATTCAAGTATCACAAGATCCCGCTCTATGCTGACCCTGACGGATTCTATCATCAGATTTATTTGCGCAGAAAGATCGAACAGCTCATCTTTGCCGGTCATTGTTGTTTTTGCAAACAAATCACCGGTACTCGCGATTTTTTTAACGTCACGGTTTAATCGAACCAGCCGTGACAGCACTGTGAATTCAAGAAAAATCAAAGTGGCAACAATGAAAACGATCCCCGTTATCAGTAATGAATAGACAAGATAACGCATAGTGGTCTTACCTTGGGCGTAAATTCTGCGCGCCTTGTCTATCCCTATTATGAGTATGGGGTTGCCGGTTAAATCCGTCAGCAATGAATAGGCCGCAATGATATTTTTATCCAAAGGCAGAATGACAACCCTATGTCCCATGGACAAGGACTGCTTAGCTTTTTTAAACGGCTCGGAAAGTGAGGGGCTGTCCAGCCTTTCAAATGTAACCGGCAGATTTATCGAAGAAGATAGTCTTTTAATCTCTAGGTCAGTCAGGTTCCTTCCCACAATTAGTGTTCCCATCACAGGGCCTTTGTTTTGATTGGTGAGAATCGGGGCAACAGCAAGGAAAAGGGGATTCTCCGGCAGTATGGCAAGTCCTGATAATATTTCTTTTCGATTTTCATTTCGCAGAATAAAAGCCCCCCTGACAGAAAGGTAATTCTTGATAGATACGGGGCAGGTTTCTTCCTGGGCGGTTTCAAGGTTAACATACTTGCAATGCACAATTTCTCCGGCTGTATCTATAAACAACATAAAGTTGATATTTAAGTTGATCAGGGTTGCATCCGTAAGATTGTCATCAATGTAGCTTTGGCTGCCAGTTTGAACAAAAAAATAGGTTTCATCCCAAGGCGCCCAGTCGCCTGCAATGGTTTGGAGTTGATCCACTTCACCATCAATGATTTTTTTTGCCTGGGCCATGCTCTGAAGAATATTTTCCCGTTCAAGTTTTGCATATCCCCTAAGCAGGATGGTGTTGGTGATGGCGTATATAATTATAACCATCAGAATAAGTGTGGTAGTGATGGTTATTAATGTCTTTTTTCTCAATCCCATCGGATAACCTCATATAACGGTTGGCAAACGATGTTTGATGATCAGGCTGTTTTTATGTCTTTAAATCGAATTTGTGTTAAGGCGTTATGTGCGGAATACCATAGTGGTATAATCGACATTGAGCAGTTGAATTTTAAAAAATTTGAATATACCCTCTTTGCACCATCATAATCAACACAAGCAGAGGGCCAAACACCAAACATTGGAAACTGTTAAAGTAGAACGTATTGACCACTTGGGTATTGTTGCTGGCGTTATCAAGGATTTGAAAATCATCGAAATGATTGACTCTCGCATACCAAAAGATGAGAAGGAAAATATCAGTGCCGGAGAAGCTATTGCCGGCATGGTTCTCAATGGGCTGGGTTTTTCCAATCGGCCGCTGTCGCTGACGCCTCAATTTTTCGAAAACAAGCCGCTGGATGTTTTGTTCCGTCCCGGGGTGCAAGCCTCGGACTTCAATCACTACAAGCTCGGGCGCAGTCTTGATGATGCGGTCGACTACAGCTCTGAACTGCTTTTCACCGAAATCGCCTCATCTACCTGTCGGTCGGAAAGTATCCATTTACTTTTCAACCATCTGGATACTTCATCTTTTTCATTGACCGGGGAGTATCTTCCTGATTCGGATGAACATGCCATCAAAATAACTCATGGTTACTCCAAAGACCACCGTCCTGATTTGAAACAGGCTGTGCTGGAGCTGATGGTATCCCAGGATGGTGGTATTCCCATTTTGTGTAAGTGCTGGGACGGGAATGCTTCGGATAATACCGTTTTCAAAGAACGCAGCAGTGAACTCGTTCGTCAGTTCAAAGCAAGCGATACCCCTCGTTACCTGATTATGGATTCGAAAGGATATACCGAATCCAATGCTTCCAACTTGAAAGATATCCCGTTTATCACCCGCATCCCGGGAACCCTTTTCATTGTGAAGACCGTCATCGAACAGGCCCTAAAATGGGACCTGTGGGCGGAGATTAACGATGATTATCAGTACCAGACGTTGGAGTTAGGGCATTATGGAATTGATCAACGTTGGTTGATCATTCGATCCAAAGGGGCTCTGGAGCGCGCGGTCAAGAGCGTTGAAAGAACTATTTCAAAAGAGAAGGAACGTGCGGAAAAGCAACTCTTCCATCTTCAGGCCCAACGATTTGACTCGGAAGCCGAAGCAATGACGGCCCTCCAAGAACTCAGTGATAAATGGAAGTATCATCTGGTTGACACTATTGAGTTTAAACAGCACATCAAATATGCCGTCAAAGGTAGACCAACGCCGGATACCCCGATCAAATCAATTAAATTGCAAATCAATGTGGACTTAAAGGTCAATCAAGAAAAAGTCGATCAAGACCGCGATCAGAAATCCTGTTTTGTTCTTGGGACCTCAATTCCAAGATTCCAGTTGAGCGACGAAGATGTATTTTGGGGATATAAAGGCCAGTCTAAGGTCGAGAATGGCTTCCGATTTATCAAAGACCCTTTATTTTTTGCATCGTCGCTGTTTGTCAAAAAGCCATCTCGTGTCGAAGGAATGTTGATGGTGATGACCTTATCATTACTAATTTACTCCATTGCCCAGCGTCGCATGCGGAATGAATTGAAGCGCCTTGAAACAACACTGCCCAATCAGATTGGGAAACCCGTTCAAAACCCCACTCTTCGCTGGATTTTTCAACAAATGGAAGGTATAGACTGTGTGAATATTTTTCATAAAGAGGGCGAAGTACACTGTCTTATCAGTGGGTTAAATGACATACGGAGAAAAATATTAACTCTTTTTGGACAGACCGTATCAGAAATATATCAAATTTCTTTTGAATAGGTCTGCCCAATGTCGAGTATAACGCCTGTATTCAATGATTAAAATTATAATGCATCTTTCATGGTAAAACAAATGCATTCCCCTTGTCTATAACGTCCTTGACAGGATTTTTAGGGTAGTGGTACATGTGAAATATGCAAAAATTTTTAATTGATAAAGATGCGTTAAGCGCAGGCAGGGCAGTGATCCAGGGCCAGGATGCAAAACACATCTGCAAGGTGCTCAGGCTAAAGCCCAAAGATACCGTTTCCATGACCGACGGCCATGGTGCCGACTTTATAGGGTGCATAGAAAACGCCGCTTTGGATTGTGTGGAAATTTCTATTGTAACCGAGCAAAAAAGCCTCACAGAGTCCGCCCTTGATTTGACCTTGTGTACGGCCATGCTCAAACACAACAAAATGGATGAGATCATCAAACAGATTACCCAATTAGGGGTAACTCGCTGGATTCCTTTTTACTGCAAAAGATCCATTCCATTGTCAGGTCAAAAGCGGGAAACAAAGCAGATTGAGCGCTGGCAGACCATTGCCAGAGAATCTTTGAAACAGTGCCGGCGATCCCGTCTTGTGGACATTATGCCGCCCATGGATTTTCAAGAGGTTCTGGACTTTTCAAAGGGATGTTCACATCGTTTTGCCTTTTGGGAGGCCTCGGATTACCCCCTTGCCGGAACAAACTCCCAAGACAATCCCAAAGCGGTGATCCTGATCGGTCCCGAGGGGGGATTTGAAGAACAAGAGATCCAGGATGCCGTTGATGCAGGATTCACAAGCTATTCCCTTGGGCCAAGGATTCTTAGGGCTGAAACGGCTGCGGTATCAGCCTGCACTTTAATTCAGTATCTGCTGGGAGATATGGGCGGGTGCTGAAAATAATATTATTAATATGTTTCTAATTTTTTTGCTTGACTTAAACGGCCAAAGAACATATAAAAGCTGACGTTGTTGACGTGCCCAGGTAGCTCAGTCGGTAGAGCAGGGGACTGAAAATCCCCGTGTCAGCAGTTCAATTCTGTTCCTGGGCACCACAGATTATAAAAGCTTTCAGCGATTACCGTTGGAGGCTTTTTTTGCTTTTAAAGTATCCTGTAAAACCGTCCATACATTTTTTTTGTTTCAAGCCGGATTCATTAAGCTTTAGATTGCGCTGACCGCATTATCATAATCCCATAAAAAGACGGTTACAGCTACACCCCCCAAAAGGATCAAAAGACTGCCCACGATAAAAACGTAGGAGACGCCGATCCAGTCGAGGATAAGGCCGGAAAGAATGGGGGAGACGATGAACCCCAGTCCCCAAGCCGCATCGTTGAGACTCATGATGGATGCCATTCCCATGGTCTGACCGAGCCGGCCGGTGATGACCAGGCCGCCGGGCAAAGAGAGGCCGTTGGCCATACCCATGAGGATATTAAGGACCAGTATGGGGATAAAGCCGTGGACAAAGGGCATGCCCAGAACGGTTATACCGCAGGCAAAGGTGCCGTAAATGATCAGGTGTTTGGGGTTGATTCGGTCGGCAAGCCCGCCGCTTGCCCGCTGGAGAAAGGCAATCAAAAAGATGTTCATGGTTAAAATGATGCCCACCTGGGAACTTGATAGGTCCAGCTGCATAGCCAAAATAGGCAGAAAGGTATACACCGATCCCTGGCCGGACGCAGCGAAAAAACGCATGATAAGGATGCCTGCGGCGGTTTTGTTGGCCACTATTTTTGTGACAGGGTAGGGTGTGGGCCGCTTTACATCACCGAGATGGGCCTTGTCGGCGGGCAGGAAAATCGCCACCACCAAAGAGGTGATAAGGGCCAGGGCACCCATGATGTAAAAAGCGGCGTTAAAGCCAAGCGTGTCCCGGATGATGCCGCCCATGGCCGGGCCGAACCCCAGGCCGATCATGATGGCCATGTTCAAGGTTCCCATGTAGAGCCCAAGTTTTCGGGGCGGTGCAATGTCTGCCGTCAGGGCCATGGCCACCGGCACCACAAGAAGTGACGCCATGCCGTGGAGCAGCCGGATCAGGATCAGGGTTTCGGCATTTTCAGGCAGCGCATAAAAAACAGAGAGAACCGCATAGAAGAACAGGCCCGATGCAATGAACCGTTTTCTGCCCCATTTATCCGATATCTGTCCGGTGAACGGGCTCAAAACAGTCCTGGAAATATTGAAACTGGCAACGATCAGGCCCACCAAAAAGCCCCCGGCCCCAAGCTCCACCGCGTAGACCGGGATCAAAGGCCAGATGATGCCAAGCCCCATCATCGCAACCCCCACGGCAGCAGACAGGATAAAAAGAATAGCAGATTTGTTCATTCGGGGGCTTCCATATGTTCATTGGGGTTGGTTGCATTAATCAAGACCCAGGTTGTCGTAGAAGTTCCGGCGTTTCATCCGGAACAACGCTTTATCTTCTTTGACCAGGTACCAGTATTTGTCGTTTTTGTCATCAAAACATTCAAAGAGCCCAGTATAATCTTCTAGGCCCGTCACATCACACAGCCTGGAAACATCATCGTTGAACCGCCGGCATACCGAAATCCAATCCTCGGTTTCCGCGTCTTTTTTAACGGTGATTGCCTTTGAGGTTTCATCAAATTCAGCCTGGATACATTGCATATCGATACCTCCGGATTTTGAAATTACAGGATCAAACAGACCCTTGGTTATGGAAATTCTTTTTTGTAAAACAGCTTTTTATTGGAGAAAGTTTATCAAAAAACCGGCGGGTTTTGAAACATTTAGTTGAGTGAATTTAATCGTTTTGGATTAATATTTTTGGAAAATAAGTTCGGAACATTGAAGGGCCGATGATTGTCAGGTCAGTTTTTTTTTGATATTGAAAACGGCACGCTGTGCAAGGCGTCATACAAAAGATAACACATATAAAAGATAGAGAGCAGGTATCATGAAATATTCACAGGCAAAACAGGGAAGAATATACGTGATTCGTCTTGAAGACGGAGATATCATCCACGAAGAACTTGAACGGTTTGCCAAAGAGAAATCTATAAAAGCTGCGGCTTTGACCATTCTCGGCGGTGCGGACGAAGAGAGCAGGCTGATCGTCGGGCCCGAACATGGCCGGACACCGACCATTACCCCCATGGAACTTGTTCTGAACAATGTGAATGAGATCGTGGGGACCGGGACCATTTTTCCCAATGAGAAAGGGGAACCCAAATTGCACATGCACATTGCCTGCGGCAGGGAAGACTCAACCGTAACCGGATGCGTGCGCAACGGCGTCCGGACATGGCACATACTGGAAGTGATACTTTTTGAGTTAATTGATACCACTGCCGTACGTGTGTTTGATCCAACCACCGGTTTTGAATTGCTTAATCCATAAAACGGTTTCGCTTATTTTTTTAAAACAGGGGATTGGTATTCTATCCAATTTCCCCTGTGGTCTCGGCGGTCGCTGCCGGATCTGCAATCTGGATTAATCCGTTTTTCAATGCCCGTGTAATTCACCGGGGTGAGTCGGCGGCGATCTGTTCCGGACCGTCTTTCGTCCTGGCCTCTACGCTCTTGTTTCTTTTCCATGATGATACCCTCCTTTGCCATTGCGGAATTTGACGAGGATATCAAAATTATAATGGGTAGAACGGCACCTGTCAAATAGACAGATGCCTGGTGCTATTGTACTTTTTCAATACCCACGGTTCCCGACAAAACTTTGATATTTTCGTCACCGGATACCTCATGACCCAGTTCATACAAACCAGTCGCAGAACCAAAGTTTTTGTAGAACATGACCACATCGCCCCAGGGGGCATAGTAGGCAAGGGTGCCGACTTTGGCATTTGCCTTGGGGGGATCTGCCGTGTCCAGTTTTTTAGGCGGATAAAAAATCTTTTCGTTGCTGCCGTAATCCTCCACTTTAATATGCAATGGCAGCTGGGCAAACAGCTGTTGTGCTGCGGTGCTGTCATTGAGCTGAAACACAACACTCTTGCCGTTGGCGTCAACGCTGATGGTCATGGGCGCTTGGCCCCCAGAGCGTTTTGATTCTTGTTTTTCAATTTTTGCCTTGCCTGACATTTTTGTTATTTCCTCTATTCCTGTTAAATTGACGCCCAGGCGGTGCATTTCGTCGCCTGCATAAAAATTCTTATCTTGATTTTCAGTCCACCCCCCGGAAAATTTTTGGGGGTGATTCAGGTCCTCCGGCTCACCTATTTTGGGGGTCAGCAGGGCATACTTTTTGTCCCGACTCGCCACGGCCAATTGTTTAAACGGCTCGTTCCATGGATGGTTGGCAATGCAAAACCGCCCCACATGGGCGGGAATAAAGGCCTTGGCCCCCCAGGGCAAACGCACTAAAATCTGGCACGAATTTTGATCACTATGAATTCAGTATATTAGAAATTCTGAACTTTGCAACAACCTTGAGAATGATCAAATCAATATTTCTAAGTTACTGAATTTATAACATCCGAAATTTTAGTGCGTTTGCCCTGCTTGGCCCCGAGATCCCGGGCCGCCTGGTCCGCCTCTTTTGGCGTCATGTGAATATAGGCCCATCGCGGATCATACTGGCCGCAGTCCAGCATCACCAGGTCAAACCCGTGGAAGGTCTCTCCAATCTGGGAAAAATGGGGGCCGTAACCGCTGTCTCCGCTGTAGAAGATTTTTCGTTCAGGGGTGACAATGGCAAATGCCGCCCAAAAGGTTTTGTCCTCTCTAAACAGCCGGCCCGAGTAATGCCTGGCCGGCAGCACATGAATGGTCACGTCCCGGCCTATGCTGATTTTATCGTGCCAGTCCCCCTCACGGATTTTTTCTTTGGCGTATCCCCAGCCCTCAAAATATGCACCGACACCCAAGGGACAGATCACTTGATCGACCTTAGATTCAAGGGCTTTCACCGTTGGGTAGTCCAGATGGTCATAGTGGTCGTGGGAAATAATCAGGCAGTCTATTTTTGGCATATCCTGGACATCGTATATGGTGGTGTCTTCAAATGCTTTGTTTATAAAAGAAAATGGCGCAGCATAAGAACTGAAAACAGGATCAACCAGAATCCGCTTTCCACCGGCCAGAACCAGCCACGAGGAGTGACCCAGCCATACCACCGTGTCTGAACCATGGGCGAGCAATGCCTTCAGATCTGTTTTTAGGGCTTGATCATAAGATCGGCCATTATACCTAACTTGCCATTTTAATTTTATTTCTTCTTGGTCTTGCAGGTAGAGGCATTTTTTTAACGATCCAATCAAACAAGTTGATCGGCTTGTTTTCAAAAAAGCGTTCTGCCGCCGTCCTTCCATCAGGCCGTTTTAAGTGAAAGTTATGGATCACCGTCAAACCCCGCATTTTTCGGTCACTCAACCGGTGCATACCATGATGATGCAGGGACAGTTGCGCATTACGCCCTTCTACACATGAACTTGATCTTTGAAAAAAGCCTGCGCACTCCTTTGCCGTCCTTACCATGCGGTTGATTTCACCGTCAGCGGATTCGAAAAACTGCCCGTGTTTGTCCTGCAACACCGAGAGCAAGTCCTGAGATTTTTGCCGAATCTTCTTTTGTTGTTCCGGATCTTTTTCTTTACGAGCGGCCTTTTGAAGATAAAATCCTGGAATCAGACGGTTATGCATCAGGTTTCGCTTATCATCAGGCAAATCCATATCGTTGACACACGACTCAATCATGCAAAAATAGAATACGAGAGTTGCCATCATTTTTTCGGTTACACGCCAAGCTTTTTCGATTTTATCTTTGCATCGATCCGGAAGGTGATCCGCTGCTTCCCGGATTTGATCAAAGCTCTCTTTCAGTTGAATGCCAACAGCATCAGAACCTTGCTTGTTTCCTGTGAGAGGGTCATAGGGGTGGTAGACTCTGCTGATTTGTTTTCTTGCTTTTGTGACGGTTTCCTGATTTTCCCTTGCCTTGTCCAGAGCCCCCCTTGCTTCTTGTTCTTTTTCCACACAGAGAAGGATTTTTTTATCAAAATCAAGAGGTCTAGCAACAGGTCGTTTTTCAAGGTTTTCATAGTCGGCCTTATTTTTCTGCGCATCAAGGACATTCTTTTTACTGTTTTCATGTTCTTTTTCGGCTTTCCGTATTTTGGAAGAGAGTGGAGCTCCGGTTCCCCGGCTGATTTCATACATTACATGAAACAAATCCGGAGAATGATGACTGTTTAAGCCTTTCGTCACATGATGGATCAATCCTTTTCCCTCATCACTCGTACTTTGAATGACCTTGACGGGAAGATTGCCAAGTGCTCCTCCTACAGATTGGTTCCAAGTGGCTCCGGAACGGTCCTTGGCATATTTTTCAAGAATAATATAGTTGGAATTCGGCTCGATAGCCACAAGGCAAACTTGAGGATGAAAGGTTTCATCTTCACATAGAGTGATCCGTTTTTCGGGCATAAGCAGTGAAAGGCGTGCTTGTTCCATATCACCGAACCGACCTATTTGGGTGTCCATTTGATTTGAAATTTTTTGATGGGTGCCATAGGATGCTGCCACAAAGCTTGATAACCGGGTTAACTTAAGGAAATTGCAAATATTACGGATACTGGCACATCCCACCTTGGTGAATTCAAAATGGAGGGCCTGAATCAAGGTATGTAAAAATTTTACGCCTGCCGGACTTTCGAAAAAAGCGACTATCGCCGGCCCCTCATCTATTTTATCCATCCGGTTGAGCCAATTTTGTAACGTTGTGCGGGGAACGCCGACATCTTTGGCAAACTCACGCTGACTGAGTTTTTCCTTACGGTTCTTGAAATCTATAATTGTCATAGAGACTTCATCTCTGGGCCATTTTGTCTTGATATTTGCATTATGAGAAGATTCAGCGTATGTAGATGTCATGCCCGGGCTTTTTTAATCCTTTCTGTGAATAATTATTGTTTGGCGCATTATCTATTCACAGACCGGGCTAATTTTATCTACATTTTTTTCTTCTAAATTCCTTTTTTAAGCTTGCTGAGGGCACACTTGTTGGCCGATGTTATGATCAAGCCCAACTTTTTGACTTCGTAATCGTAATGAAATATCAGAACTCCACAATTAGCTTATTATTTTAATATCTGTGAGAGTTCTATTTAATAGACGGAATCAAATGTCCAGTTTTTTAATCAAAAAAGCGTGCCCTGTTAAAAAATGTCCCAGCTTAAATCGGTAGCCCTAAAGAAGAAAAAATATGCTTAACAGACAAGGTCAAGTAAAAAGATTCAAAATTAGCTATAGAGGCAAAGTTTGGATATCATGCGTGGCCTTTTGTTGCGCGTTTTGGGCATGTGTTATTTGGTGGATTGTTGCCTTGAATTGATGCATATAATTTTAATGCGATCATGCTTGTTTATAAGGGCGTTGGCCCCTTTCTGATGTTCCCCGCCTAAACTATTGCGACGGTAACGATTGGCTACATTCCCGAAAACATGGTGAACAATGCGGATAGGATGGCAAACAAGGAAGGAAAGCCCAGGGCCTTACCCAGTTCCAGAACGGCGTTCATGTCAAAATAGGTTTCCGGACTCTGTTCAATCTTTTTGAAGATTTCATAGTAGCGGTCCATATCCTTGAGCTTTTTTTCAATGGCTGTTTTTTCCAGGCCGACAATTCGTTGTGTCTCACCAGGAAAGTTCGGAGCCAATCTGCTGTCCTCCATGACTTCAAGGAGCTTGTCTTCAGAATTTTTCCAGTCATTGAAGAGCAGAGCGATTTTAGTCTTTACAAAGTTCATCCGAGTCAGTTTCTTGACTTTGACCAGAGAGCCCAGTTTAACGTATGGGTAAACCCAGTAAAAAATATGTACAGGGGTGATAAAGAAAAACCAGAGTGACCCGTGGGCCAAGTTTGTCCCTTCTTGCCAGGCGATATAAAGGGCGATGCTGCATCCAATGGATGAGACCAGGCTGGTCAGGATTATTGTAGGTGCCGATAACACTGATCATTTTTTCAAGTCCCAGGGTTTTGGATGGTGAAAGCGGGTTGATGGACAGATCTTTCAAATTGTAGAGCTTGTGCATGAGAAACAAAGAACCTGTCAGAAACCAGATCATCTGGGCGGATATCAGGATCGGAACCGTGGCAAACAAAATATCCATATTGGGGAGGCCATGGTCGAGAATAAGCTTGTTCTTCATATGCATACCTATGAGCAGCAAGGCCATGACAACGATGGCAAAATATAATTGTTTTGGGCTTCGGAACAGATTTGCCACACAGGAGCGTATTTGGGCAAGGCTTTCTTGGAACTGGTCCGGTTCAAGCATACTGACCAGTTCATCAAGGGCATTGATCGTCTTTTGGGACATGATTTTGATGCTGGAAAGGCCGGCAACGGTATAGGTGAAGAGCAAAGAGAGTGTAAAAAAAGTCCTTGGACTCGCACCAGCCCGGAAGCAATGTGGCGGTTAACCACCACGTCACGATAAAGACAACGGCGGCTGCAGAGTATTGAAAATAAGTGGGAATCCATTTGATGAAGCAGATTTCAGATTGCCAGGAAATAGCTAACGGCGGCTTGCTGTTCATAAGGCAGATCATGTCATGCCCTTCGGCAAGAAGATGTGCAAATTTATATTTTTCCTGCTGCATTCTTGAAAAATTTTTCCAGAACTTGTCTTTCGTGGTTTCCCAGCATTCGTGTTTCGTGGTTTCCCAAAATTCGTCTTTTGGGGTTTCGAAAAACGCCTCTTTCCTGGCTTCTAAGAACTCGGCTTTCCTGGAGAGCAGGTACGCTTCCTTGAGAGACAGGTACTCCTTCATGGTTCGGGCCGAGCACCGGCCGTCCTGCTCCCGCATCTCGTCCAGGCTGATCAGATGGGTTTTGTCAACAATGTCGCAGCCATAGCATTTCCTTCCAGATTTGGCATAGTCTCTTTTAACGAGGAATGCCAGAAGCAGGAACAAACCCCCTGCCAATAGGACTCCGTGAACGGGGCGGGCCGTGTAGACCAATTGCTTTTTCAACGGTTTCAATTTCCGGCTGATAAGTTTTAGCCGGTTTTCAACCTCCGAAAATAGAGGATGACTGCAACTCTCCATCTGAGGCATGAGGCGGTAAAAGGCGACATAGGCTCGTTTATATTCATTCATCCGATACAGGCCTTCGGCCTTTAGAAAGAGTAGGGTCAGCTTGTCTTCCTTTTGGATGCTGGTACGTTCAAGAATATCCAGGACCTTAACCAGGTAGCTCATTCTGGATTCGTCAAAAGCATCAGGATTCTTTCGCTCCTGAAATACTATATTAAAAATATCCCTGGTAATTTGATCCTGGTCAAGCAAAGTGATATTCTCTCTCATTTCCATCAGGGTTGCCGTAAGTCTGGATTCCGCCAGGCTAAGACAGGGATGGTCCTGTGAGGCGGTATTGTAACGAAACTGATAGAAATTCAGGGCTGCCTGACGGGGCCGGCCCAGTCGGTACATGATTTCAGCCCGGCATAAAAATAAAGTGCTTTTGTCGACACCTAAGTCCCCTGCGGCCAATTCCTTGTTCAGTAGCTCAAGGTCTTTTTCCAATGCCTCCTTTTCAAGGAGGAGAGGCTCTAACCGGAACAGATACTTATATACAAGATTTACCAGGTCAGGGACCCGTTCATCCGGTTTCTCTATTGTGCCGGGAACAGCATCGGAATAGTAGGTTTCTCCTGGATTAGCCTCACCTGACCGGGTCAATAGTATGCCGACAATAATAAGGCCCGCGAGGGCGAAAAGACGAAATTTGTCCATGCCATCCTCCGCTTGAGTCACCGTGGCTATATTAAAGTTAAGGGAAATCTGCGGCCGGACCCGGGAAAATGAAACGGGTCGAACGGTCAGAACAGCAAATCAGCCATGGGGGAAATTGATATTTCATTCATATATCCCGGCGGCCTGCGCGGATCAAGTTGTTTTTTTTATTCAAAGAGGCAAAAACAGAGAATACTGGAATGGATAAATGTTTCAGGGGACTTTGGACAATAATCAATTCCTTTGATCTTGCCGTCAGCCCCCGTTACTGTGTCTGCATTAATAGAATTGCAGAAGTTCGACGCTGCTAACCTTGGGCTTTATTGAGAAAACCTGTCAGTTGAACAACATGTTTTTGTTCTTCTTGAATAATTTCATCTATCTTCTCACGTCCCAGTTTTGGCGGAACCAAATTTTTAAGCCCGGCGTAGAATAGAATGGATTCCTTTTCCATTTCAATGGCCATCTTAACAATTTGGGTTATGGACTCTTCGCCGGTCAGTTGCGCTGTCACCTCAGGGTTGCCTTCACCACCATGGGCGTCGGCCATGGCTTTCAAATACAATGACATTTCTTCATTTGGATCAAACACCGTCTGACCCTTCTCCATTTCGGACAAAGTGGTTTGCATTTCTTCAAATCCACCTTGATGGCGATCCTCCATTTTGGCAATTGTTTCAAGAAATTTCTTGTCGTCTTCATTTTTTTGAAGAGAAGCAGCCTTTCTGTAGAAAGCCGCACCATTTTTTTCAATCTGGATAGCCATTTCGAATGCTTCTGCCGCATTATAATCGTAAGCCATGTTCGTACTCCTTTTTCGATACTTCCAATGTTGCTATTTACTCATACTTCCACGCTCGATTTTTTGATATTGATATCAATTCAAAAAACTCAAGCAACTTACGTATTGTGGCCTCCAGTGTCAAGATAGTTTTTTTCTTGATTTTCATGGCGATACTTCCCTGCTTGAAAGTTTATATGCCTACCTTTTTATGATTTGACCTGATACTTAAGTTAAATTATAACGTGGGCGGGAGAATTTTAATCCCGGTAACTTTAGCAAAAGCCCTGACGATATTTAACGGACGTAAATTCAAACTCATTTACGATGGAGGAAATCAGCGATGACATCCACATTACCAGAACAGATGAAAGTGATTGAAATTACCGAACCAGGCGGTCCTGAGGCACTTTGTGTGGGCAGCAGGCCTCTGCCCGAGACGAAACCGGACGAGGTACTGATTAAGGTCGCTGCCACCGGTGTAAACGGACCCGATATAGTTCAGCGTAGAGGGCACTATCCCCCGCCAAAGGGTGCATCGGACCTTCTGGGTCTTGAGATTGCAGGTACCATTGTTGCCGTGGGCAGCGATGTCAAAGAGTGGTCTGTGGGAGACCAGGTCTGCGCCCTGACCAACGGTGGCGGTTATGCCGAGTATTGTGCCGTTCATGCGCCCCATTGCCTGCCCATTCCAAAAGGCTTGAGTATGGTGGAAGCTTCCGGGATTCCTGAAACGTTCTTCACGGTTTGGAGCAATATCTTCATGGGAGCCGGACTCAAACAAGGGGAAAATTTTCTTGTCCACGGCGGTTCCGGCGGTATCGGCTCAACGGCCATCATGCTTGCAAAAGCTTTCGGCGCAAAGGTGTATGCCACCGACAGCCCTGCAGAACGATGTGAAGCCTGTAAAAGTTTTGGTGCCGATCGGGTCATCGACTACAACAAGGAAGATTTTGTTGAAGTGGTTAGAGATGAAATTAAGGGTGCCAATGTCATTCTCGATATTGTTGGAGGCGACTACATTGCACGCAATATTAAGGCGGCATCGCCGGATGGACGCATCGTTCAGATTGCATTTAACAAGGGCTCCAAAGTTGAAATTAATTTGATGCCCATAATGCTTAAACGTCTCCTTTTCACCGGCTCCACCTTGCGCAGCCGTCCGGATTCCTCCAAATCTGAAATTGCGGCACAGCTCAGGGAGAAGGTTTGGCCGGTGATTGAAGCGGGAAAAATTAAACCCAATGTTCACAAAACATTTCCCCTGGACCAGGCTGCTGACGCCCATCGGCTTATGGAAAGCGCAACCCATGTTGGTAAGATTATTCTCGAGGTATGATCGTTTAAAACATATTATTATGACGGGGGGTTCTATACACCCAACAAATTAAGCGCGTCATTGAACAACGGATTGCGTTACATTTAATTGTTGCATTCTTTTCGGGGAGTGACCAGATGGCTCTTCTTCCCGAAAAGAACCTCCGTGATTTTTTTGTCGAATATGTCCAATGTGGTGTGCAGGATCGTCAAACTTTCCGGGGAGTTCATCATAGTCCCTGCCCAGGCGCAGACATCTCCCTGGTGGGAGGTTGTGGATAAAAACCTGGGTGCGTGCTAATACCAAAGACCGCGCGTGGCCGTTACACGGTAATCATGTGTTACAACACTGGGCAGCAACAGGAAAATATGCCATGGACAGACCGAAATCGTATGTGATCGGTATTGCCGGGGGCTCCGGGGCCGGAAAAACCACCCTCATCAACGGGATACTTCAGCACACAGGATCTGACCGCGTTGCCGTTCTCCGGCATGACTGGTACTATAAGCATCTTCCCCATCTGCCGGAGGCTGAACGGGTCCAGGTGAATTATGACCACCCCGATGCCCTGGACACGGCCCTTTTAATCCAACAGCTTACAACGCTCATTGGCGGGCAGTCGGTAACTGCACCTCAATATGATTACAACACACACCTGCGCCTGGCCCAGACCCGCACCATCCGTTCCTGTCCTGTTATCATCATTGACGGCATATTAATTTTTGCAGATCCTGTCTTAAAGGCGATGATGGATCTTAAAGTTTATGTGGATGCCGATCCGGATATCCGGTTCATCCGGAGAATGACCCGGGATATTGAGCAGCGGGGCCGGACCCGGCAATCTGTGGTTCGTCAGTATCTGGAATCGGTCAAACCCATGCACGATTTGTATGTGGCACCCTATATAAAATGTGCGGACGTCATTGTCCCCGGCGGCAGCCGAACGGATTCGGCCCTGGATCTTTTAACGGCAAAAATAGATCGTGTGACCAATTCTATCAACCATGCAAAGTGAAACGCCCAAACCTGTTTTTTATTTTTGTATTCTGGGGTTCAAGGCGGATGCTTACGGTTCTGCCGGCCACCAGGACCAGGTCGGCCGGTGCCTTGTCAATGGCGATACGCACCGGAATCCGCTGGGCCAGGCGCACCCATTTAAAGGTGGGGTTCACATTGGGCAGCAGGGTGGTGCTGGCTGTGGAAACATCACGATCCTCAATGCCGGCACTCAGGCCCGTGACATGACCTGTTAATTGTGCCGGTTCTCCCATGACATGTACCTGTGCGGTCATGCCGGGGTGAATATTCTGCAGCTTGGTTTCCTCAAAATACCCCACAATATAAAAGCTGTCCGTGTCCACCAGGGTCATCACCGGGTTTCCTGTGGCTGCATAGATCCCTTTTCTTAATGTAAAATTGGTGACAATTCCGTTCACCGGCGCATAGACCTCCGTGCGGGACAGATTGATTCGGGCTATATCCAGATTGGACTGCATTCTTACACACCGGACCTTTGCCGCATCTGCGTCGGACCGGTGGGTGTCTTTGTCCCGGGCCGGTACAACGTTTTCATCCAGGGATTTATATCGGTTATACTCCCGGACAGCCGCATCCCTCTGGATTTTGGCATCGGCCAGTTCTGCCTTGGCCTGGGCCACGGCAGCCGTGAAACGTGCCTTGTCAATTGAAAAGAGCAGATCTCCTTTATGCACCTGCTGGTTGTCGTGGACAAATACCGCCTGCACCTGGCCTGAAACATCGGATGATATGGGCACCACATCCGCCCGGACACGGCCATCCCGGGTCTGGGGCTCATAGGTATAATACAGGTAGAGCTGCCAGAGAAGAATGCCGGCCAAAGCACACGTCCCGCAGGTGATCACTATTTTTAATATGTGAACCGCTGTTTTTTTGTATCTCAACAGTTTGCTATCCTCCATAGGTGGTGAGTGCGTTAAAGCAGACCCACACCAGAACAATATAAATTGAAAGGTTAAACAGGGAACGGTGCCAGATCCATTTATAGACCCCAATGGTTGACAGGAACCGGGATATGGCAACCCTGGCCGCAAAAGCAAAGAGAAGACATATCAGCAGCGGCGAAATCATTACGCCGAAAAAATTAAAATCAGTCATCATCGCTGGGGCCTCCATGCAGGGACCTCGTTAAACAGGGCCAGGCGCAGCCGGACCAGGCTGCGCAGGATCGGGGTTTCTGTTGTTTGGATATTGCCATACCACACCGCATTCAGTGCCTGGTCAATGGTCAGCCGAAGCGTTTGGGGCCACACCGGTGCAAACAAATCTTTTTTCAATAATTCCAAAAGTACCTGGATTGCCTGGCGGATTTTCGTGTCAGACTGATCCCCGTGGTATCGCAGATCACCAATAGTCATACCGGCAATCAGGCAGCTCATGATCCTGTCGCTGCGCCAGGTCTGGCCCTGGGATGCCATCCGGGCGGCATAAAGACTGATTCGGTTCAGGCCGTTGAGCACATATTTGTCACTGCCCTTTTTATCTGCCTGTTCTGTGAGATTTTGCAGATCCTGTCTTCCCCGTTTTAACAGGCGGTTCAGTGTATGATCCGTGGTCAGGGAACGCACCATCCCCAGGCAGGAGAAGGCTGCAAATACCCCCAGAAAATTGGCGGCAAACTCAGCAATAAAGGTATCAAAGCCCATGGGCACAAAACCGTTCTGTAAATTCATGGTGCTTACACCCAAAGCAAGGATCAGCCGGCCCATGACATTCTGGGCCGACCAGGCACCGATGGGGATGATAAACAGGCCCATGGCCAGGGCAAAGCTCAAAAAATCCCGGGTGAGCGGAAAAATGAAAAAACAGAAGATCCAGGTTAACAGCATGATGATCAAAAGGAATCGTGCCAGCTTGCCAACGGCAAGGATGGTGTTTTCCGTTGCCCCGAAAAAGCCTACCGTGACGGATGCCAGAAGTATGGCCCTGGGCATCTGCGCCCAGCCGGTGATCCACCAGATAAAACACAAGAGGGCGTAGGTGAGGATAAATCCACAGAAAATGCGTAAGCTCAAATAGGTATCAGGGCGCAGAGGGAAATACCGGACCTTTCGGGTTTCTTGGGCCAGTGTGCTTGAAAGGGTGATTTTTTTGTCCAGGCTTGTGCGAAGCTGCAGGATTTGTGACCACAGAACCAGGATGTTTTGGGATAGTGTGATCAAATCTTTCCGGACCAGATCGTTCCAGCTTGTGCCGGCATCTGTTTTATCCTGAGATTGTTCCATCTCTTGAAAAGTCCACTCTTTGTCCGAAAGGGTATGCGGCAAGAACTGGAGCCGGTCGAACCGATCAAGCAGGCTTCTGCTTAAACCTTTGCGGATCTGCAAGTCTGCATCGGACAGGTTGTGGGCGATGCTGGAGAGCAGCGGTACCATCTTAAGCAGTCGCTGCTGGATGGCATAGACCACGCCCCTTTCGGCTTTATTCATCATATGGTCGTGGCTTAACTGACCGGCCATGGCGGTCATGGCGCTGATGTCGGCAAGGGCCTTTAGCCGGTCGTGGTTGGTCGCTTCGCCCTGGATATGGCCTTCAAAGGCCTGCCGGGTCCAGGCGTCCGTGTCCTTGAGCCATATGTCAATTTTTTTAAGGACAATGGGCCGCATGCTTTTGGGAAAAATAACGGCATCCACAAGGGTGGTGCACAGCACGGCAAGGCCGATTTCAAACACCCGGGCCACGGTGGTGTCAAATATATGCAGCGGGTTTCCCACCGAGGGCAGGGCCACAAGCATCAGAGTCACGCTGAAAATACGGTATCCATAGCTTCTCGGGGTGCGGTCAAGAAGTGCCATGGCAAAACCTGCTCCGCCCGTGATGCCAAGAACGATGAGCATGAGGACCGGTGCATTGGCCAGAAAGCTGGCATAAAAAAGGGCGCCGCCGCCTCCGGCAAGGGTGCCGATCATCCGATGGACGGACTTGGCGCGTGTCATGCCGCTGTACGGATTCATCAAAACACAGCAGGTCAGGATGGTCCAGTAATTCTGATCCAAGCCCATCCAGCAGGAAATGACAAATGAGATAATGCAGGCCAGATATATCTTTATGGCGTAAATCCAGGTTGAAACAGAAAACTTCATCTTCTCATGAACGCTCCTGGTTCAAAACGGCCTGGCTTTTTTCTTCAAGGGATCGCAGCACCTGGACAGCGGTCCGGATTTGATCCGGCGGTATATTTTCAAACAAGCGCCGGCGAAGCACCAACAGTTTATCCTCCATTTTTACGGCCAGTTTTTCCCCTTCGGGCAAAAGACAGATGGCCTTGCTTCTACGATCTTCGGGCATATCTGTGCGTGCCAACAAACCCAATGCCTCTCCCTTGTCCAGCATGCGTACCAGGGCGGCGGCGTTAATGCCGACTTCCAGGGCCAGAATTTTTTGCTGAACACTTGGGCCGATTCTGTAAAGCATCAGAAGAACGGCAGCCAGGGATGGTGTTATATCTGCATCCTGAACCACCTCTGCCGCGGCCTTACGCCATGCCCTTCGAACCGGCTGCAGCGCGCAGGTCAGATCAAATGCTGCCGTATCAAGAACGGTATTGTTTTCTGCCACCATGGTCCCCTTTCATAAAATTTAAAAGGCCTAAAATAACAGATAAACATAAAAAGGCAATAGTGTATTTATAAATTGTTTACTTGTGAACTAAATAGGCACAGGCCAAAGAAACAAAAAAAAATTTCAGCAGATCTGCTGAAATCCCTTGGCTCCGGTGGTAATCCCACCGGAAATGATCCCCGTGGGACGGCCCGAAAGGCCGTCCTATTCCCGCGGGAAATCTTTTTATTTGAGTTTATCGTATTCCTCGTCGGAGACCGGCTCCAGCCACTCGTTGGAAGCACCTTCGGCAGGAACTTCGACGGCGACGTGGGCAAACCAGCTGTCCTTGGCGGCGCCGTGCCAGTGTTTGGTTTCCGGCGGAATGTTGACAACGTCTCCGGCAACAAGTTCCCTGGCAGGTTGCCCTGCTTCCTGATACCAGCCGCGTCCGCCGGTGACCAGAATGACCTGGCCGCCTTTGTGGTGGATGTGCCAGAAATTACGGCAGCCCGGTTCAAAGGTGGCATTGCCGATGACCACCCGTTCCAGGGAGAGCATCTCCAGGTAACTGGTGCCGGTAAAGTAGCGGGCATATGCATCGTTCTTGCCTCCCCGGGGGAAAATGCTTTCGCCTGTAAAAGGGGTGGTTGCCGTTTCTTTGGTGTTTTTTGATTCGCTCATTTTTTATCTCCTATCTATTTTGTTTATAAATTATTTGTTGGCCAGCACTTGTTTAAGGCAGGCCTTGGCGTCATTGGCAACGTCGGTGCCGCAGCATTCTTCCAGAACCGTTACAAATTCCCGGAGCTGGTCCGGAGCAATACCGTTGTTCATGCTGATGGCATAGTGGGCCATCAGCTGGCTGCCGACACCTTTAATATTTGCAAGTCCTGCCGCGGTGGCAAGTTCGCGTTCATTCCAGGTCAGCACATCCCTCTGGAAAATATCTCCGAAAAGATGGGCCTTGAGATACTGGTCTATGGCGGGGGCAAAATCAAACATGGGGCCTTTCACCGGTTGACCGACCAGTCGGGTCTGGTTTTCGGTGCCGAATTCCAGATTGGTTTTGTCTTCGGGCAGGGGTGCGGACTCTTTCCCCGTTTCATCTTCAAAGCTTTGGCCTTGCGGTCGTCCATCACCGCAATAAAGGTGGCAATGCCGTTCAAGCTTCTGGGAAAGCCGGCATAGGCGTACATTTGAACAAGAATTTCCTTGATTTCATTGACGGTCAACCCCGCATCAAGTCCATCTTCCAGACTTATTTTCAGTTTATCCAGCTCTCCGCCTGCTGTATGCGCGGCAATGGGAATGATCGCTAACTGCTTTTGCGTTAATTTTGTTTGCATGGTCTGTCTCCAATATTACAAATTACGATATCAATAATTTTGGTAAATTATACCACCGGGTCGGGCTGACACATAACCTGGTCGTTTAATATAATTGCCTGAAAGTCCAAAATGCGACGAAAATATGCCGTTTGTTGTTTTGCTTGAGCTTTCATAATACATAATGATATCAAGGCAATGACTTAAAAATAGAAAATTTAGCAAACAGCTTGCGAACCCAAAAAGTCCATCACCTAAATATAGCGCAATCGTGTTTCAACCCATTTGAAGGCCTGGGTTGCAATGAAGACTAAAAACAGATAAATGCATGCGCTGACCAGGAAGATTTCAATGGGTTCATATGTCCGTGCCACGATGTTTCTGGCCATACCGGTCAGCTCAAGAAGGGTGACCGTACTGGCCAGTGAACTGTCTTTTATGGTGTAGATAAACTCATTGCTGTAAGCGGGCAGGGCAATTCTGACGGCCTGGGGCGCTACGATCCGTTTAAGCAGCATCCATCCGGACATGCCCATTGCCCGTCCTGCCTCAACCTGGCCGGCCGGAACTGCTTCAATGGCCCCCCTGAGCACTTCACCCGTATAGGCTGCCGTATTCAAACAAAAGGCTATAAGGGCACACCACATGGGCTGCCGGAGCAGCGGTCACAAAAAGCTGTCCCGTACCCATTCAAACTGGGCCAGCCCGTAATATATCAGGAAAAGCTGAACCAGCAGCGGGCTTCCCCTGAAAAAAAATATATACCCATATGCAGGCCATTTCAGATATTTTTTTTTGGACACCCGCAACATCGCCACGCCAAAGGCCAGAACAAGTCCGACAACAGCTGTGATACCCATCAGGGCCAGGGTCATTTGGGTGGCTTTGAGCAGTTTGGGAAGCGAATCGATGATCAGTTCAAAATCCATCAGATCCCTCTTTTGACGCCTTGCCAGGTTCGTTTCTCAAACCAGGCAACGGCCGCCATGCTGATGGCTGTCAAGCCCAGGTATAGACATGTGGCCGCAAGGTAGAATAGGAACGGTTTTTTGGTAAATCCGACTGCCGATTCTGCGTTGCGCATCAGCTCGGGCACGCCAATGACCGACAGCAGGACAGTATTCTTGAGCAGCACCATAAACAGGTTCCCCAGCCCGGGCAGGGCGATGCGCCACATCTGGGGTAAAATAATTCGTTTATATATGGTAAACGATGTCATGCCAAAGGCTTGGGCAGCTTTGATCTGCCCTTTGGGTACCGACAAAATGGCGCCCCGGAAGACCTCTGTGCCATAAGCCCCGAATACAAGACTCAGGGCAATCACCCCGGCCCAGAATGCATTAACTTCGATATAGGCATCATATCCCAGATATCCTGACACATTGTTGATCACCACACTGCTGCCAAGGTAGACCCCAAGCACAAATAAAAGTTCGGGTATCCCCCTGATGATGGTGGTGAGCGTGTCGGCAGCGTTTCGCAGAACCCTAAAACCGGATAGCTTTGACTGTGCGTCCGGCCGGATAATCCAACCTTTGCAAGAAGCATTTGCGCCTGGGCCATGGCTTCTTTTTTAGGCTGTTTTAAGACGTTGACAGGGGCTTCAATAACGTTTTCCATCACCGTCATATGGTCCCAGAGGTTAAAGGACTGGAACACCATGCCGATTTTTCGGCGAAGCGCCAGAACCGCCTTTGAACCGCTGAATTTTTTTTCTCTTTATCTTGGGCCGGCACCGTGATCTTGGTGCCGCAGACACTGACAAACCCCGCATCCGGTGTTTCCAGAAAATTGATGCACCGAAGTAGGGTGCTTTTCCCCGACCCGCTGCGTCCCAGGATAGACACCACATCACCCGTATCGGCAGACAGGGAAATGCCTTTAAGCACTTCCCTTTTGCCGAATGATTTATGGATATCCCTCAGTTCGAGTGCGCAAGATATGTCTTTCATGGGTTCAATCCGTTATCTTATCGCCCTTTGGGCAGGCTGTTGGGTGTACAAAGATGATATCATACGCACAAAAACAGATGCTCGGAATCCTTTTTAACACCGATATTTATTTGACCGTTATCAGTTCGTAGGACCGGGTTCCCAGACCGATTTTTTCGGCATGGGCCATACAGCTTTGCCATTCAGACTCGGGCCGGTTATTGGTGAAATGGTCGTGGTGGTCGTGGAAGTCCGGTTTGGTCAGATTATCGGCCAGCTGGCTGCCGGGCAGGGGATCGGCCGCAAGGCACGCGTCCACACAGGCCTGGTCCAGGGCCAGGGGGTCAAAGGAGGCGAACATGCCCAGATTCGGCAGAATGGGGACATCGTTTTCCCCGTGGCAGTCACAGTTCGGTGAGACATCCACCACCAGGGAGATATGAAAACACGGTCTTCCGTCCACCACGGCTTTGGTATACTCTGCCATACGGCGGTTCAACATTTCCACTGCGGCGTTAAAGTCAAATGAAATGGCGTCAAAGTTACAGGCCCCGAGACAACGGCCGCAGCCCACGCAATTGTCCAGGTTTACCCGCATTTTTTTATGTTCTTCATCAAAGTACAGCCCGTCGTTGGCGCATTCCTTTTGACAGGCCAGGCACCCCCGGCACAGGGATTCGTCAATTTGAGCCTTGCCGCTGCTGTGCTGCTCGGTTTTGCCTGCCCGGGACCCGCAGCCCATGCCGATGTTTTTAATGGCGCCGCCGAAACCGGTCACTTCATGTCCCTTAAAATGGGTGAGGCTGATGAATACATCGGCGTCCATGATGGCCCGCCCGATTTTAGCCTCCTTGACATACTCGCACCCGCTCAGGGGTACATCGACGTCATCGGTCCCCTTAAGGCCGTCGCCGATGAGAATGGGGCAGCCGACGGTCAATGGTGTAAATCCGTTTTCCCAGGCGCACTGCAGATGCTCAAGGGCGTTTTTACGACTTCCCGGGTACATGGTGTTGCAGTCGGTCAAAAAGGGTTTGCCCCCCAACTCTTTGACCACGTCAGCCACGGCCCTGGCGTAGTTTGGCCGAAGATAGCTGATATTTCCCAGCTCTCCGAAATGAAGCTTGATGGCGGCAAATTTGCCGTCCATATCAATATCTCCGATCCCGGCTTTTTTGATCAGTTTTTTTAACTTTGCCGGCAGTCCGTCACCAAAGGCCTTGGTGCGAAAATTTGTAAAATAAACCTTTGCTTTTTCCATATGGTATTTTCTCCTTTTAAGTTCTTTTTAAAATACATCACCATTAAACAAGCACGATAGCCTGATCGTTTTTTATAATTGCCTGATTGTCCAAAGAAGTGAATGTCGTGTTGCGTTTAAACGCAATACGTCGTGTGAAGTAGACGAAGATTTATAGTTAAAGTAATAATGTAGACGTGTGGTCTGCTGTTGTCAAATTGAATTTATGAGAATCGGGCATACTGCATGGGCGATTATCCGTATCCCATTGGACAACATTAAAAAGGTGCACCCAATGCAAAATTGCATTGGGTGCACCTTTTTGTCGCTCGTTAATTAATACGTATATGTATTACAAAAACAGGTAAGCAGAAATAAGGCCTGTTAATGACATGGTAATCGTGTATGGTAACGCCAGCCAAACCATCCGACCGTAGGAGAGTCTGATGACAGGCGCCAGTGCTGAAGTCAGCAAGAAAAGGAAAGCGGCCTGGCCATTAGGGGTTGCCACACTCGGGATGTTGGTACCGGTGTTAATCGCAACAGCCAGGTGATCAAAATGTTTGATGATTTCGCCTGCTTTGGCAGCAGCTTCAGCCGGCAGAGCAGCCAATACGTCAGCCCGGACAAGGTGCGGATTGGTTAGTTTGTCCATCAATTCGCTACCGGTCATGCCGATATGGGGGATCTGGCCGAGCATCTGGACAAAATGCATTTTTGTTTCCGTAATATAAACGGTGGCAACAAATACGTTGTCGGAAATCGCGGAGAGCAACCCGTTTGCAATATAGTATGCACCAAGCTGCAGGTGACCATGAAGGCTGAGAACAAAATGCATGATGGGGTGAAACAGGTGCTGTTCGTGAATAACCGCGACGATGGAGAAAAAGACAACCAGCAGGGCGGTAAAGGGCAGCGCTTCGGTAAACGCATGTCCGAACTGGTGTTCGTCGGTAATTCCGTTCATAGAGGTCAGGAATATGATAACGGAGAGGCCGATGAGACCCACAGCGGCAAGATGGAAGGCCAGTGCCAGGATCAGCCAGATACCGCCGATACCCTGAATAACAAGTCTAGCTTTGAGTTTTTTTCCGCCTTGTTCTTCCATTTTAACTGCGGTTTCCAGCAGATGTGAACGGATGTTGCCGGGCAGTTCAACGCCATAGCCGAACCACTGCTTTTTTTCCAGGATATAACAGGTGCCAAGCCCGACAAGAAGAACGGGCATGGAGACCGGTGCAACTTCCAGGAAGAAGTCAACAAAGTGCCAGCCCATCTGGCTGCCGATGAGCAGGTTCTGGGGTTCTCCAACCAGGGTGCAAACGCCGCCCAGCGCGGTACCTACGGCACCATGCATCATCAAGTTGCGTAAAAAGCCCCGGAATTGAACAAGGTCTTCCCGTTCGGCATCTTTAACTGCCTGATCATTGGTGAGATCATGGTCACCTGTACTACCTTTGCCGGAGACATAACGATGGTAGACATTGTAAAACCCAAAGGCAACCGCAATAATTACCGCTGTAACGGTTAACGCATCAAGGAAGGCAGACAGAAAAGCGCCGGCAAAGCAAAAAAGTAAGGCAATGATAGTTTTAGACTGCACCTGAACAAGAATACGAGTAAAGGTGAACTGCAAAAATTCCTTCATGAAATAGATGCCTGCAACCATGAACATCAGAAGAAGGATAACTTCAAAGTTTGCCAGGGCTTCATGGTAAACGGTTTCCGGTTTTGCCATACCCATAATAATGGCTTCAATGGCTAAAAGACCACCCGAGGGCAGGGGATAACATTTAAGTGCCATGGCCAGGGTGAAAATAAATTCAGCGATGAGCACCCAGCCCATGACAAATGGGCCGGATGTTATAAGGAGAATTGGGTTGATGATCAGGAACACGATAATGGCAAGTTTGTACCAAATCGGCGCATTCCCTAAAAAGTTTTTTACTAAGGCGTTGAACATGGTCAGATCCTCACAATTATTATTAGGAACAACAGGTTATAAGTTTTACAATTGTTACAGATTATGCCTTCTAACATCTCATTTGTAAAAATTCAACACATTATTCTGTGCTGATGCATGATTTTAGGGTACTGTAGTTCGGATATGGTCAAACTGATTGTGTTATAGGTAAACTGCTTTAATTTGTCCCTGCATAGCATTTTTACTGAATATCGAAACGTAATACCACATGCCAGGACTTTGACGTGAGAAGGATAGTGGTAAGATCTATGAAACTTCGTTCGGCAATTCCTCTTTTGGTTTTGGTAGTATTGTCAGCAGGGTTTGCTTGCGCAGCAGGAGGCGGCGGTTCCGATGCGCATGAAACCCTCGTTAATTTTCCTCCAAGTTTTGCAAGTTACCAAGATGATGACATCCATGGCGTTTTGGCAATCCTGAAGTACCGCATCAGTCATACGCCGTTTAATCTGGTGGCCTCTTTAATTTTTTTGGCTGCAATTCTTCACACCTTTTTGACTTGTAAATTTCTTTACTACGCACATAAGTGGAAAGCGGCGCACCAAAAAAAAATTGAAGCGGGAACAGTGTCTGAAAATTCCACAATATTCCGTGCAGAGATATTTCATTTTTTAGGTGAGGTTGAAGTTATCTTTGGCCTTTGGGCTGTTGTTCTGACCGCGGCGATCGTTCTCTTTTACGACTGGCAGACCTTTGTCGGATATATAAGTAATGTAAATTACACTGAGCCGATGTTTGTTGTGGTCATTATGACTCTTGCTTCCTCCCGACCCATTTTGTATTTTTCAGAAAAAATAATGAGTCGGGTTGCCGCTCTTTTTAACGGGACTTTGGCGGCCTGGTGGCTGACCATAATGACTCTGGGGCCGATTCTAGGCTCATTTATCACGGAACCTGCGGCAATGACTATTTCAGCCATGCTGCTTGCCCGCAAATTTTATGAGTTAAAGCCGGCAAAAAAACTTCAATACGCCACAATTTCCCTTTTGTTCGTCAATATTTCGGTTGGCGGAACCCTTACCCATTTTGCTGCGCCCCCGGTGCTTATGGTGGCCGCCCCTTGGGACTGGAACCTGTCTTTCATGTTCACCACCTTCGGCTGGAAAGCGGTTATCGGTATCGTTCTTTCCAATGCTTTGGTTTTTCTGGTATTCAAAAGGGAAATTTTTAAGCTTGAAAGAAAATTCAAGCTGTCCCTGTTGAAAAAGGAGATCAAGGATAAGTACATCCATAGCGATTCGCTTAAAAAAAATCTTAAACTGGCCGAACAACGGATCGGCAATGAATTGCAAGAAGAATATCAAAGAATTAAAGATTCGGCAAAAGACTCCACAATGACCGTATGTACAATGGATGAAACTGATTGTGCCTTGTTGGAGGAAACCTTTGAACAGGAGTTTGAGGATCTTAAGGTTCAGCAGATGAGTGTTTCGGTTCCGGGCCTGCTTCCAAGGGATAAAAGGCCAAAACTCAGCGATCCCAATTGGGATAATCGGTCCGGCGGTGTCCCCGGGTGGATTATAGCTGTTCATATTGCCTTCATGGTCTGGACCATTGCCAATGCACACCACCCTGCCATTTTTGTTTCCGGAATGCTCTTTTTTATCGGGTTTAGCCATGTGACCTGGCCGTTCCAGAATAATATCAACCTGAAATCCCCGATGCTGGTGGGTTTTTTCCTGGGCGGCCTGGTTATCCACGGCGGCCTTCAGGGATGGTGGATTGCACCGGTGCTCGGCAGTCTGGGGGAAATTCCGCTCATGTTGAGCGCTACGGTGCTCACGGCATTTAATGACAATGCCGCCATTACCTATTTGAGCACACTGGTGCCGGGCTTCACCGACAGTCTGAAATATGCGGTTGTGGCCGGAGCAGTTACCGGCGGCGGTTTGACCATAATTGCCAATGCTCCGAATCCGGCCGGGCAAGCCCTATTAAAAGATTATTTCACCAACGGTATTTCGCCCTTGTTACTGCTTGCCTATTCACTTGTGCCCACTATAATTATGACACTTTGTTTCCTTTTCTTATAACAGCCATGGGCTGACCCGGGTTTTCACCGTGGTTCAGCCCACAACGAAAGTTGAAAGATTTGTGCAGGTTACACAGACTTTCTTATAAACAAAGGCGCAGCATGCCACAAGAATGGGATTTAAATTGACCGCAGGAAAAATACTATGTTTAAAAAATTACTCATTACATTTGTCTTATTGATGCTTTCGGGATGTCAGCCCCAGGAACGGGATTGGAATCCCATTTTTAAAGATACACATTTCAACTATTTTAACACCAGAATAGAAGAGTCTTTGGCGCTTGTGGACGAATTGGCTGTCTCTCCGGAAGAAAGCCGCCAGGAAAAGCTTGCGCTGATACGGCAGCAATTGCTTAAACTCAAAGATTATTACGTTCCTGTCACCACCCTAAGGCAGGAGGTGTATGATGCTGAAAGATATTTGAAAATAAAGGATATAGGTAAAGCAAAAGAGCTGCTCCGGCGCGGCAGATCAACCGTTACATCCCTTCTAGGCAATACGGACAAATCCGTCTTTGACAAGGTGGTGCTGGATTTGACCGCCATGATTGATGAAACGCTGTTTAGTCTTGATCATAAAGATGTCGATACAGCCTACGCCAGGTTGAAGGCTTTGGGTGCGCATGTCAACCAAATGCTATACAAGGGAGAACTGGTGCTTTCCGGTACTGAATTTGAAAAGTAAAAAACAATCCTATTTAATTTTCCGGTTTATTCCCTTCTTCTTTTTCCAGGATTTCGTGGTATTGTTTTCTGATCTCCCTGATGTCGACGGTGGGTTCCGGCATCTTCATCTGCAGGGACTCTAACGTCTCGACAATGATTTTGGATATGGCAAGGTTGCGGAACCACTTGTGGTTGGAGGGGATAATGAACCATGGTGCCTGTTGGGTACTGCATTTTTCCATTGCAGATTCAAATGCTTTTGTATAATCGTCCCAATAGGATCGCTCCGTATAGTCGTTTTCGCTGATTTTCCACTGGCGCTGGGGATCATCAATCCTTTTTTTGAATCGTTTAAGTTGTTCGTCCGCGTCAATGTGCAGATAAAATTTAAGTATGTGGGTGCCGTTGGCGTGAAGCATTTTTTCAAAATCGTTGATCTGATCGTAGCGCTTTGACCAGACCGCCTTGGGCAGAAGGTCGTGTACCCGGACCACCAGTACATCCTCATAGTGGGAACGGTTAAAAATAGCCACTTGTCCCCTTGCGGGCGTTGCCTTGTGATAACGCCAGAGAAAATCGTGGGCCGCCTCCTGGGCAGAAGGGACCTTGAAGCCGGTTACGGTGCAGCCTTGGGGGTTCAGGGTCGCCAGCACATGGTTAATGGTGCCGTCTTTGCCGGCTGCATCCCTGCCTTGGAGGCAGATGAGCAACGAGTGTTTGTTTTCCGCGTACAGCATATACTGAAGTTTTTTGAGTCTGCCGTTGTACGCCTCAATTTCCGCCAGTGCATGTTCCTTGGATTCGTGTCCGTCTTTGAAGTCTGCATCTATTTTTTTGAGATTTACCTTGTCTCCCGGCTTAACCTGAAAACGCTTAACATAATCCATGATATTCCCTTTATTTTTTATAATGGTGTTCCTAATTGGGGGTAGAACAGAACCTGCGTTTTGTCAAGAATCGTTCAACCTTTATGGGTGTGGGCCTTAAATCCTGCAATGATAATCCCGCCAAGCAGGGCGGTAATCGGTGCCACCATAACCAGGCCCATACTGCCGATCAGGGTTCGCATGATTTCAGCGGCCACGATTTTAAGGTTGATCATGCGCATGAAGCTTGGGTCTTTCACCCTGAAAATCATCAATAGCGTCAGATATCCGCCGGAATAAGCCAAAAGCAGTGTCGTGGTCATGGTTCCAATCACTTGACGCCCCACTGTGAATCCGGATTTTATCAGCTCCCTTGGGCTGATATCCGGTTTTTTTATTCTGATCTCATCCATGGATGCCGCAATATCCATGGCAATGTCCATGGCGGCACCCGAAGCCCCCAGTACGATGGCTGAATAAAAAATCTGGCGAATGTCAAGATCGTAGTAGCCGGAAAAGATCAATGCATTCACATAGGGTTGGGTCATGCCCAAAAGACCGGCCTGATCGCCGAAAACAAGGGTGGCGCAAAGGGTCACGGCAAGGCCCGTAATTGTGCCTAAAAATGCAGTCACTCCTTTGCGGTTGATTCCTGCGACCATGAAGATGATGATGCCCGACAGCAAAACAAGGGTGACGGTGGTGGTGATCAGGGGTGGGTGTCCTTCAAGGATCTGTTTGACCAGAATTTCCCAGATAATGAAGATGGACAGCACAAAAGAGATAAGGGCCTTGACACCAATGGCGCCGGCATAGAGCAGCAGCGCAATGGTAAAAACGATAAACATGGCCAAAAGGCTGTTTTGCCGGTAAAGATCAACCGCTTTGACATGTTCTATTGTGCCGTCTTTATCCATGATAATTGCTGCAATGATTGTATCTTTGACATGGTAGAGATTTTCGAGATTGATCTGGCCGTTCAGGCTGTTGGACGCTTGGGCTTTTATACCCTTGAACCGTGTGTTTAAAATTTCAATTTCAAGGGTCTGAAAACCGATGTGGGAAAGACCTGAGGTGTGAACCTCGGAATTATCAACGTCCATAACCCTGGCCTTCACTTCCATGGTGGCGGGGTCCATTGCCGGCTCCCGGGCCAGAAAGTAAAAAAACATGGCTGCCATCAACGCAGTCAACGCCAGAATCGAAAAGAGAAACGATTTATTCATAGTTGTGTAAAAGGGCATTTTCAAATAATAAAATACGGCCTGTTGAAAAATCAACAGGCCGCGTTTGCAAAGTTAAAAAAATTTTAATTACAGGTCGAATCCCAGGACCTGGGCCATTGTTTTAGCGATCTGTGTATTGTCTTTGTAACCGCCGAATCTTGCGGCATAGGCACCCGTGGCCGACATGGGGATCATGGTGGCGGTGTGAATGGTCGTGGTCCAGTTGATATTGGCCCGGCTGGAGAGAATATGGGCCGCTGTCAGTGCTGCTGGGTTGAGTTTGTAATATCCCAGAGTATCCCCTGCATCGGCAGACGCCATGGCTTTGTTCAGGCTGGCAGTTTCAGTATCGCTCAAGTTGGACAGACCGAAATTTTCGGCCAGAAATTGGAGGTAAGCGGCCTTGTCCCCCTTGTATTGTCCCGCTTCGTTCAGTGTGTCTTCCACGGAGACATGAACATTATTCAGGGTCGCCATATTCAGCTTGTAACCCATACTGTCCATGCCAAGTCCCATACCGCCTGTTTCGTGGTCCCCCACAACCACAATCAGGGTCTGGTCCTCATGTTGTTTTAGAAATTGATAGGCGGTTTTAATGGCGTCGTCAAAGGCCATGGTGTCCCAGATAACACCGGACGGGTCATTGGCGTGGGCGGCATGGTCGATTCTGCCGCCTTCAACCATCATAAAAAAGCCCTTGTCTCCCTTGTCCAGGGCATTGATACCGGCTATAGTCATTTCACCAAGGGATGGAACATTTTTATACTGGTTCATACGCTCGACTTCATATGGCATATGGGTATAGGTAAAGGCTGCAAATACTTTGTCCTGTTTTGAAAAATCAGCCGACTTAAACGCCTTTGCACCTTTCATCCCGATAAAGGTCGCATATCCCTTGTCTTCAAACCCTTTCACAAGATCCTTCTCGTCTTTTCGTTTGGATTTGATGGTTTTACCGATCGCATCGCCTTTTTCAATTTTCATGGATGCAGGAATAAAATGGCGGATGCCGCCCCCTGCAAAAAAATCAATTCCGGAATTGAGAAAATCCTCTGCAATCTCATTTTCATTATTTCTTGAGACATTGTGGGCGGCAAAGGCGGCAGGTGTGGCATGGGTCAGTCGTGTGGTCGTGATAATACCGGTTTTCATGCCATGTTCTTTTGCTGCTTCGGCCAGGGTTTTAACATTGTTCCCGTTTACGTCTTTCCCGATAACGCCTTTGTTTGTTTTTACGCCTGACGCAAGCGCCGTTCCGGCAGCAGCAGAGTCTGTAATCAGGGTGTCGGCACAATAGGTGGTGTTGATACCTGCAACTTCAAAGGTGTTCATGAGCAAATGGCTGTCAGGATTTTGAAGCTGCTCCTGAAGAAAAAATTCACTGAACTGGCGCTGGGCGGCACCTAACCCATCGCCTATAAAATAAAATACATACTTGGGTGGCCCGGCCAGGACTGGGGCAGCCATAAAAAGCAGTGCCAGACAGACAGCAAAATAAGATTTGATTTGTTTGAAAAACTGCATGGATATTTCTCCTCGAATAGGTGTTAAAGTTTGGTGGAAAAACTGACGCAGATTAAAATATTTTATTAGGGTTAGGGTTGTTTGTGGACGGTATTAAGAAATTGTTAGGGGTGTTTTGCTTTTTCTGTCCGTTAATGGAAGAATTTTGAAAAGATGCAAGGCAGGCACCTGAGATAAAAAAAGGCCGCACCCCGATATCAACGGTGTGCGGCCTTGAACTGTTTGTATCTGTCAGGACAGTAAGACTGGTGCGGCTTAATTTATGCTTCGGCCGGCATCAAAGTGGCGGGATCCAGCAAAAATTTCTGGTCCGTTCTGTCTCCGTCCTTAAGTACAATGGCTTGGGTTTTATTTTCTTCGGCAACAAGGAATACGGCCTTGTCAAAAAGTGTGTCATATTTTTCCAGCTGTAGTGGATAGCCGTTCGCGTTCAGGGGTTCTTCCCTGTGGCTCTGCATGGAAAACCAGATACAGATGCCAAAATCCGCGTTCAGCTGTTTTAGAGCGGAAAGCAGATCTGACTGGTCTGTGTCAAAATCAAGACCGTCAATGATCATCAGCGTAGGCAGGGCAAGGTCCGCCCCTTTAAAGCTGTTCAGATAATCTCTGATTTTTTCCACACTGAATGTAGACTCGTTGTATGCAATACCGGTTTTGTGATGCTGTATTTCATCCCACAGGCGCTCTGCTACCTGGGCATCCACATAACCGATACTGTCAATAAGACTGGTGTAACCTTCATTGTAACGTATGGTTATTTTTTCAATGGTGTCGGATAAGCTTATGTGAAGGACTTTTTCGTCACAAAGCAGGCGTGTCAGGGCAATCTGGACTAAAAATCCGGTTTTGCCGACACCGGCCCGGGAAAGTACGGAACCGAACTGGCCATCCATAATATTGTCGGCACCAATTGTTTTTTCGACCGGGCTCTTTAAAATGAGGTCATTTTTAAGCATGTTTCCTCTCTTTATATCAAAAAATCTTATAGGGATCTTATTTGTTTTTGGCAGCTCTTTCTTCGGCCTTTTTCTTGGCAATGTCGTCTGCAATAGACTGGGGGGCCTGTTTGTAGGAAGAAAATTCCATGGTGAACTGGGCCTTACCCTGGGTAGCAGATCTTAATACAGTTGAGAAACCAAACATATCGGACAGCGGAACCTGGGATTCAATGACGGACATAACCCCTTCTTCCTGGGAGCCCTGGATAATGCCACGGCGCTGGTTGATCAGGCCCATGCAGGCACCCTGGAACTCATTGGGGGTTTCAATAACCACCTTCATGATCGGTTCCATGATAACCGGTTTTGCCTTGTTGTAAGCTTCAAGGAAACCACCGCGGGCGGCTGCCTGGAAAGCCATTTCAGAAGAGTCAACGGCATGGTATGCACCGTCTTCCAGGGTAACCTTGATGCCGGTAACAGGGAACTCAAGGCTGGGCCCCTTGACAAGGCAGCCTTCAAAGCCCTTTTCACAGGCCGGAATATACTGGGTGGGGATACGGCCGCCGGTGATTTTGTTGACAAATTCAAATTCTTCTTCGGTGGGTTCCATAAACCCTGCCACACGACCGAACTGACCTGCACCACCAGTCTGTTTTTTGTGGGTATAGTTGAACGGGGCTTTCTGGGTGATGGTTTCCCTGTATGCAACTCTTGGCTGGCCTGTGGTCACCTCGGCCTTGTATTCGCGTTTCATACGCTCCACATAAACTTCCAGATGAAGTTCACCCATGCCCTGGATGATCGTATCTCCGGTTTCATGATCCACGTAGGTCTTGAATGTCGGGTCTTCTTTGGTAAATCTGTTCAGGGCCTTGGACATGTTGATCTGGGCTTTGTTGTCCTTGGGGGTGATGGACAAGGAGATAACCGGCTCCATAACATGCATGGCCAGCATGGAGTAGTTGATCTCCGGTGAAACAAAGGTGTCGCCTGAGGCGCAGTCAACGCCGAACATGGCACCGATATGGCCGGCCGGAATGGATTCCACATCTTCCATCTGGTTGGAGTGCATGCGAATGAGGCGGCCGATTTTAACTTTTTTATGGTCCCTGCTGTTGACCAGGGTGTCGCCCTTGTTGACACAGCCCTGGTAAACACGGATGTAGGTCAGCTGACCATACTGGCCGTCTTCCAGTTTAAAAGCCAGTGCCACGGTGGGTTTGTCAAAATCGCTGTCGAGAATAATGGTTTCTTCGTTGTTGTCCAGATCAATGGCTTCGTTTCTAATGTCCAGCGGGCAGGGCAGATAATTAACAACAGCATTCAGCAGGGGCTGAACACCTTTGTTTTTGTAAGCAGAGCCCAAAAATACAGGGGTCATTTCCCGGGCAATGGTGCCGGTTCTGACGGCTGCCATGATCAGCTCTTCGGAAATCTCAGCTTCTTCGAGAAGCGCATCGGTCAGTTCTTCGGAGAACAGGGATACGGCATCAAGCATCTCTTCCCTGGCTGCGGCGGCATCATCTTGCAGTTCTGCAGGGATGTCGGCTTCAACCATTTTTTCCCCATTGTCGCCTTCGAAAAAGAAGGCTTTCATTTTAACAAGATCCACAAGGCCTTCATGTTTATCTTCAAGGCCGATGGGCAGCTGCATCATGACGGAATTATGTCCGAGTTTGTCTCTGAGCTGCTTGCAGACTTTAAGCGGGTTGGCGCCTGAACGGTCACATTTGTTGACAAAGGCAATGCAGGGTACTTCGTAGCGTTTCATTTGCTGGTCAACGGTGATGGACTGGGACTGTACCCCGGATACCGAGCAAAGGATAAGCACAACGCCGTCAAGAACACGCAGGGAACGTTCCACCTCTACGGTGAAATCCACATGGCCCGGTGTGTCAATGATATTTACGGCATGCTTGTCCCATTCACAATGGGTGGCTGCAGAGGCAATGGTGATGCCCCTCTCTTTTTCCAGCTCCATGGAATCCATGACCGCACCCGTGCCGTCCTTGCCCCTGACTTCGTTGATTTTGTGGATTCGGTTGGTGTAAAAAAGAATCCGTTCAGTAAGCGTGGTTTTACCGGAATCAATATGGGCACTGATTCCAATATTTCTTACCCGTTTAAGATCTCTGATCATTTTGTTTTGTCCTTAAAAATAAAAAAAATCCTCTGAAACAAATAAATATATAGACAGCGCGACCGTTGCCAAAAGACGCAACCGTTATGTTTCATACTATAGTTTTATTATGATCTTGTTAAATTATCCTAAGAAATAAAATGTTACATAAAATAGAAAAAGATAAAATACACTATATTTTAAGTAAAATCAAATATAATTATGCTTTTGTTGTTGAATTTCTGCAAGGCTGAATATAAGATTGTGCAAATTTTACTGCTGTGGGCTTAAGTAGTGTCAATCAAGATATTTTCAAAAAAAATAACGGGTATTTCAATTTATGAAGCAATTTAGCCAGTACCTTAAAAAGGGTGCCGACGCGCTTGGGATCGGCTTGTCTCCGGACCAGATAGATCTGTTGGTTGCCCATGCACGGGAGCTGCAGCTTTGGAATGCAAAAATGAATTTGACCGCCATAAAGGATGTCCGGCTTGTGGCGTATAAACATTTTGTGGATGCCCTGGCTGCGGCCAGATTTCTGGATCGGCCGTCACGGATAATGGACATTGGATCCGGTGCCGGATTTCCTGCTGTTCCCATGAAAGTATTCTGCCCGGGTTTAGACGTTACCATGGTGGATGCGGTACGAAAGAAAGTCAGCTTTTTAAACCATGTGGTCCGCACTTTGAAACTTGACAACATCAAGGCGGTGCATGCACGTGTAGAAGATCTTGCCGGGGATTCAGGCCATTTTCAAATGTATGATGCCGTAACTGCCCGGGGCTTTGCAGATCTTGGAAAACTTGTAACCCTTGCCGGACCCATGCTGGCACCCGGCGGTAGAATTTATGCCCTGAAAGGGGACCACGCCTTGGAAGAAATTACCCCTGAACTTGAGGCTCAGTTTGAAATTACACACGAATATTATACCCTGCCTTTTGTGGATGCCCAAAGGGTTGTGGTTATGCTTCAAGCCCGTCAGACCCAGGCATGAATACTGTAAATTCAGCTAAAATCTTGACTTTTACCTTTGCTGCCATTACAAAGGAAAGTTCGATAATTTAAGACTTCAAACCAGATCCGAAAGGCAAAAGGAATTTAGGAATAATGGATTATAAACAAACACTGAACCTGCCTTCTACCCAATTTGCAATGAAGGCCAATCTACCCCAGCGTGAACCTGAGATGATCAAAGACTGGGAGCAGAAGAAAATTTATAAAAAACTGCGGGAACAATCCAAGGACAAGCCCCTTTTTATTCTCCATGACGGTCCTCCCTATGCCAACGGCCATCTCCACATGGGCCATGCCATCAACAAGATATTAAAGGATATTATCATCCGCTCCCGGCAAATGTGCGGTTTCAACGCCCCCTATGTGCCGGGTTGGGACTGCCACGGCCTGCCCATTGAGCATAATGTGGACAAAAAGCTGGGCAGCAAGAAAAAGGATATGACCCCGGTGGAGGTGCGCCGGGAGTGCCGGGCCTATGCGGCATCCTTTGTGGATATCCAGAGAGAAGAGTTCAAACGTTTTGGCGTTGCAGGGGAGTGGGATGAGCCTTACCTGACCATGAACTATCCCTATGAAGCGCGCATTGCCAAAGAGTGCGGTGAATTTGGTCTGTCAGGGGATATGTTTCTGGGTAAAAAGCCCATCTACTGGTGCTGTAACTGCCAGACCGCTCTGGCGGAAGCTGAAATTGAATACCACGATCACACCTCCCCGTCCATTTATGTTAAATTCCCCGTAAAAGACGATATCACTGATCTGTTTGATGCCGGAGGAGAACCTGTTTTTGTGGTGATCTGGACCACCACTCCCTGGACCCTGCCGGCCAACCTGGGGGTCTGTCTGCATCCTGATTTTATTTATGCGGCGGTGAAAACACAGAACCAGGGCATTTTGATCATGGCCAAGGAGCTTGTGGAAAATGTCATGGGTGAGTTCGGGATATCAGAGTATTCCATTGTGGCCGAACTGTCCGGAAAGGACCTTGAGAACCGTAACTGCAAGCATCCTTTCTATGACAGAAATTCACTGATCATCCTGGGGGGCCACGTCACCCTTGAGGCCGGTACCGGCTGTGTACATACGGCCCCGGGCCACGGTGCCGATGACCATATTGCCGGCAACCGCTATGGTTTGGAGTGCTACTCACCGGTTGAGGACAACGGTACATTTTCACAAGGGGTTGAGCTGTTTGAGGGGCAGTTTATTTTCAAGGCCAATGCTGAAATTAATAAGCTTCTGGAAGAAAAAGGGGCCCTGCTCAAACAGGAGAACATGTCCCATTCCTATCCCCACTGCTGGCGCTGTAAAAAGCCTGTTATTTACCGGGCTACACCCCAGTGGTTTATCTCCATGGACAACCTGGGACTTCGCCAAAAAGCCCTTGATGAAATCAACAATGTCCATTGGATTCCGTCCTGGGGCCGGGAGCGTATTTACGCCATGATTGAACACAGGCCGGACTGGTGCCTGTCCCGCCAGCGCTCCTGGGGGGTTCCCATTCCCGTATTCCATTGCACCAAATGCAAAAAGGTGTATGTGACCCGGGAGTCCGTGGACCGTATCCATGAACTGTTTACTGAATTTTCTTCGGACATCTGGTTTGAAAAGGACGCCGAGTTTCTGATGCCCGACGGTGCGGTATGCGAAGACTGCGGTTCCACCACCTTTACCAAAGACCAGAATATCCTTGATGTGTGGTTTGATTCAGGTGTCAGCCATGCAGCCGTGTTAGAGGAAAGAGAAGGGCTTCAGCGTCCTGCGGACATGTACCTTGAAGGATCTGACCAGCACCGCGGCTGGTTTCACTCTTCACTTTTAACTGCGGTGGGCAGAACCGGCCATGCCCCATACAAGGCTGTGCTCACCCACGGGTTTGTGGTGGATGAAAAGGGCCATAAAATGTCCAAATCCGTGGGCAATGTTGTGGCCCCGGACAAGGTAATCAAGCAATACGGTGCCGATGTGCTGCGGCTGTGGGCGGCATCCGCCGATTACCGCGGGGATGTCAGCATTTCCGATAATATCATCAAGCAACTTTCCGATGCCTACAGACGGATCAGAAACACCTGCCGATTCCTTTTGGGTAACTTTGTCGGATTTGACCCGTCCCAGTTGAGAGCGGTTGAGAATATGGGGGAACTGGACCGGTTCATTCTCCATCGTCTGTACTATGTGGTAAAACGGTGCAGGGCTGCATATGATGCCTATGAGTTCCATGTGATTTATCATACCCTCCATAATTTTTGCGTGGTGGATCTGTCCTCCTTTTATCTGGATATTATCAAGGACCGTGTCTACACAAGCCCTGAAAATTCAGATACCCGTAAAGACGCCCAGACCGTCATGTTTATGATACTGGATTCCCTGGTCAAGATCATGGCACCGATTCTGCCGTTTACGGCCGAAGAGATCTATACCTACATGCCCCTGGGCGACACCAGAAAAGAGAGTGTTCACATGGAGGATATGGTCAGCCTTGATGATGCCCTTCAGGATAAGGCTCTTGCAGCCAAGTGGGAAAATATCAGGGGCTTGCGTGGGGAAGTGACCAAGGCCCTGGAAGAGGCAAGAAAAGCCAAACTCATCGGCCATCCCCTGGATGCATCTGTTGAAATAAAACTGCCTTCGGGTGATTTTGAAGACCAGGTGGCCTCCCTGGATGTGGAGCTCAATGACATTTTCATCGTGTCCAAAGCCCAGGTGGTGGATACCCTTGACGGAGATGTTTACCATGGCAAGGAGATTGAAGGTCTGGCCATCAAGGTGGCAAAGGCGTCCGGTGAGAAATGCGAGCGGTGCTGGCGGTTTGATGAGAATTTAGGGACCGATTCAGAGCATCCCACCACCTGTCCGCGCTGCACCCAGGCCCTTAAAACTATTCTGGGCTGATGACCGGTTCTTTAACACCCATGCGGCGGCTTATCCTGGTGAGTATCGGTGTGCTTTTGCTCGACCAGATCACCAAATGGATGATTGTAAAATGCCTGCCGCTGTATGATCATATTACGGTGATCGATCATTTGTTTGACATCACCCATGTACTGAATCCCGGGGGGGCGTTCGGCTTTTTTGCCGAACAGTCCCCGGGGATCAGAAAATTCATCTTTTTATTTTTATCCTCCGGGGTTGCCCTGTTTGTCGTCTGGCTTTACCGGAAAACAGCCCAAACCCACATTTTTTTATCCTACGGATTGGCCCTGATCTTCGGTGGCGCCCTGGGAAATCTGATTGATCGGTTCCGATTTGGAAAGGTTGTTGATTTTCTCGATTTTTATGTGGGGGCCCTTCACTGGCCGGCCTTTAATGTCGCAGATTCAGCCATTTCCATTGGAATGGGCATATTAATTTATCACGTAATATTCAATAAACTGCCTGAAATATAAGGGGTTCCCATGCATCCGATTCTCCTTCAGGTCGGCAGCCTGAAGCTTTATACCTATGGCCTTTTTGTGGCATTAGGATTTATCACCGCCATCTGGTTTACAAAACGGAATGCTAAGTTTTACGGTGTTCCCGATCAGATCGTATCCGATCTTTTTTTTACCGTGTTGATCAGCGCCATAGCCGGTGCCCGTATTCTTTATGTACTGATTAATCTCAACACGTATAAAGACAATCTTCTTGATGTGTTTAAAATCTGGAACGGCGGTCTGGTCTTCTTCGGGGGGTTCCTTGGCGGCGCCCTTGGCGCCATTATCTTTTTGAAGATCAAAAAAATGGATATCTGGAAGACCGCGGATGTGATCGCGCCCGGGCTTGCGCTCGGCCACTCCGTGGGGCGTTTCGGATGTCTTTTTGCCGGATGCTGTTACGGCAAACCCTGTGATCTGCCCATTGCCTTGACCTTTACCAATCCGAACAGTCTGGCGCCCCTTAATGTTCCCTTGCAACCCACCCAGTTGTACATGATCGCTTCCAACTTTGCTCTTTTTTTAATTCTTCTGGCCATACAGCGGCGCAAAAGCTTCAACGGCATGGTTTTTTTAAGCTACATCATGCTTTACTCCCTGTTCCGGTCCATTATTGAATTTTTCAGAGGCGACTTCAGGGGCAATTTCATTTTTGATTTTCTGTCTCTCTCCCAGGGAATTGGATTGCTGGTCTCCTGCGTTGCGTTGATATTCATGATCATCAAACTGAGAGCAAGGCATGACAGCCGCTAAAAACTTGATCTCATACAAGGCGCTTGCCCAAGCCCTTGACGGGTTGTCAAAGGGTGATGCGCTCAATACCGTTCTTATTTGCGGTGAACCTTTTTTAGTGCGCAAGGCGTTGGATGCCCTGGTGCCTGTGCTGCTCAAAGGGGAGTCAAAACAGTTCGGACTTGATGTTTTGGACGGGAAAACCACGCCTGTGGGAGAAATTGCCGAACAGGCAGGCACTTTTTCTTTTCTTGGCACCAGAAAAGTAATTGCGGTCAAAGATGCGCCGCTTTTTTTAACAAAAGCGTCTGCCGGTGAAATCAACTACGCAGACAAGGATCTGGAGGTGTTAACCCGCCTTGTTGAAGACGGCATCCCTGATAATCATGTGCTCGTGTTTACCACAGGTGCCCCGGACCGCAGAAAAAAAATATATAAGCATATTCTTAAATACGGGCTGGTGGTGGACTGCAGCGTTGCCACGGGCGCCAGAAAAGCGGATATTGAAGAGCAGCAGGCGGTGTTAGGGGATATTAGCCGGCAGATGTTGCTGAGGACAGGAAAGCAAATGGCCCCGGATGCCTTTATGGCCCTTGTGGACCAGACCGGTTTTAATCCGGAAATTTTTGCCAATGCCATTGAAAAACTTCTGGCATATATCGGTGGCCGGGACCGGATATCTGTTGCCGATATCGGGGCCGTGGTACATAAGGATAAAAAGGATCCCATATTCGCCTTGACCAACGCGGTGATGGAACGGGATGTCGCCAAAGCCCTTGGCCTTTTGTCCAGCTTGTTGTCCGATGGATTTCATCCGTTGCAAATTTTAAAAACCCTGGAAAATCAGGTTCGAAAACTTTTAGCCGTCAAAAGTTTCATGACGGCTCTCAATTCAGGCCGGGCAGGGGGGCCGCCCTTAAAAAGTATGCAGTTTAATGCATTCAAGCAAATGCTGCTGCCCGCGATCGTTGACTGGGATGCAAACACCCTGAAAGCCGATGAAGAAACCATGACCTTCTTCAAGGCGGTAAACGAAAAAAGTAGCAAAAAATCACCCAAGTCGCCGGCCAATGACCTTTTGCTGGCACCAAATCCCCAAAACGCCTACCCTATATTCCAGAATTTTTTAAAATCTGAAAATTTTGCGTTGGAAGAATTGACCCAAGCAATGTCCGATCTTTGTGACCTTGATTATCGCATTAAATCATCCGGCGCAGACGCTGCCACAGGGCTTGAGAATTTTATTATGACCCTGTGCCGCAGGTCCCGTTGATTGCCTCTAATTTTAATACATTAAATCACGTCAACACCATTTCGACAGATTTTGCCCCATTCTTATTCCTTTTGAAAAATGAAAAAAGGAATTGATACCGGATTAAAAAAAAGCCATTATACGACTTTGACGCTTGACCAAAAAGCAAGGCTGTTTAACTTTAATGGTACGTCTTTTAGGTTTGGCTAAGTTTTTAAAGGTGTGTAGCGCACTCAAAAGATTGATTAAGAAGAGCACACTAAACACTTAAAAAAAAGAGGGGAAAATGGCTTATAAAATCGTTTATAAAACCGGCATGTCCTTTATTTCAAACGCAGGCACTTTGATTGAAGCAAAAAAAGAAGCCCAGGAATTTGCCGGTTACGGATACGGCAGCATCTGTATATTAGAGGGTGAGAGCGACGATTCTTCCGGTGAGCCGGTGGCGATCATGTTGGAACATGGCATTGAATGGATCGAACCCTGTTAGATGGACCGTACAGTGGGCCTGTTTCCGTGATTGAGGATGAACATTAATCGTCTATGGTACCGGCCCACTTAATATTGGCGCTTTTTACAAGGGATTGTCTTCATCCATCCATACTTACAGGCGGTCTGTTGGGTCATAGCCGAACAAACCCCGGAATATACTTGAGAAGATAAAATATATGCCTATGGTCATGGCAAAAATGCCTGCAGTCTTATTATCCAGGGTCTGATAAGCAAAAACACTGCGGCCCAGGCTGTAATCAAACCCTGTTTTAAACACAACGCCTCCCACCAGAACCCTGCACACGACCAGTATCCAGGTGAAAATTTTTTTCATTTAGGCATGGTCTCCTTACACATTTAGGCAAAAACCGCAAAAAATTCCGGGGGATTTTATAGACTTGTTCCCCGGAATTATGCGCGACGCTTAAACGATATCGGCCGCTTTTAATCTGTCAAGCACCTTGTCCGGTGTGGCCGGAAGATTGGTAATCAAAGCGCCGCAGGCATTCTCAATGGCGTTGATGACAGCCGGAGCCGTTGATACCATGGACATTTCTCCAACCCCGGTGGAACCAAGGGTGCCTCGTTTTCTGTGCGTTTGTCTGTAAATTACCTCCATGTCAAAGGCGGTTTTCATTGTTGGGAATTTGAACGTCAGCCAGTCTCTTGTTTTTCCGGCGATGTATTGTTCGCGAAGGGCATATCCCACCCCCATATCCATCCCGCCTTCCATCTGGCCTGTGAGGTTATGGGGATTGATGACAGGTCCTGCGTCAACCACAGCGGTCATTTTTAGCACCTTAACCTCGCCGGTTTGGGTATTGACTTCCACTTCAGCCAGTTGAATGGCATGGGTGTCCGATTCCGTTGACGGGCCCTGGCCGGTTTTAGGATCCAAAGGTGCGGTTTGAAACGTTGATTTATTGCCCTCATAACGGGTGGGCTTTCCAGCTGCCGTAAACGCCTCAAACGTCTTTGCGCCAACTTCATCCATGGCTTTTTTCAATTGTTGCAGGGCATCCACTGTGGCCCCGCCAATCATCAGCGTAACCCTGCTGCCGGAAGCAGGCCCCGCTGCACTGGTTTTCGCGGTTGTCCGGGTCACGGCACGCACCTTGTTAAGGGGCAGTTCCAGCACCTGGGCCGCAAGCTGGGTGAGCATGGAATCATTGCCTTCTCCAGGATCTGCCGCCGCCGCGTATACCGTGACGCAGTCATCGGGTTCCAGCGCCACGGCCGCGGTGGATTTATCTGCCGGAAACCCAATGCCGAAGGCCGCAGCCCCCAGGCCGACACCGCGCTTGACAGGACCTGTATTGTCATGGGCCTTTGCATCTGCCAGCGCCCTTTTATAATGGGGTAAAATATCATCACACAGCTCGGGGAACGGCCATACGTCGTCCTGGACATGGCCGGTGGCCTTGGTCAGCCCGGGTTTAAGGCTGTTGTGTCGTCTGAACGCCAGCGGGTCCATGTTTAGTTTTTGGGCAAGCAGGTTCATGCCGCACTCAAGGGCATAATGCGCCTGTGGGGGGCCTGCGCCCCGTGCTGCGCTGCCCCATGGATTATTGGTATAAACCAGTTTTGATGCGACCTTGACGTTGGGCACATAATAGGAGCTTGTCAGCATTTGCAGGGCCCGGTTGATGATGACGTTGCCGATGGAGTGATACGCGCCGTTGTCTACGGTGATATCCATCTCAAGGGCTGTGAGTTTGCCATGCACGTCAGCGCCCATTTTCAACTGAATATCAAAGGGATGGCGCTTGGATGTCATCATCATGGATTCGGCAAGGCTTGGGATATATCGCACGGGCCGTTTAAATTTCAATGCCGCTGCCGCTGCAATCCCCTCGGTGAAGATTTCAAGTTTCATGCCGAACTGGCCGCCTGAAAACGGCTCTTCATAGCGAATGTTTTCATATCCAAGGGCTGCTTGCAGGGTTGCCTTGTGAAGGTGGATATTAATACTGCGGCCCATCACCACCAGAACGGCATCCGGTCCGTCTCCTTCCATGTAGGCCACGCTGTTTTCCGGTTCCAGGGGGGCCTGGTGGTTTAACTGGGTCGTGAAGTGTTGTTCAATTACCGCTGATGCATTTTTAAACCCCTCATCGGTATCCCCTTTGACCAAAGGTTGTGAGAAACATAGATTGGGCGTATGGGAATGAATCCGGGGTGCGTCGGCGGCCATCGCCCGGCGGGTCGTTGTCACCTCGGGCAACGGTGAATATTGAACGTCCACGGTCTGGGCCGCAGCCAATGCCTGTTCGCGGGTCCGGGCCACCACGGCGGCAACTGCATCTCCCATGGTCCGCACCCGGTCTTCACACAGAACGGGACGGTCATCCACAACATATTTCAAGCGGTTGGTGCCTTTGATATCTGCGGCCGTCAGTGTGCCCATAAACCCCGGCATTTTTTCAGCTTGGGAAAAATCTATTTTTTGAATTTTTGCATGCATGTGGGGGCTTCGTACCACAGCGATTTCCGGGGCATCCGGCATGACAATATCCGAAGTAAAGGGGGCCGTGCCGCATGCTTTAATCATGGCTGAAGGTCTGGGGTGGGAAACGCCTATTTTGGGATCGGTGGGCAACGGGGTGATCTGTTCGGGTGTTTTTTCCCCTTTAAGAAATTGGGCGGCCAGCTGTACAGCTTCAATGATTTTTACATACCCTGTGCAGCGGCAAATATTACGGCGCAAGGCGTGTTTGATCTCTTCAACCGTAGGATTCAGATTGGTGTCCAGCAGGGCTTTGGCCGCCATGATCATGCCGGGTGTGCAAAAACCGCACTGGATGGCGCCGGTCAGCACAAACGCATGCTGGATAAGATGCGGGTTGTCCGGTGTGCCCAACCCTTCAATGGAGATCACCGATGCCCCATCCAATTTGTCTACCCGGGTCAGGCACGACAACACCGCTTTTTTATTGACAATGACGGTGCATGCACCGCATTGCCCTTTTCTGTCACAGGATTGTTTGGTACCGGTCAGGTGTAACTGTTCCCGGAGCAAATCAAGCAGAACCAAATTTTTATCGGCAATTACCTGCCTTTCACAGCCGTTGATTGTTAAATTAATCTTTTTCATGATTTTAATCCTTGATTTACAATACAGCGTTGTAATGAATACTGAGGTCAGAAGGACAAGGGCCAGGTTTTGAAATATAAGGAATGGTCCCAATAGTTCCTATCATAATTTTATGTTTTTATTAACACTTTTTTACTGTTGCGTTGGGTCTCCCCGCCTGGACAACTCTTTCTTAGTGGCCGGCGCACTGATCGTGTGAAGGTCGTATTTATAATTGGTGTGGGTGACGCTTTTTTCTTGCGCCGGATTCCCAAAATGGCGTATTCTTTGACAACAGTCACTGCTTGCTGATTCAGTCTATCGATACCCATACTCACCCTTCAACGAAATATGACAGTACTTTAAACATTTATTTGGACTTTTATATAAAATTTATCATGGCATCGTGCCGAAAGAGAGATCTGTTTTGAAAAGGCGTAAAACAAAAATTGTGGCAACCATATCCAGCTTGAATTGTTCAGTGGAATTCATTGAAACTCTTTATAATGCGGGAATGAATGTGGTGCGCTTGAATACGGCCCACATGAGCCATGACGATGCCATGCTGGTTATTGAAAATACCCGCAAGGTATCGGATAAGATCGGCATTCTTTTAGACACCAAGGGCCCTGAAATCAGGACCTGTGATGCCAAAGAGCCTTTGTCTGTGGCCTCCGGAGACTTAATTCGCATCAAAGGTGAGGCCGGCGGGATTTCCCAGGGCAATGAGATCTGCGTTTCCTACCCCCAGTTTGTGGATGATGTACCGGTGGGGTCTTCCATCCTCATTGATGACGGATGCATTGCCCTGAAAGTGAAGGACAAGGCAGATGGGTATCTCAACTGTTTCGTGGAAAATGCAGGGGTCATTTACCCCAGAAAAAGTGTTAATATCCCGTCTGTTCATGTGAAATTGCCGGCGCTGAGCGAAAAGGACAGGGGGTTCATCGCCTTTGCCGCAGAACAGGACCTTGACTTTATTGCCCACTCCTTTGTCCGGAACAAAGAGGACGTCCTGGCGGTTCAAAGCATTCTTGATGAAAAAAAATCTTCAATCAAAATTATTGCTAAAATTGAGAATGCCCAGGGGGTAAAGAATCTTCGGGAAATTCTGGAGTATGCCTATGGGGTGATGGTGGCCCGGGGGGATCTGGCCGTTGAAATCCCGACCGAAAGGATTCCGCTCATCCAAAAAGATATTGTTCAAACCTGTATTGAACTTAGGCGGCCTGTGATTGTCGCGACCCAGATGCTGCATTCCATGATTAAATCACCACGCCCCACAAGGGCTGAAGTGTCTGATGTTGCCAATGCCTGCCTGGATCATACCGATGCCTTGATGCTGTCCGGAGAGACCGCTAATGGCCAGTATCCTGAAGAGGCCGTGTTGACCATGGCCCGGATTGCCCAGGAGGTGGAGTTAAAAAGAAGCTCCTTCATTGACGTCCCCTATTCAAGTCATGGCAACCTGACGGACTATCTTGCCAAGGCCGCGGTCAAATCATCCCTGCGTCTGAACACCAGGGGAATTGTGGCCGATTCGCTTTCCGGGAAAACCATTTTGGCCCTGGCCGCCTATCGGGGGGACAGTCCGATTTTCGCCCAGGTCTACGATAAACGGGTGATGCGTATTCTCTCTTTGTCCTTTGGTGTGTTTGCCGAATACATACCACTTGGCGACAATCCAAGGGAATCGCTGACAAGTTCCATCTGCCGGTTAATTGCAGACCAGAATTTTAATGATGAGGACCTTATTATTGTGCTTTCCGGCAGTTTCGGTCCTGAACGCGGTGCGTCTTATGTTGAAATTGGCAAAGCAGAAAATTTCAGCGAGAAATGTTCGTGGATCCCGAAATAAGATCTGCAGCTGGGGAAGAAGACCGAACAGCGCCGCAGACGGTGATATCTTGAAGTCTTTGCATGAATATTTTACATAAATCAGTACTGTGGGGATGGTGATAGATGTGGCCTTGGTGATCCATCCCCCTGGGAATGGCATCTGTTAGGAACATTTGCATTAAAAGAGTGCTGGCCTCGCCTCTATCCATATTTTCATGGCAGGCATTTTCCATGGCTGTAATTTCGCCGGCATCCAAGGGATCTGGCAAAACACCATGTTGATCTACATAGGATTTAAGAAAATTCAGGATTCTTGCCAGTCGTAACAGCGTTACCGCTTCTATTCTGGACGTCGTATCGACCACGGGGAAGGCTGTGGAGCGCATTAAGGTAAAATCATGGGGCAGCAACCGCTGTGCTTCGCACAGGGCATAATCGGTGGAGCCTGGGGCAGGATAGTAAATGGAGAGGCCGACAATGGTTCTTTTGGGTGCAAGTGTCAAAAGATCGTTCAACGTGGTGGTCGCTGTCTGGCCGGGAGCGGCCCCAAGCAGATAAGAGACGCAATCCATATCCAAATCCCTGGCCATCTCCAACACCCTGTCATTGGCTTTTCTTACGTCCGGACGTTTAAACCTTTCTAATTGGGTTGCGCAAAAAGAGCCCACGGACAGGTTCAGGGTTTTAAACCCGGACGCTTTCATCGCTGTAAGGATTTCCATGTCAAGGGATGGAGGGAATAGTCCGTTCATGGCCCGTAGTTCAACATCTTGTCCCGTAAATATCTCCTGGACGCCGGCTAAAAGTTCCAATACCCAAGATTTTTTAAGGGTTAGATTTTCATCCTCAAAATCAATAAATCCAATTTGTTTGGATCTTGCCTGCAATTTAATTTCATCAAGCACATCCGAAACCTCCCGCATCCTAAAACGCCCGGAATTTCCGGCCGCTGATACCGCGCAATAGGAACAGGAGAAAGGACATCCTCTGGAAGCCACGATGGTGATGGCGCTTTTTTTATTGCGCTGGTAAAAGCCCCAGTCAATTTTATCCAACGCATTTTGGTCAAGACCATGGGGCGAGTCGGACCATACAGGCGGATTCAGCGTGATATTATTTTTGTGCCTGAATCCTATCCCCTTAATTTTTTTTAATTCATCTGCACAGGGCATGGCGTAAGCCGCTTGTTTTTTTATCAGCTGCGCCAGGTGAACCATGGGCATTTCACCCTCGCCCTGGATAATAAAATCGATTTCCTTATGTTCAAGGCACGCCTTGGGGAACTGGGTGACATGATGGCCGCCAAGCACAATAAAGGTGTTGGGGCAGAATCGTTTTACCGCCTTTGCTGTGTCCAGAGCCTGGTTCCAATAGGGGGTGAACAGGGCGGATATGCCGACTAAAAATGGTTTTTCCCGTCTGACCAGGTTGGCAATATGCTCGAAGCTGTAACCAAAGTGCCGGAAAAGGTGAAACAGGGAAAAAAGTGTGACGTCCGTTCGCCCGTAGTGGGGAATCAGGTGGTCAAAGCCTTCCGGATATTCAATGATCTTTGATTTATTTCGTGCAAGGGCGTCAATGATCGTGCATGAAATCTTGGCCTGTTCCAGCTGTTTGGCGATACAGGCCAGCCCATAGGGAATAGTCCGCTTTTGGGTCAGATAAAATTCCCGGATGGGCGGAGCAATTAATACAACATCCGGCATGACAGTTCACCTATTTTATTTTGGGAAACATGGCAATGGGTAGCAGGCAGACCAGGGGGATAAATGCAGTGCATTTAAGTACGATGGTCAGTCCGAAAATGTCAGCCAGCCAGCCGACGCCCGGGGAGATGACACCGCCAAGCCCGTAGGCCAGTCCCATCATCAGACTGGCTGCCATGGCCCTGGAGCCCGGGGCAAGTTTTTGGGCCATGACCACACCCAAGGGCATAGGAGCCAGCACAAAAAAACCTGCAAGAAAAGAGCTTGCGTAGGCGCCTAATCCAGGCATGTACAAAAACATCAAAAGGGTCGGTGCCATAAGCAGGTATGAGATAAAAAACACCGGTTTGAACCCGAACCGGTCTGCGCAATACCCGGCCGTCAGTCCGGACAGGGTTCCTGCAATGGTAAACAGCGCAATAATAACGCCCACGGAGGGCAACGGATGGCCATGGTGGGTTAGATATATGGGCATGAAGGTTAAAAAGGTCTGGCCCACAACCGCCCGCAGCACCATCACCAGCCAGATTAAAAACACCGCCTTGTATACTTTGCCAAAGGTCTGCTTCAAGCTGTTGATAAATCCAAGTCCCGCCATATTCTCGGATACGGGTCTGGGCATATATTTCAGGCAGAAGATATACGAGACAAGGCCCAGCAGCATGGTCCAGGGCATGGCGGACAGGCCGAACCGGCTGACATACCAGGTGATGAAGACCGGACCTAAAGCAAAGGACAAAGTCCCGCCGGTGTTGAAAATGGACTGGGCAAAGCCTGCCCGGTTACCGGCATACAGATTCACCATCCCCGATGTGGAGGGGTGAAACATGGAGGACCCAAAAGAGCCCAGGCATAAAATGATCAGCAAGATCCAGTAATTGGGCGCAATGCCGGAAAAGGGAATGACAAAAAAGACCAGAAACAGTCCGGTGAGTACGAACCACCGGGTTTCGTAACGGTCGGCCATATACCCTACCGCCGGCTGCACCACAAAGGATAAAAACCGAACAGTGCCGGTAATCAGACCTATCTGGGTCAGAGTAAGACCCAGTTTCGCCTGGAATGCCGGCAGCAAAGGGGTAAAAAAGGAGGAGTAAAAATCTCCGGTAAAATGAACCAGGCTTAACACCAGGACAATTTTATAATCAATCATCTGTCCCTGGGGAGACTGCCCCTGGGCTCGTAAACTACTCATGAACGGATTTCCTAAATTGTACCGAATCACTTTGTTTGGATGAAAAGTTACCCAGATGCAAGGCGCAAAAAAAATTGCAACCGGAGCGTACTATAGTACGTGAGGATTGCAAGTTTTTTTGCAACGCCGCAGGTGGGTGACTTTTCGTTCAAACAAACACTAATTTTTTAGGCTGTGGATTGGGGCTGGAATATGCCCCCCATACTCCACAAAACTATCTTCAAGATCAAGGTGGGGCACATTCATGATACTTGCCTTGCCCAAAAGACCGCCGAAATTAACAAAATCCCCCGCTTTTTTACCAGGCACCGGAATTATGCGGGTGGCCGTTGTTTTGGCATTGATCATACCGATGGCCATTTCATCGGCAATAATCCCGGCTAAAACCTGCTCGGTGATATCACCGGGCACGGCCACCATATCCAGTCCCACGGAGCAGACACAGGTCATGGCCTCCAGTTTTTCCACGGTGAGAAATCCTTTTTGTGCGGCTTCGGCAATGTTGAGATCTTCACTGACCGGGATAAATGCTCCAGACAGACCGCCCACATGAGAAGATGCAAAGGCCCCACCCTTTTTTACCGCATCATTGAGCATGGCCAAAGCCGCAGTGGAGCCGGGGACACCAATGTGGGAAAGGCCCAATGCCTGGAATATTTCGCCGACACTATCACCCACGGTGGGGGTCGGGGCAAGGGAGAGATCCACCACGCCGAATCGGATATTGAGGATGTCCGCCACCTCCCTGCCGATGAGTTCGCCCACCCGGGTGACCTTGCAGGCGGTGCGTTTGATAATTTCGGCAATGCGGCCAAGGGACAAGCGCTGTTGGGATAAATTCCTTTCAATGGCGCGTTTAACCACGCCGGGACCGGATACCCCGACATTGATCACGGCATCTGCCTGGCCCACCCCAAGATAGGCACCTGCCATAAACGGCATGTCCTGGGGAATATTTGAAAACACGCACAGCTTGGCGCAGGCCAAGCCGTCCTGGTCCGCCGTAAGTGCTGCCGCCTTTTTAATGGCCCTGGACATGGCAAGTACGGCATCCATGTTAATACCGGCCTTGGTGGTGGCTACATTTACGGAAGCACAGATCCGCTGGGTCTCGGCCAGCGCCTGGGGGATCGCGTCAATTAGTGCCTGGTCCCCTTTGGCAATGCCTTTTTCCACCAGGGCTGAAAACCCGCCGATAAAATCAATATTCACGGTTTTGGCTATATCATTGAGCTCGTGGGCGATCTCCACCATCTGTTCGGATGAAAAAGAGGCCCCCACCAAGGCAATGGGAGAGATGGAAATGCGCTTGTTGACCACCTTGATGCCGTATTTTTCACCTACCTGGTCACAGGTCTCCACAAGCTTTGCTGCATGTCCTATGATTTTTTTGCGTATATTTTTCTTGAAAACATTTAGGTCATGGGAGATACAGTCAAACAGGCTGATGCCTAAGGTCACTGCTCTCACATCCAGGTTTTCATTTTTTACCATCTCTATGGTGGAGATAATTTCCTGATCTTCAAACACCGTAAAATTTCCTTTTATAAGAAAGTCTGGTTAGGTTACTCAGATTTTTTTAAATTTTGCTGAGGGCTGTACCTGGTGGTTGATATCTCAGGTCAGCCCGTTACTGTCATATTTTATTGGTCACATCAAAAATATTTTTGTGCTGGATGCGGATGTCCAGGTTCAGCTCCTTTGCTTTTGCCTTAAGGGCGGCAAACAGGGCCGGTGCATCAATCTCTTTTGTCACCGGCACCTGGTAGGACATGACATTTTCATTGGGATTGGAACCGCCCATGAACACGGCCTTCATGTTGACAATATTTGCTCCGAAACTTGAAATTACACCTGACAATTGGGCCACAAGGCCTTTCTGGTCCGGGCCGGAGGTGGTGATCAGAAAAATTTCCTTGTCCGCCACAGGGGTCTGGGTGTCGTCTTCAAGGGACCTGACGTGGATGGTCAATCCCTTGTCTTCTTCTTTTGAGATCAGTTCATGGCTGATGGTTTCGGCAGATACGCCTTCCGGGGCCTGGACCACAAAAAAACCGGCAAACTGGTTTTGCAGGATCATTTGATTCACGTTTTCAAGATTACACCCAAGGTCACACAGGTCCGAGGTGACACTGGCGATAATGCCCGGCCGGTCCTGGGCCAGGACGGATATGATCATTTTGTTCATTTCTTGCCTTTTTCGGAACGCTTGCGAAGTTCGTCGATGGTTGTTTTATAGTCAGGGGTATTGAAAATGGCGGAGCCGGCCACAAAACAGCGGGCACCGGCCCTTGTAACGTCCTCCATGGTATCGTTGTTTACGCCGCCGTCCACCTGGATGATGGCGTTTGATCCTGCATCGGCCAGCATTTTAGAGAGCGCGGTTATTTTGTTTAAGCTGGAATCAATGAATTTCTGCCCGCCGAAGCCGGGGTTGACGCTCATGATCAGAACAAAATCCAGCATATCAAGGATATATTCAAGGGATGACAGCGGCGTGGCCGGATTCAGGGCAACCCCGGCCTTTACGCCCAGGCTTTTTATCAGCTGCAGGCTTCGGTGCAGATGGGGGCATGCTTCGGCATGGACGCTGATGTAGTCAGCCCCGGCTTTGGCGAAATCCGGAATCCGGGCGTCCGGGGTTTCAATCATCAGGTGGACGTCCAGCACCAGATCCGTCACTTTCTTGCAGGCATCCACAATAATCGGACCGTAGGAAATGTTGGGCACAAACTGGCCGTCCATAACATCAATGTGAATCCAGTCTGCACCGGCCTTTTCAACCGCTTTGATCTCTTCTCCCAGCCGGGTGAAATCCGCAGACAGAATGGAGGGGGCGATTAGTGTCATATCTTCTCCTATTATTTTCTTCTCATCCTGGCCATGAAAAATCCGTCCATGTCGAGATGGTCAGGAAAGGTTGTTTTATTAAATGTATCATCCCCGGACTCGCAGAAAAAAGGCAGATGCTTTTCAAATCCCAAAGTATCCGGGGTAAAATCTTTTCTTTTGTCTAAAAAACGCTCTATCACCTGGGTGGTCTCTTCGGGTTCGCAGGAGCAGACCGCATATACAAGCACGCCCCCAGGGGCCACCACGTTGGCAGAACCGTTCAGGATTTTTTTCTGCAGGGCGGCCATGCGCATGATATCCTTTGATCTTCGCTTCCACCGGCTGTCCGGATTTCTGGCAAGAACACCAAGGCCCGTGCATGGCGCATCCACAAGCACCCGGTCAAAATAGGATGAAAAATCATTGATCCCGGCCCGGGACATGTCCACATGGGTGGTATCAATAATATCAATGTTTAAGCGCCCCGCTTCATTGTTCAGCCTTTCGGCTTTACTTTGGCCGGTATCATTGGCGGTGATCTTGCCTTTGTTTTCCATTTCAAGGGCTATGTGGCAGGTTTTTGTGCCAAGGCCGGCACAGGCATCCAGAATCGTTTCCCCGGGTTTTGGAGCTAAAAGCTGAACGGCCAACTGAGCCGCTTCATCCTGGATCTGGAAGAGCCCGTCGTTAAACCCGGGCAAATCCGGAATGGCAATACCCGATGTCCGGAGCTGAAGTCCCAATGGACTGAATCGGGTTGGTTGGGCATTAATTCCGGCCTGTTCAAAATCAGCCATCAACGCATCCCTGGTGATTTTGTGTGGATTGACCCGGAGAGTGAGCGGGGGTAACTGCATCAGCGTTTCGGCAAGTGCCAATGTCTTTTCTTGTCCATATTTTTCCACCCAGCGTTTTCCAAGCCAGGCGGGTATGGAAAAGGCCGCCGTCAGGTGCTCAGGTAAATCTTTTTGGGCGCAGGGCAGGGCGATCTCTTTGTAGGATCGGGATACATTGCGCAAAACCGCATTGATAAAGCCCGATGCTTTTTTGCCGCAAATGGGTTTTGCAAGTTCAATACTGGTGTTGATGGCTGCAAAATCCGGGACCCTGTCCAGAAAAACAAGCTGGAACACCCCAATGCGCAAGATGGTTTTAACCTTGGCATCAATGCGGTCAAAGGGAAGTTTAGAACAATGGCCGATTAATTGGTCAATGCGGCCCCGGTGTCTGAACACCCCGAATACAATGGCATGGCACAGCCCTTTGTCCTTTTGACTCAATCGTTCAAGATGCTGTGTCGCATCTTCAACGGCACGATCAAGGGGCAAGGTTGTTTTTTGACCTGCCTCAATCAGGGTAAAGGCGATATAGCGCGGATCATTGGTCTTGTTCATTTAAAACAGGCCGGCATGTCAATTGGATTTCCACGAAGAAATGCGGCGGCATCAAGGCGTTTGCCTGAGTTACCCATTAATTCAAGCACCTGGACAACACCATCTCCTGCAGCCACGAACAATTCTCCATCACTGCAGCTGACTACTGTGCCGGGTTCGGCGGATGTCTGAGTATGGTCCGATGACACCGCAGCTTTAAAAATCTTAAGGCGTTTTTTACCAAGTTCGGTAAAGGCCCCGGGCCAGGGTGTCATGGCATTGATGTGGGCGCAGATGGCTTTGGCGCTGGTGCGCCAGTCAATTCGGCCGTCCGATTTCTTAAGCATGGATACATAAGTTGCTTTGGCGTGATCCTGGGGAACAGGAGTAACTTTTTTTTGTTCAATGCAGTGGATGGTCTTAACAATAAGGTCAGCCCCTATCTGGGATAACCTGTCATGCAGGGTTGAGGCGGTCTCCTCTGGATCTACCGGTGTTGTTTCCATCAGCAGTATATCTCCGGCATCCATTTTTTCCGCCATCACCATGGTGGTGACACCGGTCTGCTCATCCATATTAAGCACTGCCGCCTGGATGGGAGCGGCCCCTCTGTATTTGGGCAGCAGAGAGGCATGGATATTTATCGGGTAGGTTTTGGGGATATCCAGCACCTGACGTGAAAGAATCTGTCCAAAGGCAACCACGACAAAATAGTCCGGTTCAAGGCTGGTAAGGCGCTCTACACCTTCCTGGGTGTTTATTTTTTCGGGTTGGTACACCTCAATGCCAAGGTCCAGTGCGGCCTGCTTGACTTCAGAAGGGCTAAGTTTTTTTCCCCGGCCTTTGGGCCTGTCCGGCTGGGTCACTGCCAGTAAAACGTCAAACCCCGGCTCGTTTGCCAGGGTCTTGAGTGCCGGAACAGCAAATTCCGGCGTTCCCATAAAAACAATGCGGGTATTTTTCATTTTTGATTTTTCAATTGTTTTAACCGTTTTTTGGTGTACATCGCCCGTTTTAATGCAGAAATTCTGTCAATAAACAGGACGCCGTCAAGGTGATCGATTTCATGCTGCATAATAACGGACATAAGCCCATGGACCTCAAATTCAACGGTTTCACCATTAATGTTTATGCCCCGTACGGTGACGCTTGAATGCCGCTTAACATCGGCTCTGTAATCAATAACACTTAGACACCCTTCTTGTTCAGACGTAAAAGTCTCTTCGGATTTGGACAGGATCTCAGGGTTGATCAGTGCAGTAAATGTTTTGTCTTCGGGATCTTGCTCATCCTGGTCTGCATTTGGATTATAAACAATCACCCGGCGATTGACGCCGACCTGGGGAGCTGCAAGGCCGACACCCGCATCATGGAACATGGTTTCACCCATATCCTCAATAAACTTTTTCAATTCGTCATCAATGGCTTCAACAGGTACTGATGGCTTCTTTAAAGAGGGTTCGGGAAATGTAACGATATCAAGAATAGCCATTTATTTTAAAATTTCCTTTGCCGTTTGAATGTCCTTTCGTATTTGATCGGACAATTGCTCAATATTTGAAAATTTAATTTCATCCCGAAGCCGTTCCACCATATTAACGCGTATCCGGGAACCGTATATATCTTTGTTAAAATCAAGAATATGAACTTCAATGGTAAATATTTCATCCCCAAAGGTCGGAGAAAACCCGATATTGGCGACGCCATCAAAGTTGCCATGAACGGTTTCAACCGTTACGGCATAAACCCCGAATTTGGGGCACAGTTCATCATGCAGTTTTATATTGGCCGTGGGAAATCCAAGCTGACTGCCGCCACGCATACGACCCTTTATAACCTTGCCCCGGATTTGGTAGAATCTTCCAAGGTAGTGCTTTGCCTGGTTCACATGGCCGTCCATGACAAGTTTTCTGATTTTCGTGCTGGAGATGCGTTCCGTTTCGGTTTCATCTCCCTTTATCCAGTCGGATACAATGGTTTCATATCCAAGTTCCGGCCCCATTGTTTTCAAAAGCTCAATATTGCCGACCCTGTCTTTGCCAAAGGTGTAATCCGGACCGATAATAATGGTTTTCATGCCGATTTTTTTTACAAGAATCTCTTCAATGAATTCCTGGGCGGGTATCTTTGCAAACGCCTTATCAAAGGGCAGACAGAGCAGTACGTCTATGCCCGAGGATTCTATGAGTTCTATTTTCTGGTCCCGCCGGGTAATCAGAGGTGGGCTGGAAAGCCCAAGGGCTCTTAACGGATGCGGTTCAAAAGTCATGGCAATACAGATGCCGCCGGCCTGGCCACCCTTTTTAATCACCTGGTTAAACAGCGCCTGGTGACCCTTGTGCACACCGTCAAAATTACCAATGGTAACAACGGCGTTATTAAAGGGGGCTTTAATCTGATTTAGATCTTCAATTAATTCCATGTCGTCCTTTAAATTTTAAACAAATACTATTGACAAACCAAACAAACACATATATATATCCCAACCATCGCTTGAACGCAATCTTTAAATGGGTTGCAAACAGAGCGGTTGTGAGTGTGCCGAAGTGGCGGAATTGGTAGACGCACTAGTTTCAGGGACTAGCGAGCGTACGCTTGTGGGAGTTCGAATCTCCCCTTCGGCACCACTTAAAAATCAACCAGTTAGAGAGGATATCTGACTTGTTGATTTTTTGTTTTTAGGGGGATGGGTAACGTTTGGGTAACAATTTCAGAATTCATCTACTATTTTTTTTGATCTAAAATAAAATCCTCTAACTGTTTAACAGCTTCTGCCTTTTCAGAATCATCCACAGTATTATACCAATCAAACATTTCTCTGGTAGCATGCCCGGTGATATCCATAGTAACTGTGTCATGGGCACCAGATTTCCTCATATATGTATTGAATGTATGTCGAAGGTCATGTGGCGTAATCCCGTTTTTGACATTCCGGCCATATGGGATTCCAATTTTTTGGCAGGTCCTCCTTAAGCTATCTCTGATACTTTTCAGAGGTTTACCACGATAAAGAAAAACATGGTCATCATGAATATTTCTGGAAATGCTTTGAAATATATTTAGAAGAGTATCTGATATTGGTATAAAACGCTCTTCATCATCCTTGGTTTGATCTTTTTCTAATTCGATACGCCTGTTTTTGAAATCGATTTGTTCCCATTTTAAGGATAGGATCTCCCCCATGCGCATGCCGGTAAAGAATCCGGTAATAAATATATTCTTGGCATGAGTTGGAAGGGCTTCTGAAAGTTTTGTATATTCTTCAATAGTAAGAACCCGTTTTCTTTTATTCGATCCCTTTTTAAGTAGCTTTTTTGTCCGCTTGAAAGGTTTTAAAGCGTCCCCGGACACCTTGTCATTTTCCCATGCTTTGCTGAGAACTCTTTTTGCAACGGAAATTTCTTGGTCAACATAGCACTTTGATAATCCCTGATCTAATCGCGCCACTTGATATTCTTCTATATCTGCTTGTTTTAAATCAGTTGCGAGCTTATGGCCAAATACGGCATTGAATGATGCGAGATTGAAGCAAAGGACTTTATATGATGCAAGTTTTTTAATTTTAGGGAGCCCAAGATACCAGTCGGACAATTCTTTAAAAGTGGATTTATCCTGGGGAAGCATATCGAAAATACGTCCCTCTTTTTTTTGAACTTTTCTTTTTCCATCAGCTGCTTTTGCATCTTCAATGGAATATCCAACAAGTTCTTTCCTTTGTTTTCCACCGGGCAACCTATATTGAATGTGGTATTTAATTTTTCCGGATCTTTTGAATTTATCAAGGTCCGCACCGCAACTGCATTTTTTACGCTTTAAGCTCTGTTTGTTATTGCATATCGGACATTCTTGCAAAATTGCCATGGCATTCTCCAAAACAACAAAAATTTATAATTAGCTCGCCTGGTCGTTTGCAATATGGACAATATTAAAAAAGAGTTTTCCGCATCTTTTTTTAGGCTTTATGGGAAAAGGGTGTGGAGCGGTTTTCCTTAACGCATTGTAAATTGATTGAGGACCTTTCAATCCGTAAGCTTTTGCGGTCTCTTCTGCTGTAAGCATCGTTTTTCCAGGGAACTGCCTTTTTAGTTCTTCAAGAGTTAATTCAACAGCGGTATTATTCATTATTTCCCCTTCTTTTTTGACAAATGGCCTTTTGCATAATCCGAATAGCAACAATGCAAATAGGTGTTGAAATCAATTTTGCCTGTCATGTATTCATGCTCAAGTTTCGTTATGCTGGTTTTGCCGTTTTTCTTTACCAGCAGGTAAAGGTGATTTTTCAATTCTTGAGGGTTCATTTTATTCATTCGTTGTCAGGTGGTTGCCGGGCATCTGATTGAATTGATCAGGATGATTATTAAAAAATGCCCAGGGTAGGCCACATAATAAAAGTATTTTTGGATCATTCTTGGCAAAGGTATGGTGGCCCTGGAGTACATGAGGAACACAGCAGCCGGGCCGAACAAAACATAGGCGGCTCCGGATAAATAATAGACCAAGAGATAGAAGGCCGTCATAGCGCCCAGGAGATACACCGGTCGATGATGCAAAAAATAGATGGCAAAGACTATGAAAACATAGATTGATACCACGTTGGACAGGACAAGGAGCAGGGTCAGATAAAACGCCTGATAGCCGTATCGTTCATACAGGACAAGTATGATCAGGCCAAAAAGCAGGGTATAAAGATCATTGAGTCTATGCAGGTCCGGGAACAAAATATTAAACAGGGGCTGGGTAACACCGGCGCAAGTCACCAGGCAGATGATATAAAGCTGGAGATCCTTGGTGTATTTAAGGCCCTGGGTAATGAAAAAGGCAAACAAAGGGAAAGACAACGCCCCTATGGACCGCATGATAAATTCATGTTCCGGGAAAAAGAATATGGCCGAATGGTCAATGGCCATTGTTATGAAAGCGATGAGTTTAATCATTTTGATGATCCCAAACTTAAGGTGTATGAAATCAGTCTGAAGACACAAAAAGAAAAGGCAATTGTCACAATGGGCAATCCGACATAGGTGACGATGTCACTGATAAAAAGGGCAAGGTCAAAGCCTTCGGGTAAAGTGATCATGTTAAAGCCTCAAGGATAAGCCCAGGGCCAGGGCGTTACATGAAAGGGCACCGATGATTAACGAGATACTTTTTGAGGTCAGATCAGAGGTGTCTGTAATTTCAATATAGTCGACTTGACCCGGATCAGAATCGAGATCCGTCACCGAGATTGATGTTCGTTGGTAATATGCTTTGGTCAAAATATTGATTTGAGAAAAATCGGATGTATTAAAAAGGTAGTCATCGACAACAAAGAACGCGTTTGCCTGATCCACCCGGTAAAGATCAATCTGGCCGGTCTTTGTGACCGCTGCATATGATTGGGTATTTGAAAGCAGTATTAAAAGAAACAAGACGCCGATGGAATTGAAACGGGATGATCCAATCTGAAGGGCTGATACGATGGCCCGGATAATGACGCCCAGGAGCAAGGAAATAACAACAAGGCCAAAACCATTTCCAAACGCTTCTAAATCTATCATTGTTTATCTCCTGTCTTTCTTCATAAATTTAATCAAAAATATTGGCTTATTTTTCGTCTCTGATACCGTTCAGGCTCATTTGATATTCTTCTTTCATTAAAGGTTCACGCCAGGTGCCTTTGCTCATCTGCCAGCGGTTAAACGCTTTTTTGGCTTCGATCTCCCTTTCGGTCATGCCGATATTGAAAAGTTCCATAATTTTTACAAACGCGAAAACAATGAACATCAAGGAGAGCATGGCAAGGAGGACCACAGAAATATCGTTTGCGATAAAGCTTGCAAGATTCGCTTTGAACTGTGTGAACATTAAACTGATTAAGTCGGTTTCCATAACGCTCCTTTAGGGTAGGGGAAGGGGAACAACGCCCCCATCCCCTGGGGAAAAATTAACCTCTGCTCATGGTGCGCCGGATGTACTTGTAGGCGAGGAAGGCCAGGTTAATGGTGACAAAGGTGGTCAGGACGGTGAGCACCTGACCGTTGATGGTTGAGATGTCGAACGCGGTCCAAAGGTCTGCAACACTGGGTGTGGCAAAGGACAGGCCGAACATGCCGAAAAATGCAGAAAAAATAGCTGCGGTGAACATCTGGGAACGGGTGATAAGATTCTTCATGATAAAACTCCTTTTAAAAAAAAATTAACGAAAGACTTTAACAAGCAACCCCAGCCCCACAACGATTATCAGAATGGTGATAATGCCCGCTGCAGCGGTGTTGACGTCGGTTCTGACACCATCAAACATATCTGATGAAATCAAAGGGGTGTATTCGGTTGTTGCCAAAGCAAGACCAGTGATCCCGAAAAGGATCAATGAAACAACGCTGAGGATTCGCTTAAGAAAACACATAGCGTATCACCTCACTGTTGATTAATATGGAAACCGAAAACTGTGTGGTTTCCTGATTATCAAGACCTATCTTTAACCAACTTAAAGACGACCTTGACACGCTTCCTTTGTTATATTTCAGACCGCCGATCAGGGTTGTTTCCCCGGCCCTGAACACGATTTGATTGTCAATTTTGCGAATGGAAATTTGGGGTTGCCTGACAAGGTTGGGCTCCGTGCCCACTTCAAGAAATTCAATCAGGCTTTGGATGTTTCCGGTAAACTGCGTGGAGATGATGTTCCCGGATACCGAGGGTTTGAGTTTTAAAATCAGGCCGGACGACACGGTATCAAATTCATAGCCCTGGGCAACGGTATCTGTGGCTCCGTCAATGGATGACACGGTGATTTCTTTGACGTAGGGGATTTTTTCCGACACATCAAGCTCGGCGGTGGAGCCGTTCATAACTGAGATCCGGGCAGACTGAAGCACGGTAAAATCCTTTAATTCGTCCAGGGATTCAACCACGGATTGCAATGATAGGTGACCGCCGCCAAGGTTCAGGGCGAAGCCGTCATCCGAGCCGGTGACAGAAAATTTAAGCGGATCTTCATACAGGTCCGTTAAGCTGGCAGCCAATTGTGACCAATCAATACCGTGTTTGTATATGTGGCTGTCCTGGGCTTCAAGAATCATGATGTCGAATACAACCAGGGTCAGATACGGATTATTTTTGAAATAATCGTAAATGGTCAGGTATGTATAATAATCGGTGTTAAAAACGATCCGGGAGGAGAGTTCATCATAAAACGAGTTCTGGACCCCGAAAGAGTTTAATAATTTGATCAGGTTTTCCTGGGTGCCGGGCATCAGCACCTTCACATAGGCCGGGGATGTTTTGCGAATGATCAACACACCCTGTTTGTATTTGAAAAATAATCCATGGCTGATTTGCAGAGATTGCAGCAGGGTTTTCAGGGTGCCGTGGTACGCAGGCATGGAAACGGTTTGAAGCCTGGGCGTTTCCTTTTTCTCGGTGGCAAGGTTGGAGGCGTCCTTGGTTTCCGTGGGCTGTTCAATGTAACACCCGATATCGGCCACAATGTTTATGCCCTGGTCAATAAGGATCTGGAAAAAATCACACAGGGGGACCGGTGCGGTTAAATTGATTGAAACCTGGATATCATCGGGGATTTTGTCCAGATCATCATCGAATTTAATAAAATCTTTGACCACCACCTCTTTCACCGTTGATGCATTGCGGTGAATATCAAAGGGCTTGTGTTCATTGTACACCGGCACTTTAAAGGAAGGGTGTGCACAGCCGGCACAGAAAAATAATGTCGTTATCAGATAAAAATAGTTCATTGGGTCACCAAAATAGATCCGTCGATTTTTGATTTAAAAATCTTTTTTGAATTAATCACGCCTACCAATACGTAGTCCGTTAAAGGAGCTGCCTGGCCGGAATATCCCGGTTCATGATCCGGGGTGTCTGGCTGATGATCTTGGGTTAAAGATTGCTGTCTTCTTTCTTCAATGGAATTTGAAATGGCCTGGGTGCCGAACAGGTCGCCGCTTAACAGGCTTGACTGGCTTAAAAAATAGATGAACAGGCCCAGGACAAAGGGGATTGCATAAAATATGGGGTGTTTCAGGATATTGGCCGGTTTTTCAATGCCTATTTCTTTGGTGCCATCCTTAAAATAGCTTTTGTAGCACTTGAATATTTTGGGGTCATAGGAACAGGTTTTCTGGCCTATTTGATCAAGGGATGGCCCGTAATAGCAAAAGCGGACATATTTTTTCTTGATCAGGTTACCGAACATATTCAGCTTTTTGTAACGGTAGGTAAATTCAATCAAGGACCTGACAGAGCTTTCGATACGTTCAACGTTTTGGGTGATCAGGATAAGGTCAACGCCCATATGACGGTGTTCACTGGCCCATTTGCCGAATGCCCGGTTTGTTTTGGTTTGCCAGTCCCGGGAATTAAAGAAATTCTGGGCTTCGTCAATGATGACCAGATCACCCGGGCTGGTATGGTCCCAGAATTCGGTGATCTGGTGATTTGGCAGAGCGACAAGTCTTTCTTTGAGCTGACTGTCTTCAAGATTGAGGAAGTGTTTTATGATTTCCTGTTTTTCTTCCTGATCCGGGCCGGAGATGTTCGTTAAAATGCGTCTGCCCTGGGAAAGGTTGTCCAGGAGTTTGCGCATGGCATCATAGGTTTTACCGGCACCGGGAAGTCCTTCGTAACAGGAAATCATGGTTAGACCCTTGTGAATGCTGCCGGAATAAGGTTCAGGGTCAAACGGATCAGACAGGCTGCGGCCAGCATGCTCAGGCATTGGGCAATGTTCAGCTTGTAGAGGATGTATAAAATCTGATCCGGTAAAAGGTTCCAGTTCCCGAATGAAGACAGGGCGGTGACCTGGGCGAAGTCGATCGCTGAAATAATGGTTTCAATGATGCTGAAGAATGCATCCATACTCAGATAAACAATTTCGGACAACAGGTATAAGATGCCGTCAAGAACCCAATTGACAAAGTCGGTGAGCATTCCCCAGAAATTGGAACAGAAATCTATTATTTTATGAATCATGTTATGCCTTTTTCAGAACCAGAATTTTAAAGCATGCAAAGCTTGTCACTAACAAAAGAACCGACCGTAAAATTCCCCAGACATTGTCGTAATCCGAATAATCTATGGAAGCCGTTTGTTCGCTTGAAGAACCCCATTTGCCGATATCAACGGTTTGTACAGAAGAACCGGAACCGGACGGACCGGCAAAGATGTCAAAAGGAAGGCTGAACAGATCGGATTCTTTTACCGTGGTGATGAACAGATCATATCTGTCAGAGTATTTTGTTTTGATTGCCGTTAAGGTGTCTGTTTCGTCCAGGGCAGGGATATTATCTGTGATGGTCGTATCTATGGTTTGGCCGGAGTCTATCAAATTGTCTCCAACAGCCTGGCCGATTTCATCTGCAGAGGGACCCGTTGAAGAAACAACAGAACCACCGCCGGAAACGGAAACAGTTGTTTCAAGTTCTTTTTTATTAATCTTGGCAAGATAATCGTTTGTTATGCCGAGATATTTTTGAATGTTTTCTAAATTTGTATTTGTTGCCGAGGTATTCTTGATAATCTTATCCAACCGGCCTGAATCGCTATCGTTTGAATCCGGTTGTTCTGACGGGACTTGCTGGGTGTCCGGTTGCTTCGCTTGTGTCTGGTCATCTTCCGCTTTTTTATAATCCTTAAAGGGATCGGTAGAGCCGGGGATAATCGTGCCGTCATCCTGAATTTCAACAGGGCTATTTTTTTGGGTAATGTTTAAATCATCAATGTCTAATTTTGCTAAGGATGCGGCAAGGTCTTCTGCTGTTTGATACGTTACAAGATCTCCGGTAACCGAATCAATTGTATACCCTTCAAAGTCGGTGGGCATTGTGCCAAATTGATATTGATTGCCTTCACCGTCTTGGATAATACCGGCAACAACTTTATTATTTTCATCGTAACAAACCGAAACAATGGCGGCTTTATATGGATCTGATGAATTGGGTTTTAAATCGAAATCATCTCCTATCCTATCTCCATCAGAATCAGGAAAGTCTGAAAAATATTGCTGCAACTCAGTGGGAATATAAACAATAGCGACCATTTTAGAGGGGTATATACCTTTAATGCCAGCATAACCGACTCCAAGCCCATATGGATTAGGTGGCTCAGCATCAACAATACCCAGCCAAACAGTTCCATTGGGCGCAGAAAATTCAGCGGTTCCACCAGGGGATTTAATATAAATAGTTTGCTTTAATTGCCATCCACCATATTCACTTTTGACGTTTATAGATCCAACATCAATATCAGCCGTGGGGTAAATATTCGAATGCGCAAAAGGCAATGAACAGATGATTGAAATCAAAAAACCAATCAAAAAATATAATATTTGTTTCATGTTTCCTCTATATGAGTTGCCCCTGTTCATAAAAGCCCCTGTCCAAATCAGTGCCGTGCCCCTCAATTCATGTTGAAAAACAGGAAAAAGAGGAGCGGCACATGTATTGCGGGTTGTCCGCATTAGTCGTTTTCCTGTTCCTGCCAGTAAACGCGGCCATTGAATTCCTGAAACGAGATGGAATTGGAATAGGGCGTCATTTCCGTTGAATTGTCGAAAATCTCCTTGGAGACTTTTATCTTCAAAACTTTTTCCAGACCTTTGACGGCAACGGCCAGGTGAAACGTTTCATCACCGGTTTTCGTGGTTCCGGCGATCTTCTGAATAATCAACCCTTTTATGGTTAAGCCCATGTCTATGTTCGGCATGGGAACGACCTTTTTCTCTTTTTCGTCTGACATCTTTTCTGCTGGTAAAGCCATTTTTAAAAACTCCTTTGTTGAATGTTATCCCGGCACACCGACCGGGTTTAAATTATTGCGGTTAAAAACAATCTGTACTTTTTGGAACAGTTCTTCCTCGTAATGATTGAGCCGGAACTGCAACTCTCTCCAGACCCGACTTGAAGCCATTGTTGCGATCTGCCTGAAATCGTCTACGCTTCTGAGTGATGCGGCACAGGCCGATATAAGGCAGCCGACACCTTGATCGAATAAAGCTTCAACATTGTCATATTGAGCCTTTTCACGTTTCCTCCAGAGGTTTGGGTTTTCGTTATCGAAAGAGACACGCTGAACAAGTTTCCAGAAAGGGGAGGTAACTGCATCACGGGACTGATGATTGTTGGATCTGTCAACGTCATGTTCACAGTGTTTGGCCCAAAGTTTCGATGAATACGCCCACAGGCCATTCAGGGATTTTTTAAGGTCTGACAGGGTTTCTATTCGTTCAAGGTCATCGGTCTTGAATTCTGTTAAGGCTTCACGCCTGTATTGAAACTCAACCCTGACAACCGGTGTTTTTTGATCCCGGGAATTAAGGCCCCATTGCCGGTTAAAGAAGTCTTCTTTGGCCGTGGCCCGTTTGACTTTTAATTCTGTGCGCTTGTTATATATCCGGCAAATCAGGTTGCCTTTGCCGATTGACATCCCGGAGATGGTGCGGCCTGTAAAGTGGACGCTTGACGACACGGCACGGGTGATCCATTTTTCCATGTGGTGTAACTCCAGCTGGCTGAAATCGACATTCACAAAATCAGTGGATAAATCAACACGGGTGACATGGTGTCTTTTGATTGAAATGTCACAGGACTTTAAATATTTGAGGACCTGTTCATAGACTTCAAAGGCCCCGGGCAGATGGGAGGACATAGAACCGATTTCTATTAAGCAGGTGGGAAAATTGCCATGCACAGAGCGGTTATTGAAATAAACATGGGTGTCGGCCATTGAGATATGATAGGTGAAAAACCGCCTGCCGGACCGGTGAACGTTCCATTGATTTGAAAAATAGGTGAATGGGATACAATCTTGTTCAAAATCCCTGGCAACCGCACGGGCCTTTTCAATTTCTTCCAGGATAATTGAATCCGAAAGATCTGCATAAAGGGATAAATGCAAAGTATCTATGTTTGAATAGACAGAACTTAAACTGGCTAATTGGGGGGTACATGTTATAAGGGCCTGTACCCCGTCGCTGAACGCCCCCGCGCTGACGCGCGTGGTCGTTTCAGCGTCGGAAATAAATGCCGGTTGACATCTTTGTTTATGATCTTTATTTATAGATGACATGTAAAATTCCTTTGGCGAGGTTTTTACTGTTATTTAAAGGTCGGAAGTTGCACCTTCCGGCCTTTTCTATTCTTCAAGTTCTTCTATATTTTCAAAATGCACGCCTAAGTAATGCTGTGTTAATTTCTCAAATAATGCTTTCTCACTGATATTTTCATCAGATAGATTTTTATAACCGCGTGTACTGCCGGGTTCTGTTTCAAGCTCCGTTGCAAACGATTCAAGCGCCTCTATGATTAAGTCATTAATAATTGAACTTTTCGTCATACTCGGAAACATTGCACAGAGCGCATCAATTTTGGCTGCTGACAGAATGGGCAAACGGATAGATGTTTGTTTTGGAGAGAATGAAGAATTATCCGGACTGAACCACTTGGCTTTTAATGAATATTTCATATGAGTCCTTTCAATTCCTTTATCTGTATGTGTTCCCGTCATGCAAATAATTTTCCCTGCTCCGGCCGGCGTTCCGGAACTACCGGGAACACATATTCGCCGGCGCTGTCCCACTGATCTGCCATAGCGTCAGCAATTACCTGGTAAGTAAGGCTTCGAATTTTGGCGTCTTTAATCCTGGCATGGGTCGGGGAATGGCGCTTGCCGTCTGCTGTATTTATCCAAAGCGGCTTCACTGGTTTTGTTGGAAGCAGTAAAGGCAGGTTTTTAAGCCAAAGGCCGGTTTTCTTAGATTCCGGATAACCGAATTCATAAGGCTGGATATATTGATCCGGTTGTCGAATATGGGTGGAAATAACGCCCTGGGGATTCTCAATGCAAATTCTTTCTATATCGGCATTAAGCAGGGCATGGACAAAAAGTATTGCGTCCAGGCGTTTTTTCCATCTTTTCGGATTATTCAAAAAAGATCTGTTGCCGGACACGGCCAGATAAGTGCACGGCGGGTGTGCGATCATCATATCCCAACCGTCATTGATCACGTCAAAGACATCTCCCTGATAATGGGGGCCTGGGGTTTCTGTCGGTAGAAGGTCACAAGACATGGCGTCATGGCCTTTTTTTAAAAATGCGTCCCGGACCCGTCCGGAGTATTCACATGCGATTAAAATCTTCATACGGATAGTTCCAATAATCTAATAGTCCCAAGGGTCATCTGATGAATCAGAGTCATCAAACCAGGAATCCACGTAGTCATCTAAATATTCGTCGGCTGATTCATCTTCTCTCCGGGAACGTTCTCTTTCATATTCTCCCCATGGACGATCTTCAGAATTGGTAAGCTCATTGTCGTTGTATTCGGAATGCGGGAAATCACTGAAGTCTTCATTGGACCTATTTTCCAGGAGATTGCGGATCTCTTCGTCTGCAAGCCGCTGATTTTCATCTGTATCGGCAAGCCGTGATTCAAGCCGCCTTATCTCTGCTTCCTTTTCATCCTGATGGTAAGCGCGGCAATCTGAACAAAGGTCATGGTCAAGGCCGATTTCAAACGATGACATTTGTTTTCCACATTCCGAGCAATGCTGAATCTCGTCTTTATATTTCCAATGAAAAGAGACCATTTTTTAATTCATCCTTTGCATTGTAAGAAAAGAAAACCCCCTGGCGGTGCTGCCAACACCATATGCCAGGGGGTGAGATGTCTCGGGAAAACGCATGCCCGTGCAAAAACCAAGACACCTATAGGGGATTTGTTTTGATGTGGGATATGAAAAATGATAGGTTAACAAATTGGGCATGTGTTTATCCTTAATAAGAGGAAAAGCAATCGTTAAAGATACCAATTACATAATCTATGAATAGTTGTCAAGGATTATATTCATAAAATATGAATAAGCAATTAGATTTTGATGCAATCAAGATAAGAATAGAAGAATTTAAAGATAGATTCCGACCGTCAGAATGGGCTAAGATGGTAGGGGTTTCGGCAAATGTGGTGTCCAATATTCATGGTAAAACTGGACAAAAACCATCTATGGAATACATAGTTTATGTATCAATGGCAACAGGGAAAAGTATTGATTATTTTTTATTAGGCCGAGAGCCAGAATCAAACAAAAATTACAACTTTAAAATCCCAAAAGAGGGAGACGACGCTATAAATGCCCTTCTTGAGATAGAGCAAATTAGCGAGCAAACTTTTTGCAGGACTGTTGCTGATATAAAATATATTGCGCGGAAACTAAAAGAAGGAGCAACCCCAGGACCATTAATTACGGTCTCAGAGAATAAAGCCTTGGGGGAACTTACCAAAGAAAAAGACCGTATCTGATAATCGATACTCTTATAATACTTTTGGGGAGCGATTATGGTTGAATTATTAAAAAACAGCTTTTCTGGAGATGAAAAGCATTAGACATAACAACGATCCCTGAAATTATAATATGAAAATTCCGAACGCCCCTGGCGCCTGTGGGCGATAACCTTGGTCTGTTATGGAAACGCTTTACATTTTGAGTTTATAAGGAGGGGGTGAGGGTAGTAACACAGGGAGATGGAAAGAAGCCGGTATCCAGCTGGCTTCGATAGGCGCACGTGAACGCAACACTTCGGGAGGATTCCGGGAGCTGAGCTGGAATAAAACGGTTTATCGATACGGGGTTGTTTATACCCGGATTCCCAACGTTACCATACGCAGGGGATGGATTCCGGCTCAAGCATGATTGCAGTGCACGCGAAAACGCTTTACGCAATGTTCAGATATTACGGCCTAAGAGATATCGGCGAAGCGGCTTAGATAGCCGAAGGCATTTTTTCATCTGTGTGAATATATGATGATTTTTTCAAATTTTTCCAAATGAAATCATCATATGTTTAAGAGTTTAGGTGATTTTTATTCTGGATGAATACTTTACAAATTTTCAATTTTTTTTAGAATGAAAACGCAAGATGTCAAGGGGATCAGGAATTCATTTAATGTTCTATAAAATTGATTCTGGAGTGTCTCCGAGCAGTAACGAAAATAATGTATTAAATTGATTCTAAAAGACCTGGAAAAGCAGTACACCCGGTCCACACAACGACCTGTTATAATCACCTTATATGAACCATTTTCGGTTTTTCTTGTTTAGTTGCCAACGTTTTTTTGCCAATATAAAACATGCGGCTGAAAATGAAACTAAAATGCTCCGCTCAAGAAAACCAACCTCTTTTATAAAAAAAGTTCCAACTATGAGCAAACAACCCAATATAAACAAGGTATTTCCAGAAAACAAACCTCTTTGACGCTCTCGCTTTTTTGCAAATAAAAGCCCCATAGACAAAAGAAACAAAGGTATTCCGACAATTGCAATCAGCCCGCCAAACTCTCCCTTATTTTCTGAAAAGAATGTTCCTAAAACCAATAGGAGGCACACAATCAAAAAAATAAAAGCCAGGAGTTTTCTTACTGGCCCTGAAATTTCTTGAGTCAATTGGTCTGGGTCATTTGGTGAAAACATTTGATCCTTGATTATAATGTTTGAGCTGGCCGGTTGCTAAATCTTGCAAAGCTAAGCGGCGCACTTTTTGGCGATCTAAGTTTAGCGATTTGTTAGCCAAATTTTCTATATTTTTCAATCCTCAGTTTTGCTTCTTGCAGAGCATTACCTTCCCATACATCAACTCTGCTTTTATCTGCGAAGTAGTTGTCTGCAAAATTTTGTGCATAATGCCATGGATGGTAATCCCATCCGTTTTTCTTGGCACTTGCCAAATTTCGAATCCATAGATCCCAAATAGCTACATCAATCGTATTTGAAAGGCGTGATTCTTTTACAACAAACTGTCGCCAATCACCATTGTGGGCGGCGAAAAAAGTAGGGTGTTTAGTGGAAAATTCATCCAAAGCTGAGATGGTAACCTCCGGAAGTTCACCCAATACGTCAATAACGTACATTTCGAAAAAGAAATCCAAAGGACGTTCCTCGCTGTAATAAGGAGCTATAGCCTTTATGATACCATTGTAGTCAAATGGATATGATGGTATCTCAGGCGGAACGAAGGGCTTCTTTTTCTTCTTTTTGAATAAACCAAACACCTTTTATTTCTCCATGGCTAACGCTTTCCCACTGGGCTGACTGGTTAGCTTTCGTTTTTACGTAGCCTTTTCACTTTATGCCGTAATTTTTGTGAATAGCCTTTATCATTAGATATTTCTTCTAATTTCTTTAATATGGTTTCAGTTATTGGAATACCACTTTCGATCCATTCAACAGATAAAGATTGCCAATAATCTTTTGATTTCCAATCAAGTGCATAATTGACAAGATCAATTAATTCTTGTTCCTCAATGAAGCTGTATATGTTTTTTATATCTGAGAGCGGTTTTTCTAATAATGGCAACAGTGGCATATATTTCTTTTGATCAAAATATTGTTGTACAATGCTTTGTTCTATTTGATTATTTTTTTCTGATTCCATTATATTATAAAAGTTAACCATTTATTATCAGATAAATTTAATCGGAGATTAACCACCCCGGACAAAGAAACGCAAGGATAAATTTTTTATATTATTATCCTCCACCAATAAAATAGATACAGGCGCAATATATTGTGCCCTTCACCACTCCCCGAAAAGTGAACTTTGATAGACAAAGTCAACGGTTCTTCTGGGCCAGAAAACAAGGAATTTAACAGGACATTAAATTTACCTTAATTTACAGTTTAATGGCGCTTTGAGGACAGTCAAGCCCACCGAAATGTACAGAGAACCGTTGGGCATCACAGACCACGGGATCGGTGGATTTGAGTTTCCATCCTCATCTAACGTAGAGAGTCTTCCGTCTTTTCCGCTCTGCGTGCCCCAAATTTTCTCTAAGTCAAAGATGTGAATCAGCATCTCCGTTTCCAGCAGGGCGCAATTTTACTAATTATTGGATAAAAAAAGTCAGCTTTTATGGTATTTTTTTCTCTAAAAGGAACAATTGTTCTACTCTTCTTAAAGTAAACGTAAATATGTTCAAAAGCTTATTGACACTGTATATGATACTTGATTTAAAGTCATATCATCGTGTGTGATATTAATTATAAATACTTTATTGTTTTCTAGGAGAAGTTATGTTTAAGGGGAAATTTATACCGTCAATTTTTATTATTTTATTATTCATGTTTATATTCGCAAGTCTATCTGTCGCAGCTACTGTGCGCTATGATATTACTGCAGATGCGAACTTTATATCAACGGTTAGGATTGGTCACCCAGTAGCAACTTTGCTGAATGTGACACCTGATAATACAACAATTTCGTTAAAAGCGTCATTACTGATCAACACTGAATCTGTGGGATACGTTGAATATGATACGCCCACATACCAAAGGGCAATTTATCGTGATGCAATTGTCAGCTGCAATGTTGAATTAAATGGAGTAGAATGGTCGACAATAAGAACTCCAACTCAATATCCAAGCGATATTCCGCCTGCTTCCTTTCCACGTGGAGAAGAAAGCAGAATAGGGATCACAAATTCAGTTACAATGGATCAATTAAGTATGCAGCTTAGGGACACAAACCAGGAAACGCCGACCAACTTATTCAGTAGCCAGATAGCATCAGTTGGCCAGATTCTCAACGGTGTTTATTATGAAGATACTGTCGTAGGTTTGGGACTTTTTTTCTTTAATGATCTGACATGCGATTTAAGTGGATATGAAATTCCTTCTGACAACGGTTTTATTGGCAACCCATCTTACCAAGCTGTACAATTATCCTTAGTTTTTGCTGGTAACGAAAATCAATTGAACTTTGGTAGTGTTGATATAACAGGTATTGTTAGCGCCATCAATGTTTCTTCAGTGCCTGTTCCAGCAACTTTATCGCTTTTTCTTTCTGGTATTATAGGATTAGTTGGTTTTTATAGAAAAACAAAATAGATAGAATTTATAATCACTCATTTCGGCAGGATGCTGAATGTAAGGCTCATGATCAAAATAAAATCGTCCATCTGCTTGTCTTTTAAGCCTCCTTTGTAACGCCAAGTGAGGCTTAAAATACTGTAGTATCTATGGCAGATTTAATTTTGACCATGGGCCTATGTTAGAATGCTGTCTACATCATAAAATAAAATCCGGAAGAAATCCCTTCCGGTTTCTATGGCATCAAATATGTAATTCTTTCCCTATAGCATCTAAATTCCAATTATCAGTCATGGGTTGCACGATATTTAGTATCACTACCCTGGAACTTGAATTGGAGAGAGCAAGGTCTACAATATAATATTTATTTTCCCAGTACCCGATTCCTATAAATCTGAATTTTTCCTGAGAACGGACTTATGGTATTCAGTGTCACTGCTCCGGATTTTAAACCAGGCAGGAATAACAGAAGTAGCCAACGCCTTCAATGACAAGCATCACGGCGTTTATGTATAGACAAAGTCAACAGTCCTTTTGGTCCAGAATACAAGAAAGTATAGCATGGTATAATTTAGACTGTTGCAATTTTCATCTATATTGTTGCAATTTTCGACAGGAAGTGTTTAATCGTCATTTAAATTAATTTTAAACAGAAGGCACGGAATTCTATTTTCAGTGCCTTCTGTGGTTTTTCTGGTTAAACTTTATTTATATAAAAAACAACGTTACAAATAAGGGGGGGGGGGTTACAATGCCCATTATTACCATCTCAAGAGGTTCTTATAGTCACGGAAAAAAAGTTGCTGAAAAGGTAGCCTCAGAACTGGGGTATGAATGTATTTCCCGTGATATTCTGCTGGAAGCATCCGAAGAATTCAACATCCCTGAGATCAGACTGGTCAGAGCGCTTCATGATGCGCCGTCTGTTCTTGAAAGATACACCCACGGTAGGGACCGCTATGTAAGTTATATCCGCAAAGCACTTCTGCAGCATATCCGCAAAGACAATGTAGTTTATCACGGCCTGGCGGGTCATTATTTTTTGCAAAATTTTTCCAATGTACTGAAAATCAGGATTATATCGGATATAGAAGAACGTGTGAAAGAAGAAGTCAGGCGGGAAAACATTTCCGAAGAAAAAGCACGTTATATTTTAAAAAAAGATGATGAAGAGCGAAGGAAATGGGGCCTGGGGTTATACGGAATTGATACATGGGACAGTAGACTTTATGATATGGTCATCCACATAAAAAGCCTCTCAGTTGAAGATGCCGCAGACCTGATCTGCAGGACGGTTCGAAAACCCAACTTTAAAACAACACCTGAATCGGAAAAAATTCTTGATGATGCCCTTCTTGCCGCGAAAGTTCATGCGGCTATTGTAAAAATATGCCCGACAAACACTGTCACAGCAAATGACGGCGTCGTAAATATCGGCGACCCAGAAGCTACCATGAAAAATGAAATAACAAAGATTGTTGAGAATATCGAAGGGGTTAAAAAAATTATTGTGAATGCATATAGAAGAACAGAAGACCATAATGCCGTTAATTAATCCCACAAGAGATAACGATAAACCCATAGCTTGACCAACATGTTTCATCAATAAAAAAAGCAGCCATTCGGCTGCTTTTATAATCTTTGTGGGGTGAGTGTACTTCCACACTTTTTAAATCCTCAAGTCGGAGAGCAATATTACATGTCTCACGGAGTTTTCGATTCCTACCAATTCAAATTTTTAGTAGGCCGCAATAATGGTATGATTGAACTGATTTTCATAAAATTATTCAGGACCATATATTGTGTCTGCTCTAAAAAACAATTTTAATTAAAAATTAACCGTACTGAAACCCAGAAAAAAAAATAGGCCCATAAAGAAAAGTGAAATGCAAAATACAGATTTAAAATGGTTGCGGTTTTGGTTGCAGATTTTATCCCAAAATAGACAAAAAAAGAAAGAATATAGTGGGGAGACGTCTTGAAACAAAGGCTTTTTAGGGCTATGACCGCAATAGCAACGGCTTTGGGAACAGGATGTCTATAATTAAAATCTCTCCGGCTATCTTGTCAATTGTCAAAAAAACAAGAAAAATCTCTATCCACGGTTTTAATATACTCAGATAATTTTTTGTCTTCATTGACGGTGTGATTTAAAAACCACTCTTTTAAAAATATAATGAATTCATTCATATTTTCAGTTGAAATTTGGGACTGATAACTTTGATAGCTTAATTTGTCGATAAGATCCCTATGTAATTGTTTGTGATAGTCTAAATCTGTATAACAGACTAAATTCATAATATTTTCTTCGCTTTTGAAATGGAAACGTGTGTATTTGTCCAGTTCAGAAAGATGAGCCTGAATTAAGCCATTTTCTTTGAGGAACTCATGATTTAAGGCCAACCTATTTATGAGTTTCAAAAAATATTTATGTTGGTAATCAATTTCTGAGATACCAACATTATACTTTAGATTCCAATCAATTTTTTCAACCATAATGCGACTGAGCCCGTCTTTCAAATATAAAGGAAAGTGTGATTTCTCAATACGTTTTAGATGCTTAAATATTAATGGCTGAGACGAGAGTTTACCAGTCTGTTTAGGCTTACCCCTGACTCTGCGGCTTGAATTGCCAAATTTCTATGAACATCTGGTGGGACACGAACCATAAATTTCCCGCTATAATTTTTAGAAGCAATTGGCAAGGGAATCTTTTCATTATTATCTTCCATATCTTTAATTACTGCTTCCACCGTCTTACGAATACCTTTTAACGCAGATTCAGGAGATTTAGCAAGCCAACTTAAACTTGGAAATTCAGCGCATAGGCCGATGTATTCTTCGTCCTCAGGAGACCAGGTAACTCTATATGTATAATGGTCATTTTGTAGTGTCACTTTCCACCTCCAATCTTTCAATAGCTTTAATCACTTGCTTGACCTGGTAGATTTTGGCTTTTCCGTTGCTGTTTTGAATATTAACCCGAGGGTCACCTTGCCATGGCGTTTTATATATTCTATGGCTACTACCAGATTGGCGGGCCTTCCCAAAATAGTGTTCACAAACCTTACATAAATCTGTAAATTTCACGTTGGCTGGATTTTTGTAAATATCAGTTAATATTTTTTCTATTTGGCCCATGGCTATAAGATATCAATAGTGATACTATTGTCAATAGTGTTTTTATTCTATGTTCAACTCAAACAAACCCTTAAGGAGATAAATTTTTTGGGTAACGTTTGGGTAACTTTCCCCAATTAACAAGTCTTTACCGTTGTCTGTTTGTTTTATGTTGTATGTATATGCTGTTTTCTTACAACGTATTGGTATTATATGAAAAATATGTTTTATCGTTTTTGTCGTTCTTTGTATTATTTAGTCGCTGGATAACATGTAAATAGTTTCAGGGACTATTCTACCGTTGCACAAACTCATTGCACAAAATTAGCCCGGCACAAATTCAAATGATTGCTGAGTATTCAGCGGCTTTTTTTGTTTCATATACAGATCTGAATAACTGCCCGATAAAAAGTAAAATCGTTGACACTTTTTAACTGCTCTGGTAAATTTTTCTATATGAAACTTCCAATAAGTCGTTAAATTATTTTAATTTTTAGGTAAATGTCGAGACTGGGATAATGATAGACGATGTTTGCCTGTGGTTGTTAGTTTCGAAGAAATAAAATCAAACACTTTTAAAATCAGGACAAAATGAGGGTTTTATGGTTCAAGATTATGATGATGATATCATTGAATTGACCGATGTGTTCGCAGGCGAATCATCCCAGGATGATGAAGATGTGATTGAATTAACGCAGGAATCCCATGATGCCGAAGCGTTGCCCGGTAACGGTATTTCTTTGTCCCAAAAAAATGGTGAAGACCTTGTGTCGCCTGTGGACCAGAGCGATATAGAAGCTGTTCTTGAAAAAATTATCGAGAAGAAGTTTTCCGGAATTATTGAGAAAATCCTTTTTGAAGTCACAGAAAAAGTGATTAAACGTGAAATAGAAGATATTAAAGCAGGGCTTAAAAAAGATCTTGACGATATCGGGTAGACCTGATTAAACGATTGACTTAATTTTTAAAAATTTTTATTAACGTGACGGGGATTTATACAATCCCCGTTTTTGATTAACTGGCCTTGGACCGCTTTGCCGTGTAAAACGCATGGTGGTTCACGACATAACATGACACGGCCCCCTATGTAATAAGGTGCTGTTATATTAAAAGGGTTTGAGGAGTTGAATTATGTGTTCGGATTCCCTGGACAAAGGATATTCACCTAAAGAGATTGAAGAGAAATGGTATTCATTCTGGCTTGAAAACGGTTTTTTCAAAGCTGAAGATAAAAGCGACAGCCCCCCCTTTTCAATTGTTATTCCACCGCCCAACGTCACCGGCGTGCTTCATATGGGTCATGCGCTGAACAATGTGATCCAGGATATCATGTGCAGATACAGAAGACTTTTGGGGCAGAATGTTCTATGGATGCCGGGAACTGATCACGCCGGAATCGCCACCCAGAACGTGGTGGAACGCAAACTGGCTGCAGAAGGCAAAAACCGTGATCAGGTTGGCCGTGAAGCCTTTATTGAAGAAGTCTGGAGATGGCGGGAAAAATCCGGTGGCGCCATCATCAACCAGCTCAAGCGGCTTGGCGCATCCTGTGACTGGGACCGGGAACGCTTTACCATGGATGAAGGTCTCTCCGAAGCGGTGCGTAAGGTGTTCGTCCGTTTGTATAAAGAGGGTCTGATCTATGAAGACCAGTATATTATTAACTGGTGCCCCAGATGCAAAACCGCACTTGCGGACCTCGAGGTTGAATACGAAGAAAAAGACGGCTACCTCTATTATATTCGCTACCCCTTTAAGGGCGGCCATAAAAAGGGGCTGACCGTTGCTACCACCCGGCCTGAAACCCTGTTTGGGGATATGGCGGTTGCGGTTAACCCCGAAGACGAACGATTCAAGAACCTTGAGGAGACAGAAGTTCAGCTGCCCCTCACGGACCGGGTCATCCCCATTATCCGGGATGAATATGTGGACACCCAGTTTGGTACCGGCGCCTTGAAAGTAACTCCTGCCCATGATCCCAACGATTTTCATCTGGGTGAAAAACACGACCTTAAAAAATTAAAGGTCATTGATGACGCAGGCGCTATGATGGAAGGGGCAGGGCGTTTTGCCGGTCTCGACCGGTTTGAATGCCGAAAACAAGCCGTTGCCGCTCTTGAAGAGTTGGGTTTGCTTGAGAAAAAAGAGCCTTTGAAACACAGCGTTGGCAATTGCTATCGCTGCCACACAGACGTTGAGCCTTCCATCTCCAAACAATGGTTTGTCAAAGTCGGCCCCCTGGCTGAAAAAGCATCCCAGGCTGTACGGGACGGCAGAACCCGTATTATTCCTGACAACTGGTCAAAAACCTATTTTGAATGGATGGATAATATCAGGGATTGGTGCATATCCCGCCAGATCTGGTGGGGCCATCGTATTCCTGTATGGAAATGTCCGGAATGCAAGGCCGTAATTGTTGAAGAGACTGATCCTGATAGCTGCCCCACCTGCGGGGGCAAAGAGATTGTCCAGGAGACCGATGTCCTTGACACCTGGTTCTCTTCGGCGCTCTGGCCCTTTTCCACCATGGGGTGGCCTGAAAATACAGATCTGTTGAAAACTTTTTATCCGACCAATGTTCTGGTTACAGGATTCGACATCTTGTTTTTCTGGGTTGCCAGAATGATGATGATGGGCATTCACTTCATGGACGATGAAATTCCCTTCAAGGATGTCTATATCCATGCCCTGGTCAGGGATGAACACGGCAAAAAGATGTCCAAGTCCAAGGGTAACGTGATTGATCCCCTCAAGGTCATTGACGAATACGGCGCGGATGCATTCCGGTTTACATTGGCTGCCTTTGCTGCCCAGGGCAGGGACGTTAAAATGTCCGAATCCAGGGTTGAAGGATACAGAAATTTTGTTAACAAACTGTGGAATGCAGCCAGATTCACTTTGATGCACATTACTGAAAAAGACGTCTTAACAGACGATCTTGCCCTGACCCTGGCGGATCGTTGGATTTTGTCCCGGTGTGCACAAACCTCTTTGGCCGTAAAACAAGGCATTGAGGAATACCGGTTCAACGAAGCCGCTTCTTCCGTTTACCAGTTTGTATGGCATGAATTCTGCGACTGGTACCTTGAAGCTGCCAAACCTGCCCTGTATGAGAAGTTAGGGGCTGATCAGCGTGACGCCGCCCGTGGCGTTCTGGCAAAGGTGCTTGAAGATATTATCATCATGCTGCACCCCTTCATGCCCTTTGTTACCGAAGAAATTTATAATATTCTTCCGGGCACAACCGGCTCCGTTATGAAGGCGGCATTCCCTTATAATGATGACGATTTTAAAAAGTTTAATGATCCGGCCTGTGAAAAAGAGATGGAATTTATGTTCTCTTTGATTTCAGGAATCCGAAATGTCAGATCCGAGATGAATATCCAGCCCTCCACCCGGGTTAAGGTGCTGGCCACCACGGAAGAAAAGGCGGAAAAGCTGCTGATTGCAGAAAACAAATCCGTTATTATCAACCTTGCTACCCTTGAGAATCTCTCTTTCTGTGAGGCTGGCAAACCGCCGGAATCTTCGGCCACAACTGTTTCAGGGACCACCACTTGCTTTGTTTGCCTTGAAGGCGTAATTGATTTTGACAAGGAGATCAGCCGTCTTGAAAAAGAGCTGGAGAAAAATACCAAAGAGTTAAACGGTATTCTCAAGCGCTTGAATAATGACAGCTTCCTTGAAAAAGCGCCTGAAGAGGTAATTGAGAAGGTTAAGGCACAGCACGAAGAGCTTAAAGAAAAACAGGATAAGATTACTGTGAACCTGGATAGGGTAAAAAATCTTAAACAGGGTTAATATGAATCGTGTTTGAACTTAAAGTTACCCATCTGCTTTGTGTATGTACCTTTGCAGGTGGGTAGCTTTTTTTTAGGAAAACACCATTTTTTGTTCAGGTAGTATACAGAATGGATATGACAGAAAAGATCATAGGGCTGGCACTTTTTGAAGATGCTTGTCTTGGGGATATAACCACGGACAGTATTTTCATTGAGCCCCAGGAAAAGACCGCCGTCATTGTGGCAAAACAGGACTTTATTTTGGCGGGAACAGATGTGTCCAAAAAAGTGTTCCATGCCGTAGATCCTTCTTTGGAATGCAGGATTCATTTCAATGATTCGGACACTATTAAAAGAGATGATGTGATTTTCACCGTCACCGGCGATATCCGCTCTCTTTTAACGGCCGAACGTGTGGCGTTAAATTTTTTGCAGCGGCTTTCGGGCATTGCAACGTTGACAAGAGAATTTGTCAACGTTTTGAACAATCCAAACGTCAGGCTGGTGGATACAAGAAAAACAACTCCTGGATGGCGAAAAATCGAAAAAGACGCTGTCAGGGCAGGGGGCGGATTTAATCACCGATTTGCCCTTTATGACGGTATTTTGATCAAAGACAATCACATTGCAGCGGCCGGTTCCATTGCGGCGGCCGTTTCCCGTGTTCGGGCCAGGGCCTCCCATCTGATGAAAATAGAAGTGGAAGTCTCGGATATGGTTCAGGTGCAACAGGCCCTTGATGCCCAGGCGGATGTGATTATGCTGGACAATATGGACGTTGACTCCATGACCAAGGCTGTGGCGCTAATTGGGAAACGTGCCGTGGTGGAAGCGTCGGGTAATGTCAGTTTAAAGACATTGAACGCCATTGCCGGAACAGGCGTGGATGTTATTTCCTGCGGCGCACTCACCCATCAGTCTGTGTCCGTTGATTTAAGCATGCGCATTGCCATGGATTAAGTGGCTGGGGCCTGGGTCAATCGGTTGCGACCGTTTTCTTTTGACTGGTACAACGCCTTATCCGTACGTTTGATAAATGAGGTAAAATCTTCGCCGTTGATAATCTGTGCCGCGCCAATGCTGACGGTTACGGAGGTCTGTACACCTTTTTCCGGTGTGAAGACTGCTTTTCGGACATTGTCCCTGATGCGGTTGCCCACCAGACAGGCCTCTTTTAACTCTGTTTCCGGTAAAAGCACGGCGAATTCCTCGCCACCGTAACGGTAGGCGGAATCCATGCTGCGCAGGCACGAGGAGATGATCATACCCATGCTCATCAGCACCTTGTCACCTTCCAGGTGCCCCCAGGTATCGTTGTACTTTTTAAAAAAGTCGATATCCAGCATGAGAAGTGATAAGTCCCTGGTATAGCGCTGAAACCGTTCAACCTCCTGCTTGATTTGGTGAAAAAACTGCCGGGAATTGAACAGTCCTGTTAATCCGTCGGTGATGGCCAGCTGCTTCATATCTTCGAGCAGTTTATCCCTTTCCCTTTTGAATGCAGCTTCCCTGAGCATCCGTTTTATTCTCAGATCGAGTTCTTCAAAACGGAACGGCTTGAAGATAAAATCACTGGCCCCGGCATTGATGGCCTCTTCATAGGAATAATCCGCAGAATACCCGGTCATGACCATGACATCAATATCGTACTTTTCCCGGATCAGTTTAGTTAATTCAAGTCCATCCATTCCCTGCATCATGATATCGGTTAAAACCACATCGGGCTTAAAGGATTTGAGGATCTCAACGGCCTGAAATGCATTATCGGCACTTTTGACATTATAGGTCATTAGTGTTAAAAATTCTTCTACAGATTCCTTAATTGCTATATCATCGTCAACAATGAGAACGGCATGGGCCATTTGTTTCTCCGATATAAATAGACAGGCTTGAACAGCGGCTTTTCTTGACACTGAACATCACAATTGATAAATGTATAGCCTTATTATGATGGATACACCTTTTTTGTCAACTCTTAGTTTGGAGTCTAATTGAAATACGATCACCTTAATATTAGAAATTTTTCTATTATTGCGCATATTGACCATGGCAAATCTACTTTGTCTGATCGACTGATACAACTATCCGGTATTATAGACGATAGAGATATGAAAGAGCAGATTCTGGACTCCATGGATATTGAGCGGGAGAGGGGAATCACCATAAAATCCCAGACCGTGTCCCTGCCTTATACGGCTGCGGACGGCACCCAGTATCTGCTTAATCTCATTGATACGCCGGGGCATGTGGATTTTTCCTATGAAGTGTCAAGGGCACTTGCCTCATGTGAAGGCGCTTTGATACTGGCCGATGCATCCCAGGGGGTTGAAGCCCAGACCCTTGCCAACCTCTATCTGGCCATGGAACATAACCTTGAGATTCTTCCGATCATCAATAAAATTGATTTGCCGTCGGCCGAGATCGAATGGGTTAAAAATCAGATTGATGAAGACCTGGGGCTTGACAGTGAACAGGCGCTTCTTGTTTCCGCAAAAACAGGGCTTGGTGTTGATAAGATTTTTCAGACCATTGTGGATAAAATACCTGCGCCTGCTGTGGAAAATACCGGGGCATTCAAGGCGCTGATATTTGATTCCCATTATGATCCTTTCAGAGGCGTGATCATCCATTTCAGAATTTTTGAAGGCAGTGTCAAAAAAGGAGACCGGATACAATTCATGTCCAATGATGCGATCTACAAGGTCGAAGAAGTGGGCCTGTTTCAAATCAAACGCAGCCCCCAGGCAAGTCTTGATGCAGGGCAGGTGGGCTATGTGATCGCCGGGATAAAGCTGATCTCCGATGTGAAGATCGGTGATACGGTGACCATGCCCGATAAAAAATGCGATAAAGCGCTTGGCGGTTTCAGGGAACCCACCCCTGTCGTCTTTTCTTCCATGTATCCGGTTGCATCCGACGATTATCCGGAACTGACCGAAGCATTGGAAAAACTCAAACTCAATGATGCCGCCTTGATTTATGAGAAGGATTCGTCGGCGGCCCTTGGGTTTGGGTACCGGTGTGGATTCCTTGGGCTTTTGCACCTTGAAGTGGTTCAGGAGCGTCTTGAGCGTGAATATGATGTTTCGCTGATTTTAACCTCGCCTTCGGTACAGTATGAAGTCACCTATGTGTCCGGAGAAGTCAAAATCATCGATAATCCCACCGAATATCCTGATCCCACGGAAATCAAGTGTGTTCGGGAGCCCATTATCAAAGCCTCTATTATTGTGCCTGATAAATATATGGGTAATGTGATGCAGGTCTGCCATGAGTTTCGCGGCGAGAGTACCAATTATCAGTATTTGACCTCAAATCGCATGGAAATGAAATTTATCCTGCCTTTGGCCGAGGTGGTGTATGAATTTTACGACCGTCTAAAAAGTGTGACCCAGGGTTATGGTTCCTTTGATTATCAAATTGCAGGCTACCAGGAAACAAATCTTGTTAAGCTTGATTTTTTGATCAATGCGGAACGGGTTGATGCCCTTTCCATGCTGATTCACCGGGAGAAAGCAGAGGCCAAGGCCCGGGCTGCCTGTAAAAAGCTGCGCGAAGAGATCCCAAGACAGCAGTTTAAAATACCCATCCAGGGTGCCATCGGCGGCAAGATCATTGCCCGGGAAACCATTTCCGCCTATCGTAAAGATGTTACCGCCAAATGTTATGGCGGTGATATCTCAAGAAAGCGCAAACTTTTGGAAAAACAGAAGAAAGGCAAAAAAAGAATGAAGATGGTCGGTTCTGTGGAAATTCCGCAGTCGGCGTTCTTGTCTGTGTTGAAGACCGATTAGATTGAGTGTTCTCGAAAAACATTAAGCAAAGCCCCCCCCCAGCTATTAAAAGCCGGGGGGGGGCTTTTTATTAACCAACAATGTTTAGGCTGTCGATTCGGCTTTGTTGCGTTCATTTTTATGATCCAGCGACAGTTTATACTGAAAACTGTCGGCCAGCGCCTGCCATGAGGCTTCGATAATATCTTCGGAAACCCCGACCGTGGAAAAGATATTATCCGTATCCCGGGACTCGATCAATACTCTTACCCTTGCATCGGTTCCGTCGGAACCGTCAATCACACGAACCTTGAAGTCCACCAGATGAAGATCTTTAACGCCCGGATACATAGCTGCCAAAGCCTTCCTGAGGGCGTTATCAAGGGCAGACACCGGTCCTTCGCCTTCGGCTGAGGTGATTTCAGTTTTATCCCCAACCCGAATCTTGATCATGGCGTGGGAATAACAGGGCCGTTCCTTGTCCTTTTCCACCACCACCCTGAAGGATTCCAGGTCAAAATGGGACTGATACTGCTCGGTGAGTCTTTCCATGATCAGCTTCAAAGAGCCTTCGGCTGTATCAAACTCATACCCGAAATTTTCCATCTCCTTGATGTTGTTAACAATCAAGGACTTTTTGGATTCGTCATTGCCCAGATCAACCCCAAGTTCCTTGGCCTTGTATGCGATGTTGCTTTTGCCGGACTGTTCGGAAACCAGAACCCTGCGGCGGTTACCCACAAGTTCCGGTGCCATGTGTTCATAGGCTTTGGGATTTTTCATGATGGCCGACACATGAACACCGCCTTTGTGGGTGAATGCAGACCGGCCCACAAAGGGCCGAGACGCCACAGGCGGCATGTTGGCGGTTTCAGATACAAATCTGGACAACGCCCGCAGCTTTGCCAGGTTCTCTTGCGTAATGCAGTCCCTGTTCATTTTAAGGGCCAGGATGGGGATAATTGCCGTGAGATCGGCATTGCCGCAGCGTTCCCCATAGCCGTTCACCGTGCCCTGCACCATGGTCGCGCCGGCATGAACCGCATTGATGGCATTGGCAACCCCCATGGCACAGTCATTATGGGTATGCACGCCGAAAATCACATCATCATAGTCTTTGAAATGGGCAATGGTTTCCCGGGTGATGGTGTCAATATCACAAGGCAGACTGCCGCCGTTGGTGTCGCAAAGTACCAAACATCGAGTTCCGCCTTTTACGGCCGCTTCCAGGGTTTCCAGGGCAAATTCGGCATTGGCTTTATACCCGTCGTAAAAGTGTTCTGCATCATAGAGCACTTCACGGCCCTGGGACTTGAGATAGGCGATACTTTGGGTAATCATCGCCAGGTTCTCTTCCCGGGTGTTGTCCATGATGTCCGTGACATGCAGGTCCCAGGATTTGCCGAAAATGGTTACCACCGGGGCACCTGAATCAATCAGCGCCTTGAGGTTGGCGTCTTGTTCACAGGTTGAGTTCTGTCTTCGTGTGGAGCCGAATGCACAGATTTTTGCCTGTTTGAACTCTTTATCCCTGACCAGGTCAAAAAAAGCCTGGGCACCGGGATTGGAACCGGGCCAGCCGCCTTCAATGTAGTGGATTCCGGCATCATCCAGCCGTATGGCCATTTTGAGTTTATCTTCGGGGGAAAAGAAAATATTTTCCCCCTGCATCCCATCACGCAAGGTTGTGTCGTAAAGCAAGGCTTTCTTTTTTGCTTTTACTCCATTCATTTCCCATTCTCCCTGCCAAGGGCTATGGTACCGGTGGAAGCAATTTCAATTATACCCATGGGTTTCATCAGCTCAACAAAGGCTTTTATTTTGCCCGAATCACCTGACACTTCAATGATAAAGTGAGCGCTCCCCACATCAACGATCCTGGATCTAAAGATATCAACGAGCCGCATAATTTCCGCACGTTTTTCGGTCTTTGCATGGACCTTGACCAGGACAAGCTCGCGCTCAACATATTTTGTCTCGGTTAAATCATTTACCGTGATGACATTGATCAGCTTGTGAAGCTGCTTTTTGATCTGCTCAATGATGTGTTCGTCACAATAGGTAACCATGGTGACCACTGAGACGTCCGGTTCGGCTGTTTTTGCAACACTTAAGGAGTCTATGTTAAACCCGCGGCCGGAGAACAGACCTGCAATCCGGGACAGAACCCCCGGTTCATTATCCACAAGAATTGATAAAATATATCTGTTGGTTTCCATATCAAATATCCTTTTTAAACCAGAAGCATGTCAGTGATGGCCCCGCCTGCCGGAACCATGGGGTAGACCGATTCTTCACGTTCCACGACAAATTCCATGATGACCGTGCCGGGGGTGTTCAAACCCGTTTGAAGGGTCTGGGTGACTTTGGCCGGATCATTACATCTGAATCCGGTTGCCCCGTATGCCTCGGCAAGTTTCACAAAATCGGGCTGGGCTTCCATATTCGTGTCGGCATAGACTTTGTTGTAGAACAATTCCTGCCATTGGCGCACCATGCCAAGGTAGCGGTTGTTTAAAATTACGATTTTTACATCCAGTTTTTCAGCGACCGCCGTCATGAGCTCCTGGGAATTCATCTGGATTGAGCCGTCCCCTGCCACACATACGACTGTTTTGTCAGGGACCGCAGCTTTGGCGCCTATGGCGGCAGGCAGGCCGAACCCCATAACCCCAAGGCCGCCTGATGTGATGAAATGGTTGGGCGCATCAAAATGATAGTACTGGGCCGACCACATCTGGTTTTGCCCAACTTCCGTGGTAACAATGGCGTTCCCCTGGGTGGCTTCGTACAGTTTTTCAACCACATACTGGGGTTTGATGACGTCAAAAGACTGGTCGTATTTTAACGGCTTGACCTGTTTCCATTCATTGATCCGGTTCAGCCATTCCTCACGGCCTTTCATAAAATTTTCAGAAGCTTCTTTTTCCATCATTTCGGCAATATCGGCCAACGCCATTTTGCAGTCCCCGACAATGGGGCAGTCGACGTCAACGTTTTTATGAATGGATGTGGGGTCAATGTCGATTTGAATGATTTTGGCGTCTGGTGCAAATTTTTCAAGATTACCGGTGACCCGGTCATCAAATCTTACACCGGCTGCAAAAATCAGGTCACTGTGCCCAATACTCATATTGGCGCGGTAGGTGCCGTGCATGCCCAGCATCCCCAGCCAGTTTTCATCGGAGCCGGGAAAGGCGCCAAGTCCCATCAAGGATGCGGTAACCGGGAGATTGGCAAATTTTGCAATCCGGGTAAACTCCTTGCTTGCCCCGGATGAAATGAGGCCGCCGCCACCGAACATGACAGGCCGGCGGGCCTCTTTGAGCATTTTTACGGCCTTTGCCATCTGCTTTTTGTTGGGTTTGTAATTGGGCTTGTAGGTGCGCATTTTCTTGGGCCCCGGCATTTCAAACTCGATTTGTGCCTGGATAACATCCTTGGGCAGATCCACCAATACAGGTCCGGGACGGCCGGACCCGGCAATGAAAAACGCTTCCTGGATGGTCTCGGCAAGCCGGTGTACATCTTTAACCAGGTAGTTATGTTTGGTACAGGGGCGGGTGATGCCGACAATATCCACTTCCTGGAAGGCATCGTTGCCGATGAGGCCTGTGGGAACCTGCCCGGTAAAGACTACAATGGGAATGGAATCGCAATGGGCTGATGCAAGGCCTGTTACGGCATTGGTGGCTCCCGGGCCGGAGGTGACCAGTGCAACGCCGGTGCTTTTATGCGCCCTTGCATAGGCGTCGGCCATGTGGACGGCGCCTTGTTCGTGTCGTACCACAATATGACGCAGGTCGTCGTGTTTAAGGATTTCATCATGGATATCAATGGTGGCACCGCCGGGATATCCGAAGATTGTATCAACACCCTGTGCCTTTATCATCTTAATAAGGATTTGCGCCCCTGTCAGTTTCATCGTCCGCTCCTTTATTTGAATATGGCGCCGTTGCCTGCGGATGTTACCATCTTGGCATAACGGGCCATATAGCCTTTTTTGATTTTGGGTTCAGGTTTCTTCCAGTCCGCTTTTCGTTTGGCAATTTCATCTTCAGCGACCAGCAGTTCAATGGTCTTGTTTGGAATGTCAATACGGATTTGATCCCCTTCACGAACAAAGGCAATCATGCCGCCCTGGGCTGCTTCAGGCGATACATGGCCGATGCTGGCGCCTTTGGTGCCGCCGGAAAACCGGCCATCGGTGATCAGGGCACACCGGTCGTCAAGCCCCATGCCGGCAATGGCTGAAGTGGGGGTGAGCATCTCGCGCATGCCAGGCCCCCCGGCAGGTCCTTCGTACCGGATTACGATGACATCCCCCGGATTGATCTGGCGTTCCATGATGGCGTTGCTTGCATCCTCTTCGCAGTCAAATACCCGTGCAGGTCCCTGGTGGTTCATCATTTCGGGCAGTACCGCAGATTGTTTTACCACACAGCCTTCGGGTGCAAGATTGCCGAACAATACGGCAAGGCCGCCTTCCTTATGATAGGGATCATTCACCGGCCGGATCACATCCCGGTATTTGACCTTCACGTTCTTAAGGTTTTCTTCGATGGTTTTACCGGTGGCAGTAATCAGGCTTGTGTCGATCATGTTGTTGTCGCTGAGCTCTTTCATGACCGCCTGGATACCGCCGGCCGCGTCAAGATCTTCAATATGATCTTTGCCACCGGGGCTTAAGGAGCATAAATGGGGGGTCTTTTTGCTCACTTCGTTAATCAATTCCAGCGGAATGTCCACACCGGCTTCGGCAGCCACGGCTTTAAGATGCAGGACCGTGTTGGTGGAACAGCCCAATGCCATATCCACGGCCAGGGCATTCATGAACGCCTTTTGGGTCATGATTTTATCCGGGGTTATGTCGTGTACGACCAGATTCATGATTTGCATACCGGCAGCTTTTGCCAAGCGAACCCGGCTGGACATGGGTGCCGGAATGGTGCCGTTGCCCGGCAGTCCCATGCCGATGGCTTCAGTGAGACAGTTCATGGAATTGGCCGTGAACATGCCTGCACAGGACCCGCAGGTGGGGCAGGCTGAATTTTCCATTTCCAGAAGCTCTTCTTCGGTCATTTTGTTGCTTTGCACGGCCCCCACAGCCTCAAATATAGTGATCAGGTCAATCTTTTTGGACCGGTCATGGGGGTGGCGGCCTGCCAGCATGGGCCCGCCGCTGACAAAGATGGACGGAATGTTAAGCCTTGCCGCAGCCATAAGCATGCCGGGTACAATTTTATCGCAGTTGGGCACCATGACAATGCCGTCAAAGGGGTGGGCCGTTGCCGTCACTTCAATGCTGTCGGCAATCAGTTCCCTTGATGCCAGTGAATAATGCATGCCGATATGATTCATGGCAATACCGTCACATACACCGATTGTGGAAAATTCCATTGGGGTGCCGCCGGCCATAGAGATACCGGCCTTGACGGCTTTGACAAGGGAGTCCAGGTGCATGTGCCCCGGGATCAGTTCATTGGCGGAATTGGCAATCCCGATCAAGGGGCGGCTCAGCTCCATATCAGTATACCCTAACGCTTTGAGCAGTCCCCGGTGGGGTGCCCGTGCCACGCCCTGTGTTGCAATGCGGCTTCTTTTCATTTTTTAAAAAGTCTCCTAAAAGCAAAAAAGCCGTTACCGGCCCCCCTTGGGGCTGGTAACGGCTTTTTTTGATTAATCTTATTTAAGCCACTAATCGCCCCTTCGTCCGGAGGTGACAATAACCACCTCCACGATAATTAGGACCACTAGGCTGTTAATAATATTTGTTTTAATCATAATATTTTACTCTCAATTAAGAATATTAACTATATATAAATAACATTAATGTCAAGAAAAAATAGAAGTTTTCTTAAAATTTAATTTTCGCCTGTCTGGCAGGCATTACATGAACCGTGTCGGGTCAGAATTTAGGGATTTTTTTAGGTCTCAAATTCGGGCAAAAATACTATTTATGAACGGGTGCGAATTAGGGTTTGACATTCAAACTGCCGGACAGTTATATTGATACAATAATATTCATATCTTAAATATCATAATTTTAGATTGACGCGACGCCACATGATCACTGATAAAGATCTATCATTTTGGTTGTCATCCATTATGACGGCAATCATATTCTGGTTAGCAGGCATGGGCCTGTACGCAAAAAACGTTGCTTTGGTTGCACCTTCCATTGCTGCGGTTTGTCTGATTTGGGCAGCACACCATCTTTTGAGCGGCAGTGCTGACGGCCGATCCCTAATCCGGGGACGAACGCTTCTTGTGGTTTTCTCCGCGTATCTCACCTGGTTTACCTGTCTTACCGGCGGCATTTTCAGTGCCGGGCTCTTTTTTTTCATCATAGTGATGGCAGCCGCTGTTTTATTGGCTGATTGGTGGGCTTTTAGGGGACTATGCTGCTTTTTTGCCGCGTTGCTTTTCTTTTTTTATTTAGGCCCGTCCTGGGGGCCGGGTGCTTTGAATCTCAATGCATTTCGCCTTGAGGTGTTTGTTATTCTGTTTTTTGGGGTTGTTTCTGTCCTGCTTTTAATATTCAAAAAGCAGCAGGCACTTATCATAGCACACCAGGCGGCCGTTAATTTGTCTGAAGAGGTTCAGAAAGAAGCACAAAATGCCATTGAAGTAAAGGACCGATTTTTAGCCAACATGAGCCATGAAATACGAAATCCCATGAACGGGGTTTTAGGCATGCTTCACGTGCTCCTCGACTCTGAGCTTGACCCTAAACAGCGCAGCCATGCCGATATCGCCTACAACAGTGCCACCGCCCTTTTAACCATTGTCGATGATATTCTGGATCTGTCCAAAATTGAAGCAGGGAAAATTGAACTTGATATCCGGCCGTTTGATCTGGACATCGCTATCAAGGATATTGTCTCTTTACCGGCATTGCAGGCCAGGCAAAAAGGGCTTGCGTTTTCATATAATATAGATACGCAGGTGCCGAGACTGCTTAAAGGCGACATCGGCAGGATACGCCAGGTAATACTAAATTTTACCAGTAACGCCATTAAATTCACTGAGACGGGATCGGTGACCTTGAACGTCACGCTCAAAGAGGACACGGACGGGTCTGCACTGATCCATTTCAGCGTGGATGATACCGGTATCGGCATCAAAGAAGAGGTCCTCAAGGGTCTTTTTTCGCCTTTTGTTCAGGCCGATGCGTCCATCACAAAGACATATGGCGGTACCGGCCTTGGATTATTCATATCAAAATTATTCATTGAATTAATGGGGGGCCAGGTGGGTGCCGAGAGTATTGAAATGATAGGGTCCACGTTCTGGTTTGAAGCGCCATTTGAAAAATATCTGCCCGAGGAGACGGCACAGGATTCTGATCTCGTTTGCGCAAATATAGTAAAGGTGCTTGCCGTATCGGATAAACCTGAGCCCAGCATCCGGTTGATAAAAATACTTGATCTGACCGGATTTGAGTATGAGACATGTGAATACACGCAACTTATAGAACGTGTTGCCCTTGCAAAAACGAATGCAGCCCCTTTTCATGTGGCCATTATGGAGGTCAGTGAATCGGATCAATATGCAAAAAATCTTGGTCGGGAATTGGGTCAGGATAGTGAACTGAGAAGCCTTGCCCGCATTCTTGTCACGGCTGTGGGCAAGCAGGGGGATGCCAAGGAATTTGAAACGTTGGGATTCTCAGCTTTTTTAAGCTTTCCCTTGGACGAAGTTATTCTCCAGGACGCCATTTGTCTGATGCTTTCATCTACCTACCGGGAAAACAACCAAGCTATTATTACCCGGCATTCCCTTGCAGAACGTAAGAAAAGAGAATTTAAAATTTTAGTTGTGGATGACCTTGAAACCAATGTGGTGACAGTCAAAGAACTTATCCGCAAACAGGGGTATCGGATTGATTCGGCTTCCAACGGCAGCCAGGCCCTGGAAAAGATAAAAGAGAATAAATATGATTTGATTTTTATGGATTGCCAGATGCCGGAAATGGATGGGTATGAAGCCACCCGTCAAATCCGGGCATATGAAATCGTGGAAAATCTTGCAGCAACACCTGTCATTGCCATGACCGGCAATGCCTTTGAAAAGGATCGACAGGTATGTAAAGCGGCAGGCATGGATGATTTTATTTCAAAACCGGTCAATCCCAATGCGCTGATTGAACTGATTAACAGGTATAAGTCGGAAAGCTTAGATGCAAGTTCTTTTCTAATTCAGGATTCTGACATGCCTTCTGATCTTGATGTTCATGACTTTGAAACACAAGAACAGGTCTTTATCGAATTAGAAGATAACGATGCGGCGGTGCCTGTCTTTGATCGGAATAAATTTCTTGAACGGTTCGGCAATGATGAAGAATTGGCCGGAGAAGTCCTTGCATCCTTTCTCGAAGAAGTTCAAGAGCTTGTCGATAACCTTATGGCTGCCATTAAAAAAGAACCCTTTGATTTTGAAGATGTCAAAGCCTGTGCCCATGCATTAAAAGGCGGCGCCGCCAATGTAAACGCAGAACAGCTGAGGCATGCCGCCTTTAATATCGAAAACCGGGCCGGTGATGGTGTTGTGTCGGACCCATTGGCCGTACCCGACATGCTCAAGGAATATCTGAATCGGTTTATTGGGAAAGCCCATTTATGATTGATATTAGTACCATGACCATACTGATTGTGGATGACATGAAGAGTATGCGCCTGACCCTGAGAAAAATGCTGCGAAACCTTGAAATCGGTAAAAATCTTTTATTTGCCGATAATGGTAAATCAGGTTTAAGCGCACTAAAGAGCGCAACTTGTGATTTGCTCATTGTTGACTGGAATATGCCTGAAATGAACGGCAGCCAGATGCTGGCCCGTCTGCGTCGGGACAAGGATATCAGAGATATTCCCATTATTATGGTCACAGCAGAAAACGAACGCGATATCGTCGCCGATGCCGCAGAATATGAAGTGGATGGGTATCTTCTTAAACCATTGACCCTGGCATCCCTGGATACAAAAATAAAAAGCGTTATTGATGCCGCCAATCACCCGGATAAGGCCAAGCTTCATCTGCTTGAGGCAAGGGCGTGTGAAGAGGCCGGCAATATCGAAGGTGCCATCGATGAAACCCGGCAGGCCTTGGCGCTTAAACCCAATGCATCACGTATTTTAAGAAAACTTGGGTTATTATACCTTGAGATCAAGAAAACGGACGTTGGTGAAAAATGTTTACAAAAGGCCGTTGCCGTAAACCGTCAGGATACAATATCCCGAAGCCATCTGGCCAAATTGTACATGAACCGGCGTGACTTTAAACGGGCTGCCCAGCTTTACATGGAAATGTTGTCTTTCAGTACCAGGTATTTTGAGTCTGCGGTTGAGCTGGGAGAAACACTTCTGGTGAATGGATTCAGAAATGAGGGCAGAATGCTTTTTTCACGTATCATGGTAAAAAGCCGATCCAACAGGGGACTTCAGGAAAAAATTATTAATATTTGTCTGGAGAACCAGGAATATGAGTTTGTGGCACAGATTGTTACCGAAGCGATCAAAGAAAATCCTTCCAATATGGATCTGATGTATAAGGCAGGGCTGATTTACCTTGAAACCGGCGATCAGGAAAAAGCACTGGAATGTTTTGTCGCCGTTGATAAGAGCAGGCGGGGAGATATTAAAACCAAACTTCAGATCGCCCAGATCCATTTCCAAAACAGGCGCATTCTCCAGGCCGACGATTATCTGAATCGCATTTTGAGAATTGATCCGTCAAATAAAGAAGCCCTGACAATGCGCCAACAAATTTAGAATTTTATTTTCCAACCCCCACATGGTTAATGGTGGAGGCCATATACCCTGCGCCGAATCCATTGTCGATGTTCACCACGGCAATGTTTGAACTACAGGAGTTCAACATCCCCAAAAGTGCTGTCATGCCGTTGAAGCTTGTGCCGTAACCAACACTTGTGGGCACTGCAATGACAGGCGCTTTTACAAGGCCGCCCACCACCGAGGGCAGGGCGCCTTCCATGCCGGCGGCAACAACAATGACAGACGCTTTTTCAAGCTCTTTTTGATGTGCAAAGAGGCGATGAATGCCGGCGACCCCGACATCAAAAAGCGTTTTGACCTCATTTCCCATGGCCTTTGCCGTTAAGAACGCTTCCATCACCACCGGTATATCCGAGGTCCCGGCACAGAGGATGAGGATCGTTCCTAAACCTGTAATCTCAGGCGGCTTCTTTTCAATTTTTAACAGGCGTGCATCATCAAAATATTGGGCGTTGGGAAACTTTGAAAGCACCGCATCCGCCTTTTGCGGGTCAATGCGGGTAACCAGCACAATATTTTCCGATTGTTCCAGTTTTTCAAGGATGGCGATAATCTGTTCCGATGTTTTGCCCTGCCCGAAAATGACTTCTGGAAATCCTTTGCGAAGGGCTCTATGATGATCCACATGGGCACAGCCGATATCTTCAAATGAGAGGTGTTTTAATCGATCTGCCGCCTGGCCGACGGGCAGTTCTCCATCCGCCACCATGGACAGAATTTGGGTTAATGTCTCAATGTTCATATAGCGTCTAAGCGTTTTGCCTTCTCAACCAGGCAAGTCCTTTCCCTGATTTATCTGTTTCTTGTGAAGGCGGTTCCTCCGGCGGTGACGGCGGTTCTTCATCTTTAGGGGCCGTTTCCTGCCTGGACGGTATCGCCTTGTCTTTCCCCCATTTGTAATGACCAAACTTACAATATCCTTGAACATTGTTAAACCGGGCGTCAATGCTCTTGGTAATGGGGATCACATTGCCTTCGACGGATGGTATCAGAAATTCAGCCAAAGGGATAGACCCTCCGCCGGATACGATAATTGAGTCAATATCCCAGTCATTTTTCCACAGCCGATTCAGATCAGAGGCAATGGTTGATGCGGCATGGGTATATACGCGTTTTTTTAAATTGATCACGTTATATTCCTTGCCCCGGATTTTAATCACGCCGGATTCAATGAATTTAAAAATTTTGTACAGTTCAATATTGATACCGCTTTCCTGGCGCAGCTTATCCGCGATGACCGAAAAGCATTTGGACACCCCTGTGTCCATGGTTGACGAGCCCCTTTCAATGTACTGCAGATGGTCAAAAATAGAAAAATCCGTTGTTTTAAAACCGATATCCACCACCCCGAGCTTGGAGGCCGCAAGCTCCCTGTCGCAGATTTTCCCGCTATCGTCGAAAATCAGGTTGAAGATGGACCCAATGGGCTGTGGGATCACATGCACCTTGTCGATCGAAAGTTTTCTATGTTCATCGGGCGCGTCCTGGTGATGGTAGATGATCTCGTGCTCGCCCTGGATAATCTGTTTAAGCCGTTTGGTATCTCTTTTTAAGTATGCCACGGGCAGGCCGGTTATAACTCCGATTGGACCCTGGGTCTGGGAACATCTGCCGGCTGCGGCAAGGGCCAGGATTTTGATGAACTCTTCCACCATTTTTTCCTGGTCAAGGGTATATTCGGTCAGGCTGGACTGGCGTTCGGCATGGGAGCCTAAAAAGTATGTTTTATTGTCCAGGGTGATATGCAGATTGGCCGTTGGCGCGACATCGCCCATGGATGACATAAACTGAATTTCCGCTGCATCGCCGATCAGTGATTTGAAAATTACCGAATTTTGTCCGTTGTATGCTTTTGTAAAACCAAACCCCACATCTATGCCGATAATTTCCATGTCCTGACCTCCTGATGTAGACTGCTTAGATACGTTGTGAATTGTTTTAGAATTGATACATGATCAAGCTACCATTGTCCCCATAAACAGTCAAGGAATCTAGGTAATTACATAAAAAAACAATGAGTGGAAACAACAATACGCCTATCTCCATCATTTACAGGTTACTATCGGCCGAATATAATGTTTACTTAATTATGGGCGGGAACATAGAGAAGAAACGAATCAATTTGATCAATTTTTTGGTAAAATATCTTGGCCATGAAATTAAAAACCAAAATTCTGGGCGTTTTGTTGGCGGTACTGATTCTATACGGTATATTAAGCTGCGCTATTGAGTGTTTCGTGGTTTTTCCAAGTTTTGTTGTGCAGGAAAAACTTGAGGCCGAAAAGGACCTGAACCGCTGTCTTGAAGCCCTGAGACGGGAAATACATTATCTGGACGAATTTGCCCATGACTGGGCGGCCTGGGATGATGCGTATGCGTTTGTCCAGGACGGCAATATGGATTTCATCCGGTCAAACCTTGTCCGAACAACGTTTATCGACAACAGATTAAACGCCATTATACTTCTGGATCTTAAGGGCCGTATCCTATGGAAGAAAATGATGGATTTAAAGACCGGGAAGGACCTGGACATTGCCCAATTCCCAGAGGATCGTTTTCCTTTGTCCCATGTGCTTATGGCGCACACCAAAGATATAGAAAGCAGTGTTGCGGGCATTTATGCGACGGACAAAGGCCCCTTGCTTGTGGCGTCCCGACCTGTTATCCGAAGCCTTCATATCGGACCTGCAAAGGGGTATATGATCATGGGGCGTTTTTTGAACGAGAATTATATGCAAATCCTGGCGGACCAGACCAAGGTCGATCACCAGTATTGGCTTTTACAAGATTCGTCCGTTACTGCTGAAATCCGTTCAATGTTTGAGACAGTGAAAAAAAATGCCAATCCCATATTCATAGAGCAAGATAAAAATCTGCTTTTTGCGTACGATGTTTTCAAGGGCCTGACCGACGCGTCAGATCTCATTATCCGGGCTCAGATTCCCCGCCGGATTATGACGTATGCCAAGAACACCATGTTTTTTGTTTTGATTTCCACAGTTCTGGCCGGGGGTATTTTGCTGCTTGTCATGTTTTTATTGCTTAACCATGTCGTGATCGCGCCTTTAGGCAAACTGACTGCCCGGGTCGTTTCTTTGGGAAATTCGAAGCCGACCTCATATCCCCTTTTTTTAAAGAGAAATGACGAAATAGGTATTTTATGCGGTGAGTTTCAAACGCTTTTTAACAAACTGACCCAGGTTCATGAACATTTGCAACTGACCAATACCCGTTTAAATTGTGAAATCAAAGAGCGCAAAAATTACGAAGAAAAACTTCACTCCCATCGTACCCGGCTGCGGCAATTGACTTACAAACTGCTTTTAACAGAAGAGCGGGAGCGGCGGCAGCTGGCATCGGATCTTCATGATCAGATCAGCCAAAATTTGGCGATATGCCAGTTAAAACTTTCAATACTCAGGACATCCTGTGATGCAGTACATGCGGACCGAACCCGGGAGATAAACGAAATCGAAGATAAACTGGATCAAATTATTCGGGAAACCCGGACCCTGACCTTTGAAATCAGCCCGCCGATACTGTATGAACTGGGACTTAAACCCGCTCTGGAGTGGCTGTTGGAAAACACCTTCAGGCAAAGCGGTATCGACACTCGTATAGAGGGCGATCTGGAGGAAAATTGGTTGGACAACAGTTTGAGCATTCTTCTATTCAGGGCAGTCAGAGAATTGCTTCACAATGTTATTAAACATGCAAACGCATCAAAGACAGTGGTTTGCTTGTCCCAAAAGCCGAATTTGTTTGAAATCTGTGTGACGGATAACGGGATTGGGTTTGATGCTGAAAAACAGTCTAAGATTATCGGATTCGGCCTTTTCAGCATCCGGGAACGCTTCAGTTCCATTGGCGGGGAGTTTTTAATTTTGTCGGCATCCGGTAAGGGAACCCGGGCCATTTTGAGAATTCCCCATAACAGCTTAAAGGAAGCGTCATGACAATAAATATCATTCTGGCCGATGATCACCATGTGATTCGTGAAGGGCTCAGACTGCTTATTGACAATGAAAAAGATCTGTTGGTTATTGCCGAGGCCGACAGTGGGCGCACTGCCGTGTCTGCAGTGAAAAAATTAAAACCCGATATTGTGGTCATGGATGTCTCCATGCCGGAGTTAAACGGCATGGAAGCCACACGCAAAATTATGTCAGAGGCCCCCGGCACCAAAGTTCTGGCCCTTTCCATGTACTCGGACAAGCGTTTTGTGAACGGCATGTTCCAGGCGGGTGTCTCCGGTTATATTTTAAAAAACTGCATTGCAAGAGAACTGGTTTCAGCCATCCGCCTGGTGGCAAAAGGGCAGGTCTACATCAGTCCTGAAATTGCAGAAACCATTGTGGAAGGTTATCTGTCCCACGCTGTTTTGGAAAACAGTTCAAACCGGGGGAATTTGACCCACCGGGAACGTGAAATCCTTCAACTGATTTCCGAGGGCCAACATACTAAAGAAATAGCCGAAACACTTCATGTGAGCACGAAAACCGTTGATGCCCATAGAAGAAACATTATGGAAAAGATCGGGATCAATTCCATTGCCGGCTTGACCAAATTTGCCATACGCGAAGGCATTACTACCCTGTAAATTTTGCGATAAAGAAAAGTTTAAGCCTCAGGCTATGCTTAAATTAGGCATTCCGCCAATATTTTTTCTAAAATCCATCTGATAGGATCACCCATTATCGGTATCTGTTGTTCATCAAGCTGGATACCTGCAACCTTGGTATAACAGCCGCCGGATAACCTGACTTTTCAACACCCAGGTGCAGTCCAAAACGAGAGTTTCAAAGTCTGTGTAGGTTACTCAGACGTTCTTATAATTAAAAAAATTTTAAAGGGAGAGCCTCATGAAGAAAAAAGTGATCGGCATTTTTATCAGTTTTTTATTTTTGATTTCCGCAGTTTGGGCTGCGGGCGGTAAGCCCAACGTTGGTAGCAATATGGAAAAACTTGGGATGCGGCTTTATAACGACAAAAATATGTCTTTGAACGGTACCCAGTCCTGCCGGAATTGCCACCACCACATCAGCGGATTTGCGGATATCACTAATTATCTGGATCCTGAAACCAACTTTGTTTCAACCGGCGACGATGGCATCAGCAAAGGCGGACGGAACGCGCCGTCCTCGGCTTATGCAGGGTATAGCCCCCAATTGCAACAAAATGCTTCTGGAGAATGGTTCGGCGGAATGTTCTGGGATGGTCGGGCAGACGGCTCTTCTGAACTGAAAGACCCTCTTGCAGAACAGGCCCAGGGTCCGCCGTTGAATCCTGTTGAAATGAACATGCCCGATAAACAGGCGGTGATTGAGGTGATTAAGGCTTCAGATTACGTTAATTTGTGGATTAGGGTATTTGGGACCGGATCTCTTGATGACGTGAACGCCGCCTATAACAAGTTTGGAGAAGCCATCGCTGCATATGAGCGCTCCGCAGATGTGACCAAATTTACCTCAAAGTTTGACACTGGAGAATTATCGCCTACTGAACTTGCCGGCCAGGATCTTTTTGCGGACAACTGTGCCAAATGTCATTCCATGGAAGCTGCGTTTGGTGCCCCGGCGCCACTTTTTACTAATTACGGATATGCCAATATCGGTGTTCCGAGACACCCAGAACTTCCACCGGGAGAGGATGTGGGTTTAGGAGATATCGTCGATGATCCAGCACAAAACGGAAAATTCAAAATACCAACTTTGCGGAATATTGCGTTGTCAGCCCCATATTCCCATAACGGCTATTTTCCAACCCTTATGGGAATGTTACAGTTTATAAATAATAGTGGTGGTTTTACACCGGAGGTCGATGAAAATATTTCAAGTGATGTTGGAAGTCTTAACTTGTCAGACGAGGATCTTGTAAATATTGAAGCCTTCTTAATGACCTTGACGGACAATTAATACGAATTCATTCATTCAAAATCCTGCCTTTGCCGTTGCGGGACATAAAATGTCCCCAATGGTGATCAGGTCATTGAATTACTTAAATTTTACGTCTTATGTCGGGTGCGACATCCAGGCAAAATCGGCCCGAACCGGGTAGTGATCCGAGGGGAAAAGGCCGTCAAAGCTATCCTGTATCACTTGGTCGGATATGGGTGTCAGGCCCTTGCTGTATAGTATCCAGTCGATGTGGTGCCCTGTCTTTTTTCCAGTGAAATCATGGAAGGTGGTAACGGATTCACCTTCCATGATCAAACCAAAACCCCGGGATTTAAAACATTGGTGGGCCGGCGATCCTGGCTCGGTGTTAAAGTCACCGGTGATAATCTGGGGAATGCCTTTGGGAAAACGATTAAGGAAATTCATGATCAAACCGGCACTTTGTTGCTGGACTTCGGGTTTGAAATCAAAGTGGGTGTTGGTTACAAGCAGATGGCGGTCTTTTTTTTTGAACCATCCGATTACGCACTGCCGGGGCCATTTGGAGCCTTCAAGCCGGGAGGGAATATCCGGGGTATGGCTTAAAAAAAAGTGACGGTGCCCCAGGCATTCCCAGGATGGATCAAACAGAATCAGGCAGTTTTGCCACCATTTAGTTCCCTTGTTATACCAGCCGATGTGACCATGATCCGCCAATGTGCGGGTCAGAAATTCGGCCTGGAAATGGTTGACCTCCTGGAAGCCGATAAAATCGCATGGGCATGCTTCCAGGATTTTTGCTACCAGGGGCTTGCGGTATTCCCAGGCATGGGGACCATCCTTGGCAAGACCGAACCGGAGATTAAATGTCATGACTGTGACCGGATCATCGGTCCGGTCTTTGTCCTTTTCAGGCGCGGATATGGGAAAGCTTTCTACCATTAATTATAGAATGCGATATTCCGTTGTCCCTGTCAATACCTGTCCAAAGCCGGTTAGGCCTCCGGAGAACAACCCACAGGTTTCCTATAGTGCGTTAAAAAAACCTGTCGTATCTCATACGAGTTATTGGTTTTCTTTACAAAATGTTAAAAATATCGTATCAATAAAACATCATAAGTTCAGTAGATAAAATATCCTTAAATTGAGTGTCACTATGGAAATGACCGGTTCAAAGACAATTCTGGAGCCTTTTTTGTGGGAAGATCGCTTTTCAGAAGAACAGTATGATCTTCTTCGACAATGCAGTGATTCCGGGAGCACAAAGGAGTGGATTCTTTATCGTCGTAAAAACAGAAAACTGCCGATTCTTCTCGAAGGTGCCAATCTTGAAGAGCTTGACCTTTCAAAATTAGACCTGAAAAATGCGCATCTGAAAGATGCGTCCTTTTGTCGCAGCACATTGAAGCAAACCATGTTCATGAATGCCGACTTACGAAATACGAAGTTTGACGGCGCAGATATTTGCGGGGCAAAGTTTACTGCTGCAAATATCCAGTACACCCGATTTACTTCCGCTTTGGCACAAGGCGTTGATTTTACTTTTGCTAAACTGATGTATACCGATTTTCACGAAGCCGATGCGACCCAGTCAAATTTTGATCGTGCAGACCTTACACGGGCAGTATTTCACGCAGCTAATTTAACTAAGAGTACGCTCAAACACGCCAATCTTAAAGGCATTACATTGACTGAATCCCAGTTGCACGGAACCGTTTTTAATGCTGCGATCGTTAATGGCAGGACACTGATTTGGGACTGCGCCGTTGATCTTACGACCGACTTCACCGGTGTGGGTATTTCCGAGGCACGTGTAGAACCGCAGCTTCGTTCTCGTTTTGAAACAAATATTCGTCGAATATGGTGGCTAAGATACATCGAAAAGAGAAAAAGAGAGCTCGGGTCGATAAAAAAAGTCGGGATCAAACCATTATCGTTCCTGAGATGGGGGCTCAAATATTTTACGATCCTATTTATTGAACTTTTTTGGTGGATCACCGACTATGGCTCATCTACGGGAAGAGTATTAAAATCCTTGATGATTGTATCCCTCTTCTTTGCAGTTCTTTACACATTATTTCCTTCCTTGACCAGTGAACATGTGGAAAATCTTAGCCCCGGGCTGCGTTTTGTAAGATCACTTTATTTTTCGGTAGTAACCACGTCCACTGTTGGTTTTGGTGATATATCTGCGTCAAGAACTTCCATCCTAAGCAATGTTGTCATAATACTTCATGTCATGATAGGTTATATGCTTTTAGGCGCATTGATTGTACGATTGGGAATACTCTTTCAAACGCTTCCTGAAGCAGAGGTGAGCGTACTGTTTAACAACGATAACTCGGACGATAAGGAAAATAAAAATGGCTAATGCGATAATTGCAGATGATAGTCGTTCTGTGCGGGCTATGCTGAGAATGGTGCTGGGTGAATTGGGTTTTACCGTGGTTGCTGAAGTTGAAAACGGAAAAGATGCGGTGGCCGAAGTTGAAAAACAGGATGTAGATCTGATTTTGCTTGACATCAATATGCCGGTCATGACTGGTGATAATGCAATTGATCCGATTCTTGGTTTAAATCCGGAAGTTGTCATAATCATAATGACTTCTGTTTCGGAGCGAAACATTGTGGAAAAATGCCTGAATCTTGGCGCTTCAAACTTCATAGTCAAAGACAATAATTGGGAACATATCCGGTCTACCATTCAGGAGACATGGGACTTGAATAAAGTCGATTGATGCTGCTGTTCGGTTACTGATATTTTTTTCACTATATATATGATCGCGTCAGGCCCGTGAGGGTTGTAATGGCCAATGAAGAAAACCGTAACCAACAAAAATATCCCTGACAGCCTTTTTTAAAATTCATAATTCTTACATCTCGTTTGCGGATCCGGTGTACCAAGCTTTTCCAAGCTGCCGGCATAATGTCTCAGCGCTTGCATAAAGCCTGCAAATGATGTATACATGCCCGGATTAAAACGGACGGTATTATGAATAAAGACAGGGTATTTGCAGAAAAACTAACCACGATTACACCTTTCAGGTTCAACGAAAAAGTAGCCCGGGTATTTGACGATATGCTGGTCAGATCGGTGCCGCTGTACGGAGAAGTCCTCAAACAGCAGGCGCGGCTTGCCCGGCAGTTCTATCAGCAGGGGACACGGATTTTTGATCTGGGCTGTTCCCATGGCAATCTGGGTCTTTTGCTGCTGGACTGTTTTGGTGACTCTGACTTCAAGATGACTGCGGTCGACAGTTCCGAGCCCATGATCCAGCGCTTTAAAAAGAGGCTTGCCGCTCATGACAGAGGCGGCTGTATTGAACTCACCTGCGCCTGCATTGAAAATATTATCATTTCAAACGCATCTGTGGTGGTGGTCAATCTAACCCTGCAGTTTTTGGATAGAAAAAAGCGCGATAATCTGATTCAATCGGCGTTTAATGGGCTCTGCAAGGGCGGCATATTGCTGCTCACGGAAAAAACCGTCCACCCTGATTCACAAATGAATGCCCTGGAGCAGGAATATTACTACCAGTTTAAACGGGAAAACGGATATACGGATCTTGAAATCAGCCAGAAGCGCGATGCCCTGGAACGGGTACTGATCCCCGAGACCGTTACAGACCATGAACACCGCATTCAAAAGGCGGGATTTGCGTCATTCAATGTCTGGCTCAAGTGGTTTAATTTTACATCCATGATCGCAGTGAAGTAGTATTTGAACACAAAATCACCTGTCTTGCACGCTGCAATATGCTTTCGTACAAACATCAGCTTTCGTTTAGGCAATAAATAAATATGGAACAGTTTTTAGAAAATTACGGACACTTGGGATGGGAAAAATGGCATGACGATCTGGAAAAGCTGGTCAGAAAAAAAAGGGCTTTTCTGGACTCTGCCGAGGGGAATTTTAAGACATTTAGACACATCGTCGACAGTTTACCTGACATATCTTCACGAATCGTTGAGCCGGTCTTCGATTTATCTTCCAAGCCCGTTCATATCGGACAGGCAGATCAGCTTTCACCCAATGAGAAGGATGCGCTGTACAACGGCCTTATGAATCTGAACCCCTGGCGCAAGGGTCCCTTTGATTTTTTTGGTGTTCACGTTGATTCCGAGTGGCAGTCCTGGATGAAATGGGAGCGCCTGGCACCGCATCTGCCCAGTCTTGAAAATAAAAAAATTTTGGATATCGGTTCAAGCAACGGCTATTACATGTTTAAAATGGCGGCGTCAAACCCTATGTTTGCACTGGGCCTTGAACCCCAAGGCGCCTTTTATTATCAGTATTGTGCGGCACAAAAATATTTGAATCTGAAAAATGTATGCTGTTTGCCGGCCACCTACAACGAACTGCCGCCCATGAACCGTTTTTTTGATCTGGTGCTGTGCATGGGCATTTTGTACCACCGTAAATCCCCGGTGGCGATGCTCAGACAGATTCATGACAGCCTTAGGCCCGGCGGTCAGGTGGTTGTGGAAAATCTGGTGATCAAGGGGGAAAACAATCATTGTCTGTTTCCCTTGGATCGGTACGCTAAAATGCGCAATGTCTTTTTTATTCCTGATCTGTCTGCCATGCAGGCCTGGCTTATTCGGGCCGGATTTTCAGATATCCGGTGCGTGGATATCACGGAGACCACCTTTGAAGAGCAGCGAAAGACCCCTTGGATTCAAACAGAATCCCTTGAAGATTTCCTGGATCCCAACGATCCGTCGAAGACCGTTGAGGGATATCCGGCACCGGTCAGGGCCATATATATGGCAACTGCTTAATCGGTTATACTCTAAGAAATTTCGACCGGCTCAAATTGCCTGGCCGCAGCAAAAAAGCGGCCATCCTTTTCAAAAAAAGCCACACCGTCAAGGTAGCCTGCATCAAGGGCGTCTTCAGACGATAGTTTAAGTTTGAACTGCTTGATGGGAAATATATTCCAGTCATGGGTCACGCCGATGGCCGCCTGCCCAGGGGAAAGTTCTTTGAGCCTTGATACCATAAACTCACTGATTCGGTCTGCCGTTACCTCGGGATCAAGCATAATGGATTCATCAATGGTCTTGTCAAACCAGTTCCGGACAAACTGGTTTGAACCTGTTTGGAGTAACATGTTTGTGGCTGTTGCAATATCTTTCACATAAAAAGGCGTTAACGCCACGTCAAGGGAGTTATGGGGTAAACGTTTGCCTGTGACAGATGTAAATCCTTTATCAATAAGGTAGGCCGTTTCAACACACCGGCCAAAATGGCTGGAAAACAGAACCGGTGTCAGATCTAAGGGAAAGGATTTGCCGAGGTCAAAGGCATAGGCCTTACCGGCATCATTAAGTCCCATAAACGGTTCAAGCCGCGGATTGTCCGAATATTGTCTGTCCGAGTGGCGTAAAATTAAAGAGATCCGGTCAATGCCCTGCCCAAGCAGGGTCCTGACCAATTCAATGGTATGCTGGGACCGAAGTGTGTATTTATTGTTCATATCATCTTCCTGGTTAGGGCAAACGGCAGGTAAAAACTGCAACAGCTTGATGGTTTTGAAATTTATTGAATAGATTTCTTACTCTATGATATATGAGCTGTCAATACAGGCCTGCCCAGGGCCGTTACGTTAAAGGATATCAATATGACAAAACCCATCAACATTGTCGGTAGATCCTGTGGGCATTGATGAATATATAACCGGATTAAAATCCTTTAAAGGATTTGCAGGCGATATTGTCAGCCACAAAACGTTTGACGCCCAGCCTGCGGCCTGGGCATCCAAGGATCGTTTTCCCCGTTTTAAAAATGATTTGTCCTCTTTGCTTGCAAAACTTGGCATCAAGAATCTGTACACCCACCAGGCCCGGGCCATTTCGCTGATCCTTGACAATTGTCATACGGTGATTGCAACCCCCACGGCATCGGGCAAAAGTCTGGTGTATAACCTGCCGGTTATGGATGCGCTCATCTGTGATCCCCGCGCCCATGCCCTGTACCTATTTCCCCTCAAAGCCCTGGCCCGGGACCAGCTTGACACTGTCAAGAAGATGCTGGCCTGCACGGATACGCTTTTTTCGAACCCCTTGACCGCAGGCGTTTATGACGGGGATATCACCGCCTATCAAAAGACAAAAATCCGAAAAGATCCGCCCAATATACTTTTATCCAATCCCGAGATGCTGCACCTGGCCATGCTGGGCCACCATCATCTTTGGGCCTCTTTTTTTGAAAATTTGAAATACATTGTGGTGGATGAGGTGCACACCTACCGCGGGATCATGGGCTCAAACATGGCCTGGGTGTTTCGCAGGCTTTTGCGCATATGCCGGTTTTACGGCTCTGACCCCTGTTTTATTTTCTGTTCCGCCACCATTGCAAATCCCGGAGAGCTTGCCTCGGAACTCACCGGGCTTCCGGTCCAGGTGGTCGCTGAACAAGGGGCACCTTGCGGCCAAAAAGACGTTTTGATGATGAAGGGCCTTGAAGGCGCAGCCCAGACCGCCATCACATTGATCCATGCCGCCGTCTACCGGAATCTTGCCACCATTGTTTACACCCAGTCCAGAAAAATTACGGAGCTGATTGCCGTGTGGGCGGGACAGCGGGCCAAATCCATGGCTGATAAAATCTGCGCATACAGGGCGGGATTTTTGCCCGAGGAACGCCGGGAGATTGAACAAAAACTTGCCAAAGGCGAACTGCTTTGTGTGGTGTCAACCTCCGCCCTGGAACTTGGTATTGACATCGGCAATCTGGACCTTTGCATCCTTGTGGGGTATCCGGGAACCATGATGTCCACCTGGCAGCGGGCGGGCAGGGTAGGGCGGGACGGCAACGATTCCGCCATGGTCCTCATTGCCCATGAAGACGCCCTGGATCAGTATTTCATCAAGCATCCGGACGTTTTTTTTACCATGCCCCCGGAAACCGCCCGGATCAATCCTGAAAACCCCCAAATTCTTGACCGCCATCTGGATTGTGCGGCCGCTGAACTTAGCCTTGACGCCGATGATCCCATGTTAACACCGCCGGCTGTCCAGGAACGGGTGCAGGCCCTTGGCGCTGAAGGTAAACTTCTGTTAAGCCGGGACGCAAAAACCTGGTTTTCCCGCCGCAAACAACCTCACAGGGAGGTCAGTTTACGGGGCTCCGGACACACCATTCCCATATTCAAGGAGGATACCCGGCAGAGTTTAGGGGAAATCGACTGGCACAGATCCTATTTTGAAACCCATGAGGGGGCGGTGTACCTGCACCGGGGAGAGACTTTTGTGGTGACACTCTTTGACCATCTCAAGGGGGTAGTCCGGGCGAAAAAGGAGAAGGTAAGCTATTACACCCGTGCAAGATCCTCAAAAGACACTGAAATTTTACATGTGGAAAAAACCTGTCAGGTCAAAAACACCCGGGTGGGTTTTGGGAAACTGAAAATCCGGGAACAGGTTACAGGGTATGAGATGAAATCGGTTTCCGGGCAAAAATCCCTTGGCATCGTGCCTTTGGATCTGCCGGAGCTGACCTATGAAACCCAGGGGTTATGGATTGAGATTCCGGACTGGATCAGGCAGATTATTGAAACAGATCGTCTACACTTCATGGGCGGAATTCATGCCTTGGAACACACCGCAATCGGCATGATGCCGCTGCTGGTGATGACCGACAGAAACGATCTGGGGGGTATCTCCATGCCCTATCATCCCCAGGTTGATACGGCCGTTGTCTTTGTTTACGACGGTGTGCCGGGCGGCCTTGGACTTACCTTGCAGGCCTTTGACAATGCGGTAGTCCTGATGCAGAGAACCTATGAGGCCATCCGGGACTGTCCCTGCGACACCGGGTGCCCGGCCTGTGTCCATTCGCCCAAATGCGGGTCTGGAAACCGCCCCATAGACAAGGCGGCGGCACAGCGGATTCTTGAAATGCTTCTTGGGCAAACGCCGGGGCAGGGGGAAGTTGCGCCTGCACCGGCCGGACAACAGTCGCTTTTTCCGGACATTTTTATTTCTAAAAAATCGACAGATGAAGAAAAGTTACGGCCCATATCTCCCAAACGATACGCCGTACTTGACATTGAAACCCGGCGGTCGGCACAGCAGGTGGGCGGATGGCACAAAGCAGACCGCATGGGTGTGTCCTGCGCGGTGCTCTACGATTCCCTGGAAAAGGATTTTCTGGTCTACTACCAGGAGGATATGGAAAAACTTGTGGATCGGCTCAGGCAAATAGACCTTGTGATAGGGTTTAACATTACCCGGTTTGATTACAAAGTACTCTCCGGTCTGAGTCGGTTCGATTTTCACAGCCTGCCCACCCTGGATATTCTGACAAAAGTTCATGATCGACTGGGGTACCGGCTTTCCCTGGATCATCTGGCCGGCCAGACCCTGGGGCTTGAAAAAAGTGCAGACGGTCTTCTTGCACTAAAATGGTGGCAGGAAGGGCGACTGGATCTGATTGTGGAATACTGCACCCAGGATGTGCGCGTCACCCATGAACTATACACCTATGGCCGGGACAATGGGTTTTTGCTTTTTAAAAACAAGGCCGGCCACCAGGTCCGTATTCCGGTGGACTGGAAATAATCCTATTATGATGTTCTGATAGTTTCTGTAATTATGAAATATTGGACACCATAGTAAAACTGTTCTATTCTGAGAAGAACGTGATGGATTCGAGAGTTTCTAAAATAATGTAACGACTTTGCAAAGAAAAGGTATTTATTTTTATGGAGAACCTCAAAGATAATATCAAACATGCTTCAGAAGTTATACAAAATGCAGACGCGCTGTTCATCACTGCCGGTGCAGGTATGGGCGTCGATTCGGGTTTGCCTGATTTCAGGGGCAATTCAGGGTTTTGGAAAGCGTATCCGCCCATCGCCAAACTGGGAAAATCATTCAGTGAAATGGCGGATCCCATCTGGTTTCACAAAAAGCCTGAAATTGCCTGGGCTTTTTACGGGCACAGGTTGAACCTCTATCGTGAAACCATTCCCCACGACGGTTTTTTAAGATTGCTTGAATTGGGAAAGCAGAAGCAACACGGATATTTTGTATTCACCTCAAATGTTGACGGACAGTTTCAAGCAGCCGGTTTTGATGATGACTGTATTGAAGAATGCCATGGATCCATTCATCACCTCCAATGCACGCAGCCTTGCTCCAACGACATCTGGGAGGTCGGAGAAGAAAAAGTCAATGTCGATATGGAAGCGTTTATGGCAACGGAACCGCTTCCAAAATGTAAAAACTGCGGTGGATTGGCCCGCCCCAATATTTTGATGTTCGGGGACTGGAACTGGATAGCCTACCGCAGCAATGCCCAGGCAATGCGTTTGCAAAAATGGCTTCAAGGGCTCAACAACATCAATGCAAAGTTGGCCATTATTGAAATGGGGGCCGGGACTGCGGTGCCCACAGTACGCTTGCAATCCCAGCGCGCCCACAACGGCAGAAATTCAATCCTTATACGCATTAACCCAAGAGATTACGATGTACCGACAGGGGCGATCAGTATTCCCCTGGGTGCCATGGAAGGCATAAACAGTATTTTGGATTGATATCGCGTAGAAATGGCAAATTTGTTGAACGCATCACCTCTTTTGCCCAGGTACATAACCGTTAAAAAAATACAGCCAGGACAAAATAACAGATCGGCAGAACGTATAGTAGTCCCTTAATCATGGCGGAATATTTTTGTCGTCTTGTGAAGACCACAATACACAAACCAACAAATACGGCCGCCCCTCTAAATCCCATGGACAGATAGCTCCAGCGCAGAATTGTTGTGCTGAAACCTGCCATCACGATGCCGCCAGACAGGATTAGGACAGCAAGGGTGCATAACCGGACAATGGTCAGGCTGTTCGCCGGTTCTTTTTTGAACAGGTGTCGAATCCCATCCATGTAAACATTGGTCGTAACGCCCAGAACAAGGCCGGCACCGGTGCCTAAAACCGCAAGCAGCAACACGGCAGAGCAAAAAGCGGCCAGTGCCGGGGGCAGGGTGTATTGAAAGAAAAAAGGTAACGCCTGGGCGCTGTGGCCTTCAAGCTCCGGGCAGTTGGCCCGGAGGAAAAGTCCCACAATAATCCCTAAAATGCCGATGGGCGGAATGACAAGGGCGGTAAGAAACGCACCGTTTCGGGCCTCTCTGATGGTCTTGGCCGAAAAAATGGCCTGCAGGTAGATCTGGGTGGACAATACACCTGTGACCATGGAGACAATATCAATGGTGGTTGTGCCGACACCATTGGAAAAAAAGTCTAAAAAGTCCGTATCTTTGGGTAATTGAGATAAAATGTTACCCAGTCCATGGCCTTTGATTAGTGCAATAACCGTGCAGACTGTCATGATGCCGTACAGCAGAAAAAATTTAATTTTTCCCACCATGCCCGCGCCGGATATTCCGCCTGAAATAACAAAAAAGCCCATGAGTACCATGGTAATTAACAAAGAGATCGGCAGCGGGAAGTGAAATACGGAGGTGAGAATGGCCATGGCAGCCAGGTACTGGGCAATAATATGGATGAACATGCCGCAGGAATTGAGCATGGAGCAGTAATATTGAAAATTGGTGCCAAAGTATCTGCCAAGCAGTTCGGAAACGGTTGTGACCTGCTCCCGTCTCAATGCAGTTGCAAAAAAGCATCCTAAAATAAAGCAGGAGATACCGCTGCCCAGGGTGAAAATCCAGGCACTGATACCTTGGTCATAGGCCGATTGAACGGTACCGATGGTTGAGACGCCGCCGACCAGGGTGCCGATGATTACCCAGGAGACCTGGGTGGTTGAAAGGGACCGGCCCGCCACTGAAAAATCCGTACCACTGACCATGCGTCTTTGATTTTTTAAAACCAGGGCGCCAAAAAGAACAAATGCGCCGACAAATACCACCGCGTACGTTAACTGTCCCAACCCTATTCTCCTTACTAATGCAGTGTCCTGTTTTATACCAGACCCGGTTTGATTATTTTAAAAACGCAGTTCTACGCCTGATCCACACATAAAGCAATGGAAGAATCCGATAGGTCGAGCATGCCATGAGTATTCGGTTCTGTTTTTTTTAAATGGCTTAATGCGTACTATTTACATACGATTGATAGGTTGTTATTAGAGGTTTATCCTGTTTTAATTTTGTATAGCGGGATAATATATAAAAATAGCCCATTAACAGTGACAGCCACATAATTATTTATCAAGTCGAAAAGGAGAAAAATGTTCATAGTCTCGTTGAATTATAAATGCGAAATTGGAGAGGTTGAAAAATACCTTGATTTGCATGTCGAGTATCTGAAAAAAGAATATGCAAACGGGAATTTCATAGCATCGGGTAGAAAAATACCAAGAACCGGAGGGATTATTTTATCTTGTGTTAAAAATAAAGATGAATTGGAACTAATTCTGTCAAAGGATCCTTTCAAGAAAGCGGGTATTGCAGAATACGTTATTACCGAGTTTGTTCCTAGTATGGTGGCAGAAGGTTATGAAATATTAAAAAGATAGTGCTAATTTCATCGGGCTCATAGCATAAAAAAATGGTTGAATAATTCAAACAAACCACAAAAGACATATAATAAAATGACTACAAAGGTAATATTTCACATCGATGAAGCGAACAAATGGGAGATGGTCATCGCAAATTTGACTAATCTGTGTAAAAGCATTGATACCCAAGATGCAGCGGTAGAACTTCTGGCTAACGCCAATGCCGTACTGGGGTATAAAAAAGAATCCTCGACATTTAAAAACGAGCTTATGAATTTGAACCGGCAGGGGGTCCGATTCTGCGCATGCAACAATTCCCTTACAGGTCTAAAAATTTCCTCCGACGAGCTGTTTGATTTTATTTCAATTGTTCCTGTCGGTGTAAAGGAGTTGATAGACAGGCAGGCCGAAGGGTTCGCCTATATCAGGCCGTAGAGGTTGCCCTCGTTGAACACGGTTCTACTTCTCCCGCAGTGCCCAGACCATGGATAAAAATTCTCCACGTCCTGCCCGTGGAATCCTTTGTCAGGTATGAGGACGAACACCCTCTGACAGTACTTGTTCGAACAATATTCAAGGAGACCCTGCGGATCTGTGCCGAGGCCTGGTTGAAGAATATGGCCGGAACAGCAAAACGTAATCTGAACCCACCATGTTTAAGGCCGACAGGAAGATCACAACTTACCTTTCAACATATCGCCAAGCCCGGCAAAAGGATTGGTGAAACCGCCGGAGTCTCTGGTGCTCCCAGCCACTTCATTGGAGTAAGCATCCGCGACCTGGTCCCGAGAATGCTCGTTGTCATGGCAATATATACACAGTAACTCCCAGTTGCTCCCATCAGGCGGATTATTGTCGTGGTTGTGGTCTTTATGGTGAACCGTAAGCTCCTTGACTCGTTTTCCTTCAAACTCACGACCACAATGGGCACAGATCCAAGGGAACATCTTAAGAGCACGCTCCCGGTAACCGGTTTGGCGAGACTGTTGCTCTTTTAATACTTTTTGAACAAGGCTATCTTTTTTATTTGACATACAACTTACTCCTCTTTTTTCAACCTGCACTTTAACAAAAATTGCTTACCCCTTTCGCTGATGATGCAAGTTTAATGAAAAACGAGTCTCAGGTAAGGATAATAAAATTAAACTTTTGTTTTCAACTTCATGATATCCTGACATTTGTCTGGATGGCAAGAATGGATTAAAATTTTAATTCACAGGGCTCCATACTCAGGTGTAACAACGGCACAATGAACTGAGCCAAGAAATATTTGATTTCAGCCAATGTAATGACATTGTCATTTTATCCGTGTACTCTTATCTATGATTTGTAATCAAAACAAATGGAGCATGTGATGCAAAATAATGAAATGGTTCAAGGGTATCTCAAGTCCCTTAATCTATTGAACCGCAAATTAGATTTAGAGTTTTTAAGTGATGTTGTTGCACGGCATGTCGCAACTTTTGCTTTCAGCAGCGTTGGATGCTGGCTTGGTGACAATCTGTCTCTTGATCTTGAATCACTATATAACAGAATAGTTGTTCATCGGCGTGGTGGGTATTGTTTTGAACAAAATGGTTTGCTGTATGGGTTTTTAAAAGAACTTGGATTCTCGGTGGCGCTTTATCTGGCGCGTGTAATTTACAATCAGGATATACACCCCGGGTTAACACACCGGATTACAATGGTTGAATATGAAGGGGAACGATATGTTCTGGATGTAGGTTTCGGGCCTCTTGGACCCAGGATTCCGGTTTTAATGTCAGAAAAAGAGTCCCAGGACGGTGAAAAAATATTCCGCATTGCCGAGGGCCAGGCCGGCGAGTATCACATGCAGGTATTACAGAAGGGGGGATTCTTTTCCCTATATAGGTTTGAGCTTGCACGTTATGGCCAATCCGATTGCGAACTGGGACATTTCTATTCACATCGACACCCTGATGCAGCTTTCGTAAATAATTTGGTTGCTGCTCTTATCCTGGAAAGCGAAACCCGATCTTTACGTAATATGGAGTATTGGGTGACTCAACAATCCGGCACCCAGATTCAAAAAATAAGTAGTTCAGAACAGCTATGGCGGATACTTGTTGGAGAGCTTGGCATTCAGATCACTGAAAAAGAAGGTTGCCGGTTATATGAAAGATTAAATGCCTCAGAAGCATGAAGAATCTGAATCATGGAAAAGACATTATTTCTAACCCCTGGAATCTGTGAGATACTGTGCGGGCATTGACACCAAATAAAGGACATGAATGATACCTTGGGAAGAAATCGACCGGGCTATGGTGCCGGGCCAGAAAAATGAATTGATTCTCCGGAGGCGGGGCGAGGAGTTTTCCATCCGCACCGGCGGAACAGAACTGATGAACAGCCGGATGCACGGGTCAGAAGAGGCCCTGGCCAACCTGGCCTTTGAGCATATGGGGCAGAAAAAGGTCGGGCAGGGATCGGGATTGCGTATCCTGGTGGGCGGACTGGGCATGGGCTATACCCTTGCCAGGACCCTGGCGCTGGCGCCTTCGGATGCAAAGATTCTGGTGGCTGAACTGATCCCGGAGGTGATCGCCTGGAACCGGTCGGTCTTCGGACACCTGGCCGGAATGCCCTTGAATGATACCAGGGTGAGGGTGGACGCTTCGGATGTCGGATCGGTGATCCATCGGCAGACAGACGCTTTTGACGCCATTCTCCTGGATGTGGACAACGGGCCTTCAGGGCTGACCCAGGATGCCAATAACCGCCTTTATGCCGAAAACGGACTGAAATCCGCCTTCAGAGCCTTGACCCCGGGCGGTGTCCTCGGCATCTGGTCCGCCGGGGATGATCCCGTCTTTACCCGCCGCCTTGCCAACTGCGGATTCAAGGCAAGGGCTGTCTCGGTCAGCGCCGTTGCCCCGGGCAAGGGCGGCCGGCATGTGGTATGGATCGCCGTCAAACCGAAAGAAGAGCCCTGATGAATGACGAACGAATCGAAATACGGACCAGAGTCCCGGCCCGGCCAATGGAAAGCCGCCCACTACTGATTGGGCAGCGTTCCTGTTGGTCTGGCCATACCGCCGGATGCGTCGCCGGGTCACTCTGGCGGACGATCAGTCGTCCTGGCACTTTCTACAGGTGGAGATCCCCAGGAGCTGATAGGGTGGGCACCATCCGATCAAGCCGGTGAGAATCGGCACGATGCCGATCAGGCCCCACCAGGATTTCGGCCCGACAAAAATAAGGGAAAAGATGATGATGCCCAGGACGATACGCACGCCTCTTTCAATGGGATGAATGTTGGTCTTCATGGCAGTCTCCTTTAATGGTAATCTGACGATGTTTCAACCACGTCAAAAAGATAACCAGTTCTGACGGCAATAAAAGATGGAGGAAGTAAAAAATTTAACCCTAACAAACTTTGGGTGTGTTTTTTAGAGTTCACTTTTAGGTAATATAATGATATCTTGCCCATTTTTCATTGAGTATACGCGACACCATTACGCAGCAGCAAGAGAGTATTTAAGACGCCATCATGATTCATCTGAACCAAATATCAAAGCAGTTCGGCCCGCAAATTATTTTAAAGAAAGCCAGTTTCCAGATTTTGAAAGGCATCCGGTCAGGGTTGGTGGGGGCCAACGGCTCCGGTAAAACCACGATTTTCCGCCTGATTACCGGCCGAGATGAACCGGATGACGGGAGCATTGCTTTTTCCAAAAAAATAAAAATCGGATATTTTTCCCAGAAGGTCGGGGACATGAAGGGTCGGACGGTCTTGCAGGAAGTGATCTCAGGTTCTGACGATGTGGTGGCGCTGGGGCAGCAGATGAAAGAGATGGAGGCGGCCATGGCCGAGCCCATGGATGACGACGCCCTGGCGAGCCTGCTTGAACAATACGGTGAGGTCACGCAGATGTTTGAGGACCGGGGGGGCTATGACCTTGAAAACCGGGCTCAGACGGTTCTCACAGGGCTCGGCATCATGCCGGACCAGCACCGCATGCCGGTGGAGACTTTCAGTGGCGGCTGGAAGATGCGCATCGCCCTGGCTAAAATACTGACCATCAACCCCAACGTGCTCTTGCTGGATGAGCCGACCAACCATCTGGACATGGAGTCCATTCTCTGGCTTGAAGACTGGCTCCTGAACACTTATAAAGGCGCGCTGCTGATGACCTGCCATGACCATGATTTCATGAACCGGGTCGTCTCCCGCATCATTGAGGTGGGCAATCAGACGATCACCACCTATGGCGGGAACTACGATTTTTATATCAGAGAACGGGAAATCCGGCGAGAGGAGCTGCTGGCAAGCTTTCAGCGGCAGCAGGAGATGCTGGCAAAGGAGGAAAATTTCATTGCCCGTTTCAAGGCCAGGGCCTCCCATGCAGCCCAGGTGCAGTCCCGCATCAAAAAGCTTGAGAAAATCGAGCGCATTGAGATCCCGCCTTTCCAGCAGAAGATCAAGGTCCGGTTGCCTGAAATACCGAGATCCGGAGACGATGTGCTGAGTCTGGACCGGGTGTCCAAAACCTGGGCGCCGGACAGGGGTGCATCCAAGACGGTGTTCTCCAGTGTCTCAGCCATGATCACCCGGCAGTCCAAGACCGCGGTGGTCGGGGTCAACGGGGCAGGTAAATCCACCCTGCTCAAGATCATTGCCCAGCAGACCGAGCCTACATCCGGGGAGATCAGCCTCGGGGCTGGTGTGAGCCTGGGCTATTTCAGCCAGCATGCCATGGATATTCTGGACGCGGAAAAAACGGTGTTCGAGACAGTTCAGGAGGTCCTCCCCCTTGAAAACATCGGGGTGATCCGGAATATCTGCGCATCCTTTCTCTTTTCAGGGGATGAGGTCGACAAGAAGATCAAATCCCTGTCCGGGGGAGAAAAAAGCCGCGTGGTCCTGGCCACGCTGCTGGGGCGTCCCCTCAACTTCCTGGTTTTAGACGAGCCCACCAACCATCTGGATATCCAGTCCAGGGAAATTCTGCTGGAGGCCCTAAAGGCCTATACAGGCACCCTGATCTTGGTCAGCCATGACCGGTATTTCCTTCGCCACCTGGTCGATCAGGTCTTTGAAATCAACGACGGGGAAGTCTTTGCATATCCGGGCGATTACGAATACTACCTTGAAAAGACCGGCCGGAATCACAAGGCGATTTAGGCCGGAGGGCTGCATCACGAATTTCGGCAGTGTTTAGGGAAGGCGGTCAGCATCTTTTCCGGGCCGAGGCCCAGGGATCTTCGCCAGGGATCTCTTTTTCACCCTGTGGGATTGAGGGTCTGAGGCGGTGCTGAAGACCGGTGAGGAAGTTGCGCAGTACCTGATCGTTGCAGCGTCGGAAATGCCTGTGGTCCGGCCGCCGGAAAAAAGCGGTGAGTTCCGACTTGCCCAGGGACATTCCGGCCAGGGCCAGCAACTCCAGGACCTCATCCGCCCTGAGGTTTAGGGCGATTTTCAGCTTCAGAAGGATGGCGTTGTTGGTGAGCCGGGTTTCGGGTGCCGGACCGTCTTCCCTTGCCCCCCGCCGATCAATGATAAGGCCGTTGAGGAACCTGGCCATCTCTTTGTCCATGCAGGGGACAAAAGCCGGGTCCTGGTCCTGAAAGAGCCAGCAGGTGACGGTCTCCCTGGGTATCCGAGTGCCGGTATGGGCATAGATGGCCGCCATTTCCCCTTCGCTCATGTCAAAGGCGTAGCGCAGGCGCCTTAAAATATCGCTGTTCGTCATGATATGAGGCGGATCCCGTCGCTTCCGAGCAGTGTAATCCGGCCCTCTTTGTATAACTTGCCCACGGCCCGCTTGAACTCCTTTTTGCTCATGGAAAAGGCGGCCTGGATCTCTTCGGGCCGGCTCTTGTCATGGCAGGGGCTGGCGCCGCCATTGGCAGAAAGGACCGCTATTATTTTTTCGGCCGATCCTCCACCGAGGCATAGCCCGGCTGTTTGAGAGTCAGGTCTACCTTGCCGTCCTCCCGGATCCGCAGGACGTATCCTTTGCATGTGTCGCCCACTGCCAGGTCTTCAAACGTCTCGGTTTTGTAAAGCAATCCTGTGCGGGAACGGTTGATAACGGCGGTGTAACCGATGGAGCTGATGCTGTGGATGATGAGATCCACCTCCTGCCCCGCTGCCAGATCCCGGGCGTCCTCGTCGCAGAATCCTGCCGTCAGGGTGGAACCAAAGATCCTGTGGGAAGACTTGTCCAAGCATATCTTTACCAGATGGGTTTCCCCGGGTTCCATCCGGCCTTCCTGTTCGCTTCGGGGAACCAGCAGGTCCTTTTCAAGGCCCCAGTCCATGAAGATGCCAAAGGCCGCCGTATCCCGGACTTTCAGCCCCACGATATCCCCCACCACCCCGGCCGGGGTCAGGGTCGTGGCCACGGGCCGGTCCTCGGAATCGGTATAAACAAAGACGCGGATGATTTGCCCTACGGCAACGCCTTCTGGCACGTACTTATTGGGGAGGAGAACCCTGTCACGGCCAAAGCTCAAATAGACCCCGTAATCCGAGAAGTTTTCAACGGGCAGATCGTGGAACTGGCCCACGACCGCCTTGGGGTCCTGGGCCAGAAAGGGATGGGACTGCCTGGACGAGGAACGTTTCTGGTTGGCTGCACGTTTTTTTTCTGCCTGTTTCCAGGGGGGGGTATATGCTGATGCTGACATGGTGGTTATGGTTCTTTCTTGAAGGGTTGATGAAACGTAATGTTAATTTATAGCATATCCATTCCTGCATATCCATGGCCGGATTTCACCTGATGTGCCGGTAAGATCCCTGCATCACCGTTTCGGGTGCCATGCCGCCCCCCCGTTGCCCAGGCAAGGTGGGTGGCGGTTTCAAGTTTTTGGGTTAAGCCTTTCCGGCTCAGCTAATTTAAGCTTGTACTTGAACAAAAGAAACCGGGCCATTCACATGGTGAATGAATGCCCGGTTACAAAGGAGAGAAAAAAATATGTTAAATTGAAGGGCTGTTATTTGCATCCTTCAATGGATAAATTTTTTATATCAACCCCAAATGACCTCAACCTTACTCGAAGATTACCAGTTGATTAGTTTCAAAAGTTTGATTTTCGTATTTTAAACTGATTCGGTTTTTTTATGATTGAGGGCTACAGTTTTTTCTTGGTCCGCCCGTTTTTCAAGCGCAATTCCAGGTTCAGGCTTTTGGTAGTACTTCCCTTTTACTCGATCCACCATGCCGTTTTTTTTCAACAGAGAAACGACATTGGAAACCTGCTTACTGGTTAATCCGGTCATCGTTTGAATTTCTTGTGGGGATAGGCCTTCACTCTGATTGATCAGCTTTAAAATGTTGTGTCTGAAATTCTTTCTTATTTTTCTGGGGTTCTTAGATTTGGGGACAGGGGAGACAGCTTGAACATCATTGCCCTTATCGGTGGTCTCTTCTGGTGTGGGTGTGTTTTCTGGGGGCTCATGGATCGAAATGTTGAATGCTTTTCCAGGAATGAGATCTTGGAGTTTTATGATCGTTGCGTGGAGTAGCTGCGTTGTTTTATCGCTAAATTCAAGGTCTATAGTGATTCTCATTAACAATTTTTCCTTTTTTCTTTAGGGTAGCACCCATATTGGTTCGTGAATATGCTCTATAGAATGTTTTTTCATTACAAATAGTTCTTAAAAACATTCCTTTTTGAGAACTATATTTCATGTTTCATAAACCGTCAACTGTTCAACAGAACGGCAAGCTTCCGAACCAAAGCTACAGCAGCAAGTTTTTTTGTATTTTTACCACCGAACAAGGCCATTGATATTCAATATTACGCAAATCACATTCAGGTCGAAAAGAGTAGATGATATGATATACATAACTACTTACCGTGAAATTATATGCTGTGGATTCTATCATCTTAATATAGATTAAAACGCTGAAGCCCTATTAGCATGGGCGTTTACTTCTTCTGTTAAATCGCCTGGTTTAGAATCCGGGGCAGTGACACTGAATACCATTATTGGTGACCTTGGTATTTCTCAATTTCAAATCGCATTTTTTGTATTCCATAGGTCTGATATTTTTCCTTGTAAATTATATGGATGCAATATATCCATTAAAATAACAACAAATTGTGGCTTTGTCCGCAAGCCCGAAATTCATGCAAAAGTAGTCTGGCAAAGCGTTTCACCGATAATTCGGATTTTTGACCCACCGGTACAAAAAAACGGTTTTTGGGCCAAACCGTCTTAAAACGAGCAGGAATCTAATTGATGTTGGGCTTTGAATCGAAAACTGCAGGCAAGAATAGAGCAATTTTCAGCTGTACATTGCTAATGGCAATAATCATAACCCGAAGTAAAATCTAACGAGAGGCGGTCAACATCTCAGCCTTGGAGACGAGTAATGAAAATCGCATTTATTGATATCCAGAACTTCAGAAAACTCAAAAGCTGCCGTGTAGAGCTTTCTGAGAACAAGACCGTGTTTGTAGGAGCAAATAATAGCGGTAAAACCTCGGCAATGGATGCCTTGATTATTTTCCTTAAGCGGGCACGGCAAAAGGATTTATCTACAACGGATTTCACTCTTTCAAACTGGCGTGATATCAACAAAATAGCAACAGACTGGGTTGGCAACCAAAACCCTGGAGACCTGAACTTAGTACCAGAGCATTGGTACCCATATGTTCCTTCAGTGGATATTTGGCTTGATGTGGAAGATACAGAAATCCATTATGTGAGCCACATAATCCCTATGTTAGACTGGGGCGGTGGAAGTCTTGGTATCAGATTGGCATTCGAGCCAAAGAAGGTTGAGGATTTGTACAAAGCTTATAAATCAGCATATGACGCAGCAAAAAGTACCAGTGAAGCAAGAGAAAACGGCAACCCATTAACGCTTTGGCCGCAAACAATGAGGGATTTTCTTGATAAGAAGTTGCACCAATACTTTACAATTAATGCGTATATCCTTGATCCGTCAAAATGCACGGATGCTGTCCCTCAAAAACTCCCAGAAAACTCGGAGCCTTTATCAGGCTATCCTTTTAACGGATTATTTAAGATTGATATAATCAATGCCCAAAGAGGTTTTTCTGATCCCAACTCGGCAGAAGATGGTTCGAGAAATGATCGCAGGCTTTCTGCTCAACTCAGGACTTATTTTGAGAAACATCTAAACCCTTCAGAACTACCGGATATCAATGATCTTGATGCGCTGGATGCTATCGAGACAGCCAGAACTGCTTTTGATAAACGTTTGAAAGAGAGTTTCAAAGCTTCAATCAGTGAACTGGAAGGGTTGAATTACCCGGGTTTTAGTGATCCCAAGATTCAGATTTCAAGCAAAGTAAACCCGCTTGAAGGACTGAACCACGATGCTGCTGTCCAATTTAATGTTTTGCGTGACGATGCAAAGCCAGATGATATAGCGCTATGCCTTCCAGAAAAATACAATGGTTTGGGGTATCAAAATCTGATTTCTATGATTTTCAATTTAATCCGTTTTCGTGATGAATGGATGCGAATTGGAAAGGCTGGCAAACGAACAGAGCATAGTGATGATTTCATTGAACCCCTTCATATAGTACTTGTAGAAGAGCCGGAAGCACATCTCCATGCTCAGGTTCAGCAGGTGTTTATCAAAAAGGCCTATGATGTGCTTAGAAATCATGTCGATTTAGGAGAGAAAAAACAGTTTTCTACCCAACTGGTCATTAGCACCCACTCCTCCCATATTGCACATGAAATAGATTTTCAGAGCCTACGGTATTTTAAAAGAATGCCTGCCGTATGTGCAGATTCAGCACCCTGTGCCGAAGTCGTAAATCTTTCAGATACATTTGGGAGCGGTTCTCCCACTGCTAAATTTGCCACTCGCTATTTGAAGACAACTCATTGTGATCTCTTCTTTGCTGATGCCGCCATATTGGTAGAAGGTCCTGCGGAACGAATGCTGGTTCCTCATTTTATCAAGAACAACTTTCCTGAACTGGATCGAAATTACATTTCTCTTCTTGAAATTGGAGGCAGCCACGCTCATCGCCTTAAGCCCTTGATTGAAAAAATAGGCCTTTTAACCCTTGTGATAACTGATCTTGATTCTATTGAAAAAGATACAACAAGCAAGGTTTTGCCAGAAAGAGGCAAAGAGTATCGTACTGGGAATGATACTATTAAATCCTGGGCTCCAGTAGCAACATGCCTTGATGAAGTATTAGATGCAAGTAATAATGATAAAGTTAAAGATGGCCTTGTCAGAGCCGCCTATCAATATGAGATTGAGCTTGAATATGCAGGTGAAAACGTTACTGCTATTCCTTATACATTTGAGGATGCTTTAACTTTAAGCAATATCGGAATTTTTAAAAATAAAACAGATGCGACTGGTTTGATAAAGAAGATGGCTGATGCTGTTAACAAGCTAACAATCTCTGAAGCTTGCCAAGATTTGTATGACGCACTAGGGAAAAACAGCAAAAAAGCAGAAATGGCTCTGGAATTGCTTTACACCACGGAACCAAGTGAACTTGCCCCTCCTCATTATATTGCCGAAGGCCTGATCTGGATGCAGGAGGCTTTAAAAACCAAACATCAGGACTATTTAATTAACGCCGATGGGGATGGGGTGAACTAAATGACTAATAATTATGATGTTGCCCTATCTCCTGTTGATGAAGAAATCTATAACTGCCTAAATCTGGATAATCCTAAAAGCTTTTTCCTATTTGCCGGAGCTGGATCGGGTAAAACTAGGAGCCTTGTTGAAGTTCTGAAACGATTCAGATACGAAAACATAACCAGACTTAGGAAAAACGGTCAAAAAGCCGCAATTATAACTTATACAAATGCCGCATGTGATGAGATAAAAAGCCGCCTTGAATATGATTCAGCCTTTCATGTTTCAACTATCCATAGCTTTGCATGGGAGCTTATAAATTCTTATACCAATGATATTCGTAGCTGGTTAGCATCCAACCTTGAGGAAGAAATAGCTGACCTTACAGAAAAGCAAGGCAAAGCGAAAAATACTAAAACAAAGACATATATTGATAGGGAAAGGAAAATTGAGCTGAAAAATAAAAGGTTAGGTATTTTGCCCGATATTAAAAGATTTACCTATAACCCGAACGGCGATAATCTGGAAACAAACTCCTTAAACCATGAAGAGGTGATCAAGATTACAGCTGGTTTTGTTCAAAACAAGCCCCTAATGCAGAGCATTCTTATACAAAAATATCCAATAATTTTAATAGATGAAAGTCAGGACACAAAAAAGGAGCTGGTTGACGCTTTTTTTGAGGTCCAAAAGAACAAATCTGCCAATTTATCCCTCGGCCTGTTCGGTGACACAATGCAGCGCATTTATACCGATGGCAAAACCGATTTAGGTCAAAACATTCCTGACACTTGGGCAACACCTGCAAAAATAATAAATTACAGATGTCCAAGGCGTGTGATTACGCTAATCAATAAAATACGCTCTGGTGCAGATGATCAAAGTCAAGACCCTCATAAAGAGGAAGACGGATTAGTTCGTTTGTTCATTGTAGATGCGAATGGTGCAGTTGATAAGGCGGGCGTTGAATCTGAAATTGCTTCTCAAATGGCTGCATTAACTGGTGACCAGCAATGGGATAACCCTGCTCAAACGGATGTGAAGGTATTAACATTGGAACACCATATGGCGGCTCATCGCGGTGGGTTTGCCACTTTTTTTGAACCGCTATACAGTGTCAATAAATTGAGAACAGGCTTGCTTGATGGTTCCTTATCCGGGGTTGCATTGTTTGCAAAGCGCGTATTGCCGTTGGTTAAGGCCATGCAAGCAAATGACAAGTTTGCAGCATCAAGAATTATTCGAGAGAATTCTGCATTAATTCAGAAAGACGTTTTGAAGAATGCACCTAATTCTATCGAACAGCTTGCAAAAGCAAAAGATGCAGTAGCGGCCTTGTTTTCCCTGTGGGCCGATGAAACGGACCCTACTCTCAACGAGATATTGAAAGAATTATTTCGTAGCGGCATTTTTCAGATTCCAGATTCATTGTTGCCGATAGCTAAAAGGTTCTTTGAGGATCAGGAAACTGAAGAGGAATTAGTTGACGAAACAGAATCTGACCCGGTTATAGATGCTTGGGACACTGCATTAGAATGCAAATTCAGCGAGTTTGAAGAGTATGTTAAATACATCTCTGATGAATCTCGTTTTGGAACTCATCAAGGAATTAAGGGGCTAGAATTCCAGAGGGTTATGGTTATTCTTGATGACGATGAGGCTCGCGGCTTCTTATTCAGTTACGAAAAATTGTTCGGCGCAGTTGAGCCAACAACAACTGATATTAAGAATGAACAAGAAGGAAAAGAAACCAGCATTGATCGTACTCGTAGACTTTTTTATGTCACATGTAGCCGTGCAGAGGAAAGCTTAGCTATCGTTGCATATACTAAAAATCCAGCAAAGGTAGCACAATACGCTCTTGAACAAGAGTGGTTTGGTGAGGGTGAAATAATCCATTTATGAAATGGCTCAGAGCCTGATAAAAAGTTCGCCATCACATTTCGATAAAACTTGGCTTTTACAATTTACTCGGCGCTCGCCCCCGGACGGCTGAGTTCCCCGTTATCGCGCCGAGCAAAGCTCGGCGCATCTTGCAGGGTGAAAGTCCCTGTCGGGTGAAATTCAGTAATGGGTTTCAGTAAGGGTTAGCCACCCACCCGTATCGAGCCTTGGACCCATGGCGGAGATATTTCGTGTCCCTTCGGCAAGCATGCGTATAGATTTTTAGCGTAAGCGCTCAAAGAACCCCATCTACAAATCGTTAACGCGACATGAGAAGGTGAGCCAATTTCAATTAGCGGAGGTTCATCATATGTCAGCAACAAAGAAGAAAAACCAAAAGCTTAGCAAATTTGGGGAGTACCATATTAAACAATGGTCTGAATCGGGCATGTCCCAAAATGCATACTGTAGAAAAAATGATTTAAGGCCTAATCAATTTCAGTGATGTCCGGTTAGGTTCTTGCATTTGCGGACTTGATTCGTTCTTTGACATTTTTATTCTCGTTGCTCGCAACATTGTTTTGAGAATTAAAGAGTTCATTCAAAATTTTGGTGTATAGTGGACCCCGAAAACTGGACAAGATGTTAAGATAAAATATAACAGTCCAGAAACCAGAAAGGGATTCATTTTGAAACGGAAAAACTACAGTAAAGAATTAAAAAGTAAGGTCGCATTGGCAGCCATAAAAGGGAATCAAACTGTCAATGAGATTGCCTCTGAGTTCGGTATTCATACAAGCCTTGTAAATAGATGGAAAAAGGAAGCAATAGAAGCCCTTCCATTGGTATTTGGCAATAGCCAGGCAAAACAAACCAAAGAAACAGAGATTGAACGGGACCGTTTATATCAAAAGGTCGGCCAACTCCAGGTAGAACTGGATTGGCTAAAAAAAAACAGCGGGCACCTCTGATGAGTATTGAAGAGAAAAGACAGCGGATTCAACCCAAGAACTCCAAACTCAGTATTCAAAGGCAATGTGAACTGATAGGGCTCCCACGTTCTATCTATTACCGTAAAGGCCTGACTGGACAGGAAACGCCTACAAATTTGGAATTCATGAGGTTGATTGACAATGAATATACCGCCCATCCTTTTTATGGCACCCGCCAAATTCGTAATGCCCTCAGGCGTAACGGATATAAGATTAACCGCAAACGGGTTCAACGACTGATGCGGAAAATGGGAATTCAGTCCATTGCACCGAAACCAAATACCAGCAAGGCTCATCCCCAAAATAAAGTGTATCCATATCTTTTGAGGAACGTTGAAGTAACCAGATCAAATCAGGTGTGGTGTACGGATATAACATATATTCCACTTTCTGGTGGCTTCGTTTATTTGACGGCGGTCATGGATTGGTATAGTCGTCATGTTCTCTCCTGGGAACTATCAATAACCATGGACAACGAGTTTTGTATATCCTCTTTGGAGAGAGCGTTACGATGTCATGGAACACCCTATATATTCAACACGGATCAAGGATCTCAATACACAAGTCACGAGTTTACAAAAGTATTGAAAGATAAGGACATTAAAATCAGCATGGATGGAAAAGGCCGATGTCTCGATAATATTTTCATCGAACGACTGTGGCGCAGTGTGAAGTATGAAGAAATTTATGTAAATGAATTTCGTTCTGTTGAACAGTTGCGCAACTCCCTGAAAAAATACTTTGATTTTTACAACAATGAACGACCTCACCAAAGTTTTAACGGCCAGACGCCTGCCGAAGTGTATTATGGCGAAAATCAGTTAAGTCTTGTGGGATGAAGAAGCCAGAACCCGCTCCAGCGGAAGCCAACCCCTTCCGACGGGCAGTTTTTATGGTGCCCATTCTCAGGACCTGGCTTCCACTTCCGCTGGGCACCGAGAAAAATCCGACTATGACGCTTAAATTTAAAAAAAACTGTCTTGACATTGGGGTCCACTATACAAGTTGATCGGCTTGTTTTCAAAAAAGCGTTCTGCCGCCGTCCTTCCATCAGGCCGTTTTAAGTGAAAGTTATGGATCACCGTCAAACCCCGCATTTTTCGGTCACTCAACCGGTGCATACCATGATGATGCAGGGACAGTTGCGCATTACGCCCTTCTACACATGAACTTGATCTTTGAAAAAAGCCTGCGCACTCCTTTGCCGTCCTTACCATGCGGTTGATTTCACCGTCAGCGGATTCGAAAAACTGCCCGTGTTTGTCCTGCAACACCGAGAGCAAGTCCTGAGATTTTTGCCGAATCTTCTTTTGTTGTTCCGGATCTTTTTCTTTACGAGCGGCCTTTTGAAGATAAAATCCTGGAATCAGACGGTTATGCATCAGGTTTCGCTTATCATCAGGCAAATCCATATCGTTGACACACGACTCAATCATGCAAAAATAGAATACGAGAGTTGCCATCATTTTTTCGGTTACACGCCAAGCTTTTTCGATTTTATCTTTGCATCGATCCGGAAGGTGATCCGCTGCTTCCCGGATTTGATCAAAGCTCTCTTTCAGTTGAATGCCAACAGCATCAGAACCTTGCTTGTTTCCTGTGAGAGGGTCATAGGGGTGGTAGACTCTGCTGATTTGTTTTCTTGCTTTTGTGACGGTTTCCTGATTTTCCCTTGCCTTGTCCAGAGCCCCCCTTGCTTCTTGTTCTTTTTCCACACAGAGAAGGATTTTTTTATCAAAATCAAGAGGTCTACCAACAGGTCGTTTTTCAAGGTTTTCATAGTCGGCCTTATTTTTCTGCGCATCAAGGACATTCTTTTTACTGCTTTCATGTTCTTTTTCAGCTTTCCGTATTTTTGCAGAGAGTGGCGCTCCAGTTCCCCGGCTGATTTCATACATTACATGAAACAAATCCGGAGAATGATGACTGTTTAAGCCTTTCGTCACATGATGGATCAATCCTTTTCCCTCATCACTCGTACTTTGAATGACCTTGACGGGAAGATTGCCAAGTGCTCCTCCTACAGATTGGTTCCAAGTGGCTCCGGAACGGTCCTTGGCATATTTTTCAAGAATAATATAGTTGGAATTCGGCTCGATAGCCACAAGGCAAACTTGAGGATGAAAGGTTTCATCTTCACATAGAGTGATCCGTTTTTCGGGCATAAGCAGTGAAAGGTGTGCTTGTTCCATATCACCGAACCGACCTATTTGGGTGTCCATTTGATTTGAAATTTTTTGATGGGTGCCATAGGATGCTGCCACAAAGCTTGATAACCGGGTTAACTTAAGGAAATTGCAAATATTACGGATACTGGCACATCCCACCTTGGTGAATTCAAAATGGAGGGCCTGAATCAAGGTATGTAAAAATTTTACGCCTGCCGGACTTTCGAAAAAAGCGACTATCGCCGGCCCCTCATCTATTTTATCCATCCGGTTGAGCCAATTTTGTAACGTTGTGCGGGGAACGCCGACATCTTTGGCAAACTCACGCTGACTGAGTTTTTCCTTACGGTTCTTGAAATCTATAATTGTCATAGAGACTTCATCTCTGGGCCATTTTGTCTTGATATTTGCATTATGAGAAGATTCAGCGTATGTAGATGTCATGCCCGGGCTTTTTTAATCCTTTCTGTGAATAATTATTGTTTGGCGCATTATCTATTCACAGACCGGGCTAATTTTATCTACATTTTTTTCTTCTAAATTCCTTTTTTAAGCTTGCTGAGGGCACACTTGTTGGCCGATGTTATGATCAAGCCCAATCTGTCAAAGGTTTCGGATGTAATTTCGAATTTTGGTGGATTTTTCTTAAACATTATAAGTCCTTGAAATTAAAATAAATAATTTCAAGGCGCGCGACATTTTTTCACGCCATTGTCAACAAAAAAAATGAAAGTTTTTAAAAAAATACACCGCTTTTATCTTGCAAATACCTAACCGGACATCACTGAATCAATTTACGTATTGGAAAATCAAACTCAAAAGCCAGGCACTTGTTCCTGACTTTGTTCAGGTCCCTTCAACGCAATTTAGCCAGGTGCTAAGCCTTTCTGAACCCAAAGGCTTAAAATTGAATACAGATAACGGATTTCAGATCGAAATACCGGATGGATTTTCCCAAACAACCCTGGTCCAGGTGCTTGATGTTTTGAGGCGGTGCTGATGTTTTCTCCCACTCAGAATTTAACAATTCATATCGCACTTGGAAGCACTGATATGCGCAAGTCCATTGATGGGTTATCCATACTTGTGAGCGAAAAATTAAATTTGGATCCACTCTCAGGACAGATGTTCGTATTTTGTAATCGGAAACGGAACATATTGAAAATCCTGTATTGGGATCGCAATGGATTTTGTCTTTGGCACAAGCGGCTTGAAAAGGATTATTTTCAATGGCCCAAGTCAAAAGAGCAGATTTTGACTATCGGTGCAAAAGAACTTTCATGGTTGATGGACGGGCTCTCAATTCATCAGAAAAAGGCACATAAATCATTAAAATATTCGTCTGTATTTTGACTATAAAAATTGGTAAAAAGTGCGTGGTTGTGGTATATACAGCGCATGAACAAAGAGGCTTTAGCGACCATAAATGACGTTGAAAAATTAAAAGAAATGATGGTTTCTTTTATCAGTGATTTTTCAGATAGAGAGCACAGCTATAAAGCCGAAATCAAAATTCTCAACGAACAGATTAAAAGCCTTCGGGACCAACTTTTTGGAAAAAAGACCGAAAAAATCCATAAGGATGACGGTCAACTATCTCTTTTCGATACTTTTGAACCGGATACGCCCATATTGGACGAACCTGAAGAAATTAGCGTGCCTGCCCATAATCGAAAGAAGCCTGGTCGCAAGCCTTTGCCTGAAAATCTTCCACGGATTGAAGTAATCCACGATTTGACTGAGGAAGAAAAACTATGTGCCTGTGGCTGCATGAAATCCCGTTGCGGCAAGGAAGAATCTGAACAGCTTGAGATTATTCCGGCACAGATGAGAGTAATTAGAAACATCCGTTATAAATACGCTTGTAAAAACTGCGAAGGTGTTGAAGATGATGGTCCGACAGTGTCCATCGCCAGAATGCCGGAGCAAATGATCCCCAAAAGTATTACAACTCCAGGACTTCTGGCTCATATCCTGACAGCCAAATTTGCTGATGCTTTGCCCTTTTACCGGCAGGAAAAGCAGTTTCAGCGAATTGGAGTAGACATTCACAGATCCAATATGTGCAATTGGGCCATGAAAGTGGCCCAGGCCTGTGAAATCCTGCTGGAATATATGAAAGGCGAAATCCTTAACGGTCCGGTGATCAATATCGATGAAACAACGGTCCAAGTTCTGAAAGAACCGAAACGTTCAAAATGCTATATGTGGGTGTTCAAAGGAGGGGCGCCAGACAATCCCATTATTCTGTTCCAGTACCATCCGACTCGCTCCGGGGATGTCGCCCGTAAATTTTTGAACGGTTATCAAGGTATCGTCCAGACGGATGGCTATGGTGCTTATGACTTTCTTGATCATATTGTGGGAATTATTCATATTGCTTGCTGGATACACGCCCGTCGAAAATTCATGGCTGTGGTCAAAGCTGCCGGAAATAAAAATGGCAAACCCACAGGGATCGCCGGCAAAGCCCTGAAGTACATCAGCAAATTATACAAAATAGAGAAAGAGGCCAGAGAACTTGGCTTGTCTGCTGAGGGACTTTACCGGAAAAGACAGGAACAAGCCTTGCCCATCCTTGATGAATTTAAAAAATGGTTGGATGCTCAAATTGAGAATGTGCCGCCCAAAAGCCTTCTTGGCAAGGCCATCAACTACACCCTTAATCAATGGCATCGGTTGGTCCTGTATGCGGAAAGTGGCTTGGTAATGCCGGATAATAATGTGGTTGAAAATGCCATAAGACCCTTTGTGGTTGGTAGAAAGAACTGGTTGTTTTCCTGTACACCCGAGGGCGCTAGTGCCAGTGCCTGCATTTACAGCCTGATCGAAACCGCTAAGGCCAATGGACTTGAACCTTACTGGTACCTCAAATTTCTTTTTGAAAATTTACCGGAAGCCATGACAGCAGACGAATTAAAGCCTTAATGCCACAAAACTTGGATAAAAATTTGCTCGAATCCAACTATACAACACCCCGCCAGGCTTAAAAAGGTGCGGTTAATGCACCGCTTACTTTTTAGCCGACAAATTTATCAAAGGAATGGGGGATAAAATCATGCCCCCCCCCTACCTGTTCTCAATTCATTGAAGCGGTTTTATAGTTCCAGGGCATCCAGAGGGAAGGATTTTTTTTTCAGTTCAACAGCATTTTTCAGCAGTGTGGTAAGATAATCAAAAGCGTTGATTTTCATCAGATCACAGGTATGAATAAGGCTCATGAACATGTCTCCGATGAAAGCACCATGCTCCGTCTTGTAAAATAACGAATTTTTACGATGCAATATGGCCCGTTTCAGCCCTTGCTCACAGATGTTATTATCCAGTGGGGCACCAGGCACTTCCAGGAATCGGGTTAATTCCGGCCAGTGCGTGATCATGTATTGAACGGCTTTGCCAAGACCGGAATTCGGTTCCACTAAATGGTCATCAATTTGTTTGTCCAGCCAAGATCGAAGCTCGGCCATTAAAGGTCCACTGTGTTCCTTGTGATAAATAAGGCGTTTATCCTGCGTCATGGACAGTTCTTTCGTATGGGTGTCGTTGTGATAAACTTCAGCCAGCACATCTATGAGATGTGTACATTCATCGGGAAAACATTCAATGACATTCACAAAATTACGCCGTCCGTGTGTCAAGCAGTTGCAGAGAATCACCTTAAATTCGTCAGCGGTGTTGCGTGAAAGTGCATCACACATTTGAATCGGAGGAAGCCGACCTTTATTCCGCTTTTCATAGACCCTGGCAATATTTTCACCGGCATGGTCCCGCCCTGTGAAAAAAAGAGCGATCCGCCGGTCCCCACCGATCAAAGAGATGATGCCCGTAGTAAATATACCTGTACGCTTATTGTTAGTGTTCTCTTTGTTTTCCTTTATCAAAGAAAGAATTTTCATGGTGGTGTCATCATTATGAAGGACCTCACCTTGGGCTGCCTGACGAATAAATTCATTAAATATCGGGTAAATAAGATCTGCGGCCGCTTCCGTTTTCTCCCATTGTGTAGAAGCTGGAAGCGGTATGCCCATACTTTCCTGGAGCTTTTCCAGGCGGTACCAGGGCAAACCGCTTCCATATTTTCTGATTATAACGGATTTGGGGGATAGAGCCGGAGAGCGATGAAATAGACTGAAAAAAATCATTTCCTGAGTTATGGTTGAAGCGCCAACAGCAACGATAACAAATAAGGAAAATGATGAGTTCCTCTTCTACCACCGCTCCCCGACTGAATCGAACTATTTGTATGAATGTTTGTCAAGCACAATATTACATCATAATCCAGCTGACGAGCTTCAAATACTGTAACGGTGTTGAGGCTTGCCCCACCAAACAAGAAGCATATATTTTCAATGTGATTTAAGTGAGTTAAACGAAAGTGCCATCAAAAACGAAGTTACAAAATAATGTAACGGTACACTAAAAAATCAAAAATGATCTGTGGTTTCAAAATTTTAAAGGTAGAACAAGCATCAAGCGGCATCCTTAATATAAGAAAGAGACACCACCAGGCCATCCTCGGCGTAACCAAAGGTGGCCTGTTCGTACAGATAAATTGTGATAAGGATTACTGGGGAGGGAGATCGGATATAAATTCCAGAGCAAGGTTGATATCAACAAAGTTGTGATTCAACTCCTTTGCCCTGTCCTGGCAGTCTGTACATATTTCTTTAAATTTTCTCATGTCGCCTTTGACGGCCATATAAATTTGTTCAACGGCTTCCTGCTGGATATCTTTGTATTTTTCGATGAAGTCTTCGACCTCTATGGGGTATAAAATCAGAGTTTTGAGCCGGCTGAGTATATCGGGATGATTCCGGCTCAGATGGGTTCTGACCTTTGGGAGCCCTGCAAATACGATGGGAACACCGGCATCAATAATTCGTTTGAGATATGGCCAGACCCGGGAGTCCAGATCATTGGCTTCATCTATGATGATAAAACAATTGGATAGGTTGCAGATCGTTTTCAGGTACTGGGGAGTCCGGCGGTAGGTGGCGGTGGCCTCATAATTCAATTCCTTGAGTATGGATGCCAGGGTTTCATGGATGTTGAACAGAGACTCGACCCATACGGCATGGAGCTTTTTAGGCCGCAGCAGTTTTAAAAACCGAGTTTTTCCTGCGCCAAAATCCCCTTCAATGAGTACGCTTTGGCCCCTGTATATCCTATTATAAGTGGCAGACAGGTATGAGACTCTTCGTTTATCACTGATAAAATCCTCTTTCATGTCATATCTCCGAGGGATGCATAAGTGGCCACTCGATTCGTATTTAACGATTTTTGGCAATCAAGCATAAATGCATTGAACAAAGCCTGTTTTTTACGTTCCTCAGGCTGGTCCATTTTTTTCATGTAATCTGCGTACCTTGATTGATTATGATGAAGTACTTGCTCCGCCCGGGATAGGGAAAGGCCCTTATGGTAAACTTCGATTAAAATAGGCCGGTCAACGGCCATATTGTGCTTTTCCAAAAGAGCGATAATGGTGTCGAGTTCATCGGGCACAGGATCAGGCGCTGGTGCAGGTGGCCTGTCAAACGGCTTTTTTGCAATGGCTTCGCCCAGAAGTATTCCGTCTTCACTGGGCTCAAAGATAAAAAGTTTGTCCCTGTATCTGGATATCTTTACCGGTGTACTTTTATGCTTGCTGAACCGGTCTGCACCACTGGTCACATAAAAATCGCGTTTGTCATGGCGGATGGTTCTGTTCTTGGATACGGTGGCTTTGATTTTTCTGTAACCATATTTCATATATTCTTGAACCTGCTCCGGGATAAAATTCAGGGTGTCTGCCTGGTTTGACAAAAAATCATCAAACTTCTGTGCCGGCACCCAGGCACTGACCACGCCGTCTTCAGTAAAATAATGTTGTGTATGATTATGTTCGTCACGGTATTGGCGGAGCACAGTGCTGCTTCTCAATTCATCAAGGGTGATATCAAGTAGGGTTACAGTGACTTTTTCCTTTCTTCCCCGTTTGAAGTTATACTCGGTAACGGTTTTCACAATCCTGTCCTCAAAGGCTTTGATAATCCGTATTTCAAAATTATGCAGGCTCCGGTGTGAAGATTCCAGATGCGCCTTATCTTTTGGTGAATGCGCCCTTGAAAAATCCGGCGCCAAATAAAAACCGCCTGGCGTAGAATGCGCAAGGTTAATGGCATTAATGGGACGCTTTAAATTTAAAAATCCCTTTGCCTGGTCGGGCCTGATGCCGATTGTTTTCAAAGGAAAAGGGGTGCATAACAAAAAACGGGTAAAAAGGTCCACAGAGTTCAGATTACTTTCGGTAAAATAGAATTCCAGGATGAACAGCTTCCTGGAACCGGTATCAAATATTTCAATCACCTGCGGTTTCTGCCAGTTTCCACGTTCATCTCTGATTCTTAAATATTGGAACTTGCAACCGTCAACCTGGATCAAGGCAAACACCGGAACCGATTTGAAGCTATAACGTGCCGGTGACGGCTCCTGATCGTCCTCTTTTTCCAGATAAAATTTGAGATTCTCCCTTTTGGCGCATCGCCGAAGTGCCGGAAGGCTGATTGTTTTACCCAACTCTTCCTCGAGCCAGCAGTGGTAATTTTTAATGGTCCTGGCTCTTCGGGTGATAAAAATGAACCCCTGAGATGACGGATCGCATGACGCCTTGACCATTTCAATAAACCGCCTTTTTGTTTGCTCGTCTATAACCTTGGGGCGCCCGCTGCACTTGCGGCCATCCATAATTCCTTTTTCAACCAGCAAAAGGGGTACCGGGATAATCCCGGTTTTCTTGTACTGGTCCTTGTAATATTTTTTGGATCTTCTCTTGGCAGATCCGATTTTATTCATGATTTTTTTATGCAGCAGTAAATGGAAGCGGTCGTCAATGCTCAGGTCATCCATTATCTGCCCCCGTTGATACAATCTTTTCGTGTATGACCCGATGCCACAACAATGCAGCCGGGCGAGAGGTCTGCTGCCAATGATCATGCTGTGCCACACGGACCTGTTCAAGCATTGCCTTTACAACAGCCATGTATTCATTCGAAATTTGATCCGTCAGATCCGGTTTGGTTACCGATGCCGTTTTTCGGGAGTCGATAAATTTTTTGATGTTACGCGCGGTTAACTCCATGCCGCTTTCTATAATCTCCTTCCAAAGTTGGCGCTGTTCTATGGAATCCAGTTGAGTAAGAGGCCGTGCCTGGGATTCGTTGGCCGGTAATCTGTCCCCAATTGGGGACAGATTATAGATGACTTCATAAAATTTGATCAGGCGGTAAGCATGGGATTTTCCCATATCCCATCGCGCCCTGGTATATGTTTCGAATGATTCAAACAGAGCCTGCTTATACAAACGATTGTCACGAATTTCTTTCAAGGCCTTGCCGATTTTGGAAAAACACTCCTGATTCCGGGCAATCAGGGTTTCAAGCTTGGCCAACCGTTTCATACTCATTGCCCTCCCGGCATGGGTTTGCCGATTGCAGCGACCAAGGCAGCTATCTTTGATGCCGGAACCTGGTGGGCAGTATTTATCTGCTTCAAAAACAGGACGCTGTCCCGGAATCCATATCCCTTGATTTTCATGACAAGGTCGATGGTGTTAAAGTTTTTTTCGCACCGGAAGCACCTGGCCAGGTTCGTGGTTGAATTTACAGCCGTTTGAAATTCATTGCACAGAGGGCATAGAAAACGGAAATAGCCATCCCTGATTTTAGATGGAATCTGTAAATGATCCCTGATCAGCATATCCACAGGGATATTGTTCCTCAGTTCAAATAATTCCCGTGATGAAAACCTGTGCGCCATGAGACATCTCCTTATTTTTAGAATTTCAGATGCCTTTTTATATCACCGGCCAGGGTCGGTTGTCAGTTGCCTCTTGAACTGGGATGCTGATTACTCTGTTTGTATCCATATATATTATCAATAACTTACGCACATGATGTCTCTTAGAATCAAAATCCGATTAGTATGTTCATATATCCTAATATTACAAGAAGTTACTCCAATCATGTCTCTTGAAATCAATATTCGATTAGTCAGAGGCGTTTATGGGAATTCTCGAATTTTTTCTTTGGTGTGGCTGATAACCTGGGTGACCAGGTATTGGGCGATAATTGCCGGCTTGATACCGTATTCTATTTCAATAACTTCCAATGGTAGAACAGGCAATTTTCCGGATGTTTGAAGGTTCTCTGCCTCTTCAAGCTTTTTTGCCAGATAATTATTTTTGGAGACAGCTTTATTTTTCCTGTTCCAATTTTCACATTGCCTGCGATGAAGCTCATTTTGGCAAGCCGGGCTACATGTTCTCTGCCTGCCTTTTTGTCTTACATCAGGAGCAAACCATTTTCGGCAAATAGAACAAGGGCGTTTTCCACGAGAATTCTTTGCCATCATTTTTCTCCAAGATTCGAATCAGGGAGATTATATGTAGCAAATTTTGAATGAATCAACGGCGGGGTCTATCGGCGGGATAGGCATGCGGGGTATGATTTTATGATTTTCTTGGCGGGGTATGGCGGCGGGGTATCTGGCCGTTACATTATTTCGTTATGAATATCGGGGATAAGCGTTACACTTTTTAAAGCTGGTCATCCAGCAGGCAGCCCAATTTCGGATGGTATTAGACATGGTAATCATGAAATATCCCGAGCTTTTCCCCGTTGAAATCACTAACGGATACAAAATGAAGGAGATCCGATTCTCCAAAAAACTGAAATTGAAAATCAGGAGAATTGTAATAGCAGGTGTCAGTTATACCATACGACCTTCGTTTGCCATGCCCTATATGAGTGGTCTTGTAAAAGATGTTGAGAAACCGTTATTTTTGCGGAAGTTTGCAGTCCCGTTTTGGGCTTTGAGTTACTGCTTCGGTAAAAATTCCATGTATTGGTATCGCCTTGAAGCATCCCTTGGCCGACATAGTCTTGTGGGAACCACGATTAAATCCCCAGATACATTACCCCAACATGTTTCTGCTGATGAAAAGCATACTCGTCTTTTGGGAGAAAAGACCTATATTGCAACGACGGCTGGGAAAAACTGTATTTTAGGAGCCAGTGTTTCCGAAACGGCCTCCGGCAAAGACCTCCAAAAAGCTTACGGGGTATTTAAAGAGGAGGCTGAATGTATTAATCCGGGATATCAGCCAGAAACTGTCAATACCGACGGATGGCGGTCAACGCAGAAAGCCTGGAGAAAATTGTTCCCCAAGATAACTGTGTTATCCTGCTTCTTACACATATATATTGGCATACGTGATCGCTCACGCAAAAAATATAAGGAGCATTTCCTGGATATGGCGACCAGGTTATGGGACTGCTTTCGGGCAGAGTCTAAGGGGGCATTCTCACAGAGAGTTCGGAGGCTTTCCGAACATTGTCAAAATACGCAGAACGAAATCCCAGACGTAATTTCAGCCAAGATCAAGAAGCTCAAGGATAATCTTCCACAGTTTTCCGAAGCTTATGATTTTCCTGGTGCACATAGAACAAGCAACATGGTTGACCGGCTGATGCAACGGATGGACCGTCATTTATTCAGCACCAAGTATTTTCATGGCACTATGAAATCGGCCAATCTCAGTATACGTGCCTGGGCTCTTATCCAAAATTTTGCTCCACTCAATCCGTGGACGGTAAAGCAAAAGGGCCATGTGAGTTCTTTTGAAAGAGTGAACGGATTCCAATACCACGAGAATTGGCTTCAGAACCTTTTGATTTCAGCTTCATTGGGAGGCTTACGGACGGGTCCCCCAAATCCGTTATAACCAGCATATTTTAAAATGGCCATCATCGCCATTGCACTGGGCTCATAATTTCTGCCGCTTTTGTTGTCCGGTGCCTGTGCAGTAAATATTTCAGGCTACCGATTTAAGCTGGGACATTTTTTAACAGGGCACGCTTTTTTGATTAAAAAACTGGACATTTGATTCCGTCTATTAAATAGAACTCTCACAGATATTAAAATAATAAGCTAATTGTGGAGTTCTGATATTTCATTACGATTACGAAGTCAAAAAGTTGTTTCTTTTTTCGAGCGCAGTCCGGTCAAAGTTTCTCTAAGAAAACTTGCTAAATGTGTAAAGATATCAAAGAGTAGCGCACATCGAATTGTTATTGCTGTTCAAAAACGAAATATTCATCCAGAATCATATTTTTGGGAAAGTGCTGCAGGGTTGGCATGGCTAAAGCTGCTTGTTTTCGGAGTCATTTTTCATTTTGGAATCCGGTACGGTGTAGGCGCTGACATGATTTCTGATTTTTTTCAACTTTTGCGTATTGAAAAACATGTTGGAGTCTCTGCTCCATCAATTAAAACTATGCGGAAGAAGATTGAAAAGCTTATAATTGAGTTTCAGGAAATCCATCAATCATCTGATATGTCCTTAAAACCACTCAAAATTGTTGGGGGTGTTGATGAAACCTTTTTTGAAGAAATGATCCTGGTGTTAATGGATCTGTCTTCAGGGTATATTTTCTTTGAAGAAGCCAGCGATAATAGGACCTATAAAACATGGTTTCAAAAAACAACGACAGCCGTTCAAAATCTTAACCTTGATATTCAATATTTTGTCAGTGATCGTGCAAAAGCATTGATAAAACTGGGTGAAACAGGATTTAATTGTCCGAGTATTCCAGATTTGTTTCATGCTGAATATGAAATTGTAAAAACATTTGGGTCTGCTTTTGGTAAAAAAAGATCTGCTCTCACAAAGAAAATTGACAAGGCGTTGCTCACTTTGGCTCTCCTGAAGGAAGTTGGTGGGAATGCAAACAAAATAAGTGCGCAAAAAATATTAATTCAAAAACTGCAAAATGAGCAGACGCATTTAGAAAAGGGTAAAAAATCTTACCATACCGCCCTTCACGACATATCAAAAGCCGTTCACCCATTTAACTTGAAAACAAATAGTGTAAAAAATTCAGCGGATTTAAAAGAGGAGCTGTCAGAAAACTTGGTGAAACTATCTCTGTTGCGCGCAACATACTGTATCAATGACAAAAATGATCGTTTGGGGAAATTTGGTCGACAGATTGAAGATATTGCTTGGCTAATTAACTACTGGTGGTTGCTGGCAGATGAAAGCCTTGCCCAATATGAGATAGATGAAAAATGCAAGACATGGCTTCTTGAAATTTTTTTACCCTATGTTTACTGGAAAAAGCAAACATCGAAAACGAAAAATCAAGAATTGAAAAAAGAGTATGCATCTGCTTTGAGTCTTGCTCGCAGACAACTGGAAATGGATTCATCGACACCGATTCAAATCGGAAATAAAACCTGGCAGTCATGGGCAGATTGGATGGTTTCAAATTTTCAAAGAACTTCTTCGGCTGTCGAAGGGCGAAACGGCTACCTCTCTCAACGCCATCATAGCGGAAGAGGAATTTTGCCAGAACGTCTAAAAGCATTAACCATTATTCACAATTTTACATTGAAACGATTTGACGGTACCACTGCGGCGAATCGATTATTTGGTAAAGAGTTTCCAGACCTTTTTGAATGGGTTGTTCATAAAATGGATGATTTACCTTTGCCACGTCAGTATAAAAATACTGCCTCAAATAACTATTTGAAATTAAAAACTGTCCCGGCTTAAACCGGTAGCCCTAAAATATTGGCGGATCAAGGGGTGTAACGAAATTTTTCGTGCTCGGATTGTTTCCTATGCCGATGATTTTGTTATCCTGAGTCGAGGTGATGCCTCGGAAGCGTTGAATCTGACCGATGTTGTTATGGAGCGCCTTGGGCTCAAATTGAATCAGGACAAGACCCTCATTGTAAATGCCCGAAACGGGAATTTTGATTTTCTCGGGTACACCTTTGGGCAAATCTGTTTTCGGAAAACAGGAAGAAAGTATATGGGTGCCAGCCCATCAAAGAAGAGCGTAAAGCGGTTGAAGCAGAAAGTGAGAGACATACTGCGACCCGGTGAAAAGAGCGCATGGCCGGATGTTAGGGATCGGCTCAACGATCTATTACAGGGTTGGAGTGCTTACTTCTGTTACGGCACGACTCAGATAGCCTATCGTGCTGTTGAGCGCCATGTTTATAATCGCGTCAGACGCTTTCTGGTCAGTCGGCACAAAGTGCGTTCACGAGGCATACGACGGTTTCCATCGGAGAGAGTATTTGGCGAACTTGGGGTGCTCTTGCCGAGACCGATGAAACGTACCGTACGACGTGTTCCTTAAGGTGAAGTCAGTCGGAAAGCCGGATGCGGTAGCTCCGCACGTCCGGTTTGATGAGCAGGGGTAGGAAACGGAGTAAATTTGCCACCGCGCCTACCCTTGACTCTACAGCCAAGCCTTTATGATAAGGCGATGGAGACTACAAACGCTAAGGCTCACCCTACAATTGCGGGTGGCCGAAGAACTGGAAAAAGGATTGAACGCTATTGTTAACAAGGGTTTCAACCTTCAATGATACCATGATTGAACACCCTTTTTTCAGCGTTACTTTTTTACCATAGCTGTGATCTCTGAGTGAAAAATAAATAGAGCTATGTTATTTGAGAGGAGACTGAATAATAAGAATTTTTGTCAGGCTAAGGATTGCGTGAATTCCAATCTACAAAATAGAAACGCTATTGAATAGCGAGTGAGTATAGTAGAAAAATGAGGTTGTGACACCGGCCAACTATAGTCATTATGCAATATCCCAAATAGTTGAAATGAAATTTCAGATATGAAAGTTTTTTTAGTAGGAGTAAGTTGCGTTGGCAAATCGGCCATAGGGGCTTTGTTGGCAAAAAAGTTAAATTATAATTTCTATGACCTTGACGATGAAATTGAATCTTTTTTTGATACGTCAATTGAAAAGATGCAAAAAAAACATACGACTACCGACGCATTTCGGAAGCAATCATCCAAAGCTCTTAAAAACCTTCTTTCAAAAAAACAGGCCAAAAGAAGTGTTATAGCTTTGCCACCAAGTGGTCTAATGGATTACTATTGGCGTTTAGTCAAAAAATCCAAAGGTATTATAGTCGTTTTGAAAGACTCTTCGGAAAATATTCTGAAAAGGATATCATTCTATGATGTCGATTCTCGCCCAATAGAAAAGATTTTGACAGAAAAAGAAAAATGCATGTACCTTGAAGAGATAAAAAAAGATATTGCCTATTTTGGACTTACAAATTCAAAAGCCCACCTAATTGTTGATATTTCTGATTTAGGCTTGAATGATAGTGCAGTGAAAGTACAAGAATCGATAATTCAATTAAAAAAGAAATAATCAAGAATATAATTCTCTTCTTGATAACATTTTTACGGGCGTCCTTTTGATCTGTTTTTGCCCACAGGGTTCAAGGCCGAAAAAACTGTCAACAAATATAATTACTGCTTAGTCAACTATGTTATGTGGCAAATTGAAAAAAATTTGCAAGCATTCTAAAGAGATAAGGAGAAAACTGAGTATGAATAACAGCAAAACCTCATTGAACATTGGCGATTCGGTTAGGGTAAAACCAAATGTACTTGATCCTGATACCGAAGCATTCAGCCTTGAAGGATGGCAGGGGAGAATTCTTGACATCAGACCCCAGGAAGATGGGACAACGATCATCGATATTGAGTGGGATAGTATCACGCTTCGAGAGATGTCAGCATCATCCATTGAAACCTGTGAGGAAGACGGATTGGACTGGACACAAATGGGATTATATCCTCATGACGTGGAGGTGACAACAGCAAGAGATACTGAACAAGACGTGAAGCATGCCCAAAAAGAGCTTAAGCTGGTTTTGTACAAAAGCTATAGTTGGTTAGGTGACGTAGGCAAACGGATTCAGCAAATCTTACGCGGAGTTGATCATGGAAACGAGATGGCGGTGATGAAACGATGGGGAGCCTATCTTGAAGAGCATTTGACCTTTCCATTTGACGCTGAGGTTGATGAATGGCAGGAACAAGGACCATTGCGGTCAGGAGATCGAGTGATCGTCAAAAAAATTTCGTTAATTGATGACTTGTATGGTGTTATTGTGGCACTGAGGTTGGGTCGTAGAAAATATGATTGTCCGCTTTGTGAATTAGCGGTAATTGACAAGCAATCAGCCAATACTCAACTTATCCAAGATTATCGGGTGTGGTTTGCGAATCGCTGAAAAAGTCTATTGAAATTGAAAGAGGGACAGGGTTGAAAACGTTGTGTATGAGTGGAATACAGTGCTGACTGTGTCGAGCATCGCGATTAGCCTATTGGATGAAATCACTATTTGGTGGTGTTATTACGGGGAACGCTAAATAGTTTGCATTAGTATAATGAATATTTCCTGTAAAATGAAGGCTATCAGCATGAAAATGCCACCTGATAGACATTCGGGGTAATATGACAAAAATAGACAATGAAGAATTAGAGGACTTTATTCAGGACTGGCATTGGGATAAAAAATCCCACAAGTTTGCCCAACAAACAGGAAAATTATTATTTCAATTTATTGATGCCCTTGGAAAACAGGGACTTTCCGAACGTACTATTCGAAAACATGCTGATAATTGTTGGAGTATCGGTATATTAGAATGTCAATACGGATATAATGCCAATTTCTCACCAGATATTTTTATTTGTGAAGAAGCCCCCTACTTATACGAGTTTAAGAGAAAACACAGTGATTCTAAATATGCAATTGATTCATACAAGGCAACTTGTCGAAAATTAACTAAGTATGTTAAAGCATTAGGGCGAAAAGAAGAAGCAGATTAATTCGCGGGGTTAAGCGTGTGCACCAGATCGGGAGGACGAGAGACGGTGACATTTGCAGCTTTTGGCGCTTGCAAAAATAACCATCAATTACCTTAGGCGAGTTTCCCTTTCTGATAGGTGACACGCGGCATTAGAGTGTTGATTATGTCTATTTATGAACACCTAAGCCTTTATAGAATCAGCGGTGACTATTTTTAGTATGGGCAACCTAAAACTGGAAAGATCAAACTGAGATGTTTGAAAAGGGAACTATCGGCTGGGAGAGGTCCGTTTTTAGGGTGCCAACAACGGATAGGAGCACTCGGATTGTGACTCTGAGCTTTCTCGTAGCATTAAAAGGGCCAGAAAACCGGAATAAAAAGGCCGGCAAGAACAATAACCATGATATTCAATGGCAAGCCCAGCTTGATGAAGTCGGAGAACCTGTATCCGCCGGGACCGTAGACCAGCAGATTTGTCTGGTAGCCAATGGGGCTTGCATAACATGCACTGGCACCAAAACAGATGCCAATGATAAACGGCCTGGTATCAACGCCGAGGGAGACCGCCGTGGAGATGGCGATGGGAAGCAGAAGAACGGCCGTGGCATTGTTACTTAAAGTATGGCTGCAGACACTGGTCAAAAAAATGATGGCAAACAGAATGACATGCGGCCCCATGCCATGGAACAACGTTAAAAAGGCCTGGGCATAGAGCTCGGTCGCACCGGTTTTCTGCATGGCCAGCCCCAACGCCAGTGTCCCGACAATCAGCAGAAGCACCTCGGCCTGAAGAGACCTGTAAGCATCTTTCAAACTCAGGCAGTGGGTGATTGTCATTAAAAAAACGCCGGCAAGGGCACAGATCATAATATCGCTTAAGCCTAAGGTGGGCGCCAGCACCACGGCGGCAAAGATGCCCGAAGCAATGCCGGCCTTTTGTTTGTCTATGATTGCATGGTGAATATCTTCAATGAGCAAAAAGTCTGAACTGTTTCTGAGTTTATCCAACTTGTTCCTGGGGCACTGAACGAGGATAATATCGCCGATCTTAAGTTTTACTTTCTGTATTTTGCGATAGGAAAAATAACTCATCCGGCTTCGTATGGCGATAATCCGAATATCTGAATCGTACTGCAATTCCGCAGATATCAAAGGCTCCCTTAACAGGGATGAAAGCGGGGGGATAATGAGTTCGACAATTAGGTTTTCTTCGGTTTGCCCGCCAAAGGTAAAATCGTCATCCCCTTGAACCAGAGACAGATGTTGGGTTTTCAGACAGGAAACCAGATCCTGTGCCGCCCCTTTTACCAGAAGAATATCATCAGGTATGATGGTTACATTCTGCCGGGATGGATGGATAATGCTGCCGTTCCTAAAAATTTCAACCACATCCAGGCCTAAATTTTCCTCGACATATTGACTGATATCCCGTCGCCCGACCAATGGGCTTTTTTCGGTTTTAAACATTGCCTTTAAATCCCCTGAAGAGGTGACCTTGCTGAAAAAAATAAAAGCCCTGGGCGGGAAATACACACGCCTGAAGGACTGGATACTTGAAAGCAAAAATGTGACATGGGATGATAAATACCTCAACCTTGTGGACATTGAGACCCTGTTCGGGGCCACGGCTGAAAAGGCTGTGGACGCGATTGTTAAAAAACTGGGATAGCCCTGCGGAATACGTAAGGCACTTAATTTACCACGAAGGACATCAAGGGCACGAAGAGATCCGCCCTTGGTGTCCTTCGGTGCGCCAGGATAAGCCTGGCTATTCTAATAACCTGCAAGGAGGTTATCATGTAAATTGCTGATTATACATGTAGCTGCGGTCTGTCGTGTGGAGGTAACAAAGCACGGGGAGCAAGACCAGGCAGCAAAGCTGCGAGCCGTAATCCAAACGGGTGAACCGGTTTCGGCCTCGTTACACAAATTTGCAGGCGGCCAGCCTTCCGGAGATGGTGAAGCCAGCATGGATAGAGAAGAAATCAGCAAAGGCATCTGTCCAGCCTGCCGGGGTAATAGCGGACAGCGCGTAGCGAAAGAATAGTCGAGGAACCTGGGATACCCATCCAGGCAGATAGATTCACGGCAATGTAGGAATCAATAACTGCATGGCTCGTCAGGATGGGAGTCGGATAGGCCCATAGTAGTGAGGAAACAGGGTAATGCCTGTGGAGCAAAGGGGCCTTATCTTAGATATGATGAAGTAAGAGAGGGGGAAAGCCGCTTGGACAATCGTCCCGTTACGGAACAACTGGAATTTTGGGAGTCTGAGAAAGACTGGGATCATGCCGGGCTTAAAGGCGTCAAAATACCGGAGAAACTCTCCTCCTTGAGACAGAATCTTTACCGAAAGGCGAAGGATGAGCCAAAATTTCGATTCTATGTTTTGTATGATCGTATCTTTCGCAAAGATGTAATTACCTGTGCTTATGCAATCTGTAGGGCAAAAGGGGGCGCAGCTGGAGTAGACGGAATGACATTCCAGGATATTGAGAATAGTCCTGAAGGGTCAAACGGTTTTGTCGACTCTATCCATGAAGCACTGAAAACCAAGACCTACAAACCGGAAGCCGTGCGTAGGGTATATATTCCGAAACCGGATGGCAGACAGCGACCATTGGGTATACCGACTATTCGAGATAGGGTCTCACAAATGGCGGCCCTGTTGATCCTCGAACCTATATTCGAGGCAGATTTTCTGGATTGCTCATATGGATTCCGTCCTGGTAAATCAGCCCATGATGCCCTTAAAGAGGTGCACAAGAATCTGCAACAAGGGCGAAAGGCCGTATACGACGCAGATTTGTCGGCGTATTTTGATACAATTCCACATGAGAAGTTGATGAAATGCCTACAGATGAGGATAACAGATCGATCAGTCCTCAAACTGATTCGGATGTGGTTAAAAGCACCTGTGGTTGAGCCCAAGGGGCACGGTGGCGGAAAAATTAGTCGAAGATCTACCGGCACTCCCCAGGGAGGTGTGATCTCGCCTCTTTTGGCCAATATATATCTTCATTGGTTTGACAAGGTCTTTCATGGGATAAACGGTCCATTTCAATGGGCAAATGCCCGGATTGTTCGATACGCCGATGATTTTGTCATAATGGCGAGGTATCAAGGCCGGAAAATGCGGGACTTTACAGAGAATAAAATTGAGTCCTGGCTTGGTTTGAAATTGAATCAAGATAAGACAAAGGTTGTGAACCTTGATGTCCTTGGTGAAAGCTTTGATTTTCTGGGGTACACATTCAGATATGACAAAGATTTACATGGAAGGGCTCAAACGTATCTGAATCCTTGCGCCTCAAAGAAGGCCCTTAAAGCAGAACGAGAAAAGATAAGGGCTTTGGTGAATAAAAAGCACAGCCATGTTCCTTTACCCAGGTTGATAATGCAGATAAACAGGCATCTGATAGGATGGTCAAATTATTTTAGGTTGGGATATCCACGTAAAGCATTTAGACAAGTGAACAGCTATGTAATGCAACGTCTAATCAGGCATTTACATCGAAGAAGCCAACGGCCATATAAACCACCGGAAGGTGTTAGTTACTACCGACACCTCAAGCGCTTAGGTCTGGTGACTTTATGACATAGGGTCAATGGCTGTATGTCCGTGTGCCAAAGGTGAATTCTAAGAGAAAGCCGGATGCGGGAAATCTGCATGTCCGGTTTGACGAGGGGGGAAGCGGGTGCAATAGCACCCCTTCCTCTACTCTACTGGTCTTTGTGGTAAAAACCAGGATAAGAATGAAAACAAAGACAAGCAAGGTTGTGACATCTATCCCCATGTATGTCTACCTGATCATTTTAACGGTGTGCTGTACAGGCGGCCTGCAGTGCTGGCGCACCCTGTTTGACAACTATGCCTTTTACGTGGTGGGGCTGGATGGTGAGCATGTGGGGGGGATCCAGTCCGTCAGGGAAATCCCAGGCCTTCTGGGCGTCCTGGTGGCCTACTTGCTGCTGATCTTTTCCGAGCACCGGCTGGCGGCTCTCTCCATTGTTCTTCTTGGCATAGGTGTATTCCTCACCGGTCTTCTGCCCAGTTTTGCAGGCCTGATTGCCACCACCCTGGTCATGAGCTTCGGATTTCATTACTACCAGACCTGTGCCCAGTCGTTAACCCTGCAATATTTCCCCCAGGGTACGGCCCCATTGTCTTTGCGGCCCAGCAAAGGTGGGCGGCCATGGCCAACATTGTAGCAGAGCTTGTGATCCTGGCGGTCTCTTCGTTTTTGAGCTATACCCTGATGTATACCCTTTTGGGATCAATCATCATCTTTTTCGGCTTCTGGGAATTTACCCGGAATCCCGAACAGCCCGGCATGCCTGTGCAGCTCAAATCCATGGTATTTCGCAAGCGATACTGGCTTTATTATCTTCTAACCTTCATGGCCGGGGCCAGGCGCCAGATCTTCATCGCTTTTGCATCATTCCTGCTGGTCCAGAAATTTGACTTTTCCATTACGCAGATCACCCTGCTCTTTCTTTTAAACAATGCCGTCAACTTTTTCATCAACCCGGCTGTTGGCCGTGCCGTGATCCGCTTCGGGGAAAGAAAACTGCTCTCGGTGGAGTATTTTTTTCTGATCCTGATTTTTACGGCCTATGCCTTCACTCAAAGCAAGATGGCTGTGGTGGCGCTGTACATCCTGGACCACGTATCTTTCAGCTTCAACATCTGCATTAAAACCTACTTCCAGAAAATCTGCGACACTAAAGACATTGCCCCGTCTGCGGCTGCCGGAACCACCATCAACCACATTGCAGCCGTGGCCCTGCCAGCCATCGGCGGGGCGCTTTGGCTGGTGGATTACAAGATTCCTTTCCTGGCCGGTGCCAGCATCAGCTTTGTCTCCCTGATGCTGGTGCAGTTTATCAGGACTGGCAAGGCGTGACAGGCTGCTTTTGGATGACCCTGGCTTTGTACCGCCCGGGTTGGTTTGCAATGGCACAGGCATTGAATTCAAGATCATACACCGGGCCAAACCCGTGTTCTTTAGTCAGCATTTCAATTTGTTTGTCACAATAGCCATACATGAGCATATTCTCTTTTTGGGGATCTGCGTGGGGTTTAACGGATCTCGTTCGCTTTTCACCTTCATCACAATGGGCCACCACAAAGGCAAACATTCCGTTTTCTTTAAGCATCCTTGAAACTTCTTTAAAAATCGGGGTGATGTCCTCGAAAATATGGGTGACCCCGGTGCACACGGCATGATGGGCAAAATTATCCGGATAAGGATAGGGGGTAACTGACAGGTCATGCTCCTTTAAATCCTTGGCCATCCCCTTTGCACGGCATAACCCAAGCATCTGGTGCGAAAAATCAATCCCGTGGATTTCAAGCCCTGCCTTGAAAAACAACTCGGAGGACAGGCCGGTGCCGATACCTATATCCAAAACCCGCTCTTTGGGACTGACGAACCTGTAGGCCATGCCGAATACAATGGCCGGATCCAGCCATTGGGCTTTCATGGCCTTCTGGTCGTAGGCATTGGCATGTTCGGAATTAAAAATTTGTTTTATTTTTTCCACTGTTTGTTCCTTTTCATTCTATGTTTTTAATATGCGAGAATAGAAGTCTATCTCAAAAAAATCTGATATTTACGGTAACACCACAAACCCTTGGGTCCCCGTCAAGCCCGATGGTGTAACTGCCGGACGTGTTGACCCAGGTCAGGTACTCTTCATCCAGTACATTTTTGGCCCAAAGGTACACATCATAGTGCTCTTGTTCATACCCCACCTTAAGGTTCAAGGTGGCATAGGCAGACTGACTGGTTTTATTGGCCGGATCACCGTAGAATTTGTCTGTTCCAAAATAGTCTGCCCGGCAGAACAGGCCGTTTGACAAACGGTATTGTACGCCTAAGTTGTACGTATAGCGCGGCGCATAGGTCAAATCGTTTCCGCTGTAATCCTTTTGGATCAAAGCGGTGTTGTTATCGTTCCAGACAAGGGCTGTAAAATCATCAAAGGTTGATTTGGTGTACCCAAAACCTGCAAACAGATCCAGACCCTTTAAAGGCTTTGCCTGCAATTGCAGTTCAAGACCCTGGGCATGGGCTTTGGCTGCATTGGTAATGGTGGTGGCGATGGTGTCCGGGTCTGTTTCAGTCACCTGTTTATCTTTTATATCAATGTAGAATACGGACAGATTGGATACCAGACGCCCGGAACACCAGGCCGCTTTGACGCCGGCCTCGTAATTCCAGGTATACTCGGAATCATAGGTAAAGGTATCGTCGTTGGGAGAATTCAGCCAGTTAAAGCCGCCCACCAGATACCCTTTGGATGCTGAGACATACCCCATGATGTCCGGGGCAATATCATAAGTTACAGCAATTTTGGGCAGGATTTCATCAAAGGTCTGGGAATCGTCATTGATGATCCCCTGGACATCATCGCGCTGGGAGCCGTCCATCTCCTGGTGATCAAAGCGAAGACCTGCAGTGATATGAAGCTTTTGAAGCGGGGTCCAGGTTCCTTGCATGAAAGCGGCCAGGCCCGACGAATCAATGTCGGTGACCGGGTGCTTCATTGTCCTTGACATGGAAACCCAGTCATATTGAAAATCAAAGGTTGTATCTTCGATAAAGCCATATACTCCGGCCAGCCACTCAAAGGAATTCTGCCCGGTGGATGAGATGCGAAGTTCCTGGCTGTACTGGCGTTCATCAATTTTAAAAATATTTAATTTTTGATTTGAGGCATTGTTCCAGGCATCGGCATCGTTCTGCTTGTCCAGAGACTGGGATAGGGCACTGGTCACGGACAGGACTTCAAAATTATCGGCCTTGTATTTAATGCGAAGATTCTGGCTGTTGCTGTCCTGGTCCACATATTCGTCGGTATCTTTCCGGACTTCATAACGGTCCGTGGCACAGGGGCCGTCAATGTACCTGAAGCCTCCGCCATGATCGTTTTCACTTTGAATATCCGTGATAAAGGCGATGTCCCAGGCCATTGACGGCGTCCATCTTAACGTGGCTCGGCCGTTGAGATGTTCCTGGTCCATAGCCGTATCATCGCCGTTGGCAATATTTGTGAAATACCCGTCAGAGGTATCAAATTGAAACGCCCCGCCAAAATAGAGGGTATCCTTGACAATGGGCTGCTTTAAATTTACCCCGAAGCGGTATGTGTTATCGCTTGCATATTCTGCGTTTACGGATGCCTGCCGCTCATTGCCTGGCTGTCTTGTGACAATATTGAGCACACCGGATTCGGAATTTCTGCCGTACAGGGTTCCCTGGGGGCCTTTGAGTATTTCAATGCGCTCCACGTCAAACAGTGCGGTGTTCTGGGTATAGTGCAGCGGATAGCTGATATCATCCACATAAAATCCTGCCGGGGAATAGATGGCCGACTTAAAGGATGAAATTCCCCTGATGGTCAGGGCATGTTCCACATGGCTCTCTTTGATAAATACATTGGGGGAAAATTTTATCAGGTCCACCATACTTCGAACGGTTCTGTCTTCAAGCTGTGATGCAGAAAAAACATCCATGCTGATGGGCACATCCTGAACATTTTCCTCTTTTTTCCGGGCTGTGACAACCACCTGTTCCAACTGCTGTGTCCCCGGTGTATCCTGATTTTTTTCTATTTCTTCATCATTTTGAACTTGTCGGGTTTGGGCAGAAACTGCCGGTATATTCCCAAAAGAAATGGCCATGGCAAAGGCAAAAAACAACACTGAAACAACTTTCATCTTCATTCCTTTCCACTTTAACTATTTTAATTTTGCATAGAATCCGGACACATCACATCAAGCAGATGCCCCAGGGTGGTGTGGTTGGTAAAGGCCAGGTCATTCAGGGACTGTTCCGGCGATTCTATGGCAATGTCTTTTTTTGCAAGCCGGGCCATGGCCGTCTGGGGGTCCCAGCCCATATATCCGGCTATCAGTGACACCGGGTAATCTGCGGCACTGCCGTACGGCGGGGAGCCGTATGCTTTCAGGGATGCGATACGGCAGCTTCTTGCCACCCCGATCAGTTGCTTCATGGGCGGCAGGTTGAAACAGCCGCCAATACAGACATACATGGTCAATACCAGGGAAACGGCCAATGAAATACCTCGCAGGTCCGATTTTTTTAAATTCATGTAGGCAGTTAAAAGCCGCCAGTTCAACCAGGTGTGGACGAGCATGGCCAGGCAAAGGAGCACACCGGAGTTTAAATGAAGCATCATCCAGTAATGGCGGTTCAGCCCCCAGAACTGCCAGGGACAAAAGTGGGCCACCTGGCCCGCCGGTCCAAAGTAAAGGACAATACTGGTCACCAGCATGATAAGCCCGGAAAAGGCCAGGGTTAATGAGGTTGTTTTTTTGAACACAATTCTTCTCCTTTAACTGTGAAGCTGCATTAGATAAGTAAATCCCAAATCCATAAGACTATTGAACTTAAACCCCTGCCGGGCAAATGCCGTTTCAACCTGATCCGGTGCCAGGCGCCGGGGCAGGGGTGGGCCAAAGGGCTGCTCTTCTTTTTTTAATTCAAGGACGGCCACCTTGGCTTTGGCCCCCAGGATGCGCTGAAGTTCTTTGCCAAATTGTGTCTCCAGCACACCTAAGCCCACGGCATGCAACACCGTGAACAGCAGGCACACAGACACGGAACCATCGGGGATCGGAATCTGTTTGCGGATGTCGGCGGTAAGGCAGACTATGTTGGTCAATCCTTTTTTCCTGGCCCGTTCTTCCAGGGCCCCGGCACACCCGGGCCAGTGGTCAATTGCGTAGACATTCCCCTCTGGCCCGATTATTTGAGCGGCGCGCAGACTGTAATCCCCATGGCCGCAGCCAAGATCTGCCAGATGATCCCCCGGTTTTAATTCAAGGGCGTCGAAAAGAGCGTCGGCATCCTGGATGCCGTAACTGGTCGGGGCACCTGAAGTGCCTTTACTGTGGTGCCCGCAAGGCCTGCAACGCGTATTTTTCATACAAGATTCCCCCAATACTTAGTTAAGTGACTTAATATAAAATCTAAAAAACATATGCACCCGTCTGCACACAAATCCACTCTACCCCTTGCTATGAGAAGCGGAAAGTAATTATAATCTGAAAATAAGTTATAAAGTGTAACCTAACTTTTAGAAAACTTGATACATAAGCTTAACTATTTTTGCAAGTCTTTTATGATAAAAATTTTATTCCTGCATGAACAAATTATATGCATATGTGCCAAACCTATAGTCTGCAAAAGATTTCAAAGCCGGTTCCACCCCAAGCGCAAAAAATCCGTTGACAATAAAATTAAGTTGCTTTACTATTTTGCCCATGGAAGACAAAAGAGAACTGATAAAAAATACGGTCCGTGAATTATTGCGCATTGCTGCCATGTACCAGCGCATTGAGCAGATGCCCATCCCCGTAGGCAACGGCGATCAGGTCTCCACCCGGGAAGCGCACATGATCCAGGCCGTGGGAGAGGGCCGTGATTTAAGCGTCACTCAGCTGGCCGACCACTTTGGCATCACCAAAAGCGGCGCATCCCAGATGGTCAAAAAACTTGAGAACAAAGGCTATCTTCTAAAACGGCAATCGCCGCACAGCAACAAGGAATTTGAGCTATCTTTGACCGACCTGGGCCAGAAGGTGTTCCAGGTTCATGAACAGCTCCACGGCAAGGATTTCAACACCTTGATTGACGGCCTTGAATCCTTTTCCATCTCCCAGATTGCCACCCTTTCCGTATTGATGGAGTCCATCGGCACCACCATGGAGAAACGTCTGTCCAGCCGAGACAAAAAAAATACGTAAGAATAACGGCAGACTATTTTTTTGCACTAAAGGTTAAGTTGCTTAACTGTTTAATTCGGAGTTAAAATGAAAAATTTGAAAAACCGCATTATTGAGATCTCTGTCACCCGCCACAAGCGTGTACTAAGATGCACCCTTTTAATCACCCTTGCGGCCTGTGCCTTTTTCCCCATGGTTAAAATGGACATAGACCCTGAAAACATGCTTGAAAAAGATGAACTGGCCCGTGTTTTTCACAATGAGGCCAAAAAACAATTTAATTTAAGCGACACCGTGGTGATCGGCGTGATCAACGAAGAGGACCCCGACGGGGTGTTCAACCCCGGGACACTGGGGCGCATTTTTGAGTTGACCGGTTTTCATACCGTCTACGCCGGGTGTTCCTTTGTTGGCACAAACCTGTTTCCATGCCCGGATAATGTTGTTGCGTTCAAGGATCATCTCCATTAACCGGTCGCTGTTTCTCAGACGTTCGGCAATCTGTGACGCTGGGAACAGTTCCATCTGCTGTGGCCGTCTGTTCACAAGTACACACCTCCTATTTGTCATTATCATTTATCCGGACCATTCGGACCAGACACCGTTCAGGCCTTCACCGGGGTGAGGCCTCCCCGTCTTTAGGGGGCTCGTTTCCTCCGGCTACTATGCCTTCTGCTGACTTCTCCCATGCGGTCGGGACCGGTTACCCGGCCCTCAGCCGTTTTTGGCACAGAGGAGATCTCCCGGGGTAAACACATGTCTTTCAGTACGTGAATGCCGAGTTTACGGACATACCCTGTAATGGATAGAGGACTTTACCTTGTTGTGCAGGCTCGTCCCGGTATGTGCGCCTCATACTCGATTTCTGTTCGTCATCCCGTACTTTTGTGGTGCTCTGCCTCGGCAGGACGGCTTCCTTCAGAAGTGCCGTCACCGGTACCCCCTTGCCATGTCACTACACCCTTCGCCTCCATCAGGCTGGGTCTAAGACTTGCCAAATGTATTGGAATTCTATACATTTGACTCACTTTTAAGAACATGTGCCGTGCCCGGCACACCACAAGCCGGGTGCACGGGGCCTTCCGCTTGCGCTACAGGCCCCGTGACCCGCAGCATTAAAATCGCAAATGAATCAAAACCTTTGAGGAATAGCAAAGGGAGCATTTTGTCTATTTAAGGACTCCCAAACCAATTTTGAAACGGCGTTGCCTACTTTTGCCATTGCTGACTTTGATCGGAAATCTATATCATAGATGTCCCTATAATTTGGAGCGAATCCATTCAAAGATATTATCGGACCAGGAATATCTGTAGGGAGTTGAGGTAAAAAATCCGCGGGCTTCTGCAGCCGGCAGGTTCCTGTAATTCAGCGAAACAGACAGTAATGCGCAACTATCCACATGGCGGCAATATATGTAATATCCGGGAATAAGCTTTATTGGCTACATTTTCCGGGATTATTTAACCCGCGAACATGAAAAGCACAATTCGCCTTTTTCAAGATTTGATTCATTATGGTAATCCACCAAACAGATTCGGGCATGTTCTGGCGGATTATCTGCGTTATGGCTGTTGTCACTTAATGCGTGCATGAACAAACCGGTCGCCTTGTACCGAATCGCCACCTGAAAATTGTTGATAAACCGTTTATTATTTAAGGTCTGAACGCCGTGGGACATCATCCAAAATTCATAATCCTTTGTCTGGGTTGCCAGAATCATCCCCCCCCCCCGGGGTTGTGTTTGGGCTGCGATAAAGTAACATCAATAAATGTTGCGGCATGTTCAACACCGTTATAGTTACTGAAAACAGCATTGCATTTTAGACTTAAAGGTGGATGGAATCCGATGTCTTCCGCCCGGACAGCAGATCGGTCTAACATCATCAGGGAAATTAATACCACGATGCAAACTGTTAGTTCACTGATTTTATACATGGATGGGTGTCCTTGATATAGGTTTTAAATGTCGAGAACGACATTTGTCGGCTTTTTTCAGGGCAGTACCGATATCCCGACTCAATTATCATATTTTTCACCAAAAGATTGAATATAAAAACAGATATGAGCAGGAGCACAAAAGCACTGACCAAAAAAAAATTACCCCACTTTTTTTTTACAGCTCTACCCCATTTGATCAAAGCTGTGACATGGATGACCGGCACCATAATCGTCAGGGCGTAAAGCCCAAATATATTCTGATAGGTTATAACTTCAGCAGATGCGGATATTTGTTCTTTAATAAAATTAAATTCATAGAAAACGAAATAACAGCAACCCATGGCAGCCAAGTCAAAAAAAAGGATTACGATGTGCGCTATCGGTTTATTCATGGATTAATAAAAGATTCCCCTGCCCACAGGCTGCCCGTTGAATATCTGCTTAAAAGACTAATGCTTTTCTGATCGTTTAAAAAGTGAGTTAAAATATTTAATGGGACTACCAGAAAAATGGTGAGGCGGGCACCCGATAGGATAGAGCGATTGACACCAATTGTACCAACAGAGCTTGACCTTTTAGACATCAACCTATGGCATTATGAGTTATGATTATTGGTAGGCCGACTGGCTCAAATAAAATAGTCAAATCCGTTCCCCCCTGTCACGGTCAAGAGCTATGGTGATTTCATGCAGGGCTAACCCACGTAAAAGGTCCGAAGTGCCTATCGTTTCGATAGTAGTGATGTCAGCCCAATATTACCTCTTCGAGGTATTCCTGGTCCATTCCAGCATTCAACCATTTTGATTTGACGCTGCCTTTAAATCCTTTACGCTTTCTAATCAAGCTTAAGACAATATGGCGAATTGCTGTAGAATTTTCCGGTCCACAGCCTTTTCTGATCCTGCTTTCATCTTCTTGAAAACATGCTGACGGACAAGCCGCAGATGTTTGCGTTAGAAAACGCAAATTTTTTGTTTGCCCGGCATGGCGGGCAAACCCAGCCTGAGGCAAGCAGGCGTCATCCCGACCAGGGGGAAGACAATCCGAATTGCAAGGGCGTTGCTGGTAACGGCAGGGTCTGAAGGAAGCAATAGGAAGTGAGCAGTACATAGCGAAAGTGAACCTGATTCGGCGTCGCGGGAGGGTAAGCGTGCAAAATAGCGTAAAGCCCGATAACTGGTCAGTCCCGCGGCGTGTTTGAGGATGGCATTGCTCACAGGGCGTTCGCCTTAACCGGGGAAGCCCGGCAGAGTCCTGAAAGGGAAACTTCCTGCCAAGAGAGAACTCAAGAAAGGAAGGATGCTTTGCCGGGTGGCAGATGAACCCGTAGTAGTAATGAAATTCCCGCCGATGAAGCCCGGTAACGGAGTGGAGGAGAAAACGGGAATGACCTGAGCCACAGTGCGCAGGGATTGTAGGAGAGCCAAAAGCCCCTGCAATTGCGAAGGGGGGAAGTTTATTTTAAAGTCTTGGAAGCTACTGATTATGATACGTTTGGGAACAAGCCGCCTAACGAGGCGGGCATGTGTCGGATAGTACCCCTTGGAGAAGGGCTCTAAACGAAAACTGCTCCCATCGGAGTAAACCTGTGAATATGACCGCAGATTGCCGGAAACGGATAAAAGACGGGATAGTCGGTTGAAGAATCGGATAACGTATATATAGCCAAGTATGTCAGAAAAGACGAAGCGCGGACCTTTGGGCTGAAATGGGTAATAGATATGGATCTGAGTAAATGTTTTGATACGCTGGATCATGACCTCATCATCCAATAACCGGGGATAAGAATAAACAGGAGCCGTATACGAGGCCCGTACGTACGGTTGTGCGTCCAGCTAAGGCTGGCATGTTCAGCAGGAGTCAGTCCTGCCGGGGTAGAAGTCAGAGCCCCCGTAGCTTGAATGGCAGATAACAGGGAAACCGAATTATCTGAAGCCCATTGACAAAGCCATCTTTAAGGGTGGTGAGCGAGTTGCCGGGCCGTAACGAGAGTGAACGCCCAGGTGGCCCCGAAAGTGAGAAACCCCGGAGGTCGAACCCGCAACCGTAGGGTGAAGACAGCATGGGTAGTCGAAGTCTGACCGATACGACTGCTCACTCCGGCGGGGTGGTAGCGACAGCACGGTAACAAGGACATGCCGAGCAACTGGAGAAACCCTCCTCGTCCCGGGAAGAAATTGTCGGAGCAAGGTAGATGCTATAACCGTAAACAGCGGGAAGTGTGTCGAAGACGAGAGGGTGGCGGATAGGTTCGTAGTAGCTGTGAATCGGAGTAACATCCGGGGAGCGAAGGAGCCTTGCTGTTAACAATTTTCCAACAACATAGGGAGGTAAGGACTTTATGATAAAGAAGTCCATTAGGTTACAAGACCTGAGAAGGAAAATATATTTAAAAGCGAAGTCTGACAAGACATCGCGGTTCTGGGGACTGTACGTTCATGTTTGCAAGATGGAAACGCTTCATGAATCCTACCTCATGGCAAAACGAAATAACGGAGCGCCAGGGATTGACGGTGTAACGTTTAAAGCCGTCGAAGAGGGTGGAATTGAAGACTTCCTCAAACAGATCCGGACGGAATTGGTCTCCAGCACGTACAAACCATTACGGAACCGAAGGAAAGAAATTCCCAAAGGCAATGACAAAGTCAGAGTCCTCGGGATTCCTTCTATAAAAGACCGAGTGGTTCAGGGAGCCCTCAAGTTGATCTTGGAAGCCATTTTTGAAGCCGATTTTCAAGAAGGATCGTTTGGGTATAGACCCAAACGAACCGCCCATACGGCGGTGAACCGAGTAGCGGAAGCAGTTGTGAAGTCCAAAACCCGAATTATTGATATAGACCTCAGTGCCTATTTTGATAATGTTCGTCACCACATTCTTCTTGATAAGGTAGCGGAACGGGTTAACGACGCCCAGATAATGCGGCTGTTGAAGTTGATCTTGAAAGTTGGTGGAAAGAAAGGTGTTCCACAAGGTGGAGTCATCTCGCCTTTGCTGAGCAATATCTATCTTAATGAGGTAGATAAAATGCTGGAGCGGGCAAAAGAAGTCACGCGTAACGGTAGATATACGTATATTGAATACTCACGTTTTGCCGATGACCTGGTGATTTTGGTTGATGGCTTTAGCAAGTGGAATTGGCTGGTTGATGCCGCCAATAAGAGACTCCTTGAGGAGTTGGAAAAGCTCGATGTACAGCTTAATCGGGAGAAATCCAAACTGGTAGATCTTACCCGTGGTGAAACATTCAGTTTTCTCGGATTTGATTTTAGACGGGCTAAAACTCGTCGAGGCAAGTTGGGTGTACTTGTCACTCCAAGAATGAAAGCACGAACAGCTCTTCTCAGCAGACTTAAGGAGGTGTTCCGTCGTTTTCGTTCGCAACCGCTTGATAGGATAGTGGCTGAGATCAATCCGATTTTGCGTGGATGGGTAAACTACTTTCGGATTGGAAATTCCAGTCAATGTTTTGGTTATGTAAAAGACTGGGTGGAAAGGAAAATTCGCAGGCACCTGATGCGTGCAAGGAAACGTAGTGGCTTCGGCTGGAACAGGTGGAGTAGAGCATGGCTTTATAAAACTTTCGGGTTATTTAATAACTATAAGGTTATACGATACCAGGCTTGAAAGCGCTTACAGCTGATAGGTCCCATAAATTTTTAAATGAAGTTAACAGGGAAGCGTAGTGCGGGAAATCCGCATGCTGCGTTTGACGTGGAGGGGATTGGAAACGGGCTTAATTTGAACCGCGCCAGTCCTCGACCCTACCTGTGAGAGGGATGAGGCCGGATTAATTACCCGACCTCACTCTACTCGATATCAGCAACTTTTATTGTGGGTTGAGGCTGGGTTGATCAACCCGTGGCGGTTGTTTATGCGTATAGCAGCTTTCCGCCTGCATCAAAGGCTTCCAGGTTCATCTGTACCTTAGATGCGGACATTCTGCTTTTTACCACCGCCTCGAAGGTCTCGCGATCCAGGTTCAGTTCGCCGGTTCCGGCCAGGGCGCCGACCAGCATAACGTTACCGAAAATGGGATTGCCTAGTCGGGTCGCTGTTTCGGTGGTGTCGAGGAACCAGGCTGCTGCTGCGTATTTATTGATCCACGCCATGATGGTTTCCGGTGCCGGGTATTTTTCTTCACCGCTGATGACGCCCATGGCGCGCACCGGGCGCATGTTGGTGATCACTTTGACCTGCGGGTTGCCATAGTCCTTTATCACTCGCAGAGCCTCCACAGGTTCAAGGGATACCACCATATGTGCCCGGCCCATGGGAATCTGGGGAGACAGACTGCCCTTACTGGATATCCTCAAATGGCTCATCACCGACCCGCCGCGCTGGGAGGCACCAAAGGTTTCACCGATTGTGATGTCGAACCCCTGGCGGGAAAGCATATCTCCAACCATTCTGCTGGCCAAAACATTTCCCTGGCCGCCGACACCGGTGATAATCAGATTGTAGGGATCATGTTTCAATGTTATTTTGTTCATGATTTTGCCACCTTTTCTATCGTGATTGCGTTGTGCGGGCAAACCTGAGCGCAAATACCGCAGCCGACACAGACGAATTCATCAATTCGTGTTTGTTTCTCCTCCGGGTCCCAGGTCAGGCCGGGGCATTTAAAAATTCGTGTGCAGAGCCGGTTGCAACCACAGGATTCGGCCATGCATTTGTCCGGATCCACCGTCACCTTCCACGATTTTTTGCCCTTGCGGGTGGGGCTGAGCGCACAGGCCTGCCGGAGTATCAGCACCCGGACACCGCCGGCATCATCCAGCAAATCCGATAGGGTTTGACGGGTCTGGTCAAACTTGAACGGATCGGCAATTTCCACCCGCACGCCCATGGCCCGGCAAATTGAGGGAATGTCAAGAGCAGTCAGGGGCTTTTTGTCCGCGCCAATGGGAATACCGGGATGGGGTTGAAAACCGGTCATGGCCGTTCCTGAATTATCCAGTATCACCATGACCACGTCCGCCTGGTTATGAATCGCGTTTACCAAACCCGGCATGGCGGAGTGAAAAAAGGTTGAATCCCCGCAAACCGCCATAACTGGCTGGTCCATGCCAAAGCGCTGTAGTTTGCCGAACCCGGAGGCCATACCGATGCCCGATCCCATGGCGGCGCACGTTTTCACCGCTTTAAACCCGCAGTCCGACACTGCCATGACGTAACAGCCGATGTCGCCTGCGATGAAACCCCGGCGGTTATCAAGTTTGATGGCTTCATGGAGCAACCAGAAAGAGGCGCGGTGTGGACAGCCCGGGCAAAAGGCCATGGGTCGACCCGGGATACAGCTGTCCAGTTCTTTGGCGATTTTTGATCTGTAATCGGCATTGGCATCCTGGTCAGGCAGATCAAGAATTTTCACCAGAGCCGTCATGACACGGTCCGGGTTAAGTTCATCCACCAGGGGAATGCTCTTGTCCGCACGTCCGTGAAAGCGTGTTGGTCCGATGGCCTCGGCCCGCTGGGCAAACAGGGCCTTGATGTTGTCCTCCATGAAAGGCGTGCCCTCCTCGACAATAAGCACGCGGCCGGTACACGTCAGATATTTTTCCACCAGGCGTGGCGGCAAGGGCCAGGTGGTGCCCAGCTTTAATAGTCCGACCCTCGCCTGAATACCCAGGCTGTCGATCGCTTCCCGACAGTAAAGGTTTGCCGCAGAACTGGTGATGACGAGCAGTTCCGGTTCGTTTGGCCCTGCGTAGGTGTTGAAGGGGCTCTTTTCGAAAATTTCAATGGCCCGTTCCAACCCTTCCTGCTGACGGAGACGCTGAACAGGTGCCGTGCCGGGCAGGGTCATCACCGGGCCGGTCATCTGGTCGAAAAAACCGCCGTTGTACTGGAAATCCGCCTTCACACGGGTTTCCGGCAGGTCACCGACGACCACGTTGCCCGACGCGTGAGACATACGCGTCACGCTGCGCAACATCACCACATTGTTGATGGTTTCGGAAAGCTCAAAAGCCCAGCGGGTCATCTCCTTGGCCTCCTGGAAATCCCCCGGTTCGATCAGGGGAAACTCCATCATTTTGCTGTACGGCCGGGAGTCTCCTTCGTTGGTGCTGGACAGGGAACCAGGGTCCTCGCAGGTCACCAGCACCAGGCCTCCCCGTGATCCGTATTCCGCCAGGTGGAGCAGAAAATCCGAGGCCACGTTCACCCCCACCTGCTTCATGGCGCAAAGGGCACGCAGGCCGGAATACGACGCCGCGGCAGCCACTTCCAGGGATACTTTTTCGTTGGTGGACCACTCCACATAAAGGCCCATCTCATCGGCCACATCCCCCAGGGCTTTGGGAATTTCCGATGACGGCGTACCGGGATATGCAGCCACCACGTTGACGCCGGCCTCCAGCGCACCCCGGGCAATGGCTTCGTTGCCCATCATCAAAAGGCGTTCGCCCTTATTTTTACTGCTCGTTATGATCGACATTCCGGCACCTCCATCTTATTCAAGTTCAACTCACCCCGTCTCCTTTTACCCGCGGCAGCAGTTTTAAGCTTATCCAGATTTCCCTGGGGAACCGGCTTGAATTCCAGAACGCCCTTTTCCCGGGCAAGGGATAAAAGCGCCTCGCCGGCCCGGCTTCTAACGATCACCTGGTTCCAGTGCCGGTCCACATCCCACCCCTCGGGGCTTCTTGCAGAACCCACTGAAATATCGGCGAATTCGGCAGTCATGTCTGTGCAGTAATCGCAACATTCACGAACACAGTCGTTAACCTGGGCAATGGGGATTTCGATCATGCCGTCACAGGTTTCCACCTGCATACAGGCGTGACTGGAGGGGGGAATGTCCATACCGAGAATTTTTTTGCCGCAAGTTGCATCAAGTACCATCTGTCTGAGCCGCCGCCAATCCAGGGTCCAGCCACAAAACAGGCCGATCACCAGCTTGAGCCGGTCCATCCGGGCGGCGTCCGCCTCGGCCGGGTTGGTGCGCATTTTGGCCAGCGCCCGGGCTTGACAGGGGGTTGCCACAACCCCGAGCGGCCCAGCGCCCTGCGCAGATACGCGGTTGAACTCGGCCACCGACGGCGCGTTTCCGAATTTGCTGCCGGCTGCCGCGAGCACCTCGTCGCGATTGAAAGCCGTTATGCTTTGGGGCAGCATGGGCATTTCCTCTTTGGCCACCACGCAGCCGTCTATCAACCCCTTTTCCAAGGCTAAACAAACCAGTGTGCTTACGGTGCCGCCGTGCTGGCTTCTTGAACGAATCTCGGGGTCTGTGGCCCGGGTCAGGTAAAGCCCCTTGAATGCTCCTATTTCAGGGATGAGTTCGGCTGCGTCGAAAAAATTTTGGCCAAGCCCGTCCCAATCGGTTTCCACACGCGGGCAATAGCGTCGGCAGTTCCCATCCTGGCGGTCGCACTCGAACAGTGCAACCGTTGCGCCCCGGTGGCTTTGCAGGTAGGGGCAAAGCCCCACGCACCCGCCGCAACCCGTACAAAGTCCGGTATCGATAATTGATGCGGAGACATTTGCCTGGCGTAAATTTTTTTGTTCTGTCACCATATTCTTGTCCTTAGATTCAAATTTTTTTCAAGCATCATGAACGTTCTGGCTCTTCGATCCATGTTGCATAACATATGCTTCTTAAGACAGAAAATTGGTTTTTGTCAAATATATAAGAATAAATTTACTTTTTAATTAGCAAAACAGTGGGTTATTTAGATTAAGATCCAATTATATGGACTTTCCTTTTCAATGCCGGTGACCATGATTTTCAAGGTAACCTATGAAAATGTTTTTAGCGAAGAATCTATTCTCAGAAAACCAGGACAAAACAAGAAATATTTATTGGCACTGAAATAGGGGTTCCCGGTAAAACAAATGCTGCCGTACTAAACAATCAATATGACCGATCCTGCGGTAAGTCCGCTCATCAGCAGATTAAAGGCGGTATGTGATTTCCTGCCTTTCAACGTTCTGCCGATCAACACGCCGAAGCCTGCCCACAACGCGATAGAGGGGATGCAGACAAGCCCGAAGATGGCGATAATCAAAGATACAGAAAGGTTGTAATGATTGCCGGCGATGGAAAAAGTTGACATGGCGGTCAGTGCCATCATTAATACTTTCGGGTTAACCATCTGAAAAGCAGCAGCTTCGAGAAAACTGAGGGGTTTTGCCTGGGTGTTTGTCGAAATCTTCACCGGTTTTGAAAAGGCAATGCGTATCGCCAGATAAAAAAGATAACCCACCGACACAATTTTCAGCATAGACTGAAGAATAGGGAAGGTCTTAAAAGCCAGACCGAGCCCTGCTGCATTAAGGGCAAACATGAGCAGTAGACCAAACTCTATCCCAAGGATATGAGGAATTGTCCGGCGAAATCCAAAATTCGCACCAGAGGCGGTCAGCATCATATTGTTGGGACCTGGTGTAATGCACATCGACAGGGCAAATAGAGAAACAGGCAATAATAATTCTTTCATGTCAATCTCCTGATATTTATTTAGTTCAAAGCCTAATTGGTAGTGTTTGGAAGAGTACAGGATTAGGTGTTATAGCAACAGATACAGAAAAGATTAAAATTATACATGACAGATTTTTACCCATACCCCTGAAAAGAACGGTAGGGTTTAATTGCAACCGTTATTCTAAAACACGCCTCTTTAGGACTAACCCCAAAATGATTCAGGATAATTTTCAAAATATACCTTTGGGGACGTTGTACCGAAAGACCCATCTCCTATATTGTGAATTGGCTATTATTTATCAATATAGAAATATTAAATACATCACATGAAAAAGTATTTATATTGTCGTTTTGACAAATCAGACCATCCCTTCTACATAGGTTGCTTCCGAAACTGTGGTTTGATTTCGGAAATGGATTTTAGGGAATATGATTAGATGTATCAACTCTTCGGTTTTACATGAGCAGTTATTGATTTAACCTACCTGGGTTGGGTAGGCGTCATGTTGCCTGAAGGGTTGCAGTCGAGTCATTATTTCTGATTCTCCCACCCTTGAGACAGCCTGGCGACCCGGTTTAACACCATCCCCTCTCCCTCCCTGAGCATAGAACGCTATTGTTGTAAAATCTTGTCCGAAGATACGTACGGAAAATGACGTATTCAAATTTGGTTGGAATGCTTTATGTCATCGGAGGAACTTAAATGACAAAAGAGAGTGTAGTGCAGGGCTCCGTACTTGTGGCCGGTGGTGGTGTTTCCGGCATTAAGGCGGCCCTTGATTTGGCAGAATCGGGATTTTATGTTTATCTGGTTGAAAAATCTTCCGCCATCGGCGGCGTGATGGCGCAATTAGACAAGACATTTCCCACCAGTGATTGCTCCATGTGTATTTTGTCTCCCTATCTTGTTGAAACCGGGCGGCATCAGAACATCGAATTGATTACCAACGCAGAAATCCAAGCCCTTGAAGGCAGTGCCGGAAATTTTGAGGTAACGGTCAACAAAGGGGCAAGATATATTGATCTGAGTAAATGTACGGGGTGCGGTGACTGTGCCGAAGTGTGTCCCGTAACACTCCCCAACCTGTTTGACATGGGTATGGGAGAAAAAAAAGCCACGTTTAAATCCTATGCCCAGGCGGTTCCCGGCGCATACTCCATTACAAAAAAAGATAAATCTCCGTGTACCCAGCAATGTCCAAACCATGTGAATGCCCACGGCTATGTGGCCATGGTTTCCCAGGGCAAATATAAAGAAGCACTGGAAGTCATTACCAGAAATCTTCCCCTTCCCGGCATTATCGGCCGCATCTGCCCCCATCCGTGTGAAGATGCCTGCCGCAGGGGGGAAGTGGATTCTCCCATTTCCATCTGCACTCTAAAACGGTTTGTGGCGGACCAGGTGGATTTACATGATCTTCCATTGCCTGAAATCACCAAGCGGGATGAAAAAGTCGCCATCATCGGGGCAGGTCCTGCCGGATTGACCGCGGCTTATTTCCTCGCCCTTGAAGGGTTTCAGGTAAAAATATTTGAAAAACTTCCCGTGGCCGGCGGTATGTTAAAAGTTGGTATCCCGGATTACAGGCTTCCCGGTAATGTGCTTGATAAGGAAATTTCCTGGATCACCCGTCTGGGCGTTGAAATCCAATATGACACGGCCCTTGGCAAAGATATCACCGTGGACGGCTTGATGGATGACGGCTACAAGTCGGTTTTCCTTGCCATCGGTTGCCATAATGGTATGAAACTTGGGATCGAAGGCGAAGATACCAAAGGCGTTATGCCGGGCGTGGATATGCTCAGAGATGCCGCCCTTGGCAATCTGACAGAACTTAAAGGTAATGTGGTGATCATCGGCGGCGGCGATGTGGCCATTGACGCGGCCAGAACTTCACTGCGTCTGGGTGCCGACAACATCAGCATCCTCTACAGAAGAACCCGCGCCGAAATGCCGGCCCGCAATGAAGAGATCGAAGATGCCATTGAAGAAGACATTGATATTCAATACCTGACCGCACCGTGCAAAGTCATTGAAAAAGACGGCAAAGTGGTTGGCATTGAATGCATTCGCATGGAACTTGGCGAACCTGATGCGTCCGGCAGGCGCCGGCCGGTTCCCGTTGAAGGCAGCGAGTTTATCCTGGATGCCGATGTGATCATCCCGGCCATCGGACAGCAGACCGATTCGGCATGCCTTGATGATGTGGACGGGGTTGAAATAAACAAATGGCGCAATATTGACGCTGATCCCATCACCTACATGACCGGAAAACCCGGTGTATTTGCCGGTGGTGACGGCCAGACCGGTGCCTCCATCGCCATTGCCGCCGTTGCTGCCGGCCGTGAAGCCGCCATCTCCATTACCCGGTATATCAACGGCGAAGATATGGCCGAAGGCAGGGAAAAAGTAGATGTTCCCCAAAAAGACTTCAACCCCATTCCTGCAAACGTTGAATCCAAACCCAGGCTTCACATGGCCCGGATCCCCATGGATCAACGCAAATCCGGCATGACCGAAGTGGAACTGGGATTCACCGAAGAACAGGCCAAAGCCGAAGCCGACAAATGCCTGAACTGCATGGTCTGCTGTGAATGTCTTGAATGTACCAAAGCCTGTGGGGCCGGCGCGCTGACGCCCATTACCCACATGGAAAAGGACGAACAGCTCAAACTTTCCGTGGGATCAATCATCCTTTCGCCGGGCTTTAAACCGTTTGACCCATCTTCCATGGATTTTCTGGGATATAAGAGGACCCCCAACGTGGTTACCTCCATGGAGTTTGAAAGAATTCTTTCCGCATCCGGTCCATTCGGCGGCCATCTGGTCAGGCCCTCCGACCATAAGGAACCCAAGAGAATCGCCTGGCTCCAGTGTGTGGGGTCAAGGGATCAGAACCGCTGCGGAAACGGCCACTGCTCATCGGTCTGCTGTATGTATGCCATCAAAGAGGCGGTCATTGCAAAAGAACATGCGCCATATGATCTTGACTGCTCCATTTTCTACATGGATATGAGAACCCACGGCAAGGATTTCGAACGGTTCTATGATACAGCCAGAGACAAGCATGCGGTTAATTTTGTCAAGAGCCGTGTCCACTCCGTCATAGAAGTACAGGGTACCACGGATCTGGAACTGTCCTACAGCAGTGAAGACGGTCACCTTATCAAAGAAGTATACGATATGGTTGTGCTTTCGGTGGGCCTTGAAACACCGCCTGAAACCGTTGATCTGGCAAAGAAACTGGGTGTGGAACTGACTCCCTCCAATTTTGCCGATACCGGTTCTTTTACCCCGGTCAACACCTCAAAAGAAGGTATTTATGTTTGCGGTGCCTTCCAGGGTCCCCGGGACATTCCCCAATCGGTTGTGGATTCCAGTGCTGCGGCAGCCGCCGCAGGAGAGATTCTTGGCGCAGCCCGCCATACCCTCACCAAGGAAAAAGAAATTGTTCCGGAAATCAACGTGGTCAATGAACGCCCCAGAATCGGCGTTTTTGTCTGCAACTGCGGCATCAACATCAACGGTGTTGTGGATGTTCCGGCCGTCCGGGATTATGCGGCAACCCTTCCCTTTGTGGAATATGTGACAAACAACATGTACACCTGCTCCCAGGATACTCAGGACAGCATGGTGGACGTGATCAAGGAAAAGAAGCTAAACCGGGTCGTGGTGGCTGCCTGTACGCCTAAAACCCATGAACCGCTCTTCCAGGAAACACTCATCAATTCCGGCTTGAACAAATATTTGTTTGAAATGGTCAACATCCGGAACCATGCCTCCTGGGTGCACAAGGACGACCCTGCGGGCGCCACGGAGAAAGCAAAAGACCTGGTGAGAATGAGCGTGGCAAAAGTCGGCCTCATGCAACCCCTGAAAGAGGCAAAACTCCAGGTCGGCCAGACTGCCATGGTTCTTGGCGGAGGCATCTCCGGGATGTCATCGGCACTGAGTCTTGCGCGCCAGGGGTATGAGACCCATTTGGTCGAGCGGGAAGATGTGCTCGGTGGCCAGGCCTTGAATCTTTTCAAGACCGTCAAAGGGGAAGACATTCAGACAGAACTTAAGAGTCTGATCAGCCAGGTCAATGATGAGCAGAACATTACTGTCCACCTGAACACCACCCTTGAAAATGTGGAAGGGTTTGTGGGCAGCTATGTATCAGAACTTTCCACCAACGGTACCGAGTCAAAAATCGACCACGGCATTGCCGTGATTGCCACCGGTGCAAAAGAGATGACGCCGGTGGAATACGCCTATGGGGAAGATCCGAGGATCTTGACCAGCCTTGAACTGGATCAAAAATTTCTTACCAATGATCCGGTACTTGAAACGGCTCAATCTGCCGTATTTATCCAGTGTGTCGGTTCAAGGGAGAAAGATCGGCCCTATTGTTCCCGTGTCTGCTGTACCCACAGCGTTGAAAATGCACTGGAACTCAAGAAACGAAATCCCGAAATGAATGTATACGTGCTTTACCGGGATATCAGAACCTATGGTGAAAAAGAATTGGCCTATGCCAAAGCAAGGGACAACGGCGTTATTTTTATCCGCTACAAGGTGGATGAAAAACCGATGGTGGAAATTGAAGGCGATTCCCTTTATGTCACGGTAAAAGACCATGTTCTCGGTGTTCCCCTGAAAATAGATACTGATATTTTGACCCTGGCTTCGGCCATTGTTCCTTACCGGGATGAGAAACTTGCTCAATTCTTTAAAGTGCCGCTCAATGATGACGGGTTCTTTGTGGAACGCCATGCCAAACTCGGACCTTCCGAATTTGCCACAGACGGCGTTTTCCTGTGCGGGCTTGCCCATTACCCCAAACCCATTGAAGAAGCCGTGGCCCAGGGTAAAGCTGCGTCCTCCAGAGCCGTCACCCTGCTTGCAAGGGAAAATATCTACACCAGCGGCACTGTTGCCCAGGCCGATCCCATGTATTGCGCAAGCTGCGGGGTCTGTGTGGCCGTTTGTCCATATTCGGCTCCGTCATTTACCGTTGAAGGCCGTTTCAAAGGCAAAGCTGAGATCAATCCGGTACTTTGCAAAGGGTGCGGTCTCTGTGTTGCTTCTTGCAGGTCCGGTGCAATTCACCTGAACGGCTTTGACAATGATCAGATCTTTGCCCAGATTTTTTCAGGAACGGAATTGATTGAAGCGTAAATAGTGTCTGACCGAAAACCTGAAAATTTTGTCGATTTGGGTTTTCGGTCGTACCAAATAGATTTTAAAGGAGTATATACATATGTCTGAATTTGAACCAAGAATCATCGCCTTTCTGTGTAACTGGTGCAGTTATGGTGCCGCAGATCTTGCCGGTGTGGGAAGGCTTCAGTATCCTGCCAATATCCGTGTCATCAGAATTCCGTGCACCGGAAGAATGAGCCCCAAATTTATTCTCTCCGCTTTGAGAGAAGGTGCGGATGGTGTTTGGGTATCCGGATGTCACCCCGGAGACTGCCATTACCTGGAAGGAAATTATTATGCCCGCAGAAAATTTTTGCTGTTTAACGACCTTCTTGAACACATGGGTGTGGAACCAGGAAGAGTTCAGTTTTCCTGGATTTCTTCTGCAGAGTCTTCCAAGTTCTTGGAAGTGGTGACTGAAGTTACGGCGTCCATCAAGGCGCTGGGCCCGAACACGCATTTTGTAAAGAAGGCCAAGGTCGCATAACCAGATATTTTATTTAACATAGGATCCCGGCCGTTCACGGGCACAATAGGTGTCGTGAACGGCCGGTCCCGTCTAACGGAAACAAAGGAAGAAGAGCTAACTATCACTTAAACGGGAATCTGTGATTGGACGAAAAGTTGCCCAGATGCAAGGCGCAGAAAAATATGTAACCGGAGCATACTAACGTATGTGAGGATTGCAAATTTTTCTGCAACGCCGCAGGTGGGTGACTTTTCGTTCAATTACTATTTAAGGGTAAAGGCGTGCCAGGAATTCGGCAACACAAGCCGGTTTTTCACCCCCTTCAATATCAATGGTAATGATATAGCAGATCTGTATTCCGTTTTTCACCTCTTCGACTTGATGAATGGTCGTTCTTGCACGGATTCTTGCGCCGGCTTTAACCGGTGTTGGAAAACGAACCCGGTTAAGCCCATAGTTCACCCGGTACTTCATGCCCGGATAATTTTTTTGAAAAAAATCAGGATGATTGCTTTCGGTTAAATGGGGCAGTAAAGACAACGTCAGATACCCGTGGGAAATGGTTGATTTATAAGGCGACTCTTTTTTGGCCCGTTCGACATCTGTATGAATCCACTGCACATCACCGGTGACTTTAGCAAAATCATTAATGCGCTGCTGGTCAATTTCAAGCCAGGGGCCCACATGAATCTGCTGACCGATCTGTGGCTGAACAAAATCTAAAAAATCCTGACACTTTTTTTGATCGCTCATCATTTGCTCTCTTTCGTTTAATAAATTTTTCTGCAACGCCGCAGATGGGTGACTTTTCGTTCAAACACTATTTAAATCGATCGTCTGACCTTTTAGTTGATACCTTATCCTTGGATTGTTCTACCCAGCCGGACCGAACGTTTTCAGGCCGGTCAAAATCCGTCACATATGGTTTTATGTCCAGAAGCGGGGTGCCGTCTAAAACATCAATATTTTGAACATAAAGGGTTTGGTTTTCAATCCGATCCAGTTTAACAATCGAAAGGCCTATGGGATTGGGTCTTTTAGGCGCACGTGTTGCAAATACGCCCCGGGGGGTGTCGTCCATAAATGGAATGAGCTGTAGATCGTAATCTTTACTGCGGTCAAAAGCGTACAGCAGTATAATGTGTGAAAAGCCGTCAAGATCCTTTAGTCCGTCTTTGAACTGGTCATATATTTCAACTGATCCTTGAACGCCTTTGGCTCCGGTTGGTTGAATGGGCATGCCTTCCCGTTGTTTAAACGGAGAGTGAATTTTTCCGATGGGATCGAGTTCTATCTTCATTTTGTTCCCTCGCTAATTAAACAAATTGGTTTGTGACTTTCGTTTCCATTTCGCATCTCAAATATCTATGGAATCAATGATGAAATCACTAACATCATCCGAAAATGCTTGCAAATTTTTTCTTCATTTTTAGCACCGATTCGACCCTATACAAACTATCATCAAGGATAAATCTTGACGCTTTGCTTATCATTCATGTATGGTTTATGCATTCAGTGTATAAATAAACCGGTTCAATTTTCAGCGTTTTTTTTGTTGTTTATAAGTTGTGCATTCAGATCTCTTTTCGTTCACACACTGATTTTATCTGGGATATTTAATTTCCTCCTTGTTCAATCCTTAACAAGGTCAGCGTCTTTAATAAATAACTTAAACATATTTTACAAGAAGGTGTGCCATGAGTCTATTTGCTCGAATTTTGACGATGCTCGTTGTCAGTTTGCTGATTTTAGCTATTGTCTTAACATCATTGTCGATTCGCTCATTGAATTTAAGCGGCGAAAAAGAAATTCATCGCATTGAAACCACCATGATGGGCGAAAAAAAACAGATGTTGATGAACCTGGTTACATCCGTCGTACATATTACCGACGTGCCCGTTCCAGACGAAGAGTTCATACGGCTCATAAAAACCATGAGATACGGTCCCGAGGGAAAAGGATATTTCTGGATCAATTCAACGGACAAACCCTATCCAAAAATGATTATGCATCCGATTTCACCGGAATTAGACGGCAAGATATTGGATAATCCAAAATACAATTGCGCCATGGATAAAGAGCAGAATCTATTTGCCGCAGGCGTTGAAGCAACAGAAAATTCCATGGGCAAAGGATTTTTTCACTACAAATACCCAAAGCCGGGGGGGGGCGCCAACACTGCGTATCCTAAACTGTCTGCCGCAGCAAAGGTTCCCGGTAAAAACTGGGTTATTGGAACAGGCTTATATATTGATGATATCGAATCAACTATCGTGGAAATCGATAACAGTATTTCAAAAAATATAAAAAATCAGATTAAACTTCTTATGGCATGTGCAGTGGGACTTCTCCTTGTTGCTATTCTGATCGCTTTTTTTCTTATAAAAACTGCAATGAAACCCATTGGGGACATCCTGGGCGCATTAAGAGAACTTGCCCTTGGAGAAGGAGATCTGACGAGAACTTTGCCGCTTAAATCCCTCAACTGCTCTTCAATTATAAACTGCGGAAAAAAGGAGTGCAGTTGCTACGGCAAAAGCCTTCACTGCTGGATTCACGCCGGAAGCCTGGCCCAGAATCCGCAATCAATTTGTATTGAAAACGGCACGTACAAAACATGCAGAGAGTGCACTGGTGTGTACCAAAAATGTGTCGTTGGAGAAATTTCTGCTCTATCTTCGTACTTTAATGGATTTTTAACTAAATTCAGATCTATTTTCCAAACAATTCTTCATGAAATCACCATACTGAATGCGACAGCGGAACAATTTAATTCTCTTTCCGATGAAGTAAAAATCATGATTTCAGGCATACTTGACAAAACGCATTCAAGTTCGGGTGAAATGGGAAGGCTTGCGTCGGATACCACAATTGTGTCCGAAGCCATGGATGAGTCAGCCAATAAAATCAGCAGCGTTTCTGCATCTTCCGAGGAACTTAAAGATTCTATATCATCGATAAAAACAAGCTCCCAGACAGCCCAGCAAGTGGTTCGACAGGCCGTAGAACGTGCCGAAAAAGCCACAGAAATAATAAAAAATCTTGGGCAAGAAGCCAAAGGAATCGGCACAGTCACTGAATCCATCGGAGATATTTCGGAACAGACCAACCTTCTGGCGTTGAATGCAACGATTGAGGCTGCGCGAGCCGGTGAAGCGGGAAAAGGCTTTGCTGTTGTGGCAAATGAAATAAAAGACCTGGCCGGACAAACAACCGCTTCGACCCAGTTGATTGACGAGCGGATAGCGGGCATTCAAAAATCAACCCAGGAATCTGTTGCCGAAATTGAACAAATCGCGGCGGTAATTTTTGAAATCGATAAAATTGTCACGGAAATCGCAGGTTCCGTTAGCGAGCAGTCCGGCTCCACCCAAAGTATTTCCGAAAATATTGAGCAAAGCGCAGAACGCATTCAGGAAGTTAACCAGCGGCTTGCGACCATTTCTTCCCTTTCTGATAATATCCAGGCACAAATTCAAGAGCTCAGTTCCGATTCAACAACAATGAGTTCAAGTTTTTCCCATGTTTTTGAACAGGCAGGAAAGCTCAATGATGTTGTTTCAAAGTTGTCTGGGTTAATCGGGACATACAAGGTGTAACACAGATACCGTATTGCGGTTCTGCGCCACGTGTATAATTTTTGCTTTGACCATCGTTTAGATTCCCTCCCACAATTTGAAATCATAGCACCAGCCTGATATGACTCAGCATATTGAGGTCGTATCGGGCCGGTACCATATTTCAATGTTGATTTTTGCTTTCTATTATTTATCTATTGTAATTAACTATAGCTATATAGCTATTTAGATTATATAGCGTTTTTCATAAAGACATGTCAGTCTGTTCAACATAATAAAACATTCTGATTTTATGGATAAAAATTGAAAAAATTGAGTCCTGAATTTATACTTCTTGACGGCTCAAATCATTTAGATTAAAATTGAAACCTTTTTTACCCTTTATGAGGTTTTTTTATGAAGAAGTTGTTTTTGTGGCCGGCAGCATTTTTTTTATTGCTGGTAATTACTTTTAATGCAGAAGCATCCATGCTTTATCAAGTGGACATTGATACCAGTGATTTAAGTAAGTTGTCTTCGCATCTTTTTTACGATGATGATACATATACCTGGACATTTAATATTGAAGATCTTGGGTTGGATTCATCACAGACAATTGAATCGGCTTATTTAGAGTTGGTTCTTTCTGACGACTCTCGTCGGGAGATCCTGCCGGAAATGGCCGGAGTTTATTTTGATCAGTCTAATGCCGAGGGCTGGCCGGACTGGTTTGTCGGGGCATGGAACATCAGCGGTACGTATTTGATTGATATTGCCGCCCTTGACACCCTGAATCAAGACGGAACGCTGCTTGTTACCCTGAGGGCTCTTTTGGGAGATTTTTATGTCGACAGTATTGGCCTCAACGTATGGGCAACGGATCTTTCAAGTTCCGGCGGGAGCGTCAATCCCGTACCCACCCCGGAATCCAGTACACTTCTGCTTTTGGGGCTTGGGCTCTTGGCAATTGTCAAAGTGATTCGCCGCAAACAGGTTTAAACTAAGTTTTTATAAATTTAGTTTGTCCTGAACGGGAAGTAAGATGCGCACAAAAAAGCCGTTGAGTTTTCAACGGCTTTTTTGTGCGGCTGGTATGGCAAAGACAGCCCCTGCCGCTTTCAATTTTTTCTTTAAAAAAGGCTTGTATTACCTGTTGACAAAAATTCCCGAAGCGTGGTTATCTTGCCCCACGCAAATTATGAAGCTGGTCAAAAAGGATTTTGGGTGTGACGGAAAAAAGAGAAGAGATGAATCAAAAGGTCTGCATGGGGAATGTTGCCATTGTACTTCATGATACCCGGATTCCGGAAAACATTGGCGCCGCTGCCAGGGCTGCTGCAAATATGGGGGTAGGGCAGTTGATTTTGTCCGCACCCAGGAACTTTGACAAGGAACGTGTTCTCAAAGTAGCGACCCATTCAGCTGCCGGGCTGGTGGAAACCATGACCGTCTGCAATTCACTTCCCGAGGCCCTTGGCCGTTTCAACTGGGTGGTCGGCACCACTGCAAGACTTGGCGGTACGCGCCGGGTGAATGCGTCTCCGGCTGACCTTGCCGCAACACTGATCCCGATTTCCCTGGAAAACCGGGTAGCGCTTCTTTTTGGTCCCGAGGACCGGGGACTGACCAACGAAGATTTGCAGCTGTGCCACGATCTTGTGAACATCCCCACTGCCGGATTTTCTTCCCTGAATCTGGCCCAGGCCGTCATGGTCATGTGCTATGAACTGTTCAAGGCGCGCACCCGGGAACCCGATTTCCATGTCCCCCGACTGGCCTGCCGGCATGAACTGGAGAACATGTATCACGAACTCGAAGAAACCTTTGCCAAAATTCACTACATTAACCATGAAAATCCGGAAGAACGGCTGGACAAGGCCCGGAGTTTTTTAAGCCGTTACCAGCTTAGATCCCGGGAAGTCAGTATCATCCGGGGGCTGTGCCGTCAGGTGGACCGGTATGGGGATAAGCGTTATCTGGAAGGGAGTACCGTTAACCGGGAACGTGAACCAAAATAAGTTCTATTCGCCGCAAGGCCCGCCTCGTTTTATAGTTTGACCAGTTCCAGGGTGCCCCACAGCCCGATCTGTTTTCCACAAATAATGACAATCCCCTGAACCCCTGTCATGTTTTTGCCGGCGTCAATCGCCTTTTCAATGTCTTTGGCCGTCTGAATTTTATTTCCAAGGGATGTGGCGGCCGCATCGGCCAAAGCACAGCAATCTGCCAGCACGGATACGGCATCCGCCTTACCAAAGCTTTTGGAATGGCCGACGGTGCCCGAGGAGGTGCACATGGCAAACGAATCAGGGCGGCGGGCTACTTTAATTCCTGTTTTCATGCTTAACGGCGATGACCCAGCATAAATGGTAAATATCGTCTGGGTATCTGATTTAATAAAGATGTCGCCGCCGTTTTCCACCAGGACATGTGAGGACCATTGGAGCAGATCTCTGCCCACACCCTGGGCCACGGCACCGGCTACGGCCGCCATGGGGCCGACACCGGCGGTTTTTGCTGCCGCTGTCATTTCAGAAATGATCTTAGGGGCAATTCCCGGGTTGTTCAAGGGTGTCAGGCTGTCGGCAAATCTTGGAAACCGGGCGATGTGATTTTCAATGTATTGACGGTGCTTCAAAATGGACCGCACCGCCTGTTCAGTTAAATTTGAATCCGCCTGAATATTAAGATTGGTCTCTTTGACGGTTACATTGAATGAAACCAGCCCCTCCTTTTGGTGGCAAACACGATATACGTTGCGGTTATCAAACATCGGCATTTTAGGTTTTTCTTATTATACCCAGTCAATGGGACAAGGGCGCAAGTGCTCCGGGGCTTGGCGGATAAAATAGGAATCGGTCATGCCGGCAATAAAATCCCGGGCAATTTCGGCATGGCTGTGATTGGAACGGTAGGCGTCTGCCATGCCGTTGAGAAACTGGGAATAGATGACCGAAAATTCGTTTTCTGTGGCCAGGTCGTTCATGTACCTGTCAAACAGGCATTTGAAAATATCTTCAACCGTTGTCAGGTGTTTTTTGATTACTGGATTTTTGTAGATAAACCGGTAATTAAACTGTTTTAATTCTTTGAGCGCATCGGCCACTCCGGGGGAAAATCCGATAAAATCCTGGTCAATGCTTGTGTTGATCAGGTCCGTAACCAGGCTGAAAACAATGGTGCCCTGGGTGGTTCCTAACCAGTCGCTACATATGTCCGGGAGCTGATCCCGGGTCACAATTTTTAAGCGGACAGCGTCTTCAAAATCCCTTCCGATATATGAAACGGTGTCCGCAATTCGAACCACACAGCCTTCCATGGTCATGGGAAGTGCATTGCCCATGGTACCGGCCCGGATCTGTTCGGCAATTGAATCCAGATCTGCAAAATTTCTTGGTGGCGCCGGCGTAAGTGTCCGGGCATGGACCTCTCCATCGTGACATACGATGGCATCCAGGGTTTGAAGTGTCAGGTTCCAGCCCTTGCCGTTTCGTTCAATCACATCTAAAAACTGCATGCTTTGAAGGTTGTGGTGGAATTGTCCGGCCCCGGCGGCCTGGGTCAGGCGGGATAAAAATTTTTCTCCGTCATGGCCAAACGGGGTATGCCCGATATCATGGCCCATGGCTGCTGCTTCTATAAGATCGGTATTCAGCCCAAGATATCGTCCAATGGTTCTGGCTACCCGGGAAACCATCTGGACGTGCAGGACCCGGTGGGTGAGATGGTCGTTGTTGATCAGTGAAAAAACTTGGGTTTTATCGCTGTAACGGGTGTAGGCTAAAGAGTTGAGAATCCGGTCGGCATCGGCAGAAAAAGAAAGACGGTATTCGGTGTCAGATTTTTTTTCCGAATACCGCCGTACAGCGTTTTGGGAAAAACAGGCCCGGTTGCCAAGGATTTGGGTCTCCTTTTGTTCAAGGCAGGCTTTCAATGCCCGGGGTGTTTTTTCCAGATTCAATTAATCAGCTTTCAAATTGTTTGAGGACATTGTCGACAACCTTTTCAAATGCATCTTTAAACGGACCGGCTGCTTCATAGGTCATCACGGGCACACCTTCATCTCCGGATTCCACAACCCGGGTATCAAAGGGAATGGAGCCCAGGAAATTTAAGCCTTGTGCCTTGGCTGTTTTTTCTCCGCCGCCACTTTTAAAAAGATCAATATGCTGGTTGCAGTGCGGACAGGTGTACCCTGCCATGTTTTCAAGAATACCAAGGGTGTTCATTTTTACGGTTTTGCAAAAAGAGATGGATTTTCTGATGTCGGCAAGGGCCACTTCCTGGGGGGTGGTGACGATGATGCCCCGGGCATCGGGAATGGTCTGTACAACGGTAAGTGGTTCATCGCCTGTGCCGGGAGGAGCGTCGATGACCAGATAATCAAGTTTTCCCCAGGCCACAGACCCCACAAATTGTTTGATGATGCCGGTTTTTGCAGGGCCTCTCCATATAACGGCCTGGTCCTTGTCCTGCATCAATGCCTGAACAGAGACCACAGTGAGGTTTTCGGCTACCTTTCTGGGTAACAGCTGCTTGGTGTCCGGGGAAATATCTAAAAGTTCAGTTATATTAAACATCTGGGCGATAGACGGTCCATGAACATCCACATCCATCAGTCCTGTTTTATATCCTTTTTTTGCAAGAGCGATGGCAAGGTTTGCCGATACAGAGCTTTTACCCACACCGCCTTTACCGGACAGAACAAAAATTTTATTTTTAATTTTGGCCAAATTATCTTTGATCATTGCTTCCATTTCCATCTGCTGCTTTGCCGCGTCGTTCTTGGGCTGATGGGAACAGCCGCTTGCTTTTTTGGCCTGCTCAACATTGTCATGAATCATGATTTATATTTATCTCCTTATGAGGTTTGGTAATATTAACACCGCCTAAATTATGTTCATTTTCATGGTCCTGTCAACCTGAATACGGATTCTTTTACAGGAATATTGGGTATAATATTTTTTAAGGAGATTTCCATGCCCCTGTGATGCGCATCTTTTATGGTGATCAACCCGGGAAAGGTGAATTGATCCTGTTTGAAAAAACGGGAATACCATATTTGAAAAATAACATTCATCTCTTTATCAAGTACACGGTATCTGGTCGTAATTCCGTTTTTGTCGGTTACCCATTCCTGAATTTGCGGGGTAAATGACTTGGAGGCCAGCACGGTGTTCGGTGCTTCAGGAAGAATCCAGGCCCGGTCAAAGGGCCGTTCCGGAACCTTTCCAAGGAGCAGGCTGACCAGTTCGGACAAACGCAAAGGGATATTAATATAAGGGTTGAGGTCGGGATCCGCAGATACGGCTGAATGGGGATTGTGCGCGCCGGTATGGGAGACAAACGTGACCCACTGGCCGGTGGCGGCAATGGTTTCAACAGGATGACCGGACATAAGTAATGTCATGCGCAGGCGGTTTGGAGACTGGGCAGCCCAGGCAATTTTGTATTTTTCATTGCGAAGTCCCTGGGTCAGGGTCAGTTCTCCAGTGCCCTTGGAGGTGGTAATTTGTGCATTGAAATCATGGGTGCGGTGTATGATTTCTTCGGCACGGGGATCACTGCTTTTTCCCATTTGAAGCCCAAGCAGTGCGCACCCAGGTCCGGTCAGTATCACAATGCACAAAAGAATAATCGTTCCGACGTTCGAACTAAAAACCGTGTGGTGTGTTTTAGGCCCGGTGTATGGATATACCTTTATCATTGGGCGGTATTTTGTAAACGTTCGAGTTTCTCTTCAATTTCCCGGATCTCTTTTTGCTGATCCTGTCCGGCATTATCAAGGGCTTTTTGATACATAGCCGCAGCTTTATCCCGCTGTCCTGTTTTCAGGTAGGCATCTGCCAGATGTGCGGCAATGACGGTTTCATAGTCAGAGAGTTGAACGGCTTTTTCAAGGTAAAAAACCGCCTGGTCATAGTCCTGTCTCTGGAAATAAATCCATCCCAGACTGTCTGTGATATAGCCGTCATCAGGCCGGATCGCAAGGGCTCGCTGGACCAGGTCAAGGGCCTGGTCCAGGTTAATGCCCATTTCCGCATAGGTATATCCCAGGTAATTGAGGGCTGATGCATGCTCGGGATCCAGTCTGATAATGGTTTTCATTGTTTCAATGCTTTGCTGACGCTGTCCTGCCGTATCCAGGACAGCACCCAGTTTGAACAGCAACGCTGTATTTTTCGGGGTCTCTTTTAACGCACGCTGCAGCATGGTGACGGCTATGCCGTAGCGGTGGTCCTCCTGGTAAAATGACGCCAGATAAGAGGTGATATCAATGTCTGCCGGGCTTTGCCTGTGGTGCTGTTCCAGGAAGCGAATGGCCTCTTCGGTGCGGTTCATATCCTTGTAAAGGAACGCAATGCTCAGGATTGTTTTTTTATACTGGGGATGGTCCGGCGTCACTTTAAGATAATATTCAATGGCCTTCTCCGGTTTTTCCAATCCTTCATAAGCCATTCCCAGAAAAAAGTTGATGTTGGCATTTCCGGGAAGGGCTTTTTTGACCTGGGACAATACCGTTGCCGCGTCCTGATATCTATGTTCCGGGACCAAAATCTGGGCAATATTAACCACCAGTTCGGGATTTTTCCGAATCTCCCGTCCAAGTGCGGCAAACATTTCATCAGCATTTTCATAGTCCTTGATATTATAGTAGAACAGACCCAGCTCTATCAACGCCCGCTCATCTCCGGGGTCAGAATCAAGAATGTCTTTGAGCACCGCGATAATTTGTGTCTTGTTTTTCTTTTCACCCAGGGCTTTATACACATCAACCAGTCGGAACCTGGGTTCTAAAAGATCTGGCTCAAGTTCCAGGGTTCTAATATAAGAATCCCTGGCGGCAGCATCCTGGCCCTCCATTCGCTGGGTCTCACCCAGGTAGAAATGGGCAACATAATAGTCGGGATATATGCTTGCCATACGGGAAAACAGATTCATGGCTTTCAGGGTCATGCCCTCATCCATATAGACTTTGCCCAGCCGTAGAAACGTCTCTTTATCTTCGGGGGCCAGCTGCAGTATCCGTTCCAGCAGGGGTGTCATCTCCTTTTCATCCCCTTTTTTGAGTCGGGCAAGCAGGATCAGATTTTCCACATCATCCGGATATTTTTTTGCCAGATCCTGGGCAAGCGCCAGGGCCCTGTCTGACTTTTTTTGGTTTTCCAGGGAGATGATATATTCACGTTTCAAAAAATTGGAGTCCGGATCTTTTTTAATGGCCAGTGTCAGGGCATTTTGTGCCTGATCGATTTCATCTTTACTCTCGTGGCGTCGGGCCGCAAGATAGTAATAAGACGCCTGATGGCCACTGTCTTTGCTTAACGAAAGATTTTGGTCTGCAACTTTAACTTTTTTGCTGTCGGTTTGTTCCAGGTTGACGGTCCCAGGAGCCTTGACGCAACCTGAAACGGCACAGAAGCTTAGGACCGACGCCAGGGCCAGGGTACACACAGTAAGGTGTTTCATGAACGGTATGCCTTTTTAAACGCTTGAAAGTCGACCCTTATTGGTCATGGTCATACATGTCAAAATCCGGCATATCCTTTTTAAAATATGCTTTCATTTTTTTTATGATGTTGTTTTCGATCTGCCGGACGCGTTCCCTTGAGATGTTATATAGTTCACCTATTTCCTGCAGGGTTTGGGGCGTGTCGGAAAAAATCCTGCGCTCAAAAATATCCAGTTCACGTTCGTTCAATGTTTTCTTAAATTCGTCCACCTTGGTGTAGAGGATATCTTCGATCTCTTTTTTAGCCAATTGGTCTTCGGAGGAGTCCGAATCAACGTTAATGAATTCAATGCGCTCGGTATTGGAATCATCCTTAAGCGGCTCGTCCAGGGAAAGGTCCCAGTTGGCCAGGCGCTGGTCCATATCCACCACCTCTTTCTCAGATACGCCCAGCCGTTCTGATAATAACTTGGGCTTGGGGTCAAAACCCTGCTCAATGAGCAGCTGTTTTTCTTTTTTTAATCTGAAAAACAGCTTGCGCTGTCCCTGGGTGGTCCCGATTTTAACCATCCGCCAGTTGTCCATGATGAACTTAAGGATATATGCCTTGATCCAAAACGAAGCATAATAGGAAAATTTGACATTTTTATAAGGGTCAAATTTTTTGACGGCCCGAACCAGACCGATATTGCCCTCCTGGATAAGATCAAGCAGATTCTGCATCCAGATGCGTTGAAATTCCAAAGCAATTTTCACCACAAGGCGCAGGTTAGATGTGGTCATGATGTAGGCGGCTTCCTGGTCATTATCTTCTTGAATCCGCCGCCCCAGTTCGATTTCCTGTTCCCGGGTTAAAAGTTTATATCGATTGATTTCATTAAGGTAACTTTGAATGGGATCAGATTTAACAAGGGCTTTTGAGGAACTGACCTTGGCTTTCCCGGCGGGTACCCAAAAATCCTTTTTGGTCAGTTTTTTGGTAACTTCGGGAGTTTTTGGGTCAACATTTTTTTCCATTTAGAAACCTTTAATTTTAAATTAAGTTAAACCTTATTATTATCACACTTCACCTGAAAACGATATAGTTGTATATTACCACTTGGTTATCTTAGTAACATGAGCCGCATGAAATTTCCCTGTCCGGCCGATCTTGAAAAAAACATTTTCACGCTTATTTTATTCGGCTCGATAGTAAAATGAATTATTATGTGATAATTTATACGCAAAATTTTAAATTAAATTGCAAGTATAGGAGGAAAGCTTGAGCATTATACCCGGAACAGAATATGAAGGTTTGCCGCTGATCAGACAAGGAAAGGTCAGGGACATTTTTGATACGGGCGATGCCCTGCTTATGGTAACAACCGATCGGCTTTCTGCGTTTGACGTGGTACTGCCCGACGCCATTCCTGATAAGGGCAAGGTGTTGAATCAGATCTCCGTGTTCTGGTTTAAACAGATGGAGAGCATCGTTAAAAATCACATCATCAGTACAGATGTAAATGATTACCCCCAAGAGTTCCATAAATATAAAGACAAACTTGAAGGCCGCAGCATGCTGGTGAAAAAAGCCGAGCCCATGGCGGTGGAATGTATTGTCAGGGGCTATATTTCCGGGTCGGGTTGGAAATCCTACCAATCCGAAGGTCATGTCTGCAATATCAAGCTACCCCAGGGGCTCAAAGAGTCCGACAAGCTTGAAACGCCGCTCTTTACCCCATCCACCAAAGCTGAAATCGGTGATCATGACATCAATATCGGTTTTGATGAGGCCGTAAACATTCTGGGCAAAGAGACCGCAGAAAAATTGCGTGATTTAAGCCTTGAAATTTATAACCGTGGCGCCGCATTTGCCCTGGAAAAAGGCATTATCATCGCCGACACAAAATTTGAGTTCGGCCTGCTTGACGGTGAAATTATCCTCATTGACGAAATCATGACTCCGGATTCATCCAGGTTCTGGCCCCTGGACGATTATGCCCCCGGCAGAGGACAGAAAAGTTTTGACAAACAGACCGTCAGGGACTGGCTGACCAATTCAGGCTGGGGTAAAACCCCGCCGGGTCCCAAGCTGCCCAAGGAGATCATTGACAATACCAGTAAAACCTACAAGGAAATCTATACCCGGCTCACCGGAAACACCATCTAAATATATGACAGAGATGACATTTACTGATATCCCGGTGTCTGAGATTAACCTCTCAGACACCGGGTTTCGCATTACAGGACCCAACCAAGAGACTGAACCTTTATCAGCGTCCATTTCCCAATATGGCATCATGGTTGCGCCGTTGGTGTTGCATAAAGAGAATGGATACGTTGTGGTGTCCGGGTTCAGACGAATTGAAGCGGCCCTTCATGCAAAGTTGTCCCGAATCACCTGCCGGGTCATGCATGCAGACAAAGATATTGATGCGGCCATCGCTGCTGTGACCGAGAATGCATTTTCAAGGGAGTTGAGTGTGTCCGAGTTTGTTCGGGCCACCGGGCTTTTATTGCGTTTTATGGACGCTAAAGATATCGCAAAAAACGCTGCATCACTCTTTAACCGGCCGATGAATACCGGATATATCAACACGCTGGCGGGTATCCATGCCATGCCGGATGCGGTTCTTGATCTTTTGGATCAGAACCAAATATCCATTAAGGCGTGTAAACTTCTTATGTCCATGGATGCAGACAACCAAACTGAATTTTTGCTGCTTTTTTCCCGGATCAAAGTATCCTCAGGCATCCAGATGGAAATTATTACCTGGGCAAAGGAAATATGCGCCCTTGAAAAAATCAATTTGGCGAGCCTCATAGCGCAAAGCCCCCTATGTGCAACTGAGAGCCATGGTTTGGAAGCAGACGGGCATCTAGATATGGGCGCCCTTGGAAAGCAGTTCAAGGCATTTCTTGCCCAAAGACGGTATCCTGTGCTGACAGCAGCTAAAGATCGGGCCAGGGCACAGATCAATCGGCTTGGACTTGATGCCGGGCTTCAACTGTCGGTTCCTGAAAATTTTGAGGGAATGGTTTATACTATGCAGATGGCATTTAAGAGCCTGGATGAGTTTACAGCACACCTCAACCGCCTGGCTGAACTTGCTAACAGCACTGATTTTAAATCGCTTGTGGATGGCAACATATGATTCGGCCGACCCGGGTATTCATAGACAAGAATCTGGATCTGACACCGGAAATCGAATACCTGATTTCCAAAGTGAAATTGGAGCCGGAGCCGGTTGAAGATTCAAAGCCTGTGTACGACCTGATCAACCAGGCGGATGATCCTGTGGGATTTGCCAAAGAGGTGCTTTATATCACCAGCAATAAGGGCGCCCCGATTCGTCAGTGCCCGGGAACCAGCCACTACACCTGCTGTGATTACACTATTTTGCACTGCGGCACGTTTTGCACCATGGACTGTTCCTATTGTATCCTGCAGGCCTATTTCCATCCCCCTGTGCTTCAGTATTTTGCCGGCTTTGACCAGTATGCGGGTGCACTGGATCCCCTTTTTCAAGGTGATGAGATTTTACGCATCGGCACAGGCGAGTACACAGACTCCCTGATCTGGGAGCCGGTCAGTCTGATGCCTGAATTTTTGGTTGAAAAATTTGCGGCCCAGGACCGGGCCGTGCTTGAGTTGAAAACAAAGACCGTTAATATAGACTCGCTTTTGGACCTGCCACATAACCGGAAAACCATTCTGTCCTGGTCCGTAAATACCCCGGAGATGATTGCCTCCCAGGAGCGGGGTACCGCAACGCTGGTCGCCCGGCTTAAGGCTGCGGCCAAAGCTGTGTCCAAGGGGTTTCGGGTGGCATTTCACTTTGACCCCATTTTCCTGTATCCTGGATGCGAAACAGCCTATGAACTGGTGATTGAAGCCATCTTCAACCATGTCAGCCCCAAGGACGTTGTGTGGATTTCCATTGGCACATTCAGATTTATGCCTCATTTAAAATCCATCATTGAAGCACGGTTTCCCGATTCCACCATCCCTTATGGTGAATTCATCACAGGACTTGACAATAAAATGCGCTATTTCAAGCCATTACGCATTGCCATGTACCAACGCCTTGCTGCCGTGTTCCGGCAGATTGCCCCTGATGTTACTGTCTATTTTTGCATGGAAGATGAAGAGGTGTGGATGAAAACTTTTGGCTTTTTCCCCGGAAAACCCAAAGCACTGGCCCATATGCTGGATCGGGCTGCCGCAGACCGTTGCGAACTTAACTCCTGCCTACTTTAGACTTGAAAAAGGCCAACTTGATAAAGAAGCTCTTGATAATTTAAAAGAGCGAGTTAAAGAGGACATGCCGGAATGGCTTGCAAAAATGAACCGGTATGACGATCTATCAATAACAGATATGCGAGACGTTTGGGGTATATAAAAATTTCCGAAAAAACGAATTTATCAAACCGCAAAAATCATGAAGTATATGAATAAATTTTTCATTCATATACTTCATGCCGAACTTCCTGATACCAACGAATTGGCTTAGTGTCAAATCACCATAAACACGTTTGGGTCGGGCAGTACTCAATTTTAATCATTTTAGGAAAGAACAAATTTTTTATAGGGCCAGCACACAACTCCGCCATCCATATATTTTACGTTTTTATATCCAGCGCCGGTCAAAATACGTTCGGCTTCATACCCGCGCAATGAAATTTTGCAAAACGCGATAATTTCCTTGTCCATGGGCAGTTCGGAGAGAAGGTTTCTCAGTTTACCCAAGGGGAGCAGTTTTATCCTGGAATCTTCAATGCGCATCTGCTCAAACTCCTTGGGGGACCGCACATCAAGGAAGATAAAATCATCGCCGTTATCAATTTTGGCCTGGACCTCCACAGGTGACAGCGAACTGCCAAGACCATAAAGTTTGTTTTCAGCGATATTGGCTGCTGTGATGATATTGTCCATGGCCGGGGAAAAAGGCGGCGCATAGGCCAGATCATACTGGGCAATGTCGGTTACTTTGGCCCCGGACGAAATATTTGCCACAACTACTTCCATACGTTTGGCCACATCACCGGGTCCCACAATCTGGGCACCTAAAAGTTTATGGGTGGCCTTGTCCACCACCAGTTTAATGATGATCAGCTTGGCCTCGTCAAGGAAGTGCGGCTTGTCCGGTGCGGGGCTCAATACGGTAACGCAGTCATATCCCATCTGCCTGGCCTGCTTTTCGGTCAGTCCGGTTCTGGATACATTGATGCCAAAAACCCGGCAGATGGCCGTCCCGCACACACCGTTAAATTCAGAAGATCTGCCGCAGATATTATCGCCGATGATTCTGCCGTGTTTGTTGGCTGTGGAGCCCATGGGCGTGTAAACGGGTCTTCCGGTAACAATGGAAACGTTTTCAACACAGTCCCCGCCGGCATATATATCAGGGTCAGAGGTCCGCATGGCACAGTCCACCCGGATGGCCCCGGTTTCACCAATATCAAGCCCGGCATCTTTGGCCAACTGGGTATTTGGATTCACACCCACCGCCACCAGCACCAGATCAGCCGGATATTCGCCTTTGTCCGTGACAACGGATTGTACGGTTGATTGATTATTTCCTTTGATTTCCCTGACTGTTTCCAGGGTTTTGAGCACAACGCCGTTTTTCTTAAGTTCATTGTGGAGGTGAAACACCATTTCATGGTCAAACATATTCCCCATGGCCTGATCCATCATTTCGATCATGGTGATGTTCATTCCCTGGGCTTTCAAAGATTCCGTGGCCTCAAGACCGATGAGACCGGCACCAATCACCACGGCATTTTTCCCTTCCAGAGGTCCGCTTCCCTCTCGGATGCCCTTTGCATCTTCGACGGTTTGAAGAAAATGGACACCTTCCAGATCAATGCCGGGAAACGGCGGCTTTTTGAACTGACTTCCCACGGAAAGGACAAGTGCATCATATTTATATTCACAACCCTCGCCTGTCGAAAGGTCAACCGCTTTGACCACTTTGCTTTTACGGTCTATGGATTCTGCCAGGGTATGATTTTTAACCTGAATATCTTTGACCATTTTAAAAAAGTTAGGATCTCTTACAACACCTGCCGGGGTAGTCATTAAATCATCATCATTTTTCACCTGCCCGGAAATGTAATAGGGCAGGCCACACCCTGCATAGGAGAGCAGTTCGCCTTTTTCAAGAATGGTGACTTCGGCGTCCGGGGATAGTCGTTTAATCCGGGATGCAGCTTTAGGGCCACAAGCAACCCCGCCAATGATCAGTACTTTTTTCTTCATTATTATAAATTCCTTAATTGTCTTAAGTTTTTTATCGGCAATCCAGTATTCAATATATTAAAGTTTTAAAACACTTCACAGTTCGTGCCTGGCTGCGGCACTTTTTTAGCTAAAACAAAAAAACAGGGTTATCTATTGGAAATTATGGCATATAAAAATTTCTTAAATGAAAGGAAGAATTTTAAATAATGAAGATAAGTAACGTTACTGAAATGTCTGTAACGTTATGAAGTTGCGCATGGTACATATAATCCCAAAAAAATAAGCCGTCCGATAATATATTCGAACGGCTTAAAACATATTGATATATCAGGTCAGTCAGTGACTGTTATATATTGACGATTAACCTTCTTTTTCAGCATTGACCTGGTCAATAATCTTTTTGGCCAGATCCGCAGGTACTTCGTCATACACCTCAAACTCCATGGTAAATGTACCCCGGCCACCGGTCATGGAACTCAGGTCCGGTGCATACCGAAGCATTTCAGACATGGGGACAAGTGCGTTGATAATCTGTTTGTCGCCATCAGTATCCATACCAAGAACCCGGCCGCGCCTTGAGTTCATATCACCCATGATATCGCCTGTGGACTCGTCTGGTGCCTTGACCGACACCTTCATAATCGGTTCAAGTAAAACAGCCTTGGCCTCGGCAGCGGCATTTTTAAAGGCCAGGGAGCCGGCCGTTTTAAATGCCATTTCCGAAGAGTCAACGGCATGGTAGGAACCAAAATCCAGAGTGGTTCGGAAATCCACACAGGGAAATCCTGCCAGAATACCTTTCTTCATGGCTTCCCGAATACCTGCTTCAACCGCAGGAATGTAGTTTTTGGGAATTACGCCGCCCACAATCTTATCCACGAATTCATACCCGGAGCCTTTGGGGAGGGGTTCAAGCTCAATCCAGCAGTCACCATACTGACCATGCCCACCGGACTGTTTTTTGTGTTTGCCCTGGACCCTGACTTTTTTCTTAAATGTTTCACGATATGCCACTTTGGGTGTGGCAATGTCCATGCCCACATTAAATTTGCGCTGAATTTTTTCAGCCGTAACTTCAATATGAACCAGACCGCGGCCGGACAGAATCGTCTGGCGGGTCTCTTCTTCACGGCGCAGGGTCAGGCCGGTATCCTCTTCAAGGATCTTACGCACGGCTTCATGAATTTTATCTTCGTCGCTTTTGGCCTTGGGTGAAATGGCAAAGGAGATGCACGGGGGCAGTGGGGCCGGTGCCGGAATCTGGATGGCTTTGCCGCCGGTCAGGGTATCTCCTGTCAAGGTGCTTTTCAGTTTTGACACAGCGACGATGGCACCGGGCAAAGCACCGGTAATCTGTTTTTGTTCTTTGCCGGCAATTTCAAGCAGCTGTGAAAACCTCTCTTTGGTGTCCTTGGTCACATTGAGGACATTGCCTTCTTTGCCAAGGGTTCCGGAGATCACCCGGAAAAGAGAAAGCCGTCCTGCATAGGGGTCAACAATTGTCGCAAACACAAAACCTGTAAATTCAGCATCGGGATCAGGCGCCACTTCCACATCGTTTCCATCGGCATCTTTGGCGATCCATGCGCCGCGGTCAAGGGGGGAGGGCATATAGTCATTGATAAAATCAAATACCACATCAATGCCGATCATTTTTGTGGCTGATGTGCAGATGGCCGGATAAAACTGAGCATCAAGAACGCCTTTTCTGAAAGCGCTTTTAAGTTCTCCTTCGGTCAGTTCTTCGCCTTCCAGATATTTTTCAAGCAGATCATCATCAAGCTCTGCGATATTTTCAACGAATGCTTCCTTATCCGCGGCAATTTCATCTGCCATATCCGCCGGGATATCTATTCTTGTGGCCTTGCCGTCGGCGTCATACTCAAATGCTTCGCCGGAAACAATATTTACAAGGCCTTTAAACCCGTCTTCCGTCCCAATGGGATAGCATACAGGGATGATTTTTTTCTTAAGAGACGTATCGCACGCGGCTACCGCAGTGCTGAAATCAGAGCGTTCACGGTCAAGTTTGTTGATAATAACAAAACCGGGCAGGTTATATTCCAGGGCAGACGCTGCTGCTTCCTCGGTCATGGCTGAAGGTCCGCCAACACCGTCAATAACAAAAGCCATACTGTCGGCTACAGGAAAACATGTTTTGGCAGCAGAAAAGAAATTTTGGTCCCCGGGGGTATCCATCAATGTTACAACATGTTTGTCATGTGTATATTTGATAAATGATGTATTAATACTTTGCTGCTTCTTGGTTTCTTCGGGCTGGAAATCCATTACTGTATTTCCCTCTTCAACCTTGCCAAGGCGATTGGTTACCCCGGCCTTGAAAAGCATAGCCTCAGCAAGAGTTGTCTTGCCCGCACCTCCATGGCCCGCAAAAGCCACATTCCTCATGGATTTGATTTCTTCGCTCATTACGGCTCCTTTAGAATATTATTAACCGCCATGGGCCGATCCGGGATACCACACCCGGACACATCCCACAACAAAACATGAAAATAACCTAACAATTTATCAGTACTTTCATATACAAAATAACAATACTCTAATAATCAAAATGGAATAAAAATAACAGAATTATTTTATTTTTTTCCATAAACCAGGGAAATGACGTATTCTTCATTGCCTTTTGCGCCTAACACCGGGGAGGTAACGGTTCCGTTCACCTTGTACCCCCTGTCCTGGAAGAAAAGGATAATATCCTGTTTTACCTGATTTCGGATTTCAGAATCCTTGACGATGCCGCCTTTGCCGACATTTTCCTTTCCCGCCTCAAACTGCGGTTTGATCAGGGCCAGGATATCGGTGCCCGGCCGCATGAATTTTTCCGCTGCCGGGATAACGGTTTTCAAAGAGATGAACGAGGTGTCCGCCACCACCGTATCCATGGGTTGGCCGATGCTTTCATAAGGAAGGTGGCGGATATTGGTTCGCTCTATGACCACCACCCGGTCATCCTGGCGAAGGGACCAGTCAAGTTGGCCGTAGCCCACATCCACTGCATACACTTTTCGGGCGCCGAATTTGAGCAGACAGTCGGTAAATCCTCCTGTGGAGGCACCGATATCGAGACACACCGCGTCCTGGACAGATACGGGAAAACTTTGGAGTGCTTTTTCAAGTTTAAGCCCCCCCCGACTGACGTAAGGGTGATCCGCGGCTTTGACCTCAAGCTGGGCATCTGGATTTACCTGGGTTCCCGGTTTATCGACTTTGAAACCGTTCACCAGAACCTTTCCGGCCATTATAACGGCCTTTGCCCGTTCCCTTGAACGTATCAGGCCTTGCTCAACCAGGGCCTGGTCCAGGCGTTTTCTGACGGCTTTATTTTTCACGGCACAATTTCAATCCTGCGGTCACAACCGCCTGGGCATCGACACCGTAATCTCTTCGAAGCTCAGCCTGGGTGCCGTGTTCAACGAATTGATCTTTAATGCCTACCCGGTTGACCATACACCCTGAAAGGCCGTTATCCGCTATGAGTTCAAGGACGGCAGAGCCAAAACCGCCTGCCAGAACATGCTCTTCAATGGTCACCACTTTTTTGATCTTTCCGGCAAGCTTCAGGATCAGGTCCGCATCCAGCGGTTTTACAAACCGGGCGTTGACTACGGTGCTTTCAATACCCTGGGCGGCCAGTTGTTCTGCGGCATCCACGGCGTCATTGACGCAGCGGCCGATACCGATGATCAACAGGTCGTCGCCGGTACGCACCGTCTTTGCTTTGCCGATGTCAATCGCTTTGGCATTATAATCAACGTCAACGCCCTGGCCGACACCCCTGGGATAACGCAGGGCAATGGGGCCCGGGTGGGCCACGGCGGTGTGCATCATCCGTACCAGTTCGTTTTCATCCATGGGGGCCATAACGGTCATATTGGGCATGGACCGAAGATAGGAAAAATCAAACAATCCGTGGTGGGTGGGGCCGTCTTCACCCACAATGCCGCCGCGATCCAGGGCAAAAATGACAGGGTGACTGTCAATGCAGACGTCATGAAGAATCTGGTCATAGCCGCGCTGCAAAAAGGTGGAATAGATGGCCACCACAGGTTTACCCCCTTTGGCGGCAAGACCTGCGGCAAAGGTCACGGCATGCTGTTCGGCGATACCCACGTCTATAAATCTATCTGGAAATTGTTCGGAAAAAGGACCTAACCCCGTACCTTCTGGCATGGCAGCCGTTACCGCCACAATGCACTTGTTTTGTTTTGCAAGTTCAATCATGCATTTGCCGAACACCGAGGTATAAGAGGGCGGGGCGCTTTTTGACGACACCGGACATTTTCCGGTATCCACTGAAAATTTTCCCACACCGTGAAAATAGACCGGATTTTTTTCAGCTGGTTCGTATCCTTTGCCCTTTTGGGTGGTCACATGCAACAGTACCGGAGAATCCGGATCTTTGATATTGGATAAAATATCAATGAGATGATCCAGATTATGGCCGTCAATGGGTCCGAAATAATCAAAATTAAAGGCCTCGAACAGCATGCCCGGGGTCACAAAGGTTTTAAAAGACTCCTCCCACCGTTTGGCCCAACCATACATATCATCCCCGATTTTGGGAACGGACTTTAAAAACTGGCCAAACTGGTTGCGCATGTTCTGCAGGGCCTTGTGCGAAAAGGTCCGGGACAGATAAGAAGACAAGGCCCCGACATTGGCGGAGATGGACATGTCATTATCATTTAATATAACGATGTATTTTTGCTGGGAGTCGCCTGAATGGTTCAGCCCTTCATAGGCAAGGCCTGCGGTCATGGAACCGTCACCGATGATGGAGACCACATTGGACGTGTCCTTTTTAAGCTTCTTGGCATAGGACATGCCAAGCCCCGCAGAAATTGAGGTGGAGGCGTGGCCGACGGTCAAACTGTCATAGGGGCTTTCTTTTATTTTTACAAACCCTGAAATCCCTTTGTATTTTCGAAGGGTGTCAAAGTTTTGATGCCGCCCGGTTAGCAGTTTGTGGGCATAGGATTGATGTCCCACATCCCAGATCAGGGTGTCTTTGGGCAGATCAAACACATAATGCAGGGCAATGGTCAGTTCAACGACACCTAAACTGGATGCCAGATGCCCGCCGTTTTTTGATACCACGTCAATAATTCGGCTTCGGATCTCCCGGGCAACCGCCCCGAGCTCGTTTCTTGGAATTTGTTTTAGGTCATCAGGGCCATTTATTTGGTCAAGATATTTCAATGCCTACCTCTTCATATGAAACAAATTAACCACGGAACTCACGGAAGACACTGAAAATAGCTTTCTGTGCTTTCCGTGAGTTCCGTGGTTAAATCTTTTTTCATCGTTTCCTGTTTATAATGTAACCGGCAATGGCGCGCAACGGCTCGCTTTTTTCCGAAAAATCATTTTCCTTGTAACTGTCCAAAGCATCCAGGGCATCGGCCACCAGCTGTTTTGAAAACTTTTTTGAGCCGTCCAGACCCAAAATGGCAGGAAATGTCATCTTGTCATGCAAAGCATCGGTTCCCACAGCCTTGCCCATGATCTCAGGATCTCCCTCCACATTTAAAATATCATCCATGACCTGGAAGGCAAGCCCGATATTTTGCGCATATGTGTCCAAAGCACCTAACGCTTGTTTATCCGCACCGGCACTGATGGCCCCGGAGGCAACACTGACCTCTATCATGGCACCGGTTTTGTGTTTGTGGATTCTCTTTAAATGGGTAAGGGCCTCAGCACTGTCCACAGGCAGAGTTTCGGGCTTTTTTTCCGCCTGCATATCCAGCATCTGACCTTCCACCATGCCGTTAATGCCGGCGGCAGCAGAGATTTTTTCCACCAGAATCAACCGGGTTTCGGCATTGGGAAAAACACTGAAGCAGGCGCCTGGTGCAGCAAGGATATGAAATGCATGGGTTAACAGTCCGTCTCCGGCCAGAATGGCAGTGGCTTCGGAAAATTGTTTGTGGCATGTGGGAACGCCCCGGCGCAGATCATCATTATCCATACCCGGCAAATCGTCATGGATCAAAGAATAGGTGTGAATCATTTCAATGGCACAGGAAGCGGGCAGGGCGATGAGCGGGTCTGCACCTAAAGCACCTGCGGTTGCCAGCGCCAGGGCAGGGCGCACCCGTTTACCGCCGGCCATCAAAGAGTGTTTCATGGCCTGGACGAGCTCACGCGCTGGGTCCAGTTCACCAAAAACGTTTATTAACGCCTCATCAACCAGTTTTCGGTTCCGTTTCAAATATCCGGAGAGGTCAAAAATACTCATTGGTTTTCCTTAAAGTCTGATATATCGGGTTTGCCGTCAGCATCCATGGTCAACTGGGTGATTTTTTGCTCGGTTTTGTCTAAAATTTCAAGGCAGAAACGGGAATTGGCTATGCCTTCTTCATATTTTTTGACTGCCTTTTCCAATGTCAAATCACCGGATTCCATCTCTTTGACAATGGTTTCAAGCTGTTTTAATGCGGATTCAAAGGTTTTCTTTGCCATATGTTTTTACAACCCGGGCATCCAGGCGTCCTTTAGATAGAATAATTTCAATGTCATCGTCTGCCCTAAGCGTGTCGGCATCCATTACAACATGACTGCCGATACCCATACCGGATTTGCTTCGGGTGATGCTGTACCCGCGTTTTAGCACCGCTGACGGATTTAAAGTCTCAAGTTGGATCTGTTGCTTGTTTACCCTGTCTTTGCACTGCTTGAGGAAAGCACGAAAAAAATAATCCAGATTTGCCTGAAGATCCTCAACATCTTTTGTATATGTCTGGGTAGAGGGCAAGGTGCCTGAAAGCGCTTTGTTCAGCCAAAGAATTTTTTCGCGCTGGTGATTAATACGATTTGCGAGCAGAGAAAAAGCCCTGGATTGCAGATCCTCTATGCGGAACCTGAAATCATCCACAACCCTGGCCGGACTTTTAAGCCGACTGTGTAAATCGTTTACATGTTCTTTCTGCTGCAGGAGACGACGCTTAATTTTAATGTTTAACTCTTGGTATAGTCCAAGGATTTGATCGACAATAGCCGTCTGGTCAGGCAAGGCCATCTGGGCCGCAGCCGATGGGGTGGGGGCCCGGAGATCGGCGACAAAGTCGGCTATGGTAAAGTCGATTTCATGGCCTACACCTGAAATAACAGGGATTTCAGATTCAAAAACGGCCTTTGCCACGGTTCTGGTGTTAAATGCCCATAGATCCTCAAGGGAACCGCCGCCCCGGGCAATGATAATCAGGTCACAGGTTTTAACCGTGTTGGCAAGTTCAATGGCCCGGGCAATTTCAAACTCTGCTGTGTCTCCCTGGACCTTGACGGGAATGATTTCAAGGGGAACGCTTGGACAGCGTTGTTTGGCAACCTGGATGATGTCACGAACCGCAGCACCCGTGCCCGAGGTGATGACATGGATGCCGGACGGTAAAAAAGGAAGCTTTTTTTTCAAAGCCCCATCAAACCACCCCATGGCAGCAAGTTCGGCCTTAAGCTGTTCAAAGGCTTGCTGGAGCGCACCTGTGCCTTCGGGTTCCATATGTTCAAAAATAAGCTGGTAAGTCCCCCGGGGCTCGTAAAGGGACAGACGGGCCATGCCTTTGATTTTCATTCCGTTTTCAGGTGTGAATTTTAAGTGGCGTTTTTGTCCTTTAAAAATCACGCAGGAGATCACGGCAGCGTCATCTTTTAATGAAAAATAGGAATGACCTGACGCAGGGGTTGAAAAATTTGAAATTTCACCTGTGATCCACAAAAAAGGATATTGTTCTTCAAGCAAATTTTTGATCTGCCGTGTCAGGGTGCCGACGGTGTAGACTTTATTTTTTTGTGGTATCATTCCTTGTCCTGAACATATGCGCAAAGTCAGTATTTATAAAATAAATCATTTATAAAAGTCAATGGTCGCCGAAGCCTTTCGGTCATACCGGGAAGCACGTAAAAGGCGTTGGACCCGGGGTGCGCATCCCATGCCTTCCTATTGTCTTGATATTATCCATAAAATGTTTCCCCACACTCAATTGGGACAAAAATGCCGTTAACCGGATTTCCTGATAGAGTTGTTGTGTGGTGGTGGTCGCACTGCCTTGTGGAGGGATAATAAGCTGTGTCATCCAGAAATAAAAAAAAATTATCAAATAATTTAAGAGCGATTTATGAATTGAGACACGGCCAACATTTCTTGACAATAGCCAAAATGGTATTTTACAGTGTCTTTTAATTCCAGAATCAAACATTATGGGGGTTCTATGCCTTATTTCGCAACTCATATGTATCGTAAAATGTTCAGTACATGGTTAACGGCAGCAATGGTGATGGTCTTTTTTTGTCCGTTGTGCCGGGCAGAAGCGTTGCATTTGCAAAAGGCCGGGGTCTATACCGGACAAGAAGACATTACGGGCTGGGTGATGAGCGAGAAACTGGATGGGATACGGGGGTACTGGGACGGCAAGTGCCTGTTGACCCGCAAGGGCGTTCTCCTTTATCCGCCCCCATGGTTCATCAAGAATTTTCCAACCTTTGAACTGGACGGCGAATTGTGGAGCAGACAAGGGGCGTTTGAGTTTATTCAGTCTGTGGTGCTTGATGAAAAGCCGGGACCTGGGTGGGAAAAAATAAATTACCATATTTTCGAGGTGCCCAACGCGGAAGGGACATTTTTACAACGGCTTGACCGGGCAAAACAATGGTTTAATTCCCATCCGGCCGCCCATGTCAGGGTAATTCCCCAGACCGTGATTCATGACCGATCCGACCTGGATCGTTTCTTTTGTGATGTGGCATCACGGGGCGGAGAAGGCGTTATCGTAAAAGATCCGGATAAGCCCTACCACACCGGGCGCAGCGCCCATGTGCTCAAAGTAAAAAAAGCCAGGGACATGGAAGGCATTGTCATTGGTATGAACAAGGGAAAAGGCAAATATGAAAATGCCATGGGCTCGCTGACGTTGAAATTGGAAAACGGCGTTATTTTTAAACTGGGAACCGGATTCACCGATGCGGTTCGAAACAATCCCCCCGCCGTCGGCACCACCGTGACATTCAAATATCATGGGTTTAGTAAAAACGGGGTGCCCAAATTCGCCTCCTTTTTAAGGATCAGGGCAGACTAACGCGCCCTGGCAATTACAGAAGACTGATACCTTTGGTCACGGCAAAACAAAGCCCGATCACAAAGATCGCCTTGGTTGTTTCCAGGCAGATTCGGCCGGCAGGGGTGTGGCGGGCCAGAAAATCGTTTTTCCAGTAATCCTTAAAGCCGAGCCTTGACTCTTGGCCGGCCAGCATGTACTGCATAACAGTAAAACAGTATTTTGTCATTGTTTTCTCCTTTGTCGTGCAACGTTGAATATTAAGTGTGAATTAATATAGTTGAACTTAAAAAAAGAGAACAGATACAGAACGTGCAATAAAAAACCATAGCAGATGGCATGGCTGAAAAAAGAAAGTTTTTTTACAAGGATCTGGCAGACCAGATCCAAAGGCAAATCAAAAACGGGGGATACCGGATGTCGGAGAAACTGCCTTCCCTTAGATCCCTTTGTCGGACCACCGGCTACAGTATGACAACGGTGATCCAGGCCTATGTTGAGCTTGAAAAAAGGGGGGTGGTGGCGTCCCGTGATCGCTCCGGGTACTTTATCAAGCCAAGTCCCGACCGGCTCCGGCCAGGCCCCGGAATCATCCGCCATGAGATGGCGCCTGGAAAAATCAGTGTCGACAACCTTATCTATATTCTGACCCGGGACATGGGTGATCCCGGGGTATTAAAATTTGGCTCTGTGACGGTGGCACCGGAGTATCTGCCGGTCAAGCGGCTTCACGCCCATCTTAAGTCCTTTTCAAAAGACCAAGTGCCCAGGGTGATTGTCGGATACGCACACCCCCAGGGGGATGAGCAGCTCAGACACCAGATCACCAACCTGCTTTTCCCGTTCATCAAAGATTTGTCCATGGAGGATATTATTGTCACCAACGGATGTACCGAGGCCCTGAGCCTCAGCCTCAAGGCGGTGGCAAATCCCGGAGATACCATTGCCCTGGAATCTCCGTCCGATCCTTTTATCCGGCGCATGCTCAGCGATAACGGGCTCTATGCCCTGGAGATCCCTGCCGATCCAGAACGCGGGATTAACCCGGACCGGCTCGAAAAACTGGTCGACCAAAAGAAGATAGACGCCTGTCTGCTCAATGCAAACTGCCAGAATCCGTTGGGGTTTATCATGCCCGATGAGAATAAAGAGAGGATCGCAACCCTGCTGGGGCAACGGCAGATTCCCATTATTGATAACGATGTCAGTGGTGAATTGTACTTTGGAAATACCCGGCCCAATCCGGTGAAAAAGTGGGATACACATGACAATGTTTTATATTGTTCTTCGTTCTCAAAAGTTCTGGCACCGGGGCTGATGGTAGGCTGGGTCATACCCGGCAGGTTTAAAAACCGCATCCAGCAGATGAAGCTGAAAAGCTCTTTGATTTCTCCCACCCTGAACCAAGCCCTGGTGGCAAGTTACCTGAAAGAAGGTTCATTTCCGCGTCATCTGCGCCGTCTTCGGCGCACCTTAAGGGAACATTGCCAATACTGCAGGACAGCGGTATATAAATACTTTCCCCCATCCGTGAAAATGACATCTCCTTTGGGGGGGCTTTGTCTCTGGATTGAACTGCCCGAAGGGTGCAACGGCCGGGATATCTTTTTTGAAGCCAGAAAAGAGGGAATTTCAATCATTCCAGGATTTTTGTGCTCCAGCGTGGATGTGTTCAGCCGGTATATCCGCATCGGATACGGCGGCGTATGGGATGAGGCGGCTGACCAGGCTGTCCGACGGATTGGGCGGATGGTGTACAGGATGGATCCGCAGTCCGGTGGGCAAATCAAAGACTAAAATTTTTCACAGTGGGACAGGGGACACGAATAGAGTAACTGAGCAATTTTATGGAGGCGTTTATGGATTTTGAAAATGAAAAAGAGGCGGTTGTGCGCTTTGGCCTTAAAATGGTGTCGTCCGGTCTGACCACGGGTACCGGCGGTAACCTGAGCATTATTAACAGGGAATCGGGAACCGTGGCCGTCAGCCCCAGCGGTATCGAGTACGCGGCGTTGAGCCCTCGGGATGTTGTGCTCACGGATATGCAGGGAAATATTCTGGAAGGCGATACCAAACCGTCAAGCGAGCTTGGCTTTCACCTATCCCTCTATCACCAGCGCAAAGATATACAGGCCGTTGTCCACACCCACTCTCCCTATGCCGTGACCATGGCCTGTCTGGGATGGGAAATCCCGGCCGTTCATTATCTTGTGGGATTTGCCGGAAAAAAAGTGCCCCTGGCACCCTATGCCACATTCGGCACCCCGCAACTGGCTGACATCGTGGCCGAATATATCGGCGATTATAACGCGTTGCTGCTGGCCAATCACGGACTTGTGGCCGTGGGCGGCAACATGGACACGGCCTTTGCCGTTGCCGAAGAGATCGAATTTGTGGCCCGGATTTATTATCAGACCAAAAGCATTGGAACGCCTGTGATTCTGCCGGATAAAGAGATGGACACCGTGCTTGAAAAGTTCAAGACCTACGGGCAGAAAAAAATGGCCGACTGAACTTGTACACCGTGCCTTACGTCTGTGATTTAGGTCCTGCTAACGGGATGCGGATCAAAAATTTTGCACCGGTGCCCAGACTTGATTCGACGGCCATTTCGCCTTTATGGTTTTCGGTGATGATAAAATAGGAAACACTTAGTCCAAGTCCGGTGCCCACCCCCACAGGTTTTGTGGTGAAAAAGGGATCAAAAAGATGTTTGCGCGTTTTTTCATCCATGCCGGGGCCGTTATCCTCAATCTCGATGCAGGCCATATTCCGGTTTGAATCCACATAGGTGCGTATGGTGAATTCGGGGTTCGGGGTGCTGACGCCCTGCATGGCCTGAGCGCCGTTGGTCAGAATGTTGAGCAGCACCTGCTGAATTTTGCTGGCCTGGCAGGGGACGGCAGACAGGTCAGCATGGTGCGCTTTGGTAATTTTAATCCGTTTAAAATCATAGGTTTTTTTCAAATCATAATCCGTGGCCGCAAGTTCAATGGTCTTATCTATAATTTCGGTCAGGTCATGGGATGATATGCTTGTACTGTCTTTTCTGGCAAAACTGAGCATATTATTTACAATCTGGGACACCCGCACCCCAGATTCGGTAATGGCCGCAATCATTCGGTGTATTCCCCTTGCCTCCATGAACCGCTCAATGACTTCAATGGTCGTTCCGGCCTCTTGTGCCGCTTCCCGGTTGGCCCGGATATCAAAGCGATCCGTCAGCCGCCGGCCCATGACCTGGGCGGTCTGCATCATACCGGCCAGGGGATTGTTGATTTCATGGGCCATGCCTGCAGCAAGTCCGCCTACCGAGAGCATCTTTTCACTCTGGATGACCATCTCTTCCATCAGCACCTGATCGGTGACGTCATCCACCCGGATCACGGCACCTTCCACTCCGTTGGCCACCAGGGGATAAATGGTTAGGTCTTCGTATCGGGTTTCGTCTATGTATTCCCGGCGCATCTTTGAATTTCGAAGCACCCGCCGATCCCGTATGGATACCCGGATGCGGTCCATTTCGTGGGCCAGACTGGGGAGCACTTTGTCCAATGGCTGGGAACGGGCTTTTTCAGGGCTTATCCCCGTGACCTGTTCGGCCCTCAGATTCCATTGGGTCACGACACCCAGGCTGTCCACCCCCACCAGGACCGATGGCATGGAATCAATGATATTGGAAACAAGACCCTGGGCAGTTTTAAGGTCTGCGTAGGAGTTGGAAAGATCCATGGCCATGGCGTTCAACGCATCCTCAATCAGGTGCCATTCGTCCCGGCGGTTAAGATTGATCCGGGCGTTCAGGTTGCTCTGTCGAAAGGCCTTGATCCCTTCACAGATATTGTCCATGGGTTTTTTTATAATATTTTTAAAAAAAAGCAATGTCAGCACAATGAGCGCTGCGATAAGTGCCAGGGAAATTGCCACCAGGGACGATTCAGTAACCCTGAAGGTGGCGATCACCTTGGTATTTGCGGTGCTGATGGCATTGACCACATCCCGGTCAAACTTTTTAAGTATTTGGGTGGCCTCGTGCCTGGCCTTCTCAACATTGAGCATGCGCGTTTGCAGTTCCACCATCAACACATTAAGGGTTAACATTTCACTTTTATAAGTTTGAAGATCGTCGATGATGTCCCGGCCGAATTCAGCGATCTGAGGATCTGCTGCCATCAGGGGGCGCATTCGAAAGTGCAGTTCGTCAATGGCAACGATCAGCGGATCATTATCCAGATCAAGGAATGAATAATAGCTTTCCGGCCAGCGTTCTGCATGGCTCTTGCCGATTTCCAAAAGACTTTGACGGTATCCGATGATCAGCACCGAAAGTTGCTGAAGGATGCTTGCGTCATCGCCGTTAAGGGCAGCGTTGATGAGTTTATCGGCAATAATTTCATCCAGGCGATCGAACATGTCAACCATATGCTGCTCTGCGGCACTGACATTGCTGACCCCATCGTTAACAACCCGGCACTGGTCCAGCAAAAACTGCATGCGCCGGTCAAACAGCAGAATAGGGGCTTCCAGGGCACTGTCCTGGACTCGGTCGGCCAACCCTTGTGTCACTTGGATTAACCGCTTGCTTTCATTGTGCAGATGGTTCCGGTCTCCAAAAAAAGTAACCAGCAAAAGATTGAGGTCCGCTGTTAGGGAGGAGAGCTCCCGTTCGGTTAATGCGTTTGTCATGACATTGTTCATATCGTTATTGATCACGCCGCCCAGCACATTTTCAATGCGGTGGAAAGATATGACCACTGTCAGGACGATCATTAAAAAAACGGTGGTGATCAGGGCAATCACCACTTGCAGCTTGGTGCGAATGTGCAGATCCGAGAATTTGAACGATATTGGTTGACCAGATTTTTTGGGTATTGAATTGCTCATGTATCGTGGGCTCCTAAGGCTCAGTCCGGACAAGTTCAGTGCCTTTTAAAAGAATGGGTTTGGGCTTGATGCCCAATGCTTTCATGACCGTCACATTGATCGTTGCCTTGCCCAGGCGGTTCCTGGTGATGGGAATCTGGGAAACCGGGGTGCCTGCCATGGCCTGGAGCAGCATCTTGGCTGCTGTGGCACCTTGTTCATGGCCGGTCTTTACAACCCCGCAGAGCATCCCGTATCGAATGTTATAATGATTGCCGCTGATGATCGGCTTGCCAAAGGTCCGGGCGATTTCAGGGACAACGTTTTTTTCCGGTAACGGGTTGCCTTTAGCATCTTTGATACCGTGCATGGTTGGCATATACAGAATATCACACAGGGGGGAGAGTTCTTTGGCTATGGCCTGGGCGTGCTCAAAGGTTTTGGGAAACCGGGTCGTCACTAGCTCCATGGGAAAGGTTTTTTCTTCCTGATGAAAAATTTCCAGGGCAGACCGTCCCGAAGGGCTGTCGTAGGCCATGAATCCAAAGGTTTTAGCCGAAGGAATCAATTGTTTGGCAAAGGCCAGGGTTTGACTGACCGGATGACGTTCCAGAATACCGGATACATTGGCGGCCGGGTACCCGTATTTTTCCGGGCCAGCATTGACCCCGCAGAACATCACCGGAGTTTTGACCTTGTTTTTAAGATAGGGAACCACAAACATGGATTGGGCATTGTCATCGGCGGCAATCACCCCGTCAACCGGGAGGGTTTTGTAAAATTCATAGGCTTGTTCGGCTTTTTGGGGGCCGCCGGAAAGATCTTTTTTTGTGTCCAGGTAAAAATATTTAATCCGGCAGGTCTCAGCCAGTGTCGATTCGATCCCCTGCTGCACTTCTTGAACGAACATATAATCCGGCCCATAGCTCATTACCACCAGCACGTTGTACATGGGCGTGCCGGCTGCCGCTGTTCCTGTCTTTAGAAAAATCAGCCCAGACAGGACAATGATTGAAATGCTGACATTTTTTATTTTCATGGTCACTCCCGGGGGCGTAGACGCTGCGCACCTTGCAAAATAGACGGTGCAGGCCTAATGCCCTTTTGCTTTCATACAACGGCCACGGGCCGTCAGCTGTTGGACAGGCGTATAATAAATTTTGCGCCCGCACCAGGACTGGATTCAACGGTCATTTCACCTTGATGGTTTTCAGTGACAATAAAATAGGAAACACTTAATCCAAGTCCGGTTCCTACCCCCACCGGTTTGGTGGTGAAAAAAGGATCAAAGATATGCTTGCGCGTTTTTTCATCCATCCCGGGTCCGTTGTCCTCTATCTCCATGCAGGTCATGTCCAGAACCGGATCTCCATAGGTTCTGAGAATGAATCTGGGCTCTAATGTTCCGGCCTCCTGCATGGCCTGGGCCCCGTTGGTCAGGATATTGAGCACCACCTGCTGAAGGTTGCCGGCCTGGCAGGGTACAGCGGGCAGATCATCTGCATACGCCCTGGTGATCTTAATTTGTTTGAAATCATATGCCTTTTTCAAATCGTAATCCGTTGCTGCAAGCTCAACGGTTCTGTCCAGAATTTTGTCAAGGAAATGATGGGATAAGGTGGTTTCATCTTTACGGGAAAAACTCAGGATATTGTTGATAATATCAGACACCCGCTGCCCGGATGTGATAATGGTATGAATCATCCGGGGTATGCCCCGTGCTTTCATGAATCGATCAATGGATTCAATGCTGGTATCCGCCTGTTGGGCCGCTATACGGCTGGCCGGAATATCAAGCTCTGCACTAAGCCGTTGGGCCATGACCTGGGCGGTTTGCATCATGCCGGCCAAAGGATTGTTAATCTCGTGGGCCATGCCCGCAGCCAGCCCGCCCACTGAGCGCATTTTTTCGCTTTGAATTAATATTTCTTCGATCTTTTTGCGCCGGGTGATATCCGTCAGCACGCCGTAATGAACCACCACATCCGTTTTTTGCCGGGGGATGGAACGGCCCTCAAACCAGATTTCCTCGCCGGATGGTTTGGTAAACCGACCCTCGTAATGCCATGGTTTAAGCAATTGAACCGCCTGTTTTACTGACTGTACAAAACGGGGTTGATCCTTTTCGGGAAGATGGGCCACAAACGTTTCAATGAAATTTTCAACATCAAAATCAAGGCCGAAAATCTGCATTCCCCGCTCCCGGGCAATGGTTTTCACCACCCCATATTTATCCGTATTGGGGTCGGCGATATGTTGGAACGCGACACCGGGAATATTGAGCAGAATATCCTTGGTCCGTTCCTCGCTGATTTTAAGTTCTTCTTCCCGTTGTTTGATTTTCCGGGCCATACGCTTAAGGTTTTGGCTGAGCAAAGAGAACTCTTTGGTTTTGTTTGTGGGCCAGTGAAGGTTGTAGTTTCCGCCGGCAATGTGTGCGGCCCGCTCAATATAGGATTTAACAACAAGGGAGATCTTACCGGATAGAATCCAGCCGATGGACAGAGAAAGAATCAGTGCAAGAAACAGGCCTAACGCAATTAAGCTAAGGATCTCCCACAGAGACTGAAACGCTTTGCTGAACGGCTGGGCGATCACAATTTTCCAACCGCTTTCATCCATATTCGCCATGGTGCCCAGCATCCGTCGCCCATTGAATTCAAATGTTTTTGAAACCGACCGGGAACCGGTGTCTGATTCGGTCCCTGTAATAAAATCTGCTTTCAGAATTTGTCCCCAATACTGTCCTGAAGAATCTGCCAGGACTGTTCCCCTTTCGTCAATCACAAAGGTCAGTAATTCCGATTCCACCGGCAGGTGGCTTATGAATGCAGACAGTTTATCAAGCGGCATCTCTCCAATGATAACACCCTTGAGTAATGGGATTATCACCGCCACTGCCGGCCGACTGCTAATGGTGGACAAAAAAATCTGGGACCATTCAGGTTCAGCACTCTTTTTGAGCGGATGAAGAAACGTTCGACCGGAAAAATCCATACCAATGAAATCGGACCGTTTAGGCCTGAGAGATTCACTCAGGCCGGCTGTCTGAACCACGCCCTCCTTATTGTCAATAACAAACAGGGCTTCGAAAAAATCACCGGTGCTGCAATGGGCATCCAGCAGGTCAACCGGTGCCATGTGGTTTCGAATTTGCCGGTTGCTCAGATATTCAGCGATGGCCGAGATCTGGCGTTTTCCGCAGGACAGATGTGCGGATATCTGGCCGGCAATCGAACGGGCCATGGCATGGTTCTGAAATCCTGTGCGGTCCTTAATGGCCGGTAACATAAAGCTATAGGTCAGACAGGCAATGGTGACCACGGGTAAAATAGCGACCACTGCAAAATGCCGGGACAGATAATTTTTTAAAGAGATGTCAGATCCCATGGATTTTATCCAATGCCTCAAATTGATGGTTGCGGATAGTGTACATAAAGACCCCGGCGTTCATATCTCCGTAGGCATCAAATTTTATTGTTCTTTGGAGCCCTTCAAATTCGCCCATGGCAAGTATGGTCTCTTTTAAATTTTTTCCGGATTGACGGACCTTAAGGGCAGAGAGGACCACCTGGGCAGCATTATAGGCATTCAGGCTGCCAATGCCGGGTTCAATCCCGTATCGCTCATAAAATAATTTTTGAAATTTTTTATACCTGGGATGGGAACTGTTCCAGTCTACGGAGATGGGCAGGGTTGTTCCTTCTACGGCGCCGCTGCCCAGTTCAATGAACCGCCGGGAAGCACTCCAGCTTGACAAGGTGATCTTAACCGATGAACTGATTTTGCGAATTTGTTGACACAGCATGGCCGAATCCATGGCATTGGCGATGATCAAGATACCATCGGGACGATCTGCCAATAGATCGTCGGCGATTTGGGAAAAGGACCGTCCGTCTTCGGAGGTAACGCCTGTCACAAAAAGGATTTTTCCTCCGCCGTTCTGGAATGTTTCTCTAAATTGTTTTATGAAGGAAGAGCAAAAGGAAGGATTACCTCTGTGAAAGGCCACGGAAATGCGTTTCATGTTTGCCGACTGAAGCTGGTACGCTGCATTTACATGCGCCTGGGCGCCGGCAGAGGGACAAACCCGGAAAAAATAGTCGTCTTGACCGGAAAGTTGTGTTGTGGTGGCCGTGGGGGCGACTGTCACCACTTTAGACCGGTTCAGATAGGGTACGATGGCCATGGCAATGGTGCTGGACATGGGACCGATGATGGCGTCAACCTTTAAGGCAATCAAGTCCTGCACATCTTTTACCGCCGTGGCCAAATCATGCTGGCTGTCTTTGATTACAAGCGCCACACGCCGGCCATGGATGCCGCCTGTTTCATTGCACTGGTCCACAGCCAGCAAGAGCGCATAACGCGCTGATATTCCCATATCCGCCATATGCCCTGAGGTACCGGTGATAAATCCGATCCGGACAGGTTCTTCGGGGCCGCAGCCCTGTAGAAAAAAAGTGAAGAACAGTACTATCACGAATTGTTTAATTTCGATCTTTTTTATTCCTTTTAGCAGCTCACAGCATGCGTTCGCCATGGTCGGTTTCTCCCCGGATCAGCTCGGTATCTTTTAGTAAAATGGGTTTGGGTTTGATGCCAAAAGCCTTCATCACGGTCACGTTGATAATTGCCTGGCTTAATCGGTTTCGGGTAATGGGAATATCACAGATGGGGGTGCCCTGCATGGCTTTGAGCAGCATCTTTGCTGCGGTGAAACCCTGTTCGTCCGGATGCTGGGTCATGCCGCACAACATCCCGTATTGAATGGTGAATTTTTGGTCACCGATAACCGGTTTGGCAAAGATGTCGGTAACAACGGGCAGGACCTGTCTATCCGAAAGCGGGTTCCCGGTGTCGTCCCTGATACCGTTCATGGTCGGTATGAACAGAACATCACACAGTCCCTGCAGCTCTTTTGCCATGGCTTTGCCTTCCATCAATGTTTTTGGAAACCTGGCGGCAACCAGTTTCATGGGAAATGTATGGGCCTCATGTTGAAAATATTTTAGAAGGGTCCGGCCCGTCGGATTTTCACCGGACATGTATCCAAAGGTTCGGATGGTTGGGATCAATTGTTTGGCAAAGGCCAGGCTTTGGGTGATGGACATCCGTTCCAGGATACCGGATACATTATCTGCCGGATATCCGTAATTTTCAGGTGAGTCATTGACGCCGCAAAACATCACCGGGGTTCTCACCTTGTTTTTCAGGTAGGGCACCACAAACATGGATTGGGCATTGTCGTCGGCGGCAATCACACCGTCGGGCTGCATTTTTTGGTACACGGCGAAGGCCGCTTTGGCTTTTTGGGGACCGCCTACAAGATTGTTTTTGGTATTCATATAAAAGTACTCAATTCGGCAGGTGTCGGACAACACCGAATCAATTCCCTGACGTACCTTTTGAACGAATGTATAATCCGGGTCGTAGCTCATCACCACAAGAACCTTGAATCGGGCGGCATGGCTGTCGTCGATCACGAAACCAACGGCGAGCGACAGTAAGAAGAACATTAAGGTGAACACTGTTTTTATCTGCATTTTCATATTCCGGTATCTGAATATTCAGCTGTTAGCCAATCGTATAATGAATTTTGCACCGGCGTCGGGACTGGATTCAACCAGCAATTCGCCTTTATGATTTTCGGTGATAATGAAGTAGGATACGCTCAGGCCAAGGCCCGTTCCTACCCCCGTGGGCTTGGTGGTGAAAAAGGGATCAAAAATATGCTTGAGTGTCTTTTTATTCATTCCGGGACCGTTGTCTTCTATCTCCATGCAGACCATATCCCGGGTCGGATCAGCATAGGTCCTGAGAATAAACCTGGGCTTTAGGGTGCCTGCCTCCTGCATGGCCTGGGCCCCGTTGGTCAGGATATTGAGCACCACTTGCTGAATTTTGCTATCCTGGCAGGGAACGGCCGGCAGGTTGTTATCATATTCTCTTAGGATTTCAATTTGTTTAAAATCGTATTCCTTTTTCAGATCATAGTCCGTGGCCGCCAAAGCAATGGTTTTATCCAGGATTTTGTTCAGATCATGAACGGAATCATCCGAATCGTTTTTCCGGGCAAAACTGAGGATATTGCTGACAATCTGTGCAACCCGTTCTCCTGACTCGGTGATGGTGTCAAGCATCCGCAATATACCCCTTGTTTGCATATAATGCTCTATGGCTTCGATGGTGGTACCGGCTGCCTGGGCCGCTTTTTGATTGGGGGCAAGATTCGCTGCTGCCGACAGCCGTTGGGACATGACATGGGTGGTCTGTACCATGCCGGCCAGGGGGTTATTGATTTCGTGGGCCATGCCCGCAGCCAACCCGCCCACGGAGAGCATTTTTTCGTTCTGGATCATCATCTCCTCCATGTGCACCTGATCGGTCACATCATCCACCCGGATCACAGCACCTTCCATTCCATTGGCCACCAGGGGGTAAATCGTTATGCTTTCGTAGCGGGTTTCTTCAAGATTTTCACGAAGTACTTTTGAATCCCGGATGACCTGGTGGTCACGAATTGAGGTTTGAATTCGCTCCATTTCATCGGCCAGGTGGGGAAATACCTTGACCAGGGGCTTGGAATGCGCCTTTTCGAAACCTATCCCGGTGACCTGCTCGGCCTTGTGATTCCACTGGGTCACAAGGCCTTGGCTGTCTACACCCACCAGTACCGATGGCATGGAGTCGATAATATTCGACAGATAATTTCGCAGGTTGCGCAGTTCTTCTTGATTTTTTTTCTGTTGGGTAATATCGCTGAGCACAGCTACAACCCCAATAATGCGACCGTTTTCATCTCTGAGAGGCGAATGGGATACCTTGGCCCATAGGGATGTTTGATCAGAATTGATCAACTGGGTTTCAATGCTGCTTGTTATCCGGCCTTTCATCGCATTTTTTAAATTTTCCGTGATTCTGGCGTCTTTAATGTCCGGGAAAATATCCCAGGGGGTTTTTCCGATCATCTCCTTTCTGGATCTGCCTGAAAAAGCCTCTAATTTTTGATTAAGTACCCGAAATGTAAAATCCTTGTTAAATACCGCAACGGCTTCATCCATGGATTCCAGAATGTTGATCAGCAGTTGTTCATTCACTTTTAACGCCTGTTTTGCCTGTCGAAGCTGGGCAATGAATCGGGCCTGCCGGATATTCTGATAGGCTGAGGTGGACAATTGACGGGTCACTGTATACAAGACCTGGGCAACCCTTTCGAATTGTTCCTGGGACATCACAGGCACCCGCTGGTATGCGGCGCGGAATGCGTCTTCGTCTGCCCCGAGCTTACGGGCATAATCCATAATCTTTTCTTCGCTCTGGTGTTCGTTGCGCACCTGGCCGATCAGCCAGTTGGCAACATGGCACCCGCCAACGGTAATACTGGCCCCCGCATTGCATAGACCTGCACTCATGCACGGCTGGATAATGGGACCGAAAGGATTATGTCTTCCGATCATGGCATCGGATGTATTGCAGTTTTTGCTGCCCTTTGGGGTATTGCGGATAAACCGGCTGCACAGTTCGGTGAATTCACTGGGCCGGGTGATGGGGGTGCCGTCCGGGCGGGTGATCAGGGCGGCCACGCCAAACGCCTTGGCATACAGATCCTGAAGATGCTGAATATCAGCCAGGTTAAAAAGGTCTTCAAACGCAATATTTTCCCCATCTTCCATGGGACGGGTCAGGGTTGCGACTTGTTTGCGCATCTCCTGCAGTTCACTGATCAGCTGGGATTTTGTTTTTTCCGCATCATCCATTGTGTTATCCGTCCATTTTAAGATGCAAGCCCTGGGACAAGTATTATTAAACGTTTTTATCAGCTAACATGTCTTTGATAGTCTTTTCAAGTTTATCAATGTTTGTTACCGGCTTGCCGAAAACCTGATCGGATACATTGGGACATTGGCGAATATCTTCGGCGGGCTCGTATTCCGGTGATCCCGTGCAGATGACAAAGACCATATCCGGATATGTTTTGGATGCGTTTCTGATAAATGTTTCCCCATCCATTCCCGTCATACGAATATCTACGATGGCCGAGGCACTGATATGGGTCTTGAGCAGTTCAAGGGCCGTTTCACCACTTTCAGCATCAAACACCTGCCAGTCCCGGTCTTCAAAATAATCAATAAAACTCTGTCGGATGTACAGTTCATCATCAACAATTAATATGCTGTTTTTAGTTTGATCCATGATCCTTTTCTCGCCGGCCTAATTCTTCACGAATGGCCAATGTTAAGGTTTGTATGGTAACCGGTTTGTGCAAATATCTGCGAATTCCCATTTTAACGGCGTCCGTTTCGGTAAATGTCTCATGAAATCCCGTGCAAAGGATCACCGGTATCTCTTTTCTAAGTGATAAAATTTTTTCCGACAATACCCTGCCGTCCATATTGGGCATACTCATATCGGTAATCACCAGATCAAAGGCATCCGGTGTCTTGGTAAATGCTTTAAATGCGGATATGCCGTCGGCGAAACCGGATATGGTATAACCCATATTGTTCAGCATTTGCCGGGTGGAATCCAGAATGCCTTGTTCATCATCAACGAGTAGAATATGTTCGGTTCCCTCTAAATTTTGTGTACTGTATTCCGGTTTTGCGCATTTATCCAGAACGTTATTGAATATCGGAAAAAAAACGTCCACAACCGTGCCTTTACCGATTTGACTGTTAATTTTTATCATGCCGTTGTGTTTTTTTACAATGCTGCTGACCACGGCCAGGCCCAGTCCTGTTCCATGAAAGACCTCTTTGGTTGTGAAATAGGGATCAAAAATTCGATCCATGACGCCTTCATCAATGCCGCATCCGGTATCCGCTATTTGTAAAACGATATATTCACCATAGGGACAGCCCTCTTCTAAGTCTTTTCTGGAAAGTTCTGTCTTTCGCAAGGATACGGACAGGGTGCCGCCGGTCTCCCTCATGGCATGATATGCATTGGTCCCCAGATTCATAACCACTTGATGAATCTGGGTTGCATCAGCCAAAGCCATATCTTTGATCTCCACGTTTTCGCTGATGTGAATGGTGGAAGGAATGGACGATCGCAAGAATTTAACGGCTTCTTTGACGATCAAATAAATTTTTACGGGTTTCATCTCAGATTCAGCCTGCCGGCTGAATGTCAGAATCTGGGAGACAATTTCACCGGCACGCCTTGCTCCCATCATTACCTGGTCAATATATTTGCCTGCCTTTTCATTGGTATCAAGGTCCATTTTGGCAAGTTCGGCATAACCGAAAATACCGGCAAGGATATTGTTGAAATCATGGGCAATTCCTCCGGCAAGGGTTCCGATGGCTTCCATTTTTTGGGCTTGTTGAAGTTGAACTTCCTTTTTTTTTGACGCCTGAAATGCCTTGATGGCCCGAATGGTCTCGCAGCAATAAGACGAAAGGATGGCACCAATCTCTTTGTCCTGGTCCACGAAGGGGGGCGTCTGTTTGTCGTGAAGTGTGATAATACCGATGGGCGTTCCGTAATCTTCTCTGATGGGGAACGCAAGGAATGAACCGTTTGAGTATCCAGGCCATCCACTGGGCAGATATACGTTTTCTTCTTCTATGTTGTTGACAAGAAGTGCCTGGCCCTTTTCGAGAATTGTTTTGAACACGGAATCCTCGGGTAACGGGAAAGGGATATAGTCCGGCGTGTGCCCGGAAACAATTGAGTGCACAAGGCGCAGGCCTTTTTCTTCAAGCAAATATAAACTGCCGCCGGTCGCCGCCATCTGGGCGGCAAATTCTTCAAGCACTTTTTTGCCGAAAGATTCCATTTCAATACAACCGTGCAGCCTTTGTGTGGTTTCGACAATTCTATGCAACCGTGCATTGATATCGGATAGATGGGTGTTGGCATTTTTAAGTTCCCGGGTTCTCTCTTTTACCATGCTTTCCAGATTTTTCTGGTACGCTTTGTTTTCCTCTATTAATATCGCCTTTTCCAGCGCCCGGTTAATTGAATGATCCAATACGTTGAAATTTCGTATGGGTTTTTCTATATAATCCCAGGCGCCGTGGCGCAATGCCTTTACCACATCCTCAATGCGATTTGCCCCGGAAATAACGATCACAGGCAAGTCCGGCATGATTTTTCTGCTGTGCCGCAGAACGTCGATTCCGTTCATCTGCGGCATTTTTAGATCCAGCAGCACAAGATCCGGCTTTTCAGCAACGATCAGTGCCAGTCCCTGACTGCCGTTTTCTGCGGTTATTACGTTATAGTCATTATCTTCCAAGTGAGCAGCAAGGCTTTGTCGGATATGCTTTTCATCATCAACAATAAGTACTTTCAACGGCAGCCGTCCTTCTATTGAAAATTGTCCCGACATGAGAACATTACGCATATTTAAGGGTTTAAAAGTGAATCTGATACTATCAAGAAGTAAAAATGAAGTAAAGCCTATGACGCGTGGGGGGGCGCTTTAAATTGATTTTTTTCTTTTATCGTATGCCTGTTGGGGTATTTGTTCCCTGTGTGGTTTTGCAAAAAGGATGTTCGTATAAAAATCGCCTTGAACTCGTAATGAGCCTAAGGCGATCTTTCAACACAGATTAATTGCCTGCTGCTGAAATTAATTTTTATTCGATGACAAACGTATTTACAATTTTTTTGAGTTGTTCTGCCATCTGCTTTAACTGGCTGGCACTATCTTTGACATTTTGACTATTGGCACTCATTTCAGTTGAAGCCGAACTTACATTTGCGATATCCGTGGAGATTTGCGTGGCCACCGTAGAGCTTTGGCTAACATTTTCATTGACTTCCTGGAGGCCCGAAGAAAGCTGTTCACAATATTGCTTGAAATTTCATGGGTGGCGGCTGACTGCTGGGTGACCGCCGCCGCAATGGTACTAATCATCTCTGTTGCAGCACTGATTACCTCGGACACTTCACTGATCAATGTCATGCTGGAATCGGAAACCTTTTGAACGTTTTCAATCTGGTCTTTTATATTTAAGGTGGCATCGGCTGTCTGGGTTGACAGTGCTTTAATTTCGCTGGCAACCACGGCAAAGCCTTTACCGGCTTCACCGGCTCTGGCCGCTTCAATGGTTGCATTCAAGGCCAAAAGACTGGTCTGTTCGGAAATATCTGTTATGGTTTCTGTGATTTGACCGATTGATTTCGTGGCTTCGCTCAGGGCTTTCATCTGACTCCCGGCGTCGGCGGCTTTTGCGGAAGCTTTTTCGGAAGTTGCCCGGGTTTTTTCCGCATTGCCGGCTATTTCATTAATGGTCGACGTCATCTCCTCTGCTGCAGAGGCCACAAGGTTCACGTTCTGGGAGGATTCTTCCATGGCAGCGGCAACGGAGCTCAGACTGGCACTCATCTCTTCGGCTGCAGCCGCTACTCCGTCTGCCTGTTCGGAGGTCTGCTCGGCTCCTTTGGTCATCTCCCCTGATATGTCCGCAAGTGAATTTGAGGCCTGGTCCACATGGATTGATTCCGAAGCGATCTGCTTTATAATATCCTGGAGTTTGTTTAAAAACAGATTCAGCCAGTTGGAAAGTTCTCCAAGCTCGTCTTTTGAATTCATGTCAATGCGTTTGGTTAAATCGCCATCACCTTCAGCAATATCCTGGACACTTAAAATTAAACGCCTTAATCCTTTCGTAATGCCGAAAACTATGAAGAAACATACGCCTGCGATAACAATGAAAATAGGTCCTGTTGTGGATATCATTTTAATGATCGTGGCTTTTACTTTATTCGCAATATTGGATTCCATTGCTGCTGTGTATTCGTCGATATTATCAAGGTAAACTCCGGTTCCAATCCAGAAATTTGTGCCGGGGATCATTTCTGCGTAACTAAGTTTTGGTGTGTCTCCAGCTCCGGACTTAGGCCAAATATATTCGATATATCCGCCACCGGCTTTGGCCACACCCCGAAGTCCTTTTATCACGTAGACATTATTTTTATCTTTCAAATCCTTAAGGTCTTTTCCCTGGAGCTCTTTTTTGGGCGGCAGACACACACAGGTTGTTTCTGTGTAAACAAAAAAATAACCTGATTTATCTTTTTCAAACCGAATGCCGTCAATTGCTTGCCTGATCGTTTCAATCTGTTCCTGTTGACTTTTGATATCCTTAATTATTTGGCCAATAGCGACACCAATCGTGTTTGTCGCAACTTTCAGTTTATCTTTTTGGTCTTCAAGCATGATTTCATCGACAGCTGTGAGCGAACTATTTTTAACGTGGTTGGAGCCATTAATTGAAAACCAGACCATGCATATGAACAAAAGGAAAAACATGGCGATGATCAACAACATCCGCTGCTTGATGGATAGGGCCTTCAGCATTTGTCTTTCTCTCCCAAAGATTAAATGATTACGATTTTTAGGAATTTTTTTTATAATGACAACCCGTACTTTTTTAAGCAATTGCTTTGTGGTATAAAAGTCAGAATCAACATAAAAAGCAATCATGTATGGTATACGCATCTATCATGACGCGGATCCACCTGTCGCAAAGATGAGATTTTAACTATCACCTATGGATGCATCATTTACGGTTTGCATTATGAACGATTTTAAAAAATCGCCCTTAAAAAATAGGTCCCACAATGTCAATTTAAATTGAGAAATAGGAGAAAATGAGATGGGAAAGCTCAATGATATATCCATAAAGCTGAAAATTTTTTTTGGTTTTGGGTTTGTTTGTATCCTTTTTGGCATCGTGGGCATTACCACCATTCGTTTTAACAATAAGACCATTGATGAATTGGATACAGTAAAAGTCAATGTGCTGCCCAACACCTTAAATTTTATAGAAATTAAAAGGGATATAGAGCAGATCCAGCAATGGCTTACGGATATATCCGCCACAAGAGCGGCACAAGGATACGATGACGGATACCAGGAGGCAGAAAATTTTTATCAGGATGCGCTTAAAAGAATAGACGATTCGGTTGTTGCACATAAAGACTGTGGGGAAGAGCAAGTGGTTGCGGCTCTTAAAGAGATGAAAAACCGCCTGGATGATTATTACACCATGGGCAAAAAGATGGCCCAGGCCTATATTGACGCGGGACCTGCAAAGGGCAATCCCATGATGGAAAAGTTTGATCCATTTGCTGAGAAACTATCCGGTATCATCGACAAGATTGTTGAATCTCACAAAGAAAAGCTTTTAACGTCTTTTGAAGAAATTGGGAAACACACGATTTCAAAAACAAAGTTGATCACCGGCGGCCTTGTTTTTGTTTTGATTTTATCCGCTCTTATTTCGTACGGCATCAGCCACTATGTCTCCTCATACCTTGGCAAAGCCGCTCAGTTCGCAGGTTACATTGCCCACGGCAATTTTGACCAGACCCTTGTCATAAAGCACCAGGACGAAATCGGGATGCTGTCCAATGCCCTAAATGAGATGTGTACCCATCTAAAAAAATTAATCGTGGAGATCAAGGACAGCTCCATCACCCTGAATGCCTCCTCAAATAAAATAGAAGATCTTTCAGAGCATATTACCAAAAGTTCACAGGGTACGGTTGAAAAAGCAGGCACGGTTACGGCCGAAACAGAAGAGATCAGCAGTAATATGACCAGTGTGGCCTCGGCTACCGAACAGGCGGCAGCAAGTATTGATACCGTTGTGGCTGCTGCAGAAGAGATGTCCGCCACCATCAGTGAAATCGCTGCCAATGTTTCAAAGGGAAGCCAGACAACCAGCCAGGCCGTTGAAAAAGCAGGACAGGTTTCGGTGAAGGTTGATGAATTAGGAAAGGCCGCGTCCCAGATTTCCAAAGTGACTGACACCATAAAAGATATCTCAGACCAGACCAATCTTCTTGCACTCAATGCAACCATTGAAGCGGCCCGGGCAGGGGAGGCCGGAAAAGGGTTTGCTGTGGTTGCAGGAGAAATAAAAATTCTTGCCCAGCAGACGGCTGATGCCACCAATGAAATTAACGAACGGATCAAAGGAGTCCAAACCAGCACGGAAGAATCCGTTACCGCCATCCATGAAATTGTCGGCGTGATTAACGAGATCAATGAAATTGTGGCCACTGTCGCCGCCGCCATTGAGCAACAGTCTGCCACGACCCATGAGATTTCAGACAGCATTTCCCATGCGGGCCAGGGCATCCAGAACGTTAATGAAAATATCGGCCGGATTTCTGCCGGAACCGACGGGATTGCCCGGGATATTGTCCATGTTGCAAAGGCCGCAGAGGATACCAGCCATGACGGCGTTACAATCTTGGAAGAGGTCAAAGATCTTGTCAAGGTGACCGAGAAATTGACTGCCGCGGTGAATCAATTTAAGATTTGATTTTGCACATGGACCCAAAACGCCCAATGGTCCATCAGCAGAATCACTGCGCAGAAGATAAGTACCAGGACAACGATCCAGCCTTCTTTTCCATTGGGGGAAAAGCGCGGATCAGTCCGGTTCTCGCTGTAACACCGGGCCTGCATGGCAAGGCTTAGATCCTCTGCGGATTGAAATGTTTTTTTCAACAGGGGCCAGGACAGTTGAATAAGCCGTCGCACAGGATTTTTTCGTAAATTGCCGCACCGGGCGTTAACGGCGTAGGTTACTTCTTTAGCATTATCAAAAATCAGCGGCATGAATTTAAGGGCTAATCCCGCCATCACCGCCACCCTTTTTTCAGGAATAAACGGGACAGGGCCCAAAAACCACTGGATTGCCGCCTTGATCTCCATGGAACGGGTGGTGACCGTCAGCACAAGACCCATAAGCATGACAGCCAGGAATCGCAGCGACACCAGGCTGCCGGAAACAAATCCCTGGTGGGTCAGCTTTAATCCGTACACGGTCACCATGGGATCGCCTGCGGTACACGCCCACCGGCAGAAAAATATAACGATTAGAAACAAAAGAAATGCTTTTAACTGCGTCAAGAGTTTTATCGGACCGATCCCCACGGTTTTCAAAACACCCATCAAAACGCCCTGGCACATAATGGTTCCAGGCAGGCCTGTCCTGAGTACTGTCAGGCTGAGCATGCATACCAGAAGGCATTTGCACCGGACATCCAGGGTGTGCCAGACCGTGCTGCCGGATCGATAGGAAAAAAGGGTCACAACGCCCACGCCTGTGCCATGGGGGTAAAGGGATTTTTCACCCCATAGGCTTCCAGGCGGGATGCAAGGGACAAAGGATCGCCCTGGGCCTTGATTCGGCCCTTGTTCATAATGATCATTTTGGTGGCAATTTGAATCACAGGTGCCACAGCATGGGTGGTCATGACAATGGCATGGCCGGATTGGTGAAGCTTTCGGCACAGTTTGACCAGGGATAAAATAGATGGATAATCCAGGTTGGCAAAGGGCTCATCAAAGATAATCAGGTCCGGTTCCATAACCAGAATGCCGGCAATGGCCAGCCGCCGTTTTTCTCCGCCGGACAGGGTGGTGGGATTCCTGTCGCGCAAGTGATCCAGATCAAGCAGGGTCAGGACGTTTGTGACCTTTTCATCAATTTCTTTTCGGTCCATGTTTAGATTTTCCGGCCCAAAGGCGGTTTCATCAAACACGGTGTCTGCGATGATCTGGGTATCCGGGTCCTGGAACACCATGCCGATTTTTTTGCGGGCATGGATCAAATCTTTTTGAATGTCCCGGCCGTTGAATAAAACCTGCCCGGATTTTGGTGTCAGCAGACCATTGAAATGGCGAATCAATGTGGTTTTGCCACATCCGTTTTTTCCTGCCAGCACAATAAAATCATTGCGGTATACGGTCAGGCAAATGTCAAATATGCCGGTCTCCCCCGGTCCAAAGGCATGGGTCAGGTGGTCTGTCTCTAATAGTGCCGTAGTCATAAAACAGTTAAAACCGGATCAGGGGCCGAAGCTTTCGGGCGATGATGACGGCTGCGGCTATTTTCAGCACAGCGCCCACAAGAAAAGGATACATGCCCACAGCCAGGGCCTTGTTCCAGGATACGTCCAACACCCATCTCAACCAGGGCACCCCGACCATGTAAACAACTGCCATTCCGGCAATGGCGGCAACACAATCCCGGATCAGCCCCTTTTCGGAACGGCCGGATATAACAGAGGTAAGAAAAGCCGCCGGCAGATAAGACAGAAGATAGCCGCCTGTGGGGCCAAATACTTTGCCTATACCCGAGGTGCCGCCGGCAAATACCGGCAGTCCGGCAAATCCCATGATCAGGTAAACCGCCACACATCCGGCAGCCCAGGCCGGGGGCAAGATCAAACCTGCCAGGAGCACAAACATGTTTTGAAGTACAATGGGAACCGGGCCCACAGGGATGGCGATCATTGCGCCGATACTGATCAGGGCTATAAAAAGGGCTGAATATACAATGGGTTTTACGGAAACATCCATGGGGTTACCTTAAGCGTGAAAACAATCGCCATAAATAATTTTTTGGGTGATGCCGTCCCGGCCTTCAAGGATAAGGGCGCCGGTGTCATCCACATCCAGGGCCTTGCCCTCATACACCTGGTCATGGGTTTGAACCCGGACTTGGGTGCCGATGGTGGCGGTCCGATCCTTCCATTGGCGGATGATCCGGGCTGGATCAACGCGCTTTATCCGGGATTCAAACAGATCCAGAAATTGAATCAGAATCTGTTTTCTGGAAACAGATTTATTCAGGGCCGTTTTCAGGGAAATGGCCTGGTATTGATCAGAATCCGGTTCATTGTTCACATTCAGGCCAATGCCCAGGAATAAAAAATTTACCATATCCGCCCGGGTTTCTATCTCCGCCAGCATCCCGGACAGCTTGCGGCCGTTGAGCAGCAGGTCGTTGGGCCATTTGACCCGTACATCCAGATCAAATAAATCGGTCAGCACCTGGGACATGCAGGCGGAAGCCGCAAAATTCATGGTCCAGGCCAAAGGCGGCGGCAAATCCGGTTTCAGGACCAGGGTAAACCAGAGCCCCCCTCGATTGGAGTCCCACGGCCTGTTCAGCCGCCCCCGTGAAGATGTCTGGACCTCGGCAATGACGCAGCTTACATGGGGCAGTTCCTGCCGGGACATCTGCCGGGCCTGGTCCATGGTCGAGCCAAGTTCGGGGAAATGGAAAATTCTGTCTTGAAGGTGTTCAGGAAAACATAACGGGTAGAGCAGGTTGTCGGCATCCTGAAGTTTATACCCTGTCGGCAGGGCTTCGATATCCACGCCGGCCTGCTGCAGCGCCTTAATGTGCTTCCAGACCGCCACCCGGGAAATTCCGGCAATCTCACTGATTTTGACCCCGGACACAGGTTCATCGTCCGACTGGTACAACACCTCAAGAATCTTTTGCCTGTTATCCGGCAATCCACTGTTAACTTTCATGATAAATAACGGTTAACCATGAATTTATAACCGGGTCAAGTAAAATTTATTATCAGCCGTCATTATTATCAGCCGTCAATAGTGGTGACAGGCCGTCAAATGATTTGAACAGCTCAAACAAACCCCGGTGTTGCACAAACATGTTATACAACACCGGGGTAAATGCATTGGGACGATATGATTCCTCGTCAATATCGTGATTGACGGTGGCTATATTTTAAACTGCCCGATGATCCGTTTCATTTCACCGGATAGTTCCGTGAGTTGTTCGGCGCTTTTAAATACACGCGAACTATTTTCCATGGTTGTTTTTGAATCTCTATTCATATTTGATATGTCATCTGCAATACTGCCGGCAATATCAGAACTATTGGCTACATTTTGGGTTGTCTCCTGGATCCCCTGGTTTGCCTGGGTCACGTTTCCGGTAATTTCTTTGGTGGTTGAGGACTGTTCTTCCAACGCCGCAGACACTTTGTCGATCATATCGTTTACATCACGAATCGTTCCGGTAACATCTTCAATCTCAGACACCGTTTCCTGGGTTGAGGTTTGAATGTTTTCTATTTTGTCTTTAATTTCAAATGTGGCTTCGGCCGTCTGCTGTGCCAGAATTTTAATTTCTCCTGCCACCACCGCAAATCCTTTGCCGGCTTCGCCGGCCCGGGCGGCTTCAATGGTCGCATTCAAGGCCAGAAGATTGGTTTGTTCCGATATCTCAGTGATGGTTTCAACCACTTTACCGATCTTCTGGGCGGAATCACTGAGCATTTCGACATTATTCAAAGTCTTTTGAATCCTTTCTACTGCGCCATTACTTGCTGCTCGCGTTTTTTCGGTATTTTGGGCGATCTGGAAAATGCTTGAAGTCATCTGCTCAGCAGCGGCAGACACCATATTGATATTTGTGGAAGATTCTTCCGTGGCTGCCGCAACCGATGTCATATTCGTTCTCATGTCTTCGGCGGCTGCGGCAATACGTTCTGAATTACCGGACATTCTTTCCGCCCCTTGTGACAATTGCTTTGAAATGGAAAACAGTTCATCAAACGCTGTATTCTGTGTGTCGGAATTGCTTGAAAGCTCTCTTATAATTCCCTGGAGCTTTTCGATGAAACTATTAAACCATTTGGCAAGTTCTCCGATCTCATCATCTGACACAACGGTTAAGCGCTTTGTCAGGTCCCCCTCGCCCTGGGCAATGTCTTTAAGCATGTGAACCGTTTTATTTATGGGGTTGGACACAATATATTTAATACTTAAGACAATTGAAAGGATCAGCACCAGTATAATACATATGGAAACGGCAAGCTGAATCTTGATGGACTGGTTAATGCTTTTGGATGCGATTCCTTTGAAATTTGCGATATGTCCCAGGGCGATTTCTTTATTTTCAGTTATTTTTTTCTGTACAGGATCATCTGTGTAAAAAATGGATATGGTGCCGACCTTCTCTTTTTCATAATTGCAAGCCATGCTGAAGGAAAATTCATCTTTAAGCGCAATGGTTGAGGGAATCTTATCACCTGTTTGAATTTTTCCATCCATCCAGACAGCTGCAAAAGGCAGGTTGTCTACGTCAATAACGTTTATGCCAACGATACCGTCAATTTTTATGAAACCGGCAAGCAGCCGTTTCAGTGATTCCGGATCCAGGTTATAAAGAAATGGAGACGCAATGGAACTGGAAATTTCAGTAATAACTTTGGTTCGATGCTCAAGTGCCTGTTGTTGGTCTTTTTGATATAGCATTGCGGTTTCATTTTGAGTTATTATAAAGTTTTCCAGGATCACGGATGAAAATCCGGATTGAAGCTTTACAAAGATGAAACTTGCTGCGGCAAGTGAAACCAGAACGACAATTCCGGTGATCATGGAAGTTTTTATGGAAATTTTATTTTTTTTCCCCATAATACGTTTCCTTTCTCTGTCCTGTACAATGGAAAAATTCATCCGGTGTATGACCGGATGAATTTTTTAGCCCCATGATCAGAATTAAATCTGCCAAGGGAAACATTCATTCAAACTTTGTTTTTCCGTATCCTTACAAGCCGTTGTTGAATGTCTCTATCATTTCAGCAGAAACACCCCGGCAAACCAGACAATCTTCATGCACTGCAATGGGATTATCCACATCATGGGGATAAGGTTCAACATTCAGATTTTTAAATGCATCGTATGCATCGGGGACATAAGCGATAAATGCATCTAATCTGCCTTTGTCCAGTTTTTTTATGTTGAGTTCAATCGTTTTCGCATACTCAACATTTAAGCCCGACGCGTCAAATGTTTTTCCATACGGCATGCCGAATCGTGCACCAACTTTTTTATCTTTTAACTGGGATAAATCATTAAATGTCTCTTTGCCCTTGGCGGTAAATATGTAAATTTTAGCGATATTCATGGGTTTTGTTTTTACAACATCGTCACCAAAATCGTAAAATTCTTTATTCAAATTTGCCGGACTGAAACAACAGTTGTCGCATTTTGAAAATATATCTATAACTTTGGCCGGTGGCAGAATCTTCAGGGTTGCCAATCCGGGTTTGAGTAATACTTTATCAATTATTTTATCATATTCCCCCCCGAGACTTTTTTCATGTAGACCCGGAATCTCGATGGCATAAATAGTGGGTTCTGCATAAACCATTGTTGACCAGATTAGACAAATAAAAATCAAAGAAAAGATAGAATAACGTTTCATGACATCCTCCAAAAATTAATAATTTGTTAATTGAGTTCGTTTTCGAAATTTTCATATAAAAACAGCCATGGGCTGAATCAGTCTTACGACGTTTGGATGTAACCGGCTAAAAACGTGATATGAATTAATAACTTATTGGATTTATGTGTAAGAGTACACTTTGATTCCAATTGAAGTCAAGTCAAAATCAGATTTGATTTTTGGAGAGATGCCGATACCCCACACAAAAAGGGTACCGGCCCCAGAGAATGAAAAATATAAAGTTTGTTCTTATTTTCTGCCGATGCACATATCCATAGATCCGCACATGGAAAAGGGGATGGGGGTGGTCTTTACCGTTCTAAATCCGGCTTCGAGCATGGCATCGGGTATAATGTCCCGATCAAAAGACAAATCCCGGGAAGAGAGGCTGGTCGGCAGCCAGCTGATCACCATATCAGACGGTCTTGTGCCTTCTTGGGTGAGACCGTCATGAACAGATACGAAAACCCCGCCGGGATTTAAGGCGTCATGGATTTTTGCGAATAAGGGATGCAGATTGTCTTTGAAAAAATTCAGTGTTGCTTTTGCATAAATCAGGTCATAACCGCTGCCGATGTGATCCGTTGCATAATCGCCTTCCATGACGGCGATTCGTTTTTCCATATCATATTCGGCAATAATGTCCCGGGTAATTTTTATCACTGCGGGGGTATCAAAAATAACGCCTTTCAAAGCAGCACTTTTTTGGATCACGGCAATGCAGTCCATACCGTGGGCGCCGCCAAGATCGAGCATTTTTTTCATCCGGTCAAATTCGGGCAGTTTGCTGATCTCCTTTGCAATGCCCTGTGCGTTACCGGTCCGGGAATAATTACCCATGGCTTTCACATGGGCGGCAAACATGGTTCCCATATCATCAAACGTTTCCGCATCCGGCCCGGGGCCGTTTTTAATTGCCTCCGCCATCTGCTGTCTGGTTTTAAAATGCCACTGATCGCAATGCATCAACAGTTCCCCCAGGTAGCAATCCTTTCCTTGAACAAGAAAGGTATCGGACAGTGCGGTGTTGCGATATGCGTCGTTCTCTTTTGTAAGCAGCTCAATTGCACACAAGGCATTTAAAAAAAGTGTGGTATTGATCTTGTGGGTTTCAAGGGCTGCTGCAATGTCACGGGCCGTTTTGTTTTCAATGGTCAGGTCAAACACCTTAAGTTCTATGGCCGTTATCATCAGCCACGACCTTGTGGTGCCGTAAAGAAAATCGAAAAGCGGTTTTGGGGTCAGAGTGAGATCCGGTAATTGCATAGGTGTCTCCTTGTTTATGCTTGTATTATTTGCCATGGCCGTTGTGGTCATGGCTTTTATTTTCGGGATATGAACTGTGAAGGAGAGATCCCGAATTGTTTGCCAAAGGCTTGGGCAAAGTGGCTGGAACTGCAGAATCCGGCTTCAAAGGCTGCTTCGGTGATAGTCAGCCTGTTTTCCGAAAGCAACATTTTGGCATAGGCCAGACGCTCCTGTCTAAGATAGGCAAACACAGTGCATCCAAATACCTTTTTAAATCCCCGGGTCAGTCGGGTGTGGCTCATGCCCGCCTGCCGGGCCAGATCGGTGAGGGAAGGGGGAAATTTGAGCCGGGAGACCAACATATCCCGGGCGGCCATAATCCGGTCCCGTTCATCCGCCCGGATCGGTGATCCCGGCAGGGCTGTGTCAAAGGCTTGCTCCAGGGTATATGCCACAAGCTCCATGGCTTTGCTCTCAAGAAAGATCTGCCTGACAACTCCCTGGTGGGGGCATGCATGCATCTGGTGGAGCACGGATTGCGCGGTAAAGTTAGTGGCTTGGGAATGAAAAAAACGGCCCTGGTCAATGGCTTTGGCAAGCGCCCTTTGGGGGCCGGATTCATGGGGCAGTCCCAAAAGGCCGGAAATTTTTTCAGAAGGAAACCGGATCACCACCGCTTGGATCTCTTTTCTCCCGGCGGTTCTTCTTTCCAGAATGGGGTCTTCAAAATAGTGAAGATATGTCTGCCCGGCCTTTATTGCCAAAGGAGAGGTGCTGCAGGCGTTCAAGGTCTCAGTGTTTCCGGACAGGCAAAAGACAAAGGTGAGCCTTGGATCGGGCCAGGCAATCCTGGCTGTATAATCCCCGGCAAACCAGCAGCGGCTCATGCAGATATCCATCCCCGATGGGCAATCTATATTCAAGAACCGTCCACGGCCCAGTCCGATGGGGACAGATCGCACACGCTCCCGGCACGGCCCGGGAAACGCCTGTTTTTCAGGGAAACGGACAAATTGACCCTCCGGATTTTTTATGGTGATATCTATCTTAATTGTTTTGCCTAAATATATATATTATTTATTTATAGTTATGTTTGGCTAATATATAGATTGTGGTTCTATATTTTTTCAGTTTTTTTGGCAATTATTTTTTTAAAAAAGATTGCACCAGATGCATTTGGCGCCTGTGCGTTCTTAATATGTTCGAATCTGTTCGGCAAATTATATCTTCCCAGGTACGTATGGACTTAAAAGAGGTGAATAAACACTCCCCTGAATCGGAAAATATAAAGGAGAAGAGATGCGGATATTAGGAAAAGGTAAGCGGTTCGGCCTGGTGGCGGCAATAGCGGCGGCAGCCTGTTTCATGATGCCGGTGAACGGAGTATGGGGACAACCGGACCAGGTTGATTTAGGCACTGTGGTGGTCACCTCGCCAAAACAGGAAACCCTGGCCAAAGATACGCCTATCAGCATATCCGTGATGGATGCCCAGATCATAGATGAGCAGAACATCAGGACCACCGAAGAGATGACAAGATTTGTGCCGAATTTGTTTTTTAAAACCGCAACCTCCGGCGATGCCTTTGTCAGCCGGGGGATTTCGACCATTGATACCTCTTTGTACTCGCCCATGGGATTTTACATTGATGATGTGGCATATCCTTTAAGCTACATGCAGTCCCAGTTTCTCTTTGACATTGAACGCATTGAGGTGCTCAAGGGGCCGCAGTCCACCCTCTACGGGCAGAACAGCTCCTCGGGCGTGATCAATATGGTGACAGCACCCCAGGACAATGATCCCCGGGCCCGTGTGCTGCTGGAGGCCGGGTCATACGATACCTTTACCGCCGGCGCCATGGTGGGTGGGGCCATAAGAAAAGACAGGCTGTTTTATACGGTTTCGGCATTAAAAAGCATGTCGGACGGTTATATGGAAAACATCCACCTTGATTCCGATACGGCATCTGACGATGACAGTTTTACGGGACGGGCAAGTTTAAGATACACGCCCAGTGAAGACTTGGACATTACCCTGGCCCTTAACGGCACAGACCGGGAAACGGGGCTTGACGATCTCAGGTACCTGGACGGGCCGTCTGCCACTCAAACATATAACGTGATTAATAACCAGTCATCCCGGGCAGAGCAGGACAGCCTTGGTCAATCTTTGATTATCAAGTATGCATACCATGGTATGGATTTGGTTTCAGTGACCTCCCATCAGGATTTTAACCGGCAGCGTACCATGGATTCGGACAGGAGCGCTATGCCCCTGAGTGTCTCTTCCATTGATATCGACAGGGAATCCTGGACCCAGGAATTGCGTTTGTCTTCTTCTTCGGGCCGATTTTTTTCCTCCTGGCTTTTGGGCGCCTATGTATCCACAGAAGATCTGGACAACGACTGGGCACTTGAACATGTCAACGCATCTTTAGCCAACACCCGGATCACCCAAGCGGAGACCGACCGCCTGGCCCTGTTCGGCCGGGTTTCCAAAGCCTTGACCCAAAAGCTGACCGCCACCGCAGGCCTGCGCCTGGACCATGCCGCTGCATCCGGTTCCCAGATTTATACAACGGCTTCGGAAGCCACAGTGTATGACCGGGACATCACAGACACCCAATTGCTGCCCATGGCCTCTTTATCCTGGAAATTTTCCCGGGACACCATGGGGTACCTGACTTTTTCCACGGGCTGGATGGCCGGCGGTTATGACGTCTACTCCGCCACAAACCAAGATAATTTTGCCTATGACCCCGAATACACAAGAAACTATGAAGCCGGGATTAAAACCTCTTTTTTTGATAACCGCCTGAGAGCCGATTTTTCAGTGTTCTATACGGACATTACAGATAAACAGATCAGAGAAGAGGTGCTCGGCGGCAGTGTTGGCGCCTGGAAAATAACCAATGCAGCCGATGCGCACACCCAGGGAGTGGAACTGGAACTAAGGGCATTGCCTATCCCGAATTTGGAACTCTTTGCCGCCCTGGGCTATACCCAGGCTGAAATTGATGACTGGACAGGGACCCTGAACGGCACGGCCAAGGATTACAGTGGCTGTACGCTTCCCTGGGCACCGGACCTGACCGCTAATGCCGGATTCTCCTATACCCATGAGAGCGGCTGGTATAGCACGGCCAATGTGTTCTGGGCCGGTCGGCAATACTTTGATGCCGCAAATACGTTAAAAGATGACGGGTATGTCTTGGTTAATTTCAAGGCCGGTTACAGGTGGAAACAATGGGATATTGCGCTCTGGTGCAAGAACCTGTTTGACCAGGAATACGCCCAGAAGATGGTGGCTTCCTCCGGGTATACCCTGGTGGAAGACGGTGCGCCCAGAACCATAGGTATTACCCTTTGCTGGAGATTGTAACGATGAAGCTAAATGATAATGATGTGCCCATGGACCCCTTGTTCGATATTTTGGTGGGGCCGGTTAAAATGGCGGTTTTGCAGGCCGCTTTGGATTTGAAAATAGCCGATGTCCTGGAACAAGGCATGACGGTACAAGCCGTAGCCCGGGCGTTGGATGTCCGCACAGACACCCAGGCTTTAGGAGCTTTTCTGGACAGCATGACCGCCATGGGCTTTTTAGAAAAGCAAAACGGGATATACCGGGACACCCATTTTGCCCTGCGCTACCTTCATTCCCAAAGCCTTTTGTATATGAAAAATTTCGTTTCCCGGATGAAGGGGATGCAGCATAAAAATTTGGACCGGATCGCCGATATCATTAAAAACGGACCGCCTGACGTTGAAAAAAGTGAGGTTTTAGCTTCCGAGGTGAAATGGGAAAAAGCTGTGTCGCATCTGGCAGCCTACCAGCGGGCCGGCATGGCAAAGCAGGCTGCCGATCTGGTCCAGTCCCTGCCGGAGTTCAAAGAGGCACGAAAACTTTTGGATCTTGGGGGCGGCCCGGGGCTTATGGGTGCTGAAATGGTCCGTCGGCATCCAAATCTTAAAGGTGTGCTCCTGGACCAGGCCGCCATCGTTCACCTGGCCGAAAAAGAGATTAGAAAAGAGGGACTGGCAGAGCGGATATCCTTTATAGCCGGGGATTACAATGAAACGGACCTGGGCAGCGGATATGATATTGTCTGGGCCAGTCACAATCTCTATTATGTACGTGATCCCCAACCTTTCTACACTCGTCTTAAACGGGCGCTAACCGATAAGGGTGTTGTGATCTGCCTGCACGAAGGGCTGACCTGCGAGCGAACCCGGCCGGCCGGCATTGTCCTGTCCAGACTCTCCCTGGCTTTGGAAGGGCAGGATGTCTCTTTCGAACGGGGGCAGATTGCAGGATATCTGAAATCGGCCGGTTTTGCCAGGGTGGAAAGCCGAACCGTTAACCTGGGTGTGGATGAATGGGAGCTGGTCACGGCCAGGAAAATCCCATGAAACATATTTTCGCGCTTATGGCTGGACTGATGATATGGTTGTTGCCGGCATTCGGTGCCGCCGTCATTCAACCTCACCCCTTTGTTATTTCAGGGCCGTCCGTGGCCGAAAGCCTTGTTTTTGCAGTGATGGCGGACAAAGGCCTTTCCGGGGAAACCGTCAAGTTTATAACCTGGCACTCCCCGGACCAGGCAAGGGCCATGATCGCGGCCGGCAAAATCCAGGGCGCAGTGGTGACCACGTCCGCAGCAGCCATTTTTTTTAATAAAGGGATTAAAACAACTATAGCCGGGGTCTTTTCATCGCCGTTGTGGATTGTCGGTTCCAGGCCCGTTCCCCAGAGGCCGGTGCAGGGTACATTATTGTTTCCCTTTGGCCCTGGGGAGATGCCTGAAATTGTATTTGATATTGTTATGGAAAAAAGGTTACCGCATCTTGAAACCCGGCATGCCTGCGGGGCGCTTGAGGCCGTAAATTTTTTGCTCATGGGCCGGGCCGACTATGCATTGCTGGCCGAACCTGCGGCTTCCCTGGCTGTGGCCCGTTCCCGGAAGATGCCGGGACCGGGACTGGTCAAACATCTGGATTTGCGAATGCTTTGGGAGGACCGTTTTAACGGCTGGCCTTTGTGCGTATCCGCCTTTGCCGTGTTCGGTGATGCCTTGGATAAGCAGGAACAGGTAGCCGCCATTATCAAGGGGTACGGCTGTGCCCTGGATTGGATAAAAAGACATCCCAAAGAAACCCGGGCCATTACAAAAAGAATAGTCCCGGAATTGGCAAGCCTCGGCATGCCCTTGCCCGGCACCCCGATGCTCACAGGTCAAAAGGCATTTGATGGGGCCCGGTTGTTTCTGGAAAAGATCTATGATCTTGATCCAGGCGCCGTGGGCAAAGTGTTACCCGGGCCCGAACTGTTCGGGGTATATCCATGAAAGATTTTTTATGTTTTGGGTTTCAGACGTTGCCATTGAAGGGGACACAGGTATTCGCAGGTTTGGGCATCTTGGGGCTGTTTTTGGCTTGGCACCATGCCTCCTGCGCTTTTTCCGGCCTGGTGGTGCCAGCCCCGGGTGAAACCCTGGCTGCCGCGGCAAGACTTTTGTCCGACACAGGGTTTTGGGCCGGACATTTATTGGTGAGCCTTCGGCGCATGGGCCTGGCCCTGGGGGCCGGTATCCTGGCCGGGGGGATTCTGGGGCTTGTGGCCGGTCTGGTGCCCCAGGTCCGTGGCCTTGTGGAACCGGTGCGCTGGATTCTGACCACGGTGCCGGGGGTGGTGATTGTCATTGTGTTTATGCTCTGGTTCGGTATGGGAGATGTGATGGTTATCTCCATTGCCGCCAGCATGGGGGTACCCATTATTTTTGTCAATCTGGCTGATGCCCTGGGCCGGGTGGATCGTCATCTTCTGGAGATGGCCCGGGTCTACCGGTTCAGCCTTAAAATGCGGCTGGTCAAGGTCTATGCCATGGCTGTGGCAGGGCCGTTTTTTTCGGCGCTGGTTATTGCCGGGGGCAATATTGTCCGGGTTTCGGTTCTGGCCGAAGTCATGGGGGCAGACAAAGGCATCGGCCACTGCATGGCCCTGGCCCGGACCCGGCTGGATACACCGGAACTATATGCCCTGGCCCTGATCAGTATGTGTGTGGCCGCAGGTATGGAATTTTTCATATTCCGGCCCATGGAGCGGCGGATGAAAGGCCTGTGTTTATGACGATGAAGCCTGCGGTCTCCTTTGAAAATGTATCCATGGCCTTTGGCCGGCATACTCTTTTTAAGAACCTTAACCTTGATATCGCCCCGGGGCAGGTGGTGGGCATCCAGGGGCCGAGCGGGGCCGGCAAATCCACGTTGCTGAAGATGGCGGCAGGGTTGATGCGACCTGCTAACGGTCGGGTTTGGGTGCATGCAAGTCCGTTGGGATACGTATTCCAGGAACCCCGGCTGCTCGGGTGGTTTTCGGCCCGGGAAAATATCAGTCTGGCTCTGGAAGCAACCGGCATGTCAGGAAAAATGGCGAAACAAACCGCGTCAAGATATTTTAAGGATTTTGACTTGGCCGGGTTTGAAAATCATTATCCCCGGGAATTGTCGGGGGGCATGAACCAGCGGATTTCCATTGCAAGGGCACTTTCTATCCAGCCTGGACTCCTTCTTTTGGATGAACCCTTCACAGGCCTTGATCCTGACTTGAAAGACCGGGTCAAGGAACGGATTTGGACCGTTGTAGAGAAGACAAAAGCCTGCGTGATTCATGTTACCCATTCAAAACAGGAGCTATTGCCCGGGACACATGCCCTTTTTACCCTGGACAGGGGCCGGCTCTACCCGGATTCAGTTTAATTTTTGTGCGAGTGTTTAGGGCGGCGGCGTTTACAGGCTGGATATAAAAAGTAGAGGGGACTTTGCGTGCACCTTCCAGCTTTTTTTGAATTTGATTTTCAGCCGATTGTTTTGCGGCCCGACCAATCCGCCCGGCGGCATCAGAAGACCCGCACCTAAGGCAAGTACGGGGTGGTGCCGACATCGCTTTCACCGGCCGGGGTAAAAAAGATGGTTTCATTTGCATCATTGAATGAAAAAGACACAATATGTTGTGTCCGACATCGTTTCATAAATAGCAAGCTTTAATAGTCAACTCTCAATTCCTATCCGAAAAAGCCGTAAAACCAAGGTGCTTTTAATCACTGGAATGGTACTCTTGAAATGTATTTATTAAGTAAAACTATTATGTTATCCTGACCCGCTCCCAATTTAAATAGTATTCAAAAAGGCTACGGATTGTCGCACTCAGCGTGCAGCAAATGTGTTGAAAGTAGGCGCTGGGCACCAACGGAATATGACCCCAAAAAGCATCCGCTTGTGCGGGTTGGACGAGCACATTTGGCCTGCTGACCAACTACCGGCGCCTGCCTTATACAGGTGGTAAATCCGCTCCAAGCTGGTGCCTGCGTATTCCAGGCTACCCTCGGGCGGAATCTCTACAGTTTATTGATCTATATTGCTCCATGCGTTTTGAGTAACGTTTCTATATCTTTGTATTTGTATTTCTTGGCATATGAGAGTGGCGTTTTTCCATCCTTGTTTGGTAGGTTAACATCAGCGTTTTTATCAATCAATAGTTTCACTATTCTCGCGTTGCCATAATAGGAGGCATAATTCAAAGCTGTCCACCCATCTTTATTTTGCGTATTTACGCTCACTTGCTTATCGATAAATAATTTTGCTAATAACAGGCTATTGCTATAGCATGCACAGTGCAATGTTGTCATTCCTTCGTTGTTTATTGCGTGAATATCAGCGCCTTTTTCTATAAGATATGTTGTTATATCGTAATTTGCATATTGTACTGCCAACAGCAGTGGGGTGTTTCCGTATTTGTCTTTTGCATCTACCGGTGTTCCTTTTTCAATATAGCTCATGACCTCTGCGCTATTATGAGTTGAAACAGAATAATAAATATTGCGTTGCTGGCATGCGGCTAAAGAAGTCAAAATTAAAATAGATAACAATAATAATCTCATATTAGGTTCTCCTCTTGTTGTGTGATTTTTATTATTTTGGTAAACCTGTAAAGGTAAGTATTTAATTTAATATATAGTTTATATAGCATGCCTAAAATTGGCGATGGCCCATTATCACAGGAAGTAACAGAGCTAATAACAAATACCCCAACCAGCATAATTAAGAATCTGAATACAGTTAAGCCTGATTTTGAATCTTCATTTCTCATGAGATTTCTCCTTCTATGATAACTAATAGATTTTTTGGAATAGGGCGTTTGGCATCCCTCCAATACTTTGAGATTTAATTTCAGAAAAACGAATGATCTTCGTTTATCAAACCGCAATATTTGTGTCAACATATTGTTAATAAACGAAATTTTTGGATATTTTTTGTGTTAAAAGGGTGTTTTTTTAAATTGGTGAATATAGAAGGCGGGAAATGCCACCAGAATATATTTTATACATTAATAAATGTCTACACGTACCGCACTCAAGAGGTGAAAAATATAGAAAAACAAAACCCCGCAATAATTGTATTAGCCAGTATTTTTTCGAACTAAAGCCAACCTCAAGATCTTGTGGTTCAGGAAAATTGGTCAATACAGACCATAGATATATTCAACAACACAGGCTACGGTTTCCCTTTCGGCAAAACTATAACAGATTGAATTTTTATAGTTTGGCGTAAAAGGTATTCCGGACAATTCCCAATGCCTTGACCACCAGGCTGATATTGCCGCCTCTTCCGAAAGCCCGGCGGTATGTATCCATCACGTCATACCCATGCGGATTCTGTAAACAAGTTAAATCAGAAATTCAAGAATTTGATCTATGTCAATGAAACGGCCCAATGTTTCTGATAAAAATAATTCAGTAAAGACAACATAGGCAGTGGGTAATAAACATGAAAGGAAAATGCCATGAAAGTTTTGAAGCTTACAGAAACCAACTCGTTTGACCCCGGAGCGATGAAGAGATTCTTTTTAGTTCAAACCTCTGAATTTTTAAAAATCATCAATTTTAATCTTGATGCCGGTGTGATTTTTCCGGTGCACTCCCATGATTTGGACGGGGAATTGTCCATTCAGGTGCTTGAAGGCAAAGGATGGTTTTTGGGGGAGAATGATACAAAAATTGTGGCCGATAAGGGGGATATTCTGATTTCAGAAATCCGGGAACCCCACGGCGTAATGGCGGATACCAAAATGCGGATTCTCGTCACCATTGCCCCGCCGATCTGATGAAACAGCCCTGCGGGGAACACAAACTCATGCCGTTAAACCGACTGGAAAATCTCCCGGGGAATCTCCCCGTCACCCAGCAGGGTGGAAAATCTTTGACCTGCCCGGCTGTGCTTTTTGTAATAGGCCAGGCAGGTTCCGACGATGTCAATGACCTGATCTTCGGTGAAAATACCGGGCAGCTCCCGGCCAAGCCTGGGATGACGGCCTAACCGACCGCCAAGCTGCACCCGGTATCCCTTTTCTTTGGACAGAATACTGCCCGTGGGGCAGGCTGAAACGCACGCACCGCAGCCAAGACAGGCCCGGGAGTCGATAAAGGGGAATGGGGCATCGGACAGGGTAACGGCCCTTTCCTTGCAAACATCAACACAGGCCATGCACCCGCTGCACAAAGCGTCTTGGGTGCCGGGATAGATGGCCGCAATAATGCCTATATCCTTTATCTGTGGCTGGGAACAGCCGTTGGGGCAATGGGAAATACTGATTCGAAGTTCATGGTGGAATCTGAGTTCTCCAGTAACGCTTTTTTGTAAAAATCCCAAAATGTCTTCTGAAATAATCAGGGTTTCAAGCCGCGGCGTCAACGTATCTTTTTCAACGCAGCTGTTTGGGCAATTCCCCTGGCTGAAACAGGCCTCAAGCTGATATCCTTTAATCTGGGATGCCATGCTGGATAAAAACCGTTTGCGTGAGGCATGAACATCATCCAGTGACACCATTGTTTTTCCACGTTCCGCAGCCTCTTTTTCCACCCGTTTCTGAACTTTTTTTCTGACAAAAAACGGAACCTTTGATAACTCTTTTTCAGCCCGGCTGCCCCATTTCATAAGCACTCCTTCCAGGAAAATTTTTTTTGTATGGCAGTTTTGTTATAATTTCGGCAAAATAGATATGCCTGAAACACAGCGTTAAATCCTTGATCCAAATCAAGAAAATCCAAAATACCGCCGGCGGCAATACTTTTTGAAACCGAAAAGCGTGTGAAGCCGTAAAAAGCAAATTTATAGACAGGCCGCGGCCAGGTTCAATTATTTGCAACGTATTGCCAGACGTATTTTTTCTTGACGTACACGTGGCCCGGTTTTATGCTTTTCCATTTGATTGTTCAACTTTTTTTTGCACAGATTCACTTGAAATTTAAGGTTTCTCATGGATATACCCCAGATAGTCAGTCCGGACGGATATATTGATACCATTGCAGTTAGATCCTCCGGGGAAGCGCAGGCGGATGCACGGTTTTTGTTCCCCAAGGTATCGGATTACATTGTATCCGCTTTAAAAGAAGGCAAACCCTGGTTTTTTTCCGGAAGAAGCGGCAATGCCCAGATCGGCCTGCTCACAGATACCCACATGCCCGGTGACCCTGCACCCACGCCGGAGATTGACGGATCCAGAATTTTGCTCGCCGGTATGATCCGAAATTTGAATCCCCTTTTAAACAATGCACTGGATTTGTTCGAGACCGGGGATGAGATCGGCCGGCTGGTGGTCATGGACCCTGAGTTGCGCATCCGGGATGTCCGCCATTATCTGCACAAACGGCTTTTTGTGGGCAACCGGGTGGGCAAGGGCTACTATGAAGGGTTTGACATCTGTCAGGAAGTTGATCCTGTCACCGGACAAAGTTGCGATTATATTGAGGTGGCACTCTCGTCTTTCCAATATTGTTTTGAACCGGCTGCCATGATTCGATCGAGTATCGGCGCTGTCATCAAAAAGGGCCGAAGTGCCTTAAATGCCATTCGATCTATGGTGCCCATGGATCCCGCCAAAACCATCCTCAATCCCGGCGCGCTTTTTGTGGGGGCTGTCAAGATCTCGTTGGGGGACATTTACGGGATCATTGATGCTGTGGTCACACCGGAAAAAGAGAATATTATCCATCTGCCTGCAAGGGTTCTGGATCCTTTCCGCACCTTCCGGAACCGGCAGGTGGAACTGTTCCATCTGGGTAAAACCCCGGTCCCCTTAAGTGATATCCGTATCCGCGTTCGGTTCTTCAGAAGCCACAATCCCTTGACCGTCCCCCTGGAAAAGGCAAGGGTACAGGAAGGCTACCGGTTGTGCGATCTGCTCACCCATGCCGAGGTCTCCAACCTGTTCGAGATTCTGGATGACGATGCCATGGGGCTTATCCTGAATAAGGGCAATTTTATCCAGGTGCCCCGGGCCCTGGACCCCAAAAGCGAGGCCCAGTTGGAGATTATTAAAAACTGTTTGGCAAAAAGCACCCAACGCCGCCATGAACCTTCTATTCCCAAAAGTATCGGTGACAGGCTTAAAGAAACCCTTGGCAAGCTGTCCGTTCTGGGCGGGGTCAATTCACGGGTCTTCATCGGCCGACATTTTCCGGAGCGCGATGTGGTGGATGCCTTGCGAAGAACCGGGTTGCGAACCTTTCTGATCAATGCGGAAAATCCCAGTTTCGCTGATGACGATATCCGGCACATGATCACGTTGTCCCATGCCGGGCAGGATCGGTGCGAGTTCATGCGGTATGATCCTGTGATCGATAAGCTTTATTCTTTTTACCACGGATGCTTCATGGAACCCGATGATTGGGAGCGTTTTGACCGGGTACGATTCTGGTTTGCCTTTTACGGGTCGCATACCAAGGCGGCGGATAACCGGTTGACCATTGATTTGATCAACCGCCTTGCCCTGCGTTTAGGCGATGAAATGGGCATTGTCCATGGCGGCGGCCCGGGGCTGATGAAAGAAGCCAACGACCTGGCCCGCCGGCACAATATCATGAGCGTGGGCATCGCCATTGAGCTGGAAGGGGAGAACCAGGCCTCTTTAACCACCTGTGACGGATTGATAAAGTATAATGAAGGCCTGCGCCTGTCCCGCCAGGACCACCTTCAAAAGCTGAGCAATCTGCCCGTGATCAATACAGGCGGATACGGCAGTGCCGAGGAGTTGAGCATCACCATCACATCCATGAAAATCCATGAAAATCCCCTGGCTCCCATTATTCTTCTGGACCCGGACAATTTATGGGAAGATGCCAGAAAGCAGACCCAGAAAATTGCAGAGAAACAATATGGGCCGGCATTTACGCCCCACCTTGTGAAATCGTGTAAAAATGCAGACCAGGCAGAAACCCATGTGATTGAGTTTTTGTCAGACCCCGACCGCTGGTACAAGAAAAATAAAATACCCGTCCCAAGCGTGGAAAAGGCAAGGATCAAGTCGGCAAGGATTCGGCACTCCTTTTTGCACATGGAAAATGTGGAGGTATTTAGTACCCCCAGCCCACGTTTGTCATCAACGTTGTGAGTTCATTAATAGTATAGAATTATAAAATTTTTTAATGGCGAATGGTTAAAAGAACGCTTAAATGGCGGTAAATGATAAGGAGTAATAAGTTAAGATTATGATACCCAAATCGTGTTTCTCAAGGGGTGCTGTTGTTGTGCTGGGAATTTTTGTACTTTTAGGCAGTGCTTCATTGGGCCGGACCGCATCGGTTTGCGACCATGTTACGGTGGCGTGGTTACAGTCCCAGGTGCCGGTACCCAAAAATGCAAAACTGGTATATAAAAAAGAGCAGGGCGCGCTTTGCGAAGCCGTGCTTTCCCTTGATGGCGGACTTGCCCCGGTATATGCAGGCAAGGATTTCGTTGTGGCAGGTCCGATGTATAAAAACGGTATATCCATCACCCGCAAAACCATGGCAAGCCTGTCCGAGGTTGCCGACGCGGAGCGAAAAAGAGCCAAAGCAAAAGAAGCCGAGGCGGTTGAGATGCGCAAAGCCTTTTTTAAGACCCATGTTGCAGAGCTGGCAGAATTGGTCTCTTTGCAGTTTGCGCCGGGGGGATCATCGGAAAAGTTTGTCTACGTGATTTCCGATCCTGCCTGCGGCCATTGCAAAGCCCTTCTTGACGGCCTGGAAGAAGTTGCTGCGGAAACGGGCCTTGCCTTGAAAGTGGTCATCTATCCGGTTCTGGGAGAAAAGAGTAAAACCATGACCGCCCATGTCATCTGTGAACACCTGGGCTATGGTGCCTATAAAACCTTGAAAAAGGATGATGCCGCAAAAGGGTGCGAAACCGCAGACCAGCGCATAAATAAAACCTTTGACCTGCTCAACAAGGCAGATATCTCTTTTGTGCCCCTGGTGGTGGCTCAGGATGGTGCCTGGGTGGTGGAGGGCAATGATATCTGCAGCGTACGCGAGCACCTGGGGTTGGATCCCGGTATCGGCGAGAAAAGCGGCGGCTGCAAAAAGTCCCAGGACGAATAGGTTTGATGCACGACATTTTCCGGCTATTTTAACTTCGCTATCGGAATCGAAATGTCCATTATTTTCGATCCCGGTAGCGACCGGGATCCCGATAACCTTTTCAACATAAATGCGATTCCCCTGCAACCATACGAATTATCCATTGATATCCATTCAGAATTTATGTAAGTTAACAAAATAGTTCACAATCTTATAACAGTCATGGGTTGGCTTGATTTTTTGGGCATCGTAAGCTCAACCCGCAACAAATTTCGACCACTCTTTTTTTACGATAAAAATAACCGTTTAAGTGGGGAAGTGTATCATGGAAAGCCAAAGACGTTATCCCGGCAAATCTCCGGAAACCAATGACCAACCCGCAACAGACCTTAGCGAAGATATCAAACATCACATCATGACCACCCTGGGGAATGACTTTTATCCCCATAGAAAAGACACCTATTATAAAGGACTTGCATATAGTGTTCGGGACAGGCTGGTGAAACGCTGGCTCAACTCCCAGCGCTCTTTTTACGATAGAAGCGCGAAACGGGTCTATTACCTCTCCCTTGAGTTTTTGCCCGGCCGATTTTTAATGAACTATGTGACCAATATGCAGCTGAACGAAGCGTGCGAAAAGACCCTGGAAGAGACCGGGTTTACCCTGGAAGAGATTGAAGAGCAGGAGTGGGATGCAGGCCTTGGCAACGGCGGACTGGGACGGCTTGCATCGTGTTACATGGACTCCATGGCGTCTTTAAATATCCCGGGCTACGGCTATGGTATCATGTACGATTACGGTATCTTTTATCAAACCATTGTCAACGGGTATCAGGTTGAGCAATGCGATAATTGGGTGCGCTGGGGCACCCCCTGGGAATTCAAGCGCCGGGGTTTTTTGTCCAAAGTTCAGTTTTACGGCAGATCCGAACCATATAAAAATAGTGAGGGCACGCAATGTTACCGCTGGGTGGATACCCAGAACATTAATGCCATGGCCTGCGATATTCTTATTCCGGGCTACGGGACCCAGAATGTGAACAACATGCGGCTGTGGGCGGCCATGTCCACCGAGGATTTCTCTTTGCAGGAATTCAACCAGGGCGATTATATCGGCGCCATGGAGAGCAAGGTGCTCACGGAAAATATTTCCAAAGTGCTTTACCCCAGTGATGAAAAAGAGGTGGGCAAGGAACTTCGCCTCAAACAGCAGTATTTCCTTGTGGCGGCCACATTCCAGGACATTTTGCGCCGGTTTAAAAAACACAACCCCGATTTCAAGTTGTTGCCGGATCGGGTTGCGGTTCAGCTCAACGACACCCATCCTGCCATTGCCATTGCCGAGTTGATGCGTCTGCTCATGGATGAAGAAGACCTTGAATGGAACTGCGCCTGGGACATTTCAGTAAAAACCTTTGCCTACACCAACCACACGGTGCTTCCCGAAGCATTGGAAACCTGGCCGGTCCGTATTATTTCAAAACTGCTGCCCCGTCACATGGAGATCATCTATGAGATAAACGGGCGATTTTTGAGGGTGGTGGAAAAGCTGTATCCGGGCAACCCCGACCTGTTGCGCCGGGTATCAATTATAGAGGACGGCCCGGAACAACGGGTGCGCATGGCCCATCTGGCCATTGTGGGCAGCCACACCGTCAACGGCGTGGCCGCACTGCATTCCAGGATTATCAAAGATAAGCTGTTTAAGGATTTTAACATTATTTTCCCCGGGAAAATCATCAATGTCACCAACGGCGTCACCCCCCGGCGCTGGGTGCTCCAGGCCAATCCTGCCTTGTCGGCGCTGATCACCGAAACCATTGGGCCGGACTGGATCACCGATCTTGACCAGCTTAAAATGCTTATTCCCCATGCAGATAACCCGGAATTTCGTGAAAAATGGCGGCAGGTAAAATTTGCGAACAAAGAGCGTCTGGTAAAATATATCAAGCGCAAGGTGGACATGGATGTCAGCCCTGATACGCTGTTTGATGTTCATGTTAAGCGGATTCACGAATACAAACGTCAGCTTTTAAATATTTTCCATGTCATCACCTTGTATAACCGGATCAAAAAAGATCCGGACAAAGAGATGGTGCCAAGGACGGTTATTTTCGGCGGCAAGGCCGCACCTGCCTATGTCCAGGCAAAACTGATCATCAAGCTGATCAATTCCGTTGCGTACGTTGTAAACAATGATCTGGACGTGAATCACACACTTAAGGTCGTTTTTCTGCCCAACTATTGTGTGTCCCAGGCTGAAAAAATCATACCCGCAACCGATCTGTCCGAGCAGATTTCAACGGCAGGCCTTGAAGCCTCGGGGACGGGCAACATGAAATTTGCCTTGAACGGGGCGCTGACCATCGGCACCCTTGACGGAGCCAATATTGAGATCATGGAAGAGGTGGGTGAAGACAATATTTTTATTTTCGGCCTGACCGCCAAGGAGGTGGAAAAGAAAAAAGCTCAGGGCTACAATCCCTGGGACTATTACAACAACGATGAAGATCTTAAAACCACACTGGATATGGTCCGGCTGAATCATTTTATCCCGGGGGAACCCAATCTTTTTCTGCCCATCTGGGATTCATTGATGGCCCATGGGGATCACTATTTGGTCCTGGCTGATTACCGTGCGTTTATCCAGGCCCAGGAAAAGGTCCGGGCACTGTATCTGGATCAGGAGCAGTGGACCCGGACTTCCATTTTGAATACGGCAAATATGGGAAAATTTTCCAGCGACCGGGCTGTCAGGGAGTATGCCCGGGATATCTGGGGCATTGAGCCTTTGAAATAGATAGTGTCTGAAAGTTTTTGGCATGGGGGCTTAAAAAACGGCTACCTGAAACGAGGTCGGATGATGGTTTTTAAAAACATGTTTTTTCTTATTCTGACAGTGGGGTGTCTGATGCCGGCATGTGGGGATAATCCGACTGCCCCGGAACCAAACGCCCTTGTAATTCCAGGGTCCGGGGCATGTGAAACCGTACTAACTCAGTTGGCCCAGGCATTCAATAAAGCCCACCCCGGCTATACTGTAATAATCCCTAAAAGCACGGGAAGCAGCGGGGGAATCCGGTCCGTGGAAGAAGGGGCTTATCCAATGGGCAGGGTGGCCCGACACCTGAAGGCCTCTGAACAGGGGTCGGATTTGACGATCCTGCCCTTTGCCAGTGATGCTGTGGTTTTTGCCGTGGGAGAGGCTGTTAAGATAAAGTCCCTGAGCTCTGACCAGCTGGCAGATATCTTTAAGGGGAAAGTTCAAAACTGGAATGAATTGGGCGGTCCGGATTTTTCCATTCGGGTTCTGGCTCGCCAGGCCGATGAAACCTCCCTGGAAATAATCAGAAAATTTCTGCCCCCTTTCAGGGCGTTGGACATAACAGCGGATGCTAAAATTGCATATCATGATTATCAGATGGTCGACCTGCTCAAAAAGTATTCTGGCGGCATCGGATTTCTGACTTTTGGGAGTTTGTCTGATCCAGTTTCCAGTATCCGGGTCCTGGCACTCGACGGAATCTTGCCTGCACCGGATAATCTAAGCTCCGGCAGCTATCCCCTGAATCTATCCCTTGGATTTGTTTATAAAAAAGACCAATTAAACGGATTGTCCAGTAAATTCTTAAATTTTGTCTTTTCGGATGCGGGGCGGGGCATCATTAAACACCTGGGCCTGTTTCCGGTCGAAAGAAAGGAATAGATGCGTCTTCTGGTTCCAAGCCTTGCGTATCCTATCATTGGATTTGTGGTGCTTTCTATATTGTGTACCGCCATGACCATGTATCTTTGGGGAAACCGGGTTATGGGAGAAAATATAAAATCCACAAACCGTCACCATGCCCAGGATCAATATGCCTTAATTTCTGATTACATCCAGAACGAAACCCGCACCATGTTACGGCTGGCCCGGGTTTACAGGGAATCTGGTCAGGTAATCAGAGAAACCGGCCACTTCATTGACAGCGGCGGATTTGATGCTCACGCCGATCATCTGCCGTTAAAGCGGGTCCTTGTCCGCCTGGGGATCTGGGATCATATGGACGATATCCTGGTGACGGACTTGGAAGGCCGGGTAATGGCCCATGCCAGATACGGGCTGAAGAGTGAGGTGCTGACGGGATGGGGAATTAAGGACGCTATCCGTAGCGGAGAAATTATTTTGACGACCCGTTCAAAAACAGGCTGGGAGATCCGTGCTATTTTACCAGTTTTCAGAGATCAAACGCCCATCGGACTCATGGTCGTTATCAAAAAAATCAACACTGCCTTTGCAAAAAAATTATCACGTCACTTCGATTGCCAGATTTCCTTCGCCAAACCAGAGGGTATCGTTGCAACTTCTTTGCCCAAGGAGAGCCGGATCACACCGGATCGGGAATTGATTTTAAAGGTGCTGCGGCAGATGAAGGTAGAACAGAAGGATCATGACACGCTTTCTAAAATAGAGTACTATATCCGACTACCCATTGTGGACGAGATTTTTTGTTTGATCGTGGTCCAGGACACCAGCCAATCGGAAATTCTGGTCCGTCAGACCCGTGAGGCCACTTTATGGTTGTCAATTCTTCTTATCGCGGTCTTTTCCAGTCTGGGTCTGGTCTTTGCCATAAAGCTGATTCGTCCTCTTCAGAAATTAAAGGAAAGGGCCAGGGATATGGCCAGGGAGTATACCGGCAAGGAATTTTCAGAAGTACCGGGAAATGAGGTTGTCAATCTGGTTCATGGGTTCAACAGCATGGCAGATGCTATCCAAAGGCATATCGAATACCGTAGGTCTATGGAAGCTGAGCTTGAGAGACACCGCCACAGGCTTGAGGAGTTGGTGGCCAAGAGAACTGAAGGGCTGAACCGGGCCAATGAAGCGCTGCAGGGAGAAATTCGGGAGAGAATCCGGACGGAAAGAGAGCTTCTGGAAAACAAGGAAAAGCTTGAAACTGCCTTGTCAGAGCTTAAGTTGACCCAGGCAAAGATGATTCAATCTGAGAAAATGGCTTCAGTGGGACAGCTAGCTGCAGGTGTGGCCCATGAGATTAACAACCCCACCGGGTTCGTCAAAAGCAATTTATCTACACTTTTTGATTACCAAAAGCATATCGCAGCCTTGCTTGAAGCCTACGCAGATATCCTGGCATTACTCCAGGAGACCATGGCAGATACTCCGGCCCTGATCGGATTGTCCGAGGCGGTTGACCGCATTAACCGGATGGTAACGGATGCGGATCTTGACTACCTTATGGAGGATATACCGGACTTGATAAAGGAGAGCTTAGAGGGGCTTGAACGAATCCAGGGCATTGTATCCGCCTTGAAAGATTTTTCTCACCCCGGAAATCATAAAGCAATGCCTGCTGATATCAATCAATGCCTTAGATCCAGTCTGAAGGTAATTTGGAATGAACTAAAGTACAAGGCTGAGGTTATTGAGGACTACGGTATACTGCCTATGGTGACCTGCGATGCCCAGCAGATCATTCAGGTTTTTGTCAACCTTTTGATTAATGCAGCCCAGGCCATTGAAGATAGAGGTGAGATCCGTATTACCACCCGGGCTGACGGGGAAAATGTGGAAATCCGTATTTCTGATACGGGGACGGGAATTTCTGAGAAGAACATCCGCCAGATTTTTGACCCTTTTTTTACCACTAAAGAAATTGGCCAGGGCACAGGGTTAGGTCTTCATGTTGTCTGGGACATTATTAATGCCCAGGGCGGACAAATCAAAGTTAAGAGCACAGAAGGAAAGGGAACGACTTTTTACATCCATCTTAAGCAAACCCCGGAACAGGATATTCAGGCGGCTAACGGACAAAAGCCGTGAAAAAAAATAGCTGAAACCCTCACGTACTCAAGTCCGTGAGGGTTTCAGTTTTGTCTACGCCTTGTATCTGGACAACTTTTCGCCCAGACACGTGGATGTAACTATTCTGTCAAACAGTTGCAGCGGTGCGCAGCACCCTGGCTGCTTCAACCAGATTTTGTAAAGCTGCTCTTGTTTCTATCCATCCTCTGGTCTTTAAACCGCAGTCCGGGTTGATCCACAGCCGTTCCTTTGGGATGCGTTTGGCCGCTTCATTCATATTGTCCACAATAAAATCTACGGGGGGCACGTTGGGCGAGTGGATATCATATACCCCGGGACCGATTTCGTTGGGATAGGCGGTTTCGTCAAAGGCGTTGAGTATCTCCATGTTGGAACGGGACGCCTCAATGGTGATGACATCGGTATCCATGCCGGTGATGGCGTCGATAATATCATTGAATTCCGAATAACACATATGGGTATGAATCTGGGTGGCGTCTTTAACCCCGTTGGCGGTAATCCGGAATGCGCCCACCGCCCAGCTTAGATATTCATTCCACTGTTTTTTACGCAGGGGCAGTCCTTCTCTCAGGGCGGCTTCATCGATTTGGATGATGGAAATACCTGCCTTTTCAAGATCCAGCACCTCATCGCGCATGGCAAGGGCAACCTGGCGGCAGGTATCGGCCCTCGTTTGGTCGTCCCGGACAAAGGACCAGTTTAATATGGTGACAGGGCCTGTGAGCATCCCCTTGACCGGTTTGCCCGTTAGGGATTGCGCATAAACGATCCATGAGACGGTCATGGGTTGGGGCCGGGACACATCGCCAAAGAGAATCGGCGGTTTAACACAGCGGGAACCGTAGGACTGCACCCATCCATATTGGCTGAAGGCAAAGCCGTCCAGCTGCTCGCCAAAGTATTCGACCATGTCGTTACGTTCGGCTTCGCCATGGACCAGCACATCCAGCCCGGTCTCTTCCTGGAATTGAATGGTTTTTTTCATCTGATCCCGGATGCCTGTGGTGTAGTCACTCAGCCCGATTTTTCTTTTCTTGAAATTCAGGCGCAGCGCCCTGATCTCTTGAGTTTGTGGAAATGATCCAATGGTGGTGGTGGGGAAAAGGGGCAGGTTGAGTCTTTCTTGGTGAAGTTTGGCCCGTTCGGGGTAGGGTTGATTGCGTTGTCCCCAACTGTCATTTACCTGGGTTAAGCGGGCCTGGACCTCCGGGTTGTGAATCCGGGGTGATCGTTCGCGGTTTTCCAATGCCTTTGCGTTCTCTGCCAGCTGGGTAGCCACTGTTTCCCGGCCCTGGCTTAAGGCCTTGGCCAAAATATCCAGTTCAACCAGTTTTTGCCGGGCAAAGGCCATCCAGTCTGACAGTTCATCATCCAGGTCAGTCTCTTTTTCTAAATCCACAGGCACGTGGAGCAAAGAGCAGGATGGGGCCAGCCACAATCGATCGCCAAGTTGTTCATGAATGGGTGTCAGTCGATCCAGAAGGGCATTCAAATCCGTTTTCCAGATGTTTCTTCCGTCTATGACCCCCAATGACAGGTCCATGTGTTCGGGCAGGCGCGCAACAATATCCGCTACCTGGTCTTTTCCCCGCACCGCATCCACATGAAGGGCTTGGACCGGCAGGGACAAGGCCAGATTCAAGTTGCCTTCAAGGGGACCAAAATAGGTGGCCAGCATGATTTTTACCGATCCTGTTCCCAGGGCCTGGTAGGCTTGTTCCACCATGCTTTTCCAGTCATTTTCAAGATCCATAACCAGCAACGGTTCATCCATCTGCACCCACTCGATATCCTGGGCGGCCAGCAGATTTAGCAGCCGGGCATACTCCGGCAACAGTTTTTTAAGCAACGTTTTTTTATCAAAACTTTCTGCTTTGCCTAAAAAAAGATAGGTCACGGGACCCAGGACAACCGGTTTTGGCCTTACACCACTCTGTTGGGCTTCCTGAACCTGGTCCAGTAAAGACTGCGCATCCAGGAAGAATTTCGTGGACGGCTCAAACTCCGGGACAATGTAATGATAGTTGGTGTCGAACCACTTGGTCATATCCCCGGCCGGAATCTGGTTGTCTTTTCCATCCCCTGCGGACTGGCCGCGGGCTGTACGGAAATACCGATCCAATGCCGATCCGTCGGTTTCTTTGGCCCGGGCAGGAATATTGCCCAGCATCCAGCTGGTATCCAGAACCTGGTCGTAAAATGAGAAGTCGCCCACGGGCACATAATTAAGATCTTTTTGGTAGGCCCAATTGCGTTTTCGAATCTGGGCACCGGTTTCAAGTAATTGCGTTTGGGACGTCTCACCGCGCCAATAAGACTCCAGTGCGCGTTTAAGTTCCCTGTTGTCTCCGATGCGGGGGAACCCTAAATTGTGGGTTTTCATGCCGTTGAATCTCCTTTTTGAATTTTTGTGAAATGTCTTGGGTCGTATGATTGTTGGCAAGACTATAGAGGAGATAAACGCATGATGAAAAATGATATATATTCACATATTCATAAAAATTTATAATGAATAGTGGCGATGAGAAATTTTATATTCGAAGTTTGGGCGTTGAAATTATTTATTTAGGCTGGTACATCTATTCCATAACCTTCTCAGGTTAAGGGGCCCGGAAAAAAACTTTCCCCTTTTATCAAGTCTTTTTTCCGAGTCCCTCACCAGATCTTCAAATTATTCTGTATTTTTAATCAAGATAATCCACATGCTTAATGATTTCTGCCACAACTTTTTCTTTCTTTTCATTAAACATGGCTTTGTTTTTTTCAAACAGATTATTTCCCTTGGTATCAATGGAGACAATCAACGGGCCAAATTGTTTAACGCGCATCACCCACATGGCTTCGGGCATGCCTAAATCCAGCCATTCAACGGATTCCACCTCTTCCACCCGGCTTGCGGCCAGAACGGCACAGCCGCCTGGGAATACGGTATGGACCGCTTTATACGCCATGCAGCCTTCAGCTGTTTTGGGTCCCATGCCGCCTTTGCCCACAACCAGTTTAACGCCGGTTGCTTCCAAAAATTCCTTTTGAAGTTTTTCCATGCGCATACTGGTGGTCGGCCCGATGGAGATCACCTCGTATTTACCAGGCTGATCTTTTTTTTCCTGCATAATGGGTCCGGCATGGAAAATGGCTTTGCCTGCCAGGTCCACCGGCAGATCTTTGCCCTGGTGGATATGGCGGTGATGCACATCATCCCGGCTTGTGATCAAATATCCGTCCAGGAATATGACATCGCCTATGGTAAGGTCTTCAAGATCTTCGTTTTTAATCGGTGTTGTTAATGTCTTTGTGCTCATAGTGTGACTCCTTTGTGTGAGATAACTTCATATTCCAGGCTTGAATCAAATTTGATCAGGGCTCTTCTATGCGCCCAGCATCCGGTAGACAGACCCACGGCGATGGTTGCCGGATGGCGGCCAGCCTGTTCAATGTTGACACCCATCACCGAATTTTTACCCGTAAGTCCGCCAGGGCCGATTTGAATGTCATTCAAGCCTTTTTCAATCATCTTTTCCAGTTCTGCGCCCCGGACATTGGGATTTTGTGTGCCGATGGGACGAAGCAGGGCTTTTTTGGACAGTTTGGCTGCCACCTCTACAGATCCGGCAATGCCGATACCCACCAGAAGCGGGGGACAGGCGTTGATCCCGTAAGAGGTGATTTGATCAAAAATGAATTTGACGGCCCCGTCATATCCTTCCAGGGGCATCAGGACCTTTGCGGTGCCGGGTAGACTGCAGCCGCCGCCTGCCATGTACATGTATATTTTGACCTCGTCATTATTGGGTACAACTTCCCAGTCAATCCATGGAATTCTTGTGCCGACATTGTTGCCGGTATTTTTTTCATCAAATATTTCCACGCAGTTATGACGCAATGGTGATTCTATGGTGGCTTTTTTTACCGCTTCAATCAGGCAGCTTTCAATCTCGTCAATCATGGGAAATTTGGAACCCACCTGCACGAAATACTGAATAACACCCGTATCCTGGCATGCCGGCCTGTCAAGCTTGTGGGCCATGTCCAGGTCATCAAACATGGCATCATAAATCAGTTTGGCCATGGGGGTATCTTCCTGGGTCCTGAGCTCTTTGAGTTTGGCAATGACATCATCGGGAAGATGCTTGCCTGCATAGCCGGTAAACTTGGCCATCACATCGATAAAATGTTGGCGTTGTGTGTTTAGGTCCATTAATTTTGTTCTCCTTTGAAGTTAAGGGATAGGAACTTAAGGTAAATAGTAGAAACCATGCAAGACTTTCGTCTCATCCAAAAAAAAACCACAAAGATTTGACGCGTGTTATACGCCTTAACCTTCGTGGTTTTTTTACATGTCCGTTACAATAATCTCATCGTGCGGATCAGAGTTCCCGTTCCTGACCCATTGAAATATCGATAACGGCTATATCAAAAAAAAGCCACAAAGATTTAGCGGAGATTGTCCGCCGTTACCTTCGTGGCTTTTTTGATATTTTTACCTGGGAAAAACTGATTTAAAAAAAAACGGCTTTTCCGAAATTTATACGCTCTCTAACGCTCTTGCCTTCTGGCAAAAAGTGGCCTTGTTCTACCTTTCATAAAGCACATTCAGATGATCTTTGTTAAGTTAAGAACACCCGAATGCATATCAAATTTATTAAAGTCTTTAAGCTGCCTGCCTGGCAGTCTTTTTGTAAAAAAAATTAAATCTTCATAAAAAAATAATAAATTTTAGAAAATGTACTACATTAGGTCCCGTCCGTATGTCAAGCATTAAAAGGGATCTGTTGAATATTAAAGACGGGTCGAGATTTTAATTTGTGTGCGTTAGCCTTTAGCACTGTCTGCGGGCTCTCAAATTAAAAAACCCGAATCATAATAGTCCATTAATCCCTTTTCAAAGGAATACTCGGGCACAAACCCGATTTTTTCTTTTGGCAGGGACATATCACACTGTGTATGGTTTTGATATGAATCTTCAAACGGATTTTCAATATATTCCGGGGTCCTGTTCAACCCCAGAACAATATTGAGTTGTTCAACGATTTTGTTAAAAGAGGTTGTTGTTCCGGATCCGCAATTGACAATGCAGCTTTCTTTTGCCTTTGATGCAAGAAGATTGGCTCTTACAACATCCTTAACATAGATGTAATCTCTTTTTTGCTCTCCGAACTTGAACAGTTTCGGGTTTCCTTTTTGCATTTGCCGGGCAAATTGGTACACCATGGTGGCCCTTGTGCCTTTATGATTTTCCCTTGGCCCGAATATATTGCAATATCGGAGTCCGACAATGGCGAGGTCCGAATGTTCGGCTGCAAGTGCCATGGAAAAATCATCCAGTAATTTTTTTGCCCTGGCATATGGGGTTTGGGGGGCAGGCGGGTCACTTTCGTGATAGGGGGCCGGGGCATTGCCATATATTGCCGTGGATGAGGCATACACAATTTTTCTGCATCCATGGGCAATGACATGGTTGAATAAATACTTTGATGATTCAAGATTGGCCCGCATGATCTCTTTTTCATCATCGACTCTTGTGCCGTTAATCGCAGCCTGGTGAAAAAGGACATCTATTCTTCCAATCGCGTCCCAATCTATGCCGATAAAACCTGGATACAGGCATTTGCCCTTGAATTCAGGGAGGGGCTGTTCAGATTCATTGCCTGTGATAATTACCTCGTGTCCCTGTTCTTGAAGTGCTAATGTTAAATTGGAACCTACGAATCCGGTTCCGCCGGTTACTAAACATCTCATAATCTGTGCCTAATTTAGGGGTTGTGGTTGATAGAAGGACAAAAAAGCCAGAAGGTTTTTATTCGCATGGATAAAAACCTTCTGGCTTACAGTTTTAGTTTATGATTTAGTGGTAATGATTTTTAATTTTTACACCGTTTCTACGGCGATTGATGTATTCGTATACTGAAACAAAAAAAGAAAGTCAAACAAGGAATATAAAATGACCATCGAATGGGCATATATCAGAAAAGGCTGCACATCCTGCAAAAAAGCGCTTGCGTATTTTGAGGAACACAAGATTTCCGTGGATGTAACGGTTGATGCAAGAAAGGAAAAATTGGATGCTCAAAAAGCATGGGAACTGATCAAGTCACAGAACCACGTTTATATCGCAAAGGGCAAAAACAAAGTAGTCAGTTTCGATCCGGATAGATCGGAGCCCGAAGACGTTTTAAAGCATGCCATGGGCCGGAGCGGAAACTTGCGGGCACCCACGGTGATTCAAGATAAAACCATATTTATCGGTTTTAACGAAGATATTTATATCCATCTGTAAGTTATGCCAGGGGGACTAATCTGCCGGACTTGAATCAAAGTTGATGATAAATTTTTTCCTGTTCGTCCAAAATATCATCCAATATGATTTCGGTGGTATAGGGGTTCATGATAACACTGCGAAGCACCACCACCATAAAATCATCCTCGGGTACAAGTTTGAGCCGGGTCCGGGAGACAAAACTTTTGCCGGCTTCCCGCTGGATGCGCTGGATGCGGATATTGATCTCGTCCAGTTCCTGGTTCAGCAGTTTACGCGCCTCACCCCGGGCCGTTTTCATTTTCTGCCGGAAGGCCAGGGGCACCAGCCGGTAGGTCAGGATATTGAGTACCGGCGGAGTCACCAGTTCAAATTCAGGCCGCTCTTCTATTTTTTGGGCAAAGGCCCTGGCCGTTTCAATACCGTGATCAATCATCAGGGCATATCCCTTGGACCCCATGATTTTTAGGGAGGCATCCAGGATCAGGCAGGCAGCCTCCCTGGAACCTTCAAGGGTTTTTATCCCTAGGTCCACAGAGCCCTTCCGGTTAACATACCGGGCATGGTAGGCAATGGCATCAAGGGCCATGGCGTTTTTAAAATAGACCATGCCCGCGCCCATGGGCATGTAAAATTGTTTGTGGCCGTCAATGGTGACCGAATCTGCGCGCTCAATGCCCGAAAGCAGATGGGCATAGGTGTCGGATAACAGTATGGGGCCGCCCCATGCCGCATCCACATGAAAATGGACCTGCTCTTTTTCACAGATATCGGCCATATCCTGCAACGGATCAATGGTTCCTGTCTCCGTGGCCCCGGCAATGCCCACAATGGCGGCTATTTTTGTGCGACCTTGCTGCTTGAGGGCCTGGATGGTCTGTTTTAGTTTTTCCGTATCCATGGTGTGATCCGGTTTTACATCCACGGCAATGATGTTTTTATTGCCGAGTCCTAAAATGCCGCTTGCCTTTCTTAACGAGTAGTGCCCCCGCCGGGAGACAAGGATCACCACCCGGTCCGTGTCATGGACCTGCATGGCTTTAAAAAGTCCGTCTTCTTCAATGCTTTTAAAATCATCTTTAGGTGGGAATAAGCGGTTTCTGGCCACCCACATGGCCGTTATGTTGGCCGTGGTGCCGCCCGATGTAAACGCCCCTAAAGCCGTACGGGTATTCTGGACATGGGCCCGGTAAAACGCGTCATCTTGTTTGAAAATCAGGCGGTGAATTTTTGCCAGCACCTGCCGTTCAATGACGGCCAGCACCTTGGAGGTTTCCATTTTAATGACATTCTGGTTCAAGGCGGCGGTGATGGCCTTAAGATGCACCATAAAAAAGGGCAGGGCAGAGGTCATATGACCGATAAAGTAGGGGGATGCCACATTGACCGCTTTAGGCGCAACGTCTTTTATGATATCTTCAATCACTTGGCCCAGATTTTTCTGGGGATGGTCGCTGATTTCAACGTCCATGTAATTTTTAGCAAGTTCGGTCAGGCTGATCTCTTCGGTAACGCCCACATGCCGGTTAAGAAAATCGTGCAGTCCGAACAGGATCTGCTCCATGTATTTAACCAGGGTCTTTTTGCTGTTTTCATCATCGGGGCGGATGAAAACCCGGTCCAGGGACTTGCGGTCTGCAATCAATTGCCCGGATGTTTTTCGTAAGGGTTTCAGGTCTTGGTTCCAGGCGCTGTTTCCAGGCAATGAAAAAAATGAAAAAGAGGATGACATGTGTGAAGGTCTTTCCTTCAATTTAAAATTGGTTGTCCGGCTTGTGCTTCCCGGCTTATGTGCTTTTACATTCTGCCGGCCGCCTGTTGCCTTCTGCGGCAGCCATCTTTCCTAATAACTTGCAAACAATCTTAAAGTATGGCAGGTCTACCTTAAAACAAGGAGAAAATCAAATGGAACTTAATATTAAAGATATTTTAACCCGGGTCACCCGGTACAATCTGATCCGCAACGGCAGAATGATATATATAGATGTTCATAAAAAGATCCAGGGCAATCTGGCAGACGATTATATTGCCGTGCCCAATCTTGTGAATATTATTGCAGATTCGGTACATCAGGGGGCGGGCAGCACCGAGGAAGAAGCCCTTGCGGACTGTCTGAAGAAAATCAAGGGGTTGAATCTGGAAGATCTGTTTCCCAAAACAGCGCCCAATAGCAAACCTTTGGAATCCGATTCAAAATCTTAAACACAACAGATTTATTTTGATTCTATAGCGGTCTATCATTGAGTCACAGCTGGGATTGTGTTATTTTTGTTTCATCTTCTCACTAATGTAAAAGGAGAGTCTATGAACATTTCAATTACTTTCAAGAACGTCCCTTCATCTGACGCTGTAAAATCCCATGTTGAAAAGAAATTGAATAAACTGGATAAAATGCTGGAGTACCCTGCAGAGGCCCAGGCTGTCTTCTCAGAGGAAAAATTGCACAGCATTGCTGAAATTAATTTGATTTGTAATAAGCTGAAAATTCATGCCAGAGGCGAGGCCGAAGAGAACAACATGTATCTGGCTATAGACAATGTGGTCGAAAAAGTTAAAATTCAGATCACCAAATTCAAAGAGAAACAAAAACGCCACCTGGCCGGTGACAAGCAGAGTATTAAAGACGAAGTGCCAGATCCCGTCGAAACCGAATAGACTTTTTTTCTGACATAATCGATTAACCCGATCCCAGTCCCTAAAAAGGACTGGGATCTTTATTTTTTTTCGGCCTGGATAATGGCCCTCAATCCGCTGTGAAGATCATTTAAAATTGTATTGGCGCTGATGCCCAGCCTGCGGGCATTGGAAATGTCAAAGACAGCCTCTTCAACAGCGGTTTTTTCCCCGTTCGTGCCCCGGATCTGCAGGTGGTGAGCTCTGGCTATGGATTCAAGGAGAGGGAGGTTTTGTTCCAGATTTTCAAGATGAATATGCACACCGGCCCTCATGGTTGTTCCGATATTCGTGGGACAGGAGGTAAGAAATCCTTTTTTCCGGTCAAAGGCAAAATCCAAATTTTCCGCAAGCGCCTTGATCATCTCCTGCAGCCGGTTAAACACACGGGCAATATCTCCACCCGGTGACTGGGCGATGATGCGCAGATGATCCTCTTCATTGACCCATACCCGGACAACCTTGTCCCGGCTTATAAATATGCCGCGTCCTGCGGGGTAATCCTGGTTTATGCCTGCGGCATCCATGAACCGGTCGCCTTTGGGAAAGGCCAGTCCCTTTTCAAGCAGATCGTTGAATTGTTTTTCATTTAAATCTGAAAAACTTGTGTAGGTGCCGGACAGGTTTTCGGGCAGGGCGTCAAAGGCCTGCTTTATGGTCTCTTCCAGGGCCTTGCGCTGATTTAAACTCATGTTGCCTGAAAACGGAAAGCCGCACAGGTTTCTTGCCACACGGATTCGGGATGAGCGTATGAATGTCTGTGTCGGGTCCAGGTCCGGCAGAACAGCTTCCTGCATGCCGGGTTTATGGGACCATCCCGGTTCAAGGTGGTGGTAATCCTCGATAATGGGCAGCAACACCGGTGCAAAGCAATCATAGCTTTCCATGTCCCCGGCATAAATACCAATGGCGGAGTCCGGATTCCCAATACCGGATTTGATGGCCTGATCAAGACTGTACCCAGACGAGGTGCGGATGTGTTTAAGGTCGTTATATAAACTGAGTGTCAGGTGCTGCTTTATTTGGGATCGGGAAAAGACATGAAACGGCAGCCCGGGTTCAGCTTTCATAACGGGAAGACTGTGAAGATATCGCACGGGCCAGACGGGTCTGGATTTGATCTAAAAGAATACAGTCCGCATGGCATTTGGGCAGATTTTCCCTGAATTCACAATTAACGCACGGGCTTTGGGTCAGATAGCCCACCTCAAAATCAAATAAATCTCTTTTAACTGACTGCTTGTCCATAATTGTTTCTATACTTCCGGTTAAAAATAATGCTTTTTATATCATTTTTTTGGGGCTTGATAAAGCAGGTAATCCGCTTTAAACAAAAAGAGATTTTTGTCCTTTGGGCTTAAGTTTTGCCGTGAGGCTTTTTATGCACAGGTTCTGATGAGTTTCTCGGATAATACGTGGATATGTTCCGGTCCGATGCCACAGCATCCGCCGATCAGCGTGGCACCTTCCTGAACCCATTTTTGGGCCCATCTCAGATAGGATGACGGGGTTAAGTCCGGTCTGATCTCATTGAGCGTTTCATTTGCCTTTGCATCTTTGGGTTGGGGTAAAAACGCATTTGCATAGGCACCGATTTCAATACGTTCAGCGTTCAAAAGCGCCAGCTGTTCCCGGGTCACCTCAATGGCCTGACTGATGACTTCAGGCTGGCAGCAGTTAAATAAAATAGCGTCCACCTTTGCATTGACCATCTTTTGGACGGCATCCACCAGGGATTCCCCCGAGCGTAAAGCCGGTTCAGGATTTAAATGAGAATCGTCCAGGGTAAAAGCAACCCAGAACGGTTTGGCTGACCGGTCCAGTTGATCGACCAGAGCCTTAACCCGGATTGGTTCATCAGTCAGGCTTTGTGTTTCACACAGCCATAAATCTACATACAAACTAAGCCCCTCTATCAAAGGGGTTGCAATTTCAGTCACCCGTTCAGGCCTGTACAAATCAGGGCGGTAGGAACCGAACAGCGGGGGGATGGAACCTGCAACACGTGTATTCGGGCGGGTTTCACTGACGGCTGCACAGGCTGTCTGGCCGGCGCTGGTTGCCAGAGACTTTCCCTGTTTTTCAAATAACCCTTCTCCAATATGAAACGGGACCAGGGCATAGCTGTTGGTGGTGATGATGGATGCACCGCTCTTGATGAAAGCTTTATGAACCTCTTTGACCAGGTCCGGCGTCTCCATCATGGCCAATGCGGACCACTCCGGTTGTTTGAAGGCGGCCCCCCGCCGTTCCAGTTCCCTGCCGATGCCACCGTCTATAATCGTCACTTTGTCTCTTGTCATTGCGTATTCCTTATCATTTGCTCTAATTTCTTAAATTTAATGCAATTCATGAAGTATTCAATGCTTATTCGGTTCCCGTGGGGCTTTTTTATTTCCGCTGCGCTACATATCTTTGCTGTAAACATAACCGTTTTGTCATTTGACACTATATCTGAGCGCAGTATATTAAGACGAAAACATGGTTCATTTCAGGCTCAGGCCTTGTTGCGGCCGCCTGCAATAACGGCCCAAAACACAAGGCAGAACATAAGGATTAATACGTTATGGAAGAGATCACAAAGCAGATCGAAACCGCCCATCTTCTGGTGAACCGTATCCGCAGTGAAGTGGGCAAAACCCTGGTGGGTCAGGAAAAACTGGTTGACGGACTGTTGACAGGGCTTTTGACCGGCGGACACGTGCTCATCGAAGGGGTGCCGGGACTTGCAAAAACCTCGGCGGTCAAAGCACTGGCGGCTGCTGTTCAGGCCGATTTTAAGCGCATTCAGTTTACCCCGGATCTGTTGCCGGCCGATCTGACCGGCACCGAGATCTACCGGCCCAAAACCACGGATTTTGTCACCCGCAAGGGGCCGTTGTTTAACAATATTATTCTGGCCGACGAAATCAACCGGGCCCCGTCCAAAGTGCAGTCTGCACTTTTAGAGGCCATGGAAGAAAAGCAGGTGACCATCGGCGACACCACCTATAAGCTTCCGACCCCCTTTCTGGTGCTGGCCACCCAAAACCCCATTGAGCAGGAGGGCACCTATCCGCTGCCCGAGGCCCAGGTGGACCGTTTCATGCTCAAGGTTCTGGTAGAATATCCCAGCCGCGCCCAGGAACTTGAGATTCTTAAGAAAACCAGCTTTACTGCGGTGGAAGAGACGTCGCCCGTTATTTCCTGTGAGGAACTTGCCCAGCTAAAACACCTGGTGGATCAAGTCTATGTGGATGAAAAACTCAAAGAGTATATCGTCAGTCTGATCTTTGCCACACGAAATCCGGAATCGTGTAAAATGCAGACCGGCCACTATATCGAGTTCGGGGCATCGCCCAGGGCAACCATCTTCCTTGCCAAGGCCGCTCGGGTTACCGCATTTCTGGCCGGCCGGGCCTATGTGACGCCCCAGGACATAAAACTTGCCGGACCCGATGTGCTGCGCCACAGAATTCTGCTCTCCTTTGAGGCCGAGGCGGAAGAGGTTTCCACAGAGCAGGTGGTGGCGGATCTGTTTGATTCCGTAGAAGTGCCCTAGGCATAAATCGCCCTTAAATGGGCTGTTGGTCCCGGTGATGCATTCTAAAAAAAGGCAATTTTCGTACATTTAAACGATTAGGTGGTCATGTAATGATTCCTGCCCATATCATAAAAAAGATCAAGCAGATTCATGTAAAGTCCCGAAAAACCGTCAACACCCTGATGGCCGGGCAGTACAGGTCTGTGTTTAAGGGCTCGGGCATTGAATTTGAAGAGGTGCGCGAGTACGCCCCGGGCGATGATGTCAAGACCATTGACTGGAACGTTTCGGCGCGTACGGGCAAGGTGTTTGTCAAACTTTTCAGGGAAGAGCGCGAATCCATTGTGATGCTGCTCATCGACATGAGCGCCTCTTTGGGGTTCGGGACCCATTCGGGCAGCAAACTTGAAAAGGTGGCTGAACTGGCATCGGTTCTGGCATTCAACGCCATTAAAAATAACGACAAGGTGGGGGTGATTTTTTTCACGGATCAGGTGGAAAAGTATATCCCGCCCAAAAAGGGTTCGGCCCACATCTGGCGGGTGATCAAGGAAATTTTTACCTTTGCGCCCAAGGGCGTGGGAACCGATGTTGCCTGTGCTTTGGATTTTATGGCCAAAATCAGCAAAAAGCGCAGTTTTGCCTTTGTCATTTCCGATTATCTGAGTCCTGAATACGAAAAGAGCCTGCGTCTTTTAAACCGGCGGCACGAGGTGGTGGGGATGCGTGTCTTTGATGAGGGGGCCTTTCATTTGCCCTGTGCCGGTATTGTGCGGATAAAGGATTTTGAAACCGGGGAAGAGACCCTGATGGATGCGGGCAGCAAAAAAATGCGGCAATGGTATACAGATCAGCGGCAGAAAATTCATACCCAGACCGAATCCTTGTTTACCAAAGCCCGGGTGGATCTTGTGGATGTCACAACAGATGACAGTGTGTCCGATGTATTGACCCGGTATTTCATGCTTCGGGAGCGCAGACGCTGATGCTTGAAGATATTCATGACATAAGACCGCCGGTGATGACAGGCATGGACCCGGGACTTGTCCGGGCACTGCTCTGGGGTGCAGGGGTGATTGTGCTCGGTGCACTTGTTTTTTTGATCATACGGTACTGGCTTAAACACAGAAAGAAAACGACGCAAAACGCTGCGGCCCTGCCGCTGCTCTCCCCTTATGAGACAGCCTCCCGGGAATTGGAACAGTGCATGGCCGGGTTCGGCCATGACGCCAAAATTTTTTATTTTGAACTGAGCCGTATCCTTAAAGCATATGTGTCAGGAACTTTTAAAATTAACTGTTCCGAGATGACCTCCCAGGAGATGGCCAGGGCCGTCAAAGGTCTTGATTTCCCGGATACCAGTCTTAAAACCCAGTTGATTCAGTTCCAGGATCAGTGCGACCCCATTCGTTACATGCCCCTGGATGCCCAGGGAACCCTGGATGGGGGGCGCATGCAGCAGGACCTTGCACAGGCCGGAAATCTTGTGGCCCGGATTGAACAGGTGGTTGCAGATGCGGCAGCCAAAGAAACGGAGGATGCCTGATGTTTCGATTTGCCTCCCCATGGTTTTTGCTGCTGCTCCTTTTGCCCTGGATCTGGCTGCTGGTTCACACGGCCAAAAATACAAGCCGGTTTTCATTTAAATGGCTGCCTAAGTCTTCGGGACACAGTCTCCGGGTCTCCAGTCTGACCGGCACACGCCGGGTACCTTTCAGTTTTGCTGTGCTACTGGCCCGGCTGATGCCCCTGGTAAAGGTGCTGGCCCTGAGTCTGATGATCATTGCCCTTGCCCGGCCCCAGGCCGGTGAGCGCAAGGTCAATGTGGATACCCAGGGGGTGAATATTGTCCTGGCCCTTGACCTGTCCGGTTCCATGAAAGCCCTTGATTTTAAACAGGAGGGCAAAATCGTCACCCGCCTTGACGCGGTCAAAAGTGTGGTGTCCGATTTTATCATGAAGCGGGAAGGGGACCGCATCGGCCTTGTGGTGTTCGGCACCCATGCCTTTACCCAGGTGCCCTTGACCCGGGACTACAACACCATTGCGTTTATGCTGGATCATTTGAAGATCGGGGCAGCCGGACCCAATACCGCCATTGGCGATGCCCTGGGTATCTCTCTTAAACGCCTGGAAGATATTCAATCCAAATCCAACATTATTATTCTGCTCACCGACGGTAAGAGCAATGCCGGAGAACTGTCCTGGCAGGAGGCAGCCAAGATCGCCGCCCAACGCAACGTTAAAATCCATACCATCGGTGTGGGGTCCAAGGGTAAGGCTCCTTTTCTCGTGAACGGGCTTTTCGGCCAGCAGTATGTGTACCGGCAGGTGGATATGGACTGGGATGCCCTGGATTCAATTGCCAAGCAGACCGGCGGCACGTTCTTTAAGGCCAAGGACACCGAAAGCCTTGAATCCATCTATAAAATGATCGATTCCATGGAAAAGACAAAGGTCAAGGTGGACAAATGGGTGGATTACAAAGAGCTCTATTCCCTGTTTTTGATCCCAGGCCTCCTGCTTTACCTGGCGTGTCTGGTGCTTGGGAGCACACGGCTGATTGAACTGCCCTAAGGTGATAAAAGGATGCACACATGAAATTTGAACATCCATATATTCTGTTTTTTTTGTGGGGACTTCTGCCGTTGGCAGGATTGATGGTGTACGGGATTTTCCGGCATAAGAAAATTCTTGCCCGGTATGCGGCTGCTGTCATGTACAACCATATTCTGACCGGGTTTTCATATGGCCCCAAGTGGGTAAAAATGATTCTGACCCTGCTTGCCGCAGGATTTGCCGTGGTGGCCCTGGCAAGCCCTCTGGCCGGCTACCGCTGGGAAAAAACCACCCAGAAAGGGGTGGATATCATGATCGCCCTGGATTGTTCGCGCAGCATGCTGGCCCAGGATGTCTCTCCCACACGGCTCACCCGGGCCAAACGCGAAATCATTGACCTGACCCGGTTGATGCATTCGGACCGGGCGGGACTTGTGGCCTTTTCCGGGGCTGCTGTACTGCAATGCCCGTTGACCCTTGATTATAATGCATTCGGGATTTTCCTTGATGCCCTGGACCCCGATTATCTGCCGGTCGGGGGAACGGATTTGACGGCAGCCCTTGAGACCTGTTACAACGGGTTTGATCCGTCATCCACTGCGGGAAAAGCCATCATTTTGATCACAGACGGTGAGGATACTGCCGGTGATGAGGCTGCGCTGACCCAGGTGGTGGAAAAATTTGCCAAAGAAAAAATCCGGATTTTCGCCATCGGCGTGGGAGACCCGGCCGGAGCACCGATTCCGGCCAAGGGCGGCGGATTTAAAAAAGATAGTTCAGGCAATATCATTTTGTCTAAAGTGGACGAAACCATGCTTAAAAAAATTACGGCCATGACCCAGGGGCGGTATGTCCGGTCCGTGGCCGGGGATATGGATCTTGAGCAGATCTATTCCGGTGATATTCTGGGCACCATGGAGCGAAAGGAATTGACCCAGGGCCGTAAAAAAGTCTGGGAAAAGCGCTTCCAGTGGGCTTTGCTTCCCTGTGTTCTACTGCTGCTTGCAGAATTGCTCTTTCCCCAAGGGCCGGGACGAAAACGCGGTGTTAAGGCTGGCGGTTCTTTGATTTGCCTGGCCATTGCCATGGGCCTGATGACCCCGGGGATTGCCCGGGCCGGGTTGTGGACCTCTCCGGTCAAAGAGGGCATGCAGGCCTGGGATAACAAGCAATACGACCAGGCAAAAAAGCATTTTATCGACGCCCAGCTTGAGAACCCGGATGACCCGCGTCTTTATTATAATATTGGTACGGCTGCCTATGCTGCCGGGGATTATGACCTGGCTGAATCCAACTTTGCCCAGGCCTTGAATGCCAAGGACAGGGATTTGAAACACAAGGCCCTGTATAACCTTGCCAACACCCGTTACCGCAAAAATCATCTGGATAAGGCCGTGGAAGATTATCAGAATCTGCTCAAGGAATTTCCCGATGACGTCCAGGCCAAAGAAAATTTGGCCTTTGTAAAGAAAAAGCTTGAAGAGCAAAAACAGCAGCAGCAAGACCAGAAGAATAAAGACGCCAAAGATAAAGATCAGGATAAAAAAGACCAAAAGAAAGATCAGGATAAACAACAGACTCAAGACAATTCCAAAAAGGATCAGGGGGATCAAAACCCCGGCAAGCAAAATCAGCAGAACAGCCAGGGTCAAAAGGATCAGTCCCAAAAACAAAATCAGGGACAGAATAAACAACAGGGGCAAAAAAGCCAGTCGGATAAAAACGAGCAAAATAATCCTGAAAAAAATGAGCAGCAACCCAAGCAGCCTCAAGGGGATAAGCAACAGGATAACCAGGCACAAGAGGCCCAATCCCAAGCGGCTCAGGCAGGAAAAGAGGGAAAAGATCAAAACAGCCAAAACATGCAGCCGGCCCAGTCAAAAATGCTTGAAAATCGTCTCAACCGTCTGGAAGATAAACCCGGCATGGCCCTGATGCCCATAACCGGAGCGCCTAACAATGATAAAGACTGGTAATATTTCCAAGATGAATCGAATATTTTTTACAGGCATGGCCCTGGCATTGCTGCTCTTTAGCCTACCTTGCACGGCCCTTGCCTTTACCGCCACAGCCCAGGTGGACCAGACCCGGATCACCCCCCAGGACGTTGTGTCATTGCAGGTGATCGTGGACGGCGGTGAGGCCGATGTGGATACATCCGCCATCTCCGGGTTTCAAGTGAATCCGGCCGGTACCCAGTCAAGCAGAAGCTATATCAACGGCACATGGAGCCATAAGGTTATCTACCAGTATATGCTGGTACCGCTGAAAACCGGTGTGCTGACCATTGCCCCCATCACCTGTGTCCGGGACGGTGAATCCGTGCTGACCAAAGAGATTAAAATCCTTGTCCAAAAACCTTCGGCCCAGACCAGTGATGACAAGGGCGATTTTTTTGCCGAAGCCACGTTGAGCAGCAGCCGCATCGTACCCGGCCAGCAGGCCGTCTATACCATAAAACTGTGTGCGGCAAAACGTATCAAAGGCGCCTCTTTTGATACGCCTTCGTTTAAAGGCCTGACAGCCAAGCAGTTGACGGACTGGTCTAAATACACCCGGACCATCAACGGGCAGGCCTTTATGGTCAATGAGGCAAAATATCTGGTTCAGGCCGATGCCCCCGGGCAGTTTACCATTGATCCGGCTGTATTTGTGGCCCAGGTGCCCATGCAACGGGCCAGACAGCGGGATCCGTTTAATTCGATGTTCAATGATTCATTTTTCCGGGATTCGTTTTTTGATACCACACCGGCAAAGCCTGTGCGCGTGGTGTCCAATCCTGTGGATTTGACGGTGACGGCCCTGCCGGAATATCACGGCGATCAGTCATTTTCTGGCCTTGTGGGAAATTTTTCCATCGCCAGTGCCCTGGATAAAACTACGGTGAAAACCGGTGAATCCGCCACATTGACCGTGACGATCAAGGGCACGGGAAATATTATGGATGCGGCGCTGCCTGCCCTGAACCTGGATATGGCTAAATTCAAAGTGTATGAGGACACCCCGGCCCAGGATGTGCAGGTCACCGAACAGGGATTTACAGGACACAAGGTGTTCAAGCAGGCCCTGGTGGCCTCAGTGCCCGGCAAGGCAGTTGTCCCGGCAATTCATCTGATCTTTTTTGATACGGACACAAATACATACAAGACGGTTACCACAGCACCGTTAAGCCTTGACGTCCAGCCCGGCGGTCCCTCCACGGTTGTGGATGTAGTGCCTGCCGTAAATACGGAAGACAACGCTGCGGTAGTATCCAAAGTTGAAAAATCCGAGGTCAAGATGCAGAACCGGGATATTCTGGATATCAAAGAGGAAATATCAAGTATCCATTCCCAGCCCAGTCTCTCCATGGCCTGGTTTGCTTTTCTGGTCTGCCTGCCGGCATTTGGTTTTGGAGCGGCAAGCACGGCTTTGCGGTTTGGTGCCAGGGAAAAATCCTTAAAAGCCCAATACCGTGAAAAAGCATTGGAGTATTTGAAAAAAGCGCGCAAAACCTCACCGGAAGCACCCGAATTTTTGCCGGGCCTGTCCTCAGCGCTGACCTATGCCGTGTTGGGTCTGGGCGGTAAAGGCGGCCAAAGCCTGACCCGGGAGGAGGCGCGTCAGATCCTCTCCCGCAGCGGCCGGGATCAGGAGACCGTGGATAAGGTTACCCGGTTGATGGATACAATGGATGCCGCCCGTTTCGGGGGCAAGCCCATGGATGAGAACACAGCACAAAAAAGTCTCGCCCAGGTGGCATCCCTGATCCGGACTCTGATGGTTGTGATCTGTGCAGGCGTCTGCCTTTTCATGGCACGGGGCACGGGACTTGCGGCCCAGGCTCACGCTGACACAGGTATCCCGAAACAAGTTCATGCCGTACAAGACAATGCCGGGGTATTCGTGGATGCGGTGCGCGCCTATAAAGCCGGTGATTATGCGGCGGCTGCCGCACAGTTTGAGGCCATTGCCGCAACCCATGTAAAGAACCCGGATCTTTTCTACAATACCGGTAATGCATATTTGAAAGCCAAGGATATAGGCCGGGCCATTCTCTGGTACGAACGGGCAAAAAAACTTGCCCCGTCCGACCCGGATCTGAAATTTAATCTGGCCTATGCCCAAAGTCTTTTAAAAGATAAACGAGAGGCCGGTTTTTCCTTTGCCGATATCCTCTATTTCTGGCAGGGACTGGTTTCGTTAAAATGGCTCCAGTATACCTCAGTCACACTTTCTTTTTGTTTTTTTATCTGGGCCACCGTTCAAAAGATCCGTGGCCGGCAGATTTTTTCAGCTGTCGGTATTTTTATTTTTCTGATCTTTGCCGCCACCACCCTGGCCGCAGGTCTTGAATACAACCGCATCAATTCGGATGTAAAGGCTGTTGTCCTTGCCGAACAGGCCGATGTCCGTTCCGGAACCATGGATAACGCCACCCTTTTATTTGACCTGCATGCAGGAACACGGGTTCATGTGCTTGAAAAAAAAGAGAATTATATAAAAATTCGCTTTGCCAAAGATAAGGTGGGGTGGGTGGCATGCAGCAAGGTTGGAATTATATAGAAAGGATAGATAAAATGACCAAACGTGTAATGGTTCCCATGGCCCAGGGAACTGAGGAGATGGAGGCTATCACCATCATTGATGTGCTCAGAAGGGCAGGGGCGAAAGTGACCGTTGCCTCTGTGGATGAATTGCAAATTACGGCGGCCCGGGGTACAAAGATAATTGCCGACTGTTTGATCTGCGAATGTAAAGATCAGACCTTTGATCTGATCGCCGTACCCGGTGGGCTTCCCGGGGCCCATAATCTGGCAGAATCTGAGGTGCTTGGGCAGATGCTCAAAGCCCAGGCCTCGTCCGGCAGGCTCTATGGTGCCATCTGCGCATCCCCTGCGGTTGTGCTGCACCACCATGGTCTTATTACCCCGGGAAAGGTCACATGCCACCCCTCTTTTACCCAGGCCATTGATAACGGCAATACCCAAGACCTTGATGTGGTGGTGGATGGCAATTGTGTTACATCACGGGGTGGCGGCACAAGTCTTGATTTTGCCCTGGAACTTGTGGCCCGGCTTTTTTTGCCGGAAACGGTGGCGGAAGTCCGTAAGGGATTGGCTATTTAGCATGATTATTGAAGTTGAATCTATGTGAAAAGTAATATATAAATGCAAACTTAAATTTTAACAATTCAATCAAAAATCCTTCCAGGCAAATTTGTCGGGACGGGTGGGAATAAAGTCGTCTATGGATATTATGAATACAAAAATCGGCGTTGTCGGGGCCGGTGCCTGGGGAACGGCACTTGCCAAACTGCTTGCAGATAAAGGGTTTACCCTGGATCACTGGGCGTTTGAGCCCGAGGTAAAAGAGGAAATTACCCTTTACCGGGAAAACAAAAGTTTTTTGCCCGGGTTTACCTTGCCTCCGCAGCTTGTACCCACCAATGACCTTGAAAAGGCCGTGTCCGGCAAGGATCTCGTGCTCATGGTGGTGCCATCCCATTGCATGCGCGCCGTGGCCACACAGATGAAACCGTTTATCTCTCCGGGAACTGTGCTGGTCAGTGCGTCCAAAGGGATTGAAAATAAAACCCACATGACCATGACCGATATCCTGTCTGAAATCATAGATTTTCTGCCCGACCACAATTTCGGCGTGCTTTCGGGCCCAAGTTTTGCCAAGGAAGTGGCAGCCGGTTTGCCCACTGTGGTGGCCGCGGCCGCTCAGAAAAATGAGGTGGCTGAATTTATTCAGAAGGTGTTTTCCGGTCCTAATTTCCGGGTCTACGTCAACCACGATATTATCGGCACCCAGATCGGCGGGGCCATGAAAAACGTTATTGCCATTGCCGCAGGCGCCTGTGACGGGATGAATATGGGGCTTAATCCCAGGGCGGCATTGATCACCCGGGGTTTAACGGAAATGAACCGTCTGGGCACCCGCCTGGGCGCAGATCCCTTAACCCTTTCCGGGTTGGCCGGCGTAGGCGACCTGTTCTTGACCTGCACAGGATTTTTAAGCCGAAATTACACGGTCGGCAAACAGATTGGCCAGGGCAAGTGCCTGGATGACATCATTTCAGAAATGCGAATGGTCGCCGAAGGGGTCAAGACCACCCGGTCGATTTATAATATGTCCAAAAAGCTTGATGTCGATTTACCGATCTGTTGTGAAGTCTATTCCGTCTTGTTTGAAAACAGTCCTGTGGAAAGAACCGTAGAGCGGTTGATGGGCAGGTCATTGAAGCATGAGTTGGCAGGCGTGATCTAAATTTGCATCGATTGGGTTTTGTCAGAAAATCCATGTCACCAATACGCTTCTTCAAACTTTCGTTGTGGGCTGAATTCGGTCGCCGATAGACCAGATTCAGCTCATATCTGTTGTTTCACGCCTGCTTAATTCTATGCATTTCGCATAAGTACACATAAAAAGATATTTTTGTTAAAAAACACTTGACATGATTTTTTTAAACTTTTATTGTTAGTCGTACCTAAAATCAAATCGTTTAAATTATTAATTTGGGAGGGCTTATGAGCAAAGCATTGATTATCTATGGCTCAACTACCGGAAATACCGAGACTGTTGCCGACATCATTTCAGCGGATCTATCCAAGGCGGATTACACAATCAAAAAAATTAACGTCTCTGATGTGGATGTGGATATTCTCAATGAGGCATTTGATCTGTATCTGCTTGGCAGCTCCACCTGGGGCGACGATGAGATTGAGTTTCAGGAAGATTTTGCCCCTTTTTATGAGAATATGAACGGAGAATTAAATTTATCAGGCAAAAAATTTGCCGTGTTCGGGTGCGGAGATTCATCATATGAATATTTCTGCGGTGCCGTGGATGCCCTTGAAGAGCGCCTGGCAAAGCTTGGGGCAAGCCTCGTGTGTGAGTCCCTTAGAATTGACGGAGAGCCCGAACAATCAGAAATTAATGAATGGACACAGGATGTGATCAATGCCGCCTAAACAGAAAAAATGTCTACGATCCATGCTCAAGGATATCGGTTTTATGAACCGTACCGCCATGGCAGCCGGAAATGCCGGAAAGTTTGACACCGCCTTTAAAAATATGAACCAGGCGCTGGAGTTGACGCGCCAGCTCAAAAAAGATTGCCTGGTGGCAAAACTGTTAAACAACCTGGGTAATTTACACACCATGTCCGGGGAATGGGATAAGGCACTGCTCTCATATGAGCAGTCCATGTCCATTGTGACTGAGCATTACGGTACCGATAATATTCTTTACAAAACCCTTCAAAAAAATCTGGTGTACCTTTTGACACTGGATGTCGCCGCCGCTTGACAACGGCTCCTTCTCTCTTGCTGCCGGGATTTTCCCGGCAGCTCTTTTTTAGAATCAAGCGGCGTTCCTATCCTCAACTCCATCAACGAATTTAATCCCTTCAATCAATTGTCCTAATTTTTCATAGTGGTACAGCCTGATCCAGCTTTTTTTGCTGACCGGCACAGTGTGAAAGCCATTGAAAGTACGCTTGTTGCCGAGAAACAGCCCCTGACCTTCGCCGTTCTTAACCGGACAGTTGCAATCGTTGATTCAATAGGGTTGATACTCCTTTTAAATAAAGCCGGGGAATCAGCGCCTCTATTGTTTTTGTTTTCCGAAAATATGCAGTTTGTTCGGCCGGAGGATACACCGCCTTCATTTTCAAACACAACTTTTGATTATAGCTCTTTTTTTAATTGCATATATTGGCTTGCCCAAATGAGGGATTACCCTCATTGTCCGGCAATTCGCTTTAGTGCTAAATTTCATGAAATAATTTTAAATGAAAGTCACAATAATTTGTTGTGTTACTTCAAAAATTGATAAAAGAGGCGGCTGTGACAAACGACAATGTCATCAAAATTTTAATTGTTGATGACCATAAGGCTATACGCGAAGGTCTTAAGGTCATTTTGCAACTGGAGCCTGATTTTTTAATCGTCGGAGAAGCCGAAGATGGAAAACAGGCGATAAATCTTGCACAGACGCTTGCTCCGGATGTCATCATTATGGATATCGATTTAGGTGAAATGCATGGCATCGAGGTAACCCAACAGATTCTTTCCCGTCAACCGGATATTGGTGTGATCGGCTTTTCCATGCATTCGGATCAGGACCTTGCCAGGGATATGTGTGAAGCCGGCGCAAAGACACATTTAAATAAGAATGATTCTCCAGATCAGTTGATCTTGGCTATACGCAGCTTTGGGCAAAGCCAAGAAAAATAAATATCGCCATAGACCCGTCGGCACAGGATAAACAGCCGATTAACGAATCAAAATTTAGATAAAACTGTAAAAAAACAGGCAACCATACAGGAGAAAAGACTATGGGGACAAACAAAGGAAATCCCGGCGCCTTTAACGCAGTGGATTTTAAGGATGAGATCCGGATCAAGGATCAAACGTACTTCTTCAATAACCTTAATTTTTTAGACTCAAAGACGGGGACTTCGCTTGCCCGGCTGCCGTTTTCCATACGGGTTCTGGTGGAAAATCTTTTAAAGAAACTATGGGAGGGGGCGGTAACGCCCGATGATGTTATAGCAGCCGCCCAATGGAAGCCCAAATATGACAAGTCCGTTGAAATCCCCTTTTATCCGGCACGGGTGCTGATGCAGGATTTCACCGGCGTGCCTGCAGTGGTGGATCTGGCAGCCATGCGGGACGCCATGGCTGAGGCAGGAAAAGACCCTGCACTGGTTAATCCCCTGATTCCGGTGGAGTTGATTGTGGATCATTCCGTACAAGTGGATTTCAGCGGCACTCAGACCTGCCGGGAAAAGAACGTGGAAAAAGAATATGAGCGCAATGGGGAGCGTTACCGTCTTTTAAAATGGGCCCAAAAGAGCTTTGATAATTTCCGGGTGGTCCCGCCTAACTCCGGGATCTGTCATCAGGTCAACCTTGAGTATTTAGGACGAGGCGCCATGCGGACAAAGACCGATACCCATGATCTGCTGTATGCAGATACCCTGGTGGGGACCGACTCCCATACCACGATGATTAATGGCATTGGTGTGCTGGGCTGGGGCGTCGGCGGTATTGAAGCCGAAGCGGTTATGCTGGGCCAGCCTTATTTCATGCCCCTTCCCGAAGTCATCGGCGTGGAACTGGTCGGAAAACTTCAACCCGGTGTGACTGCCACAGATATGGTATTGACCGTCACCAATCGCCTGCGGCAGATGAATGTGGTGGAAAAATTTGTGGAATTTTACGGCCCGGGGTTGAAGCACCTCAAGGTGCCTGACCGGGCTACCATCGCCAATATGTCTCCGGAATATGGTGCCACCATGGGATTTTTTCCCATAGATGCGCAGACCATTGACTACTATAAGATGACCAACCGGGCGGAACAGGCTGAGGTCGTTGAGGCTTGGGCCAAAGCCTGCGGCCTGTTCAGGCATGATGACGATACGCCTGAATTCAGCGATACCCTCTCCATTGATCTGGCAGAAATTGTTCCCAGCCTTGCAGGCCCGGCAAGACCCCAGGATCTGGTAAAACTCAGCGAACTCGATACTGTTTTTTCAGGACTGATAGACGCGACCGGTCCTGGAAAAAAACTGGCTGAGATTCGCATCAACGATATGCCGGCTGAGATCTCAGACGGCAGTGTGGTGATTGCCGCCATCACATCGTGCACGAACACGTCCAATCCTTACGTACTTATGGGTGCAGGATTGCTGGCCAGAAATGCCGTTAAAAAAGGTGTGTTCCCCCAACCCTATGTCAAGACCTCATTTGCTCCGGGTTCCAAGGTGGTGGTGGACTATCTGTCCGATGCCGGCCTGATGCCCTATCTGGAAGGATTGGGGTTCCATGTGGCAGCCTTTGGGTGCACAACATGTATCGGTAACAGCGGTCCTTTACATCCGGAAATTGAAAAACAGATCAAAGAAAAGGATCTTGTCGTGGCATCGGTACTGTCCGGGAACCGTAATTTTGAAGCCCGGATACATCAGTTGACCAAGGCCAATTTTCTGGCATCCCCCATGCTGGTGGTGGCCTTTGCCCTGTGCGGGCGGGTGGATGTGGATCTATCCCAAGATCCTGTGGCCCTGGACCCCAATGGCGAGCCGGTCTACCTGAAAGATATCTGGCCCGGAGATGACGAAATAGAGACCCTGGTCCGCAGGTATGTAAAAAAAGAGGATTTTCAAAATCAATACGAACAGATCTATCAAGGGGATCAATTTTGGAAAGCACTCGACATTTCCCAGTCGGTCACCTTCAACTGGGACCCCGAATCCACCTATATTCGTAATCCTCCCTATTTTGAAGGTTTTTCACTGAGCCCCTCCCCGCTGGAAGGCTTTGAAGATGCCAGGGCGCTTATGGCGCTGGGAGATTCTGTAACCACCGATCACATCTCTCCGGCAGGTGCGATTCCCGAACATTACCCAGCCGGGATTTACCTCAAGGATAAAGGTATCGACGTGGCCGCATTTAACTCCTACGGCGCCAGGCGGGGAAACCACGAAGTGATGATGCGGGGCACCTTTGGAAACATCCGCATAAAAAATCAGATGGTCGCTCCCAAGGAGGGGAGTTTTACAAAAAAAATTCCCGAAGGGGATACACGGTTTGTTTTTGATGTTGCCGAAGCCTACCGACAGGATCATGTGCCGCTGATTGTGCTGGCAGGCAAGGAATACGGCACTGGATCTTCACGGGACTGGGCTGCCAAAGGGTCAGCGCTGCTCGGCGTTCGTGCGGTCATTGCAAGGTCCTACGAGCGAATCCACCGCAGCAACCTTGTGGGGATGGGGGTGCTGCCGCTTCAGTTCATTGACGGAGACGGGTGGCAGGAACTGGAACTTGACGGATCGGAGCTGTTTTCCGTCAAGGGGATGTCACAATTAGCCCCACATAAGAAACTTGAGATTACGGCCCGCAAAGCAGACGGCAAGGAGGTTACGTTTAATGCCATTGCCCGGCTGGATACGGATATTGATGTTGAGTACATGATACACGGCGGTATTTTGCCGTACGTTTTAAGAAAATTAATAAAAGAGGCCTGACAAGGAGAATTTTATCATGGATATTACCATACTGATCGGCGGCGCCGCCGGCCAAGGCATTCAGACCATCGGTTCACTCCTGGCGGCTGCCTGTCGCAAGGCCGGGTATTTTGCCATGGCCGTCAACGATTTTGAATCCCGGGTTCGCGGGGGGCACAGTTTTTTCCAGATCCGTATCAGCAATACCCCGGTTTACTCACCCCGGGAAATTGTGGATCTGTTGATCGCCCTGGACGAAAACACCTGGCAGATCCATCGGCAATCCCTCGCGGACAATAGTGTAGTGCTGGCTGATGAGGACTTTTCAACCACCGGCCAGGTTGTGCCCGTGGCTTTTGAAAAACTCGCCAAAGAGAGTGGGTCAAAGTTGTTTGTCAATACTGTGGCGGCGGCTGCCGGCCTTCGGGTACTGGGTGCCGACCTGGATATAATCCAGACTACAATAAGAGATCATTTTGGCTCTCTTAAACAGGAGTTGCTGGAAAAGAATCTGGATGCGGCCCAAAAAGGCTTTGACAAAGTAGCGGACGTCTCCTTTGAACAACAACCCTTGGCAGAGCCGTCCGCTCCCAAAGGCAATCTTATTTCCTGTGCCAAGGCCATTGCGCTCGGGGCGGTTTCAGCCGACTGCCGGGTGGGGGCATTTTACCCCATGAGCCCTGCCACAGGCATCATGCTGCATTTAACGGAATTGAGTAAGCGGTTGGATCTGGTGGTTGAGCAGGCCGAAGATGAAATTGCAGCCGCTAATATCGTGATTGGGGCCTCGTTTGCCGGGGCAAGGGCCATGACGGCAACTTCCGGAGGCGGGTTCTGTCTGATGACCGAGGCCCTGGGACTTGCCGGTATGACAGAGACGCCCATGGTGATTGTAAATGCCATGCGCCCCGGACCGTCCACCGGTCTTCCCACACGAACAGCCCAGGGAGATCTGCGATTTGCCATCCACGCATCCCATGATGATTTCCCAAGATTCGTATTTGCGCCGGGAACACCGGAACAAGCTTTTGAACAGACCCGCAAGGCGTTTCATTTATCAGAGAAATACCAGGTGCCTGCCATTATTCTGGTTGATCAATACTTGATGGATGCCCTGTTTCTGCTGGAAAAACCGTTCTCAATTGATAAGCATGTGGAACGTTTTATCGTGACGGATGAAGATATAGCAGATCCGAAAAAATACGAACGGTTTGCCTTAATGGATTCAGGCGTATCCCCCCGGGCGCTGCCGTGCAAAGGGGATGCCCTTGTCAAAGTGTCCAGCGATGAACATCGGCCGGACGGGCATATCACCGAAGATATTGCCACGCGTAACGCCATGATGGAAAAACGCCTTGCCAAACTGCCGGCCATGACCGAAGAGCTGGATGCGCCGGAAGCTGTGCATCCAGAAGCACATACCCTTTTAATCGGTTGGGGGTCCAGTGCCGGTGCCATAAAAGAGGCCACAGAACATATGCGCGACAGGGGTTCGGACGTCGGCTGCCTGCTGTTTTCCCAGATATGGCCGTTCCCCGCAGATGCTGTAAAAAAAGTACTGAACAATGATTCAGACAGACAATATATCTGTGTTGAGATGAATGCCGGTGCTCAGTTTGCCGGCATATTAAAGGAATACACGGATATAGACTTTTCCGGATATGTACTCAAGTACGACGGCAGGCCATTTACATCCGGCTTTATAACAGATGCACTCAAAGAAAAGGAGCTTGCCTGAGATGTTAGATAAAGAACGTTATGAATCTGCGTACAAAAATCAGTGGTGCCCGGGGTGCGGCAATTTCGGCATTCTTGAAGCCATGAAAGATGCCCTATTCGCGCTTGATATTCCGCCGGAAAAACTGCTCATTGTCTCGGGAATCGGTCAGGCCGCCAAGACGCCCCATTTTTTAAAATGCAATTTTTTGCACAGCATCCATGGCCGTGCGCTCTCCCTTGCACTGGGGGCGAAGATCGCCAATCAGGATTTGAACATTCTGGTCAATTCAGGGGACGGAGACTGTTACGGTGAAGGCGGTAACCATTTTATCCATGCGGTACGCCGGAATGCGGACATGACGCTTTTAGTGCATAACAACCGGATTTACGGACTGACCAAGGGCCAGGCCTCTCCGACATCGGCCCGGGGGATGATCACACCCACGCAGCCTGGCGGCGTGATATCAGAACCCTTGAACGGTCCGGCGCTGGCCTTGACCATGGGGGCCGGGTTCGTGGCCAGGGGGTTTTCAGGAAATGCAGAGCATTTAAGCAGCCTGATTCAAGCGGCAATTGAATACAAGGGATTCAGCGTAATCGATATTTTTCAGCCCTGCGTCACTTTTAACCGGGTCAATACCGCCCAATGGTACAAAGACCGGATCTATGAACTGGACGATACCAAGAACCGGGATGATTTTCACGCGGCCATGAAACTGGCCTTTGAAACAGGGGACCGGATACCCGTCGGCATTTTGTATGCCAGGCAAAAACAAGAGTTTATTTCGCAAATCAAAGTTCTGGAAAAAGGACCGCTCATTGACAATCCTTTTGATCCGGACCGGTTGGTAAAAGAGGCTCAAGAATATATTGCGGTTTTTTAGAGGTATGTCGGCAAAACGGCGACAGCATTACCGTGAAAATTTTTGAGACTATTATTGATGAAGAGCAGATTCATCTGAACTATTTTGACAATATTGCCGGCCATATTGAAAATTTGGGAGACGCTTACCTGGCCAGAATTGCCGGAACCCCATCTGCTACCGGGCTGGGTACCAACGGATTTGCCGTTTCCGGGGAACAGGCATAACAGACAACCGGGGTGGCTGCATTCAACAAAAAACACCACCCCGTTTTTTCGGGCCGGGTAAAGTTAATCTTTGATAAATCATAAGAATTTATTTGGTATATTTAAGTGGGCATGGTATATCAATAAATATTGGGTATGATGTGCTTGCTGTTCTATAACATCTTTAAAATTCAAGGTTTTTCATGGGTTCGAAAATAAAAAGAATTGTAATAGCTGAAGATAATACCCTGTTGCGTGAAGGGCTATGCCTGATGATCGATTCGGATCCGGATCTTGAAGTTGTGGCCCAGGCAGAAGACGGGTTCGCCGCCATCGAAACCACCCTTTCTCTCAAAGAGCCGCCGGACTTGGTCATGATGGATCTGTCCATGCCTAAAATGGACGGGGTCTCCGCCATCAAAGAGATTAAACGCCAGATGCCGGATTCTAAAATTATGGCTTTGACGATTCATGATTCCGATGAATTTATTCTGGAGTGCTTTGATGCAGGGGCATCAGGCTATTGCCTGAAGGATTCATCCCAGGATGAGCTGCTAAAGGCCATCCATGTGGTTCTCTCAGGAAAAACCTATATCAGCCCCGGAATTGCCGGCACCGTCATGGAAGGTTTTCTGGATGGCCGCAGGAAACTTAAAAGCAAAACAGCATGGGGCAGCCTGACCCAGCGGGAGAGGGAGGTCCTCAAACTGGTGGCCGAAGGATACACCAGCAAAGAGATGGCTGATCTTTTATGCATCAGCCCCAAAACAGTGGAGCGCCACCGTTCCAACATTATGAACAAACTGGATTTGCATAATGTCTCCGAGTTGACTTCCTTTGCCATTGAAAAGAATCTGGTCGGAAATTAAGTTTTACGCACCCCCTTTTGCCTTGAACGTTTTGCAATCATAATTCCCACCCCGGAATACCGGCCTTGCAGATGGAAATGGGTAAATCCCCCCATATCAAATCAAAATTATTTATACTAATGTATACTGATCCGACCAATTTTAGTTTTTAGCTTTTGTTAGAAACCTGTCTATTTGTGCGTCTGCAAGGGTAACATGAGCTGTTTTTTGGGGTGTGAGCTATGTAATCTGTATAAAGGGGGTGGGGCAATGGAAGAACATGTTGAAAAAATAGAATGCAGCATGGCCAAAGATCCAGTCCAAATGTAGTTCTGAAGTTCAATCTGCTTGAGAGGACAATCCCGGTGGCCGTGGATGCTGAAAAAATCAGTCGGGCGGCACGGGCGCTTTTGGATAATGCGTATCAAGCCTTGCCGGAAAGAAAAGGCATGATCCTTGTGAGCACGGATATTGTAAACATGGTGAATGGCTCATGTGAATTCTATGGTATCCCTGCCGGAGAATATGCGCGTTTATCAGTGACGGATGATGGTGTCGGAATGGAAAAAGATGTGTTGACTCAAGTTTTTGCGCCTTTTTTTTCAGGAGAGAACGGTTGCTATCCTGAAAGGAAAGGTTTGGGCTTAACTTTAGCCAGAAATATTGTAGAAAGTCATGGCGGTACCATCGACATTTGGAGTACCCCGGGCCGCGGATCTACTTTTTCAATTAATTTACCTTTGGAATATTTTGAAAAAGCCATATCGGAAGTTACAGCTGAATAATGGTAGACGGCAGGATGAATAACAGCAATAAAAAAGGTGTCATCGGTGTAGTCTCTTTTATAGTGATGCTGGTCGGCTTGTATATCTGTTCTCTCTACAATTTGCTGTTGTTTCATATGCTGGCCGAAATGTTTGCAGTGGTCACCGCATGCAGTATTTTTGTGGTGACATGGAACGCCAGAACGTTTTTTAAAGAAAAGCAGTTTTTTCCCTTTATCGGGATCGCCTATCTTTTCGTGGGCATTCTGGATCTGGTTCATGCCATGACATATAAAGGGGTCAATATCATTCCCGCTATTGATGCCAATATCCCCACCCAGCTTTGGGTCTCTGCCCGTTATCTTGAAAGTATTACACTTCTCTCTTCATTTTTTATTTTTAAAAACAAAAAAAAGGCAGAAACCTATTTATTTGGGTTTACAGGCGTTACTACGCTGATTTTGCTTTCTATATTTTACTGGCAGATTTTTCCGGACTGCTATCTTGAAAATGCGGGCGGCTTGACCACGTTTAAAAAAAACAGCGAGTACGTCATCTGCTTGATTCTGGCTGCAGCGCTCGGTGCCCTTTATTTCAACCGGGCCCGGTTTGACAAAACACTTTTCAATTGGCTGCAGGCCTCCATCGTTATCACCATTGTTTCTGAATTGCTGTTTACAACGTATATCGGCGTTTACAGTGCCGCCATTATACTCGGTCATTATTTAAAAATCATTTCGTTTTATTGTCTGTACAAAGCGCTGATTGAAACCGGCCTTTCACAGCCTTACAGCCTGCTGTACAAAGATCTTGCCGACAGCAGGGAGCATTATCAGAAGTTGTTTTCCAATATGATGGACGGGTTTGCCAGGCATCGGATGATCCTGGATGAAAATGGTAACCCCGTTGATTATGAATTTCTGGAAACAAATCAAGCCTTTGAAAAGTTGACCGGCCTTCAGGATGTAGCGGGGAAAACAGTGACTCAGTTGCTACCGGATGTAAAAAATGATCCAATGGATTGGATTAATGTGTATGGCAACGTTGCCCTTAAAGGAGAGTCAGTCCGGTTTGAAAGCTATACCGCTTCACTCAAAAAATGGTATTCCATCAACGCGTATTCGGTTAAATTCGGTGAATTTGTAACGATTTTTGAAGATATAACTGAAAGAAAAGAAGCGGTTGACGCTTTATCTTCCCAAAGAGAGTTGCTGAACACCACGTTGTCGCACCTCGGGGATGGTGTTATCTCTACGGATAAAACCGGTCGGGTGGCCTTTATCAATCCGGCTGGGGAAAAATTGACCGGGTGGCCCCGGGCAGAGGCGTTGGGAAAAAAATTAGAACAGATTTTCCAAGTGTGTCGAAAAGAAAACAAAGAGCCCATTTGCAAAGAGAATGAGTCGAACTCTCTATATGAAGATCAATTGATGGTTTTTCCCGATGAAGGCATGCTGTTGCATCGTGATGGAACCCGGATTCCTATTGAGGAGGACGTAAACCCGGTGAAAGACAAAAATGGGGATTTAACCGGGCTCGTTCTTATTTTTCGAGACATTACCATGTGGAAGCAATTTCAGAAAAAGCTCCAGGACGCCAATGAACTGCTGGAGGACAAAGTTGCCGAGCGGACTCTGACCCTGCACCAGACCGTAGAGCGTCTTCAAAAGGAAATTGAGCAACGCATAAAGGCAGACGCCCGCAACCAGGAAGCGGATCAGGAACTGAGGTCCAAGGCCGTCCAACTGCGCGCCCTGGCCGGAAAGCTGACTATGGCTGAACAGGCGGAACGCAGGCGGGTCGCCAAGGTGCTGCATGACGGTATCCAGCAGTATATGGCGGCAGCCAAACTTCACCTGAGCGGCCTTGAGCGTAAAATTGAGGATCCGCAATTAAATGCTATGGCTAGAAAGATTGAAGAAACCATCGGTACTTGTATCCAAATGGCCCGTTCATTAAGTGCGGATCTAAGTCCTCCGGCGCTTTACAGAGGGGGATTGATTTCAGGCCTTCGGTGGCTTGCCGGCAGGATGCAGGAGCGCCATGGATTGCGCGTGACATTTAAATCTGAGATAGAAAAAGCAGCTCTCCCCGAGGATATTGTGCTGTTGGTTTTTGAGTCGGTCCGCGAATTGCTGTTTAATTCGGTCAAACATTCCGGAATGTTTGAAGCTCAGGTGAGTCTGGAAAAAAGCGGAGAAAATCAACTCTGCCTTTGCGTGCAGGATGCCGGCAGTGGTTTTGTGCCATCTGAAATTTCTGTTTCCGAAAATATGAAACAAGGCTTCGGCCTGTTCAGTATACAGGAGCGGATTAATTTGATCGGAGGAACTTTTGAGATTGAAAGCAAACCCGGCCAGGGCAGCCGGTTTAATATTCTGCTGCCCTATAAAACCGAGGCCGGTTCTTTGTCTGCCGATAACGCGCCGGCAGATTCCCTCGAAACCTCTGCGGATAATTCCGATTCTCAACATTTAAAAAAAGATATTCGGGTGCTTCTGGCAGATGACCACGCCATCTTCCGTAAAGGGGTCTTCCAATCGCTCAAAGAAACTCCCGGTATCGAGGTGATCGGTCAGGCCCATGACGGCCTGGAAATTGTTGAGATGGCCCAACAGCTCAACCCGGATGTGATTTTGATGGACATCAATATGCCCGGTATCGACGGGGTTGAAGCGACCCACCGTATTTGTCGAGCCCATCCAAACATAAAAATCCTGGCCCTTTCCATGTATGAGAAAAAAGATTATGCCCGGGATATGATTTCAGCCGGTGCCGTTGATTTTATCAGTAAGGGATGCTCGTCATCTGAAATGGTGGCCGCAATTCGAAATGCCGTAACGGTTTCCCTGTAAGTCTCCATGCGTAAAGTGTCGCTTGCATTTTTTAATCAAAGATTGTTTTACTTCATATGCCGTCCTTCTTGCCTGTAGTTATATGGGTAAATATCCTCATTAAAATTCGGTCTTAAAACAAGGAATTGCCAAAGTGGTTACTCGTTAGGTTCGCTTTACATAATTCCCCCAATATTTGAATCTGTGCTTTTGTTTTATTGTGAAGAATAATCGACAGGTTAATGACAAAACAAGGCAGATCTTAAGGCACAACACTCCTGTACGATTAAATTTGAAAAAAACTATCTGAAAATAAAAGCGTTCTAAAATACCAAGGAAAAATGTTATGACAATCCAACCTCAATATTATTGGCAGTTTAAGGAAAACGAAGATTCCCAGGCCAAAGACAGTGTGTACGGGGTCGAAGGTAAATTTCAAAATGTTTCCCGACAAGGACAGGAAAAAGACCCATAGGAAAGGGGTTGTTCAGATCACAGTTTGGACAACAGGACGAAACTACCCAGAACACATCTGAACCGGATACCGAAGAATCCGGTGTTTCACTCAATGACCTTCGCAGTTGGGGAATTACGGCTTTGGCCGCTGATGCCGCAGGGGGCATTCTAACTGCGTTTTTAGACGGGGTTCCTGAAAAAGCAGATGCCCCGTTTGAAAAAACAGCGGGGTTTGGAATGGAACTCGCCACTTTGGTGCTTGATATCTTCAGTTTACAGGCGGGTATCATCGTCTCCAATGAAGCGGATGACGGCCGGGAAAAGAGCGATGCCGAACAGGAAGAAGAACGATGGGGGAAAATTGTAAATGGGTACCGGGGAACCGTTTTGGCTTTAGATTCGATGGTTCTGATCTTAGAGCCGGAAACCAAGCAGCGCATGAAACGCAAAGATGAGTATTTTGTAGCGTTTTATACACTGCTTGCGTCCATTGACGTGGTGCTCACTTCAATTTCTCTGTCAAAAAGCACCAGTGATAATAAACCTGTTCAGATTTCATATGAGGTCTTTTCCCTGCTGCCCGACCTTTTGGGTTTCATGAGATTTTTGGGCCCGAAATTCTCATTGGGCCTTGCTGCAATTGATATTGTTACCATGGGTATCGCCACGGGATTGGGAGGAAAATTATTGGCTGATGATGTGGCAGAACTTAAAAAGGATTTATAAAATAAAAATAATATGCCCCCTCTGAAATTCAGAGGGGGCAATTTTAACGGTACAGTTTTATCACTGCATCATCATACAGGTTTTTTTTCGAATCGCTTCATCTTTGGCAACGGATTTATAACAGGTAATTCTTTCATCCATGCTGGTGGTGCAATAATCACAGGTTCTCAAGGCCTCTATTCTTCTTTTCTTGCCGCTGGCACAGCATAATGCTGATTTTGAATTTCTATATGAATCCATATGACCTCCTGAATTTTTATTAGTAATGGCATATATGAAATTTATATGCCATTACTAATAAGATATATCAGGGTGAAAAAAGATCAAGCTCTGCTGCTGGGTGGGCAATCTGTTTTGGCTTTCTTTACCATTGCGAACACCAAGCGGCTTTACTCGATCTCTTCAAAGCCTAAGTCCATGGTAGCCTGGCACTCGCCGCACTCCATGGTGGCATTTTCAAGATCAGGATATTTTTCTTTGATCTCTTCTTCGGTCATTATTGCCAAATGACTGCATCCGCACTGCGGGCAGCTGTTTTTAATTTTGTGTCTTTTCTTTTTTTCAGCCATCGTGTCCCCCTTATGGATTTTATAAGATGAATTATGCCCTCAGTATACCATTCTAAACATTTATATTTATATGGGTGACTCTTCCTATTTTTATTCGGTTTTGAAAATTGAAACCGGCAAAGTGGTTATTTCCTTAGCGAAGTTTACATAGTTTTACTGATACTGGGTTTTTCGATTTTGTTTTATTGTGATCAATAATCGACTGCGGATTTAAGAAGTTGTGTACGAAAATAATCAAGGAGGTACCAACGTTATGACCAGCAAACCCCCCAACCCCACAACCAATGATGCAGGCATACCCGTATCCAGCGACGAACATTCACTCACAGTTGGGCCGGATGGTCCAATTTTGCTGCAGGATCATTACCTGATCGAGCAGATGGCTAATTTTAACCGGGAACGCATCCCGGAGCGCCAGCCCCATGCCAAAGGGTCAGGGGCATTCGGCTATTTTGAAGTGACCCGGGATATCAGCGCTTATACCAAAGCCGCCCTGTTTCAACTCGGCACCAAAACAGATACCCTGATCCGTTTTTCAACCGTAGCCGGTGAAAGCGGAAGCCCTGACACCTGGCGGGACCCCAGGGGATTTGCCTTGAAGTTTTATACAACCCAGGGCAACTACGACATGGTGGGCAATAACACCCCGGTATTTTTTTTAAGGGACCCAATGAAATTCCAGCACTTTATCCGGTCCCAGAAACGGCGTGCGGACAGCGGTCTGCGGGATCATGACATGCAGTGGGATTTCTGGACCCTGTCACCGGAATCCGCCCACCAGGTCACATGGCTGATGGGCGACCGGGGTATTCCCAAAACCTGGCGGCACATGAATGGCTACTCCAGCCATACCTATATGTGGGTCAATAAGGATGATGAGCGTTTTTGGGTCCGGTATCATTTTAAAACCGACCAGGGCATTGAATGTCTGACACAGCAGGAAGCAGATCGCCTGGCAGGCGTTGATGCCGACTGCCACCGCAGGGATCTGTTTGAATCGATTCGGCAGAAAAATTATCCGTCATGGACCCTGAAAGTCCAGCTCATGCCATTTAGCGAGGCTGAAACTTACCGGTTCAACCCCTTTGATCTGACCAAGGTCTGGCCCCATGGCGATTATCCGCTCCATGAGGTGGGAAAACTGGTTTTAAACCGAAACCCAACCGATTTTCACACGGAGATCGAGCAAGCTGCGTTTGAGCCAAACAGCTTTGTTCCCGGTATCGGTCCAAGTCCGGACAAGATGCTGTTGGGCCGTCTTTTTTCCTATGCCGATGCCCACAGGGCACGCCTGGGCGTCAACTATAAACAGATTCCGGTCAACCGTCCCAAAGCACCCGTGAACAGTTACAGCAAAGACGGTGTCATGCGCGTGATCAATGTATCCGATCCGGTTTACGCCCCCAACTCCAAGGGCGGTCCCAAAGCGGACAGCGAACAATATGCCCAAAAAGAGGTGTGGAATGCGAACGGCGCTTTTGTCAGGGCCGCATATACCCTTAGAAAGGATGACGATGATTTTGGCCAGGCCGGAACGCTGGTTCGCGAGGTTATGGATGATGCCCAGCGGGATCGCCTGGTTTCAAATGTTGTGGGGCACTTAAAAAATGGTGTGACCCAGCCTGTTCTGGAACGATGTTTTGAATACTGGCGAAACATTGATAAACAGATCGGCGACAGGATTGCCGACGGTGTCAACGGGGGATAGCCAACTAAACCGTCTTTTTATTTCCATCTTTGCTAAGGCCTTTCCCCTGGCAAAGACAACATATGGCCTAAGGAGGGTCAACATGTCACACGCCAACGATCATAACCGAAAATCAGAAGATACACCCAAAAAACAAACCGCAGGCAAGATCCGGTCCCAAACCGATGATCTGGATGTCTGTACATCGGACCCTGCATGGGCGGAGCATGCAAGGCCTAATAATGACGGTCCCGAACCTTGTGACGACGGGCGCGGCATTCAATTTGAAAAGGGTAAGGGATAGTCATTATGGATATTTCAACAACCTATATGGGACTGACCCTTGAAAGTCCTGTTATTGTGGGAAGTTGCGGGTTAACCGACGCTGTGGAAAAACTCAAGAGAATTGAAGAGGCCGGAGCGGGCGCCGCCGTGCTTAAATCCATATTTGAAGAAGAAATTGCCTATGAGTATAACGACATCATAAAGGACGTGTCCCTTACAACCGGATACAACCTGGAGCAATTTGACTACCTTGACGTTCAACTCAGGGGTAAAAAGCTTTTTGCCTACCTGGATCTGATCAAAGAGGCAAAGGCCGGGGTGAGTATGCCTGTGATAGCCAGTGTAAACTGTGTCTACTCCCATGAATGGAGTTCCTTTGCAACCCAGATCGCCGAAGCCGGAGCCGATGCCCTGGAACTGAATATGTTTTTTGTACCCGCTGATTTTGAACGGGAGAGCAGTGAACTGGAAACGCTTTATTTTCAAATTGTTGAAAAACTCTTAAACACAATCACCATACCGGTTTCACTCAAGATCAGTTACTATTTTTCAAACCTGGGACAAATGATCCGGCGGCTATCGGAAACCGGAATTTCCGGTATTGTGCTGTTCAACCGGTTTTTCAGCCCGGATATTGATATCGACAGGCTTGAGGTCAAGCCCTCCTTTATTTTAAGTTCCCCTTCGGACCTGGCCATCTCCCTGAGATGGATGGCAATCATGTCCCAAAGGGTTAACTGTGATTTGGCGGCATCCACCGGGGTCCATGATGCCCAGGGCGTGATCAAGCAGATTCTGGCCGGTGCCCAGGCTGTTCAGATGGTCTCTACCTTATATAAAAACAAGATACCATACCTTAAAACGGTTAACCGGGATATCCAGAACTGGATGGAAACTCATGGGTTTAAAACGCTTGGGGACTTTCGCGGAAAGTTAAGTCAGGCAGAAGCGGACAATCCGGCTGTTTACGACAGACTCCAGTTTATGAAGTATTATGCTTAGACCCATGCTAAAGATAGCTGATATTCACTTAAACTCAAATTTTAATGTAAAACAAATATTTTAAAAACAGGAGCGTGTCGTGAAAAAGTATTTTTGGGGAGAAGCCGAATCCGGATCGTCTTCATTTGAAACGAATGCCGAGGTTAATGCACAGTATGTCTCGTTGTACAAGGCGCTGGACGAAATGTTCGGTCTGAACGAGAATGATGATCCAGACCATCCTTTATCTCCTAAGTCGGACAAAAAGGATTAAAGATGAGATTGAATGGAGGGTAAATTTCATGGTTGCATAGCATGGCTGTCAAATGCCTGCAGGGCTCAACCGGGTGTTATGGCTAAATTTTCATCAAGAGGAGCTAAATTATGGCGATTCAGCCGAGTTTTCACTGGCAGTTCGCGGAACAAAAGGGTTCAAATGTTACGAACTCGCTTGGCAGCGTTGTTGGTAACGGGCATAAGATCCGGCAGGATTGCTGACGACCTGAGGGCCTTGGATGAATTGGGCGCTTCCTGATAGCTTATCCGTCTGTCTAACTTTTTTTGTTTATGAAAGTGTCAATAAATTTATAGGTACCCTTCATGTTTTGGTGTGGGCCGATCCTGGGTGTTGACAGGCTAGGGCGGCCCATAACCGCCACTTCCTTTTTTCGATAAAAAATCATCTCTTTACTGGCGCTTTTGAAACTGCTTGAAAATAAATCAAAACCAGGTATGCTCTAATTTTAAGCTTCCAAAATTATCTATCATCAAAAAACGGCCTGATTCAAAAACACATGTTTTTTTTAACGAGGGGCGTGATGTCTGAGAACCGTAGTATGCAAAGGTATTTGCATAATCTTAAATTATTTGCCTTGATGCTTCTCACCGCATGGATCATGATAATCATAGGCTTTCTGGTTTGGGAGATATACAGTGAGAGGCGATATGCAATAGAATTTGCCCGCACTGAAGCCCTTGGGTCGTACAACAAAGATCTTGTTTATAGAAGATGGGCAACCCTTCATGGCGGTGTTTATGTTCCCCAGACAAAAGAAACGCCGCCCAGCCCCTATTTGTCAAACATTAAAGAACGGGACATCTCAACACCTTCGGGCAGGCGGTTGACACTGGTCAATCCGGCCTACATGACACGTCAGGTTCATGAACTTTCCCAAAGCCAGTATGGTGTAAAGGGCCATATAACGAGCTTGAATTTGATTCGCCCGGAAAATAAACCCGACAGTTGGGAGAAAAAAGCGTTGGAGGCGTTTGATGCCGGGAAAAAAGAAGTCTCCAGTGTGGACGTAATTGAAGGGGAAGATTATTTCAGGTTAATGCGTCCCATGATCGTGGAAAAAGGCTGCTTAAAGTGCCATGGATACCAGGATTATCAGGTGGGCGATATTCGCGGAGGCGTCAGCGTATCCGTGCCGTTCGCTCCGTATTATGCGATTGCATCAGATAGGATTTCAAAAACGATTTTTGTTCATTTCACGATTCTAATCCTAGGTCTCTTGGGACTTGGCGGGGCCTTTTTTGTTATCAACAAAAGCAGTCGCGAACGGCTCCTTGCCGAATCACGATTTGAAAGGGCAATAGAGATGGCCATTGGGTATACATTCTTTCAAGGGCGAATTTATATAAAGATGAGCAAACCGGGTGTGTGCGTGTCGTTGGAACCCATGTTGATATTTCAGAAAGAAAACAAATCGAAGAAGTATTGCAGGAAAACGAATCACGCTATCGTGAATTATTTAATAATATTAAAAGTGGTGTGGCCATTTACACCGTTCTTGATAACGGAAAAGATTTTATTCTTAAGGATTTTAACAAAGCTGGAGAGAAGATGGATGGAGACCCGCGTGAAGATCTTATCGGCAAGTCCATTTTTGACGTCCGCCCGGGTATTAAAGAGTTCGGTCTTATAGATGTCTTTCAACGGGTTCGGAAAACAAAAATTCCCGAAAGCGTCCCTGCCAGGATTTACAAAGATGACCGACTGGAAAAATGGTATGAAAATTATGTATACCGCCTCCCAACCGGGGATATTGTCGCCGTATTTGATGATGTTACACAGAAAATAGGGGCCGAAGCGACGCTAAAAGCAAGTGAAGAATGGCACCGCTTCATACTTGAAACTGCCATGGACGGTTTCTTGCAATTGGACGATTCGGGAAAGATCATAGAGGTGAATCAAACCTATTGCCGAATGAGCGGTTATACGGTTGAAGAGTTGCTCAAGATGAATGTGTCCCAGCTTGAAGCCAAAACGTCGGGACAGCAATTCACCGATCACATGAAGGTCCTTGTGTTAAAAGGGCAGGATAGATTTGAAAGTCAGCATCGGCGTAAAGACGGATCGGTCTTTGACGTTGAGATCAGTATTCAATACAAAAAAAGAGAGGCGGGGCGATGTCTTTGTTTCCTGCGGGATATTACAGCGCAAAAGCAGCTTGCCGAACAATTACGACAGGCACAGAAAATGGAATCAATCGGCAATTTAGCCGGGGGAATCGCTCACGATTTTAATAATATTTTATTCCCCATTATTGGAATGGCCGAAATACTCAAAGAAGATTTACCACCCGGCAGTGTTGAACAGGAAAATGCAGAAGAGATATTACAGGCCGGAAAGAGGGCGTCTGAACTTGTAAAACAGATTCTTGCATTCAGTCGTCAGCAGGCGCACGAAATGCATCCGGTCAAGGTACAGCAAATCATCAATGATGTCCTTAAACTCAGCAGATCTTCGATCCCTGCCAATATCGAAATCGACCAGTTTTTGCAGCCTGACTGCGGCATGGTCCTGGCTGATGCAACCCAGCTTCACCAGATCGGAATGAACCTTGTTACCAATGCATATCATGCGGTGCAGGATAAAGGCGGAACAATTACCGTTGACGTTCGTGAAATAGAAATTGGGCAAGAATTAAACGGTCTGGAGATGAGCCCGGGCAAATATGTGACTGTGACCGTTGCCGACACGGGTACCGGTATTTTGAAAGAACATATGGATAAAATTTTTGAGCCCTATTTTACAACAAAAGAACCGGGGAAGGGGACCGGTCTCGGATTGTCTGTGGTATATGGTATTGTCAAAGAACATCAGGGTGACATTAAGGTGACGAGTAAGCCGGGCCAAGGTACTTCATTCAAGATTTATCTGCCTGTAATCGTTGCCGACACATCAATTGATGTCACGAAGCATTCTTCTTTGTTGCCCACAGGCACGGAACATATCCTCCTTGTTGACGACGAACCCCAGGTTGCAAAGCTTGAAAAGCATATGCTTGAAAGACTGGGGTATAAAGTTACCCAATTCACAAGCAGTCCGGATGCTTTGGACGCATTTAGAAAAAATCCGGACATGTATGATCTTGTTATTTCAGATATGAGTATGCCCCAAATGACCGGGGATCAGTTTGCCGGGGAAATTCTCCGCCTGAAGTCAGATATTCCCATCATCATCTGCACGGGATTTTCCGACCGGTTTTCAAAAGAGGATTTGCTTGCAATGGGTATCAAAAGCGTTTTAATGAAACCGGTTGTCAAAGCGGCAATTGCCAAAGAAGTGCGTAATGTCTTGGACACATAAAAAAACAATCAAAAGGAGTTCGGGTTTAATTATGGCGGGCAAAATTACCTGTTATGTCTTTTGGATTATTATTTTCGCCGGTCCGATTTACTGCGCTGAAAGCAATTTAACCCCGACACTTACTGCCGAAGAACGATCTTGGCTAAACGAACATCATACGGTGAGAATCCGGGTGGGCAGCACCCCGCCATTCATGATTTCAGATGATAAAATCCAAGGGCTTGCCATCGATTATATCGAGCGAATATTCAATGACAACGGTATCAGTTTTAATTTCATAAGGCCATCTGAAGTGACTTGGCCCCAGGCCCTGCAGTATATCTCAGACCACGAAATTGTTGATATGGTACCCACCGCCAAAATTATCGAAGCGCGTAAAGAAAAAATGCTTTTTACAGATGAGTATATTTTTGCGCCCTTGGTTATATTTACAAGATCAGATGCGAATTTTGTGGGCTCCATGGAGGATTTAAGAGGTAAAACGGTTTCCGTTGAAGAAGGCTTTGCGCTTCATGAAACACTCAAGCGGGAATATCCATGGATTAATCTTAAAGTGGTTTCAGCAAAACGGAAAAATTATTCAGAAATTCCCATCAAAAATGTCTCCACAGGATTAGCGGAGGCATACATTGGGGATCTTTTGACGACAACATATATCATACAATTACGAGGATATACCAACGTTAAAGTCGCGGCCCCGACGCCTTTTGACAATCACAACCAGGCCATGGCCATACGCAATGACTGGCCGGAATTGGTCAGTATTATAAACAAATCCCTTCGAACAATGACGCCGGAAGAACATGCACGTATCCGAAATAGATGGCTCAACATCCGATATGAATATGGTATCAGCACATATGATGTAATGAAATGGATGTTATGGTTCGTCGGGATTTCATCTCTTTTTATTGGATTTTTCTTTATATGGAACAACCGGCTCAAAAAAGAAGTGGCGTATCGAAGAACCGTTGAAAAAGATCTCAAGCGGTCCCAGCGCATCGCATGTATCGGAAATTGGCGCCTTAACATAAAGACCAATGAGGTGATTTGGTCTGAAGCACTTTACAGGATGCATGACAGGGATAAAAACCTTGCGCCTCCGCCCTACACCGAACACCATAAGCTGTTTCTTCCTGACAGCTGGAAAATTCTGTCCAATGCAGTTGAAAACGCCATTGCCACAGGAGAACCGTATGAAATTGAACTTGAAACCGTCAAAAAAGACGGGACAACCGGGTGGATGTGGGAAAAAGGAGAGGCTGAAAGGGATGCGAAAGGGAACATCATCAGTATTTGGGGGACCGCCCAGGACATCACTGAACATAAGCGAAGTGAAAAAAAACTCGAAAACACCCTTAATTATGTCCAAACAATCGTTGAAAACGTACCGATAGGGATTTCTACCATTGAAAAAAATGGGCTGATGGTCACGGCAAACCAGTCGTTGGCCCGAATCGTGGGCGGCACTGTGGAAAAAATAGTGGGATTGAACATGCATGAAATTGATTCCTGGAAAAGATCCGGATTACTTGCAGCTGCCCAAGAGGCCCTCAAGGATGACATCGAAGTGACGCGAGACCTTCATTATACGTCAAGTTTCAATAAAAAATGCTGGGTGAGCGCCACATTCATTCCATTTATGTATGAGAATGAAAAGCAACTGATGCTTCTACTGGCTGATACATCAAGGCAGAAAATAGCGGAAGAAAAACAGCAAAAACTGAAATCCCAACTGATTCAGGCCCAAAAAATGGAATCCATAGGCAGACTTGCTGGCGGCGTCGCCCACGATTTCAACAATATGTTAAGCATTATCCTTGGGAACGTAGAAATTGTCATGGAGGAGCTGCACTCGGACAATCCTTTTTTTGAGAATCTGGAAGAAATATATAAGGCGGCAGAACGGTCCTCCAACCTTACCAGACAGTTGCTGGCCTTTGCGCGCAAGCAGATTATTGATCCCAGGGTTTTAAATCTTAATGATGTCATAAGTGATATGCTCAAAATGTTAAAGCGATTGATTGGAGAGGATATTGCGCTGACCTGGCAACCTTCGGAAACGCTGAAGCCGGTCAAGATGGACCCTTCTCAGGTTGACCAAATTTTGGCAAATCTCTGTGTGAATGCCCGGGATGCAATCAAAAGTGTTGGCAAAGTCACCATAGAAACTGACAATGTATTTTTTGATCAAACCTATTGCAGAGAACATCCTGAGTTTAAGCCGGGCGAATACGTCATGCTTGCTGTGAGCGATGACGGCATTGGCATGGATAAAAACACAGTGAGCAATATTTTTGAACCCTTTTTTACCACAAAAGAGATCGGAGAGGGCAGCGGGCTTGGATTAGCGACTATTTTCGGCATCGTCAAGCAAAATAACGGTTTTATAAATGTTTACAGTGAACCGGGCGACGGAACGAGCTTCAAAATTTATTTTCCCCAATATCATCAAAGCGACTCAACTGCCCATGATCATCCCAAAGAAGAATTGGACCCCACCGGAACAGAGCGCATATTAATCGTTGAGGATGAGATTTCAATCCTGAAAATGACCCAGGTCATACTTCAAAGATTGGGTTACCGGGTCATCATCGCATCTTCACCGGTTGATGCCATAAAGCGGATTGAATCGTCTGAGTTTAATGACATCGATTTACTCATTACGGACGTTGTCATGCCTGAAATGAATGGCAGGGAACTTGCGACTAAGATAAAAGACCGCTATCCGGATCTAAAATGTCTTTTTATGTCAGGATATACGGCCAATGTGATTGCCCATCATGGGGTTCTGGAATCAGGCGTCCATTTTATCAATAAGCCATTTTCAAAACATAACTTAGCAAAAAAAGTGCGTGAGGTGTTAGATATAACTAACTATAATATTGACTATCCTTAAAATATTCATATCTTTTTTATAAAGATTCAGCAAGGATTTGCGTGGGCTGTCCGAGGTTTTGAATCTTACATTGATAATTTAGGCCGGCAGCGCCGGATAAAAAATAAAGGTGATGGAATGAAAACATATAAGAGTACTGTAGGAGGTTATGACTATTCAATTGATAACACTGGCTGGATGGTTCAGATAAAACACAAAGGTGATGATATCAAAAAGTATCAGTGTGCAAGATGTGGTAAAATATCCACGAACAAAAACGAAGTCTGTAAACTGAAAGCCTGAATCTGGAAACCTTTAAATGTGTCATGCTGTTGATGCAAACAGCAAAATTGATTTGACCATCCTGCAGGGGAGGGGGCTCCTCTGCAGGATTTTTTTGTTCTTTTATAGGTGTTGGTGACATCGACAAACATTAAACGCAACGTTTTTGAAGCCTCATTGGGTTCAAGCCCTGCTTTTGAACGACATTTCAAATCGTCCGGCTGTTTGCAACATGCTGTCTTGGCTGTTCGGAAAATATTTCGTCCGGTACGGTCAATTTTATTTTGCTGCCTTTTCCCTGATTGGATTCGATGGATACTGTCACACCCAAGGATTGGGCTCTTTCGTTTATGCGCAACAGGCCAAAACCATTGCCGGCCGAAACATTTGCCCAATCCTCACAATCGAATCCCCTGCCTTTGTCCGTGACGGTAATGGTAAAACCGCCGTGCGACGGGTCAAGATCAATGCAGGCCTCATTTACACCGGCATGTTTGATGATATTGAACAGTAATTCCTGAACCGTACGAAAAAGAAAGGTATTTATCTGTTTTTCTCCGGCCTTCAATTGTGTATTGATGCTCAAAACAACTGATAGCCCATATTGTTCTTCGGTCTCATTGACAAGCCATTCCAGTGCAGAAGAAAGGCTTGCGTGATTCAACACCGGCGGGCTTAATTCTCGGGATAAATTTTTCAGCTTTTTGATGGATTTTGTTAAGATTTTCAGGGCGTCTTCCATTCCATGATTCGCAGGTCCCCGGTGACAGGCCGTCTCCATGTGAATCCGTGTGCTCACCAAAAGCTGCTGGATATCTTCGTGGAGCAGGTCTGACAAACGCCGCCGTTCACTTTCCTCTGCTTTGATCAGCTCCTGGGTCAGGGCCTGGAGCTGGGTTAAACGCTTTTGGGCCAAGGCGGTACGTTCCGCTACCATTCCTTCCAGGTTTTCATTGAGCGCTTCGAGCTCTGCTTCGGTTTGTTTCAGCCGCGTGATGTCGTTGCCAATGGCCAGAATTTCGTTGATTTTACCAGATTCGTCAAAAACAGCTTTATTTGTCCAGGTGACCCAGACCGTTTCACCGCTCTTTTTAATATTTTCACTCGACACATTGGTGTAAAGGCTTGGATTAACAACGATGTCTCTGACCAGGTGTGCCAAGTCCCTGCCCGAACTTCTCTCTACATTGGGAACGATGGTCATCACATCTTGTCCGACCAGTTCTTCCTGGGAATATCCGAAAAATCGGCACCCATATTTTAGTATGCCGATTTTTTTACCTGCAAGGTCTTGTACCAGGTTGATTCCGCTATCTTTTCTGGCGATCAAATAGTTGAGTTGAAATTTTGAAATGCAGGCGAGCAATCGGATGTCATTGCGGGTAAATCCGTTTGTCACCATGACAAATTCGCCCACTGTTGCCACATCTGAATCTCCTTTGAGCAGTGCATCGGCTGCGAATCGTCCGGCTTTAAACGGTTTAAGGTTCACCTCCAGTCCATATTTTTCAAACAATCGATTCTCTTTTGCGATATACATCAACGCACTGACATCTCCGGCATAGACGGCAGCTGATATTTTGATGGGCCCACTGTTTGCCTTGGTCTTTTTTTCCTTCGCTGCCAGGCCTTGACTTGAGACAAGAAAGGCCGTCAGCAGCAGAATATTGCATAACACTTTTTTCACGTCAGAATTCCCTTTTATTCTGATCATGGATTTAAAATCTCTTTTACTTTTTTCGCCAGTTCAGCTTTGTTCAAAGGTTTCATGACAAATGCCTTAATACCCATTTCAGATGCTTTTTCTTTGGACATTCGAGAACTGTAACCGCTGCATATCATTGTAGGCATTTGGGGATTGATTGATAGTATTTCATCAATTAATTGGTCTCCCGGCATATCGGGCATTGCCATATCAGAGATGACAAGATTGAATCGGCCCGGTTCGGCTTTTATCATTTCCAATGCCTCTTTGGGGTCTGTTGTCATATAGGCATCATATCCCAACGACTCAAGATGCCGTTTTCCCAGTTTGGCTATCGATGGTTCATCATCTACGTAAAGGATTTTTTCACCATTTCCGGAAAACATATCTGTCTTGATTGATACGTCTTCAACACACCCCTCATACGCCGGAATCAGAATAGTAAATGTTGTGCCTTGGTCTATGGTGCTGTCACAAACAATGGCCCCACCATGATTTTCAACAATCCCATGGACTACGGATAATCCTATTCCACTGCCTTTACCAATATCCTTTGTTGTAAAATAAGGATCGAATATTCTTTCTGATATTTTTGCATCCATGCCGCTGCCGTTGTCCCGTACGATCAATTTGACATATTTCCCTGGATCCAATGTATAAAATGCAATTTCTTTATGTTTGCTGATATCTGCGTTGTAAAGTTTAATGTCGATTCTCCCGCCAGTTGTCGGTAAGGCATCGACTGCATTGCTGCACAAGTTGATCAGTATTTGATTGATTTGAGTGGTATCACCCAAAATGGGGCGGCAGTCCGGATCAATTTTTTCCCGGATCTCTATATTGGTAGGTGTTGTGGACCGAATCAATTTTACGGATTCAGTTACAGTAGAAACAATATTAATGGGCTTTTTAGTTGAGTTGTCCTGTCTGCTGAATGTTAACAGGTGTTTAACAATGTCCCTTGCCCGAAGACCTGCCAAACGAATTTCTTCGCAGTTCTCGCGTAAAATACTCCATTCCGGCAGATCTTCCACGATAAGCTCATTATTGCCGATGATGATACTCAAAACGTTGTTGAATTCGTGGGCAATGCCGCCGGCCAAATTACCAATGGATTCCATGCGCTGGGCTTGCTGAAGCTGGGTTTCAAGTTTTCGTTTTTCGGTAAAATCCTGAACAGTGGAAATCATGAGATTTTGATCAAACAAGGGGATGTTTGTGGCTGAAACAATCCTTTTTTTGCCTTTTTTTGTAGTTATTTCAAGATGTTCCCAAACCATGCGCGCCAGGTCTTTGGAGGCAATATCACTCATGATTTTTTCCCGTAAACGTTCCCTCTTTTTAGGATCTGGAAAAACGTTATCAAAAAACTTATCGATATTGGGAAAATCAGTTTTGGGCCAGCCGTAAATCTCTGAAAATTTTTCATTCAGATATGTAACCTCACCACTGTCAACATAATTGACCCCAAGTCCGATGGGTAGAGATTCCAGAATTGTTTCAATAAATCGGTTTCGTTCGACAAGCTGCTGTTGAACCTTGGCTTGCTGCCTTTCAGCTTTTTTGCGTTCAGTGATGTTAATACCGATACCAATTTGAGTACCATCTTCGAGCCTGATATTTGACCATTCCGAGTCTATGCTTTCCCCGGATTTTGAATAAATGGTAAATTCCTTCCAATCTGCGGAGGCTTTTTGCATATACTCATATGCCTTTTCCCGGTACTTCGGGTCCGGATATATTTTTTCCATCATATCCATGTCTTGAACTTCTTCTGTTTTCCATCCCATCACCTTTTCAAACTCAGGATTCAAAAAAAGCATGTTGGTATTAGAGTCATAGCGGGTCAGCATCACAGGTATTCGGTCCACAATTGCCTTGAACAGTTGTCTCTCTTTTATGCGATCCGTCACTTCAGCCAGGGTAAAGACCAATCCGGTAATCTCTTTTTGGGCATTTATCGTGGGGATAAGGCTCCAGTCCCAATAGGTGATACCACGCTCGGGCTGATCCGGAAATTCAAAGGGTTTAGCCGATACAAAAAACGGTTTTCCCGTATCGACTACACTTTGAAAAATGGCCTGATTTTCCTGATCTGGATACAGATCGAAATGGTTCTTTCCAGGGAAAAAATCAGATGGGTAGTTACAGGTTTTCGCATAAGCATCGTTCACCCATATAAAATCAAAATTCGTATTCAGATAGACGGCCATCATGTAGGTATGGCTTAATACGGCATCTAAAAGTTGTTTTTTTTCTTCTATCTGCGCCTCTTTTTGTCGAACCGCCAATTCACTGTTTTTAAGTTCGGTCACATCGGAAAACGTTAAAATAATTCCGTCTACCCGGTTATCCTCAGTTCGAAACGGCAGAATCCTGCGAATGTACCACAGCCCTTCATCGGTTTTAACTTCCTTGGTTGACGGCACAAGTGTATCAAGGACCGTTGCCACTTGGGATTTCAACGCTTCATCATTGAACCGCATCGCCAGGTCTCCGATGGGACGTCCGATATCTGACTCTATCAGATTAAAAAGCTTTTTAGCCGTTGGGGTAAATCGCCTGATGGCAGTGGTTAAATCAAGAAAAATTGTTGCAAGTTCGGTGCTGTTCATCAGGTTGGCAATGTCATTATTGGCAATTGTCAGTTCATTAACTTTTTCACGAAGCTCAGCATTAACCGTATTCAATTCCTCGTTCATGGACTGCAGCTCTTCCTTGGAAGTTTCCAGTTCTTCATTGGAAGACTGCAGTTCCTCATTCATCGACATCATTTCCTCGTTGGAGGCTTTCATCTCTTCGTTGGAGGTTTCCAACTCTTCAATGCTCTGCTGCAAGTCTTCCCTGGTATCAAACAACTCTGTTTCAAGCTGCTTTACAAGCGTATCATCCCCTAAATCCAGTTCATTCTGGCTGTCTTTATCTATCTCTGACTCAGAGCTTTCCTGAAATGTGACCATAAATAACGATTCGGAAAGTTTTGTCTCTTTAATCGGACAAACAGTAATGATAACAGGATAAAAGCAATCACTACGTTTGACACGTGAATTTGAAACGATAACAGTTTCATTCATCCTGACGGCTTTTTGAATGGCCCCTCTTAATTTTAGCCGAAGCCCCATTTTAACCATGGTGGTGATTTCCATGACTGGGTCTCCCTGGGGTAAATCCAGGTATTGTGAAGTTGGCCCACTTAAATTTAATATTTCGAACTTCTTATTAATCAGAACTGCTGCGGGTGCAAATTTTTTTAAAAGTTGGTTTTGTAATATTTTTGATAAATTTTCCCGGTGAAAATCAGGCTTGGTTTCGGACATTCTAAACTGATATCTGCGAGAATAATTTATAATCGGCACATTTGTACGTTCGTGCTTCTGATTTATATTTTGGTACAAGCGAAGCTCTTTGGAGATCGTTTCAAAATTATCGTGTTGATATCCTATGGTTTCAGAGTTGCCTAAAATCAGGCATCCATTTTCCAGCAATGAAAAACTAAACAGGTCGATAATTTTTTTCTGAATTTCAGACTTGATGTATATCAAAAGATTACGACAGCTGATTAGATTTAGGTTTGAAAAAGGCGCATCGCCGACCAGATTCTGTTCAGCAAAAACAACAGACTCCCTTACTTTTTTCACCACATGGTATTCATCATTTTCAAGGGTGAAATATTTTTTTAGATAAATTGGCGGTATATCGACTGCAACTGTTTTAGGATAAACGCCTTTACGCGCTTTAGCGATAGCCTCCCCGTCAACATCGGTAGCAAAAATCTGGGCGTTGAAATGTTTATTGCTCTTTTCAAATATCTCATGAAGCAAAATAGCTATGGTATAAGCTTCTTCTCCGGTGGAACACCCGGCAACCCATACCCTGAAGGGTGTCTCGGGATCTGTGTGACCGATCAATGCAGGCAGAATTTCGTTGCCAACTTTTTCCCAAACTTTTTTATCCCTGAAAAAGTTGGTAACACCGATAAGCAGATCTTTTAAAAGCGCGTCAACTTCATTGGGATTGTTTTGTAAATAGACGATATACTCTGATAGTTGTTTGATCTGACAAAGTCCCATACGGCGTTCTGTGCGGCGTATCAGGGCATTACGCTTGTAACACCTGAAATCGTGGTTGGAATGGGTCTTTATCGCATCCAGAACTTCATTTAACGCATCCTGATCTTTGCATATATAAGGGTCGGCGATAAATTTTAAAATAGCGTCCGGCATTTCTTTAATCGGCAGTATTAGATCCACCATACCGGTTTCTATTGCACTTTGGGGCATATCTCCATACTGAACTGTTTTGGGATCTTGTGCGATAACGAGGCCACCATTTGATTTTATCTCTTCAATCCCCATGGTGCCATCCTGCATGGTGCCGGATAAGATGATGCCGATGGCACATTGATTCTGCGATACCGCTAAAGAACGAAAAAAGAAGTCAATGGGTAGATTTATGCCATCTTTTCTGGATAGTTCACATGGAATAAGTTCACAGGCCTCTATGGCAAGATTGCGATTCGGGGATCTTATATAAATATGATTTGGCTCAACCTTTGTCCGCTCTTCAATCTGTTGCACGGGCATTTGTGTGTGTCGGCCTATTATTTCTACCATGAGACTTTTATGATCGGGATCAAGGTGTGGGATCAGTACAAACGCGATACCAGCGTCAGCCGGCATGTGGTCAAAAAATTCTTTAAACGCATCTAAACCTCCGGCGGAAGCCCCAATACATACAATTGGAGGCTGATCAAATGGCGCTGAATCTTCTTTTTTGATTGAATAATTTTCGCTCATGATTTTCCCATTAAAGTTATGGTTGATTTGCCCAGCAAACAAAGCCTTTTTGTGATTCAAACACCAACATTTTTTCAGGGCAAGGGGCGCGTACTAAGAGGTTCGTAAAACATATGCTAAAATATAGCAAACTAAAACTAATGCTGTCCAGGTACAACACATCTATCTAAATGACCCCGATGGTAATTCCGTAGAGATGATTTGTTATGAGCCGTCAATTTTTGACTTAGATTTAAATCGTCAGGTACAACCGATCGACAATTGAATGGAATCTAAAAAATAAATAAGGGTAGATCTCGGCAGGACTAAACCGGTATCTACCCTTACTTGTTCTTCAATGTCCCAAAATATGTTTTAAGACATCTTATCAGTCAGTTCGTTTTTAATGAAAGTAGGCCAGGCTTTCCCTGAACTCCTTGTCCAACACCAGGCTAGAAGGTACCACGGGGGTACATTTTATCTTTTTTCCCAGGACACAGTGATACCGTTTGATGCCGTTGGCCCTTCCGAGTTTACCCCATTTTTCAACCCAGTCGTTAATCCGGGACTCTAAAAAACGTATTTTCATGGCGATAACTCCTTTCGTGGCAGGATAGGTTCTTTCTGCCGTAACTTTAATATAACCATGAAATTAGCATTTGCCACCTATTTTATTTAGTCTACGATGATCATGGGAATGCCGATCAAAGCGTGCATCACCCGTGATGCGTTGCTGCCTATAAAAAATTCTTTTATACCAGTAGAGGCCCTTCGCCCCATCGCGACCATACTGTATTTCCCGTTTTGTGCTTCTTGTACAATGTCAGAAGCGATATTTTTGTTTTGGGGGTGAGTTTTTATCGAGATTTTTTCTCTGTCAAACCCGGCATCCAGTAAATCATTCCTTGCGGCCTCAAGTGTTTTCCGCATCATATCGTGACGCCGTTCTTCCATAAGGCAAAAGGCATTGCGCTCTTTTTCGAAATAAGGCGTTAGGCTGGGACTGTTGAGTCCGCAGGCCGACGCTGTATTTGGAACTACATAGAACAGTGTTATATCATGGTCTTTGTTAATATGCTCTGAAACATATTCCACCGTTTTTTTAGCGTTTTCAGACTCATCAAACGGAATCAATATTTTATTCATGATCTTTAGCTCCTTATGATCGTTAAAAGGATACGAGAATCCTGTTTTTCCCTTTTGCAGTTTGTATCGCTTCAAGGGCGTACATTTTTAGGTTAATGTGCGTATGGGAACGTGTAAATGCGGAAATATCTGTATTTTTGGATCCAATGGGCACCATGGTTCCCCTAAATATTATGTTTTGTTCTCAAATTTTTGCTGCTTTTTCTTTGCTAAAGTGCAAATTTGCCCTCATTGCTCGCCGATTCTGCCGGTGTTAATTTTAAAAATGTTTGAACGAAAGTAAATCTATCCACGTCTCGTGTCCGGCCATTTTTCGAACAAACATATGACTAAATAAAAATTAGGAGAATCTCAGCATGAAAACCTTATTCGATCCTATTCCAATGGGGATCTATAATCTAAAAAATAGAATTGTACTGGCACCCATGACCCGGGGACGTGCAGGGTCTGAGCGCATACCCAATGACATGATGGCCGAATATTACTTTCAGCGGGCATCGGCCGGGTTGCTTATCACCGAGGCCACCGTGGTCTCAAGACAAGGGATTGGCTGGATTGACTCCCCTGGAATTTACAACCGTGCAATGGTCGCGGGATGGCAGAAGGTCACCCGAAAGTTAGCACCCACAGGAACGCCGATCTTCTTGCAGATCTGGCATTGCGGCAGGGCCAGCCACAGTGATTTTCACAATGGTGACCTTCCGGTTTCGGCGTCGGCTGTAAGGCTTGAAGGGGACGGTATTCACACGCCATTGGGAAAAAAAACGTACGAAATACCCCGTGCCTTGACCATTGACGAAATTAAAACCACTGTTGATGATTTCCGAAAAGCGGCTTTGAATGCAAAAGAGGCTGGTTTTTCCGGAGTAGAAGTGCATGCGGCCAACGGATATTTGATTAATCAGTTCCTTGATTCGAAATCAAACCTGAGAGACGATAAATACGGGGGCAGCCTTGAAAATAAATACCGATTTCTCAAGGAAGTTTTGGAGGCAGTCATGGAGATCTGGTCTCCAAAGCAGATTGGTGTCCGGATATCTCCCAATGGTGTTTTTAATGATATGGGCAGCGATGACTACAAAGAAACCTTCCTGTATGCCGCAAAAGAGCTGAACAAATTGGAATTAGGTTATCTGCATGTCATGGACGGCCTTGCTTTTGGATTTCATGAAAAGGGTGATCCCATGACCTTGTCCGACTTCAGAAAGATTTATAAGGGTATCATTATAGGGAATTGCGGATACACCAAAGAATCTGCTCAAGACCGGATAGTAAATGGGGATGCGGATCTGGCCGCTTTTGGAAGGCCCTATATTACCAATCCTGATCTGCCGGAGCGATTAAAAAACGACTGGCCTCTGACCCCTTCAGAAGATATGTCCTTATGGTATACACCTGGACCCAAAGGGTACACGGATTATCAGGCCTATCAATATTGAAAAGTTAATACCGGATAAAAAAGGTGGTTGATATGAAAAAGTTTCAATGTAAAACTTGTGGTAAAATATCCACGGACAAAACTGAAATTTGTCAAGCACAGCCTAAAATAAAAAACATTTATGCCTGTCACGACTGCGGTACTAGAAGCCGCGATGCGAAAAGTATCTGCAATCCCGTCAAAATGAAGCCGGCTTATTTTTGCGGATCCTGCGGGAATGCTGACGAAAAAAAAAGTGCGTTGTGTGATCCAGTCAGGCTGTAGCCTTTAAAAATAGAAACTATACGGGGCGACGATTTTAAGTCTGCCTCTGATTGTAAACAAACCCTGCCTATTTGGCGGGGTTTGTTGTTTTTAATACATGCTTCAATCAGGCTGAATGTATAATGAATATTCTAAAATTTTAGCGTCTTATCCATATTTTTTCATAAAAGATACGACATTGGACCTGCAGAAATCATGCGCGGCTGAAGTTATGTCATCCCAATTCGTGGCTATATGCGTGTAAGGTCATAATGGGCTGCATATATGGAGTTTCCCTCATATCTGCACTTAAAACACTGTATTTTGTATGCCTTTGCGCGGTAGTTTTTTACCTAAACAGGCGTAGTGTAATCGTGCATAATACAGACAAATCCCTATTTTAATACACCCTCTGATGACTTATTTTTTAAATAGGAGTGGTAATAAAATTAATCCATAATTTTCTATTTCAAGAGAGGTGAATATAATGAATAAAGACGAACTATGCCATAAAATTGAACAGATTTATCCGGACATCGGAACATGCGGGATTGATGTAAAAGTGTCGTATGATGATGGCAATGAACGCTGGAAAGTGTTTTTAAAAAAGGATAATAAATCTTTGGAGACTTTTCTTGAGCCCGGTGATGCAGAATTATGCCTGAATGGCAAACAGTGCGTAAGCCTTGGCATTGAAATCAGCCAGCTCAAAGACAATGTTGGATATTAGTATATCAACACTTCACAAGCAAAAAGGGAATACGCATGCTCAATTTTGAACTTTCTGATGCCCAGAAACAGCTGCAGAAAAAAGCCCGTGAATTTTCGCTTAACCATGTTCTGCCAGAAGCCTGGTCTGCGGATGAGAATGACACCCTGCCCGTACATGTCCTTAAAAAAGCATTTCATGAACAACTGATGAATTCGGATATTCCAGCGGAATACGGGGGCAAGGGGTATGGGCTGGTTGAAGGGGCCATTATTACAGAAGAGATTGCAGCTGGCTGTCCAGGCATTGCCACATCCTTGTTTGATAACAGCCTGGGGCTGGAGCCGATTTTACTGTCGGACAATACAACGGCAAAACAAAAATATCTTACCCAGGTGGCAAATGATTTCAAACTGATATGTTTTGCCACATCCGAAGCTACCATGGGATCTGATGTATCTTCCATTCGCTGCCGGGCAAAAAAAGATGGGGACGATTATATTCTGAACGGCACAAAGTTCTGGATTACCAATGCCGGTTATGCCGATTTTATAACGGTGTTTGCCACAGTGGACCCTGAAACCAGTCATAAAGGCATTTGCGCCTTTGTGGTTGAAAAACAGTGGCCCGGTGTATCAACGGGCCTGCCGATCCCTAAATTAGGGCAGAGAAGTTCAAATACCGCAGCTATTGCATTTAAAGATGTCCGGGTGCCAAAGGAAAACGTTCTGGCTGAACCGGGAAAAGGTTTTGTCCTGGCCATGCAGACATTTTCCAGAACCCGGCCCATTATCGGAGCCTTTGCCGTGGGAGCTGCCCGGTCGGCCATGGAGTTTGCCATATCCTATGCAAAAAAACGAAAAGCATTTGGTTCGCCGCTATCCGGTTTTCAGGCCTTGCAGTTTAAGATTGCAGAGATGTTTCAGAAGGTTGAAACATCACGTTTGCTTGTCCTGAAAGCGGCATGGGAGGCTGATCAACAAAAAGATCCCACCATATCCGCCTCCATCGCCAAGATATACGCCACAGAGTCCGCCTGGCAGGTTGCAGATGAGGCGTTACAGATTTTCGGCGGGTACGGGTATACCCGGATGTTTCCCATTGAAAAGCTGCTTCGAGATATAAGGCTTTATCGGATATACGAAGGCACCAGTGAAGTGCAGAGGATGATTATAGCAGGCCACGTACTTGCCAATTATAACCCGGTCATGCCCCCGCTGGATGAACTGCCTGTTACAAGGGGGCTATCCGGACAGGAAGAAAACCAAGGAGTGGTCTGGCGGTGCAGTATGTGCGGCCATGTTCATTACAACGGTGAGCCACCGGAGCAATGTCCGATATGTCTTTTTCCAGGCAAAATATTCAAGCAGATAAAAGCAAATTAGTTCACTGATTGTTGTGGGCTGGGCCTGGCATCTGATATGTCAGGCCCAGCCCACAATTTTTATGATTATGACTTCCAGAGGCCATGAACGTTGCAGTATTCCCGCGCCGTTAAATTCACACCTGCGGAATAGCCTTTAAATAATGCTTCCGGGGACTGACCGGGCTTCAGATAGTGGCGGCAGGACGTATCACCGTCAGAGACCTCAATCCATTCAATAAAGTGTTTCTCTTCCATGGGGTGGGGATTGGACCCGACTTTTACTTTAAGACCCTCAGCCGTTGCTTCAAAAACGGGGACATGTTTCTCTTTTCCCTGATCTGTAGTTTTTTCTTCAAAAAGAACCATTGCGGCACCGCAGCAAACCAATTCTCCTTGGGCTCCGTGAAGGACTTCAACAATATTTCCGCAAACTTCGCATTTGTAAACTTGTTTTCTTTCAGCCATGTTTCCTCCTTTTTTTATATCTTTTATATGCAGGTAAAACAAAAATATTCATGATTCCTGCCCGAATTGATGTGCCAAGATAACAAGGAAGAGAGGAATCGTATATTCGGGTTTTTACCCATTGCGGACTGTATAACCATGTAATCACCAATATACATAATTCCCCCCATTGAAAAAGACCGAGGTGGCTTCTTATCTTTAAATAAAGGTTCTTGGAAAAGAAACCTGACAAAATTCAACTCAAGGATTTAAAGGAGAGCAAATATGTCAAATATGAAAAATTCCAAACGAGAAAATCAAACCGCACAGAAGACAAATACCGATACATACGATCTTGATACATGTACGTCTGATCCTGGATGGGCAGAGCATGCAAGGCCAAATGATATGGGGCCGGAACCATGCGATGACGGACGAGGCATTCAATTTAAAACGTCTTGATTCAGATTGTCAGGGAAGGGGACCGGCGTCTCATGACGGTCCCCTAATCATTTTGATTTCTCCAGGCAGATATACTGCTTTTTCCAGTCCAGCACCCCATATCTACACACATTCAGATGTGAATATGTAGATCAATGCCTGCTTAATAACAAAATAAAAAAGGAGATTACAAATGGCTAATATACCCTCAAGAGACATAACAGGCAAATGTGAAGGTGAATGTAGAGATCTGGTTACTGAACTGGAAAAAAAACAGCAGGAAAAAATTAATAACGCGGGAGTTGAATTTTCCACCGCTGAAACCCCCTCTGTGGCTGGTGCCGGGAATAGAAACGATGCACCAGGATCTATGGGGGGCACGTTTAACCCCGGCTGGTAGAATACTTTTCAGAACCTTATATGTGGGAAGATCCATAACGGCTCGTAACCCCAGATTTATAACTAAAGTTCCGATTCGTTGTTGAGATACTTTCTATCTTGATTGTGGGCTGACCCGGCAGTTGATATGCCGAGTCAGCAGCAGCAAGACCCGGATGGTTTCAGCCATGCGGTAAATGGTATAACTGGTCATGCGCTGGAATATTTTCCGGCTCTCTTTAATTGCGTCTATGATAACCGAGAGTCCCGGGGCCAGAAGGACCATGTCTGCCGCTGCCCTGGCCGCATCTGTGGCGCCTGAGACGGCAATGCCGCAGTCGGCCTTGTTTAGGGCCGGGGCATCATTGACGCCATCACCGGTCATGCCCACAATGTGGCCGTGTTTCTGAAGAATTTCTACAATATGAAATTTATGTTCGGTAAAGACCTGTGCAAAACCGTCCGCCTCTTCACAGAGAGCTTTTTCGGTAGTTTGAAGACTGAGAGGGTCTTTTTTACAAACTACATGACCCGAGAAGAAGCCCGGAGAGACATCATTGATTACATCGAAATGTTTTACAATTGCAACAGACGTCATTCCTATTTGGGGTATATCAGTCCAAAAGAATTTGAAAAACTGTGGTTTTTAGAAAAAGCCGCTTAACAAAAGTGTCCATTTTTACTTGACCAAGTCATTCGGTGCTGTTCTCATTTTTCCAGGATACGAACAGTATCTTTCTCCCCTTCACCAAGCAGAGAGAACACGACGGATTTTGCAGGGACATCCCCTTCATTATTGAATTTAACGCTTCTAACATCCGCTGGCTCGTAGAATACATCTCCTACTTTAAGGTGTTGGGGTTGCTCCCCCTCAATTTCAAAAGCAATTTTTCCTTCTGTGACAACCCCCATCGTTGGGCATGGATGCAAATGCAAAGGGGCATCTATACCAACATTCATAGTGACTTCCTAAATATCGATTTTTTCGACATTCTTGCGTTCAGCAATTACCTCTGACATCATTCTCTTCTCATAACTGGCTTATTCATGGTCATTACTCTCTTCTTTGCATTAAACCCAAAACAAGCGTGTTTTCCCAAATACAACACTCATGAGCAATCGGTCGTTTGAGCTATGATTTTTATCGCCAATTGTCATCAGGCAGACGAACTGCTCCCCATATTTTTGAGTCATACCGATTGTGTTGTGGTTCATTTTTTTAAATCCTTTTAAAAGCTATCGGTTTAGGACTCGCCATTGCAACCCATTTGCAATAACTATCCGGTGGGAGAAGGATCACGTAACCCGGACGGTCTTCATGAAGTCAAAGTACTTGAACAGTAAGCGGTGTTTTAACCCCACTCAACACGGGACAGATTCAGAAATTTTTTCTTTTTTCACATTATAGGGGAGCAACGCTTGAAAATCATCATTTGTCATTGCCTCAGGCAGATGCTGAAACAGGTACTTGAGATACCAGTACGGTTCCAGTCCATTGGATTTTGCAGTCTCTATCAAACTGTAAATTGCCGCACTCGCCTTTGCACCTTGAACCGTATCAGAAAACAGCCAGTTTTTACGACCGATGACAAAAGGCCGGATGGCATTTTCAACCAAATTGTTGTCCGGTCGAATGAACCCTTCAGTTGTGTATTGGACCAATCGGGGCCATTGGCCGATGGTATAATTGATCGCCTTGCCAAGCAGGCTTTTGGGAGGAACCTTGTTTACTCTATCATCAAGCCACTTCTTAAACTCGGTAAGAATTGGAACCGCCTGGGATTGTCTCTTATTGTACAATTGTTCCGCAGAAAACCCTTGTTCCCGTGCTTCTTTTTCAATTTTATAAAGCTTGCTGATATACAACAATGCCGAACCGGCATTTCCGGAAGAATTTGCCTTGTTGCCAAGCGCTTTTGTTACCTCTTTAAACTTCCGACGAGCATGAACCCAGCACCCAACATGAACAATATCTTTTTTGGTATCCAGGAAATCATACCCAGCATATCCGTCCGTCTGGACGATGCCCTTATAACCGTTCAAAAATGTTGAAACCACATCCCCAGACCTTGTCGGGTGATATTCGAACAGGATAATCGGCTTGTCTGGTGGTCCACCCCTGAAAATCCACATATAAGATTTGGATTTCCGTGGTCCCTTTAAAACTTGGAGAGGAGTTTCATCAATACCAATCATGGGGTTGGCCAGGATGTCGTCCTTCATCATGCCGATGATAATTTCACAGGCATCTGCCACTTTCATGCCCCATTTACACATGGTTGATCTGGCAAGCTCAATGCCGATTCTGGCAAACTGCTTTTCTTGACGATAAAACGGCAAAGCATCTGCAAATTTGGCGGTCAGGATATGGGCAAGCAGTCCCGGAGTGGCAATACTTTTGGGAATAATCTGATCCGGCATCCTGGCAATAGATACGGTGGGGCCTTCATCTTCAACCCCCTCGCAATTTTTACAGGCGTATTTATACCGGATATTTCGAATCACCCGAACCTTGGCTGGGATGTAATCAAGCTGCTCAGAGACTTCTTCACCGATTTTATCTTTCAAGCAGCCGCAATCGCATTTTCTGTCATTCTCACTGAGTTTATGAACAACATCGACACGGGGAAGATCTGCGGGCAGTGGTTTGCGGCCGCGTTTTTTGCGGGAAGGCTCTGTAATGGTGACGGTATCATCTTCATTCAGAATCGAAAGATCGGGTTCCGGCATATCAAAAAGAGACATTTGTTCGCCATCTTTGGGCGTTTTTTCTGATTTACGACCAAAAAGTCTGTCCTGGAGGGATTTAATCTGCTCTTGAAGAATTATGTTTTCATCAAACAAATTCAGAGCGATTTCTTTGACTTCATCCAGGCTTTCAGCATCTTTGAGAGTGTCTCTTGTCATGGGCTGTATATACCATAACCAAGGGGTTTTTTATAGTTTTTCGCCTAAAAAATCATAGAGTATTTTAGGGGCTTATGAGCCTGATTTATATTCAGTCCATCGACCAGCCAGGTCAGTTCCCGGCTTGTAATATCCATGACATCTTTTGGTGAATTCGGCCATTTGAACCGGTCTTTTTCAAGACGCTTTTGCCACAGGCAAAAACCGTTTTTATCCCAGTATAAAATTTTTAAAATGGTTTGTGCTCGGTTGCAGAACACAAACAGGGACCCTGAAAATATATCCAACTGCATTCGTTCGCTTACGATAATGGAAAGGCCGTTAATCGCTTTGCGCATGTCAGTAGTACCCACAGCCAGATAGACTTTTGTGTCTGGTGGAAAGTTCATCATGAGATAGCTCTCAAGGCGGCAAGAACCCTTTCAAGCGTCTCGCTGGTGAAACCGTCCGGGATTTCTATTTGTACCCCCTGACCAAGGTTCAACTTCAACCCGGTCGTATGAATATTGGCAGGCATCGGCAACTGGATGAATTCCACAGGACGATCCTGTCCTTTAAATTTTCTTTTCCAATATGTGAACCTGTCCTTGGACAGGTCATTGCGTCTGCAATATTCTGTCTGGGTCAGCCCTGATGCCTCCCAGCGTTCGATGTTTGATTTCCAGTAACTGCTAAGTCTTTCATTTGTTGCTTTTCTTGATCTTGGCATGGGGTCGCCTCCTTTTAGTTTGGAGGCATTATATGGGCTCGCTGGGCGTGGCGGTAGATGGGGTTTAAATATCGCTTACAAAGGTGGCCTGTTCGTACAGATAAATTGTGATAAGGATTACTGGGGAGGGAGATCGGATATAAATTCCAGAGCAAGGTTGATATCAACAAAGTTGTGATTCAACTCCTTTGCCCTGTCCTGGCAGTCTGTACATATTTCTTTAAATTTTCTCATGTCGCCTTTGACGGCCATATAAATTTGTTCAACGGCTTCCTGCTGGATATCTTTGTATTTTTCGATGAAGTCTTCGACCTCTATGGGGTATAAAATCAGAGTTTTGAGCCGGCTGAGTATATCGGGATGATTCCGGCTCAGATGGGTTCTGACCTTTGGGAGCCCTGCAAATACGATGGGAACACCGGCATCAATAATTCGTTTGAGATATGGCCAGACCCGGGAGTCCAGATCATTGGCTTCATCTATGATGATAAAACAATTGGATAGGTTGCAGATCGTTTTCAGGTACTGGGGAGTCCGGCGGTAGGTGGCGGTGGCCTCATAATTCAATTCCTTGAGTATGGATGCCAGGGTTTCATGGATGTTGAACAGAGACTCGACCCATACGGCATGGAGCTTTTTAGGCCGCAGCAGTTTTAAAAACCGAGTTTTTCCTGCGCCAAAATCTCCTTCAATGAGTACGCTTTGGCCCCTGTATATCCTATTATAAGTGGCAGACAGGTATGAGACTCTTCGTTTATCACTGATAAAATCCTCTTTCATGTCATATCTCCGAGGGATGCATAAGTCGCCACTCGATTCGTAGTTAACGATTTTTGGCAATCAAGCATAAATGCATTGAACAAAGCCTGTTTTTTACGTTCCTCAGGCTGGTCCATTTTTTTCATGTAATCTGCGTACCTTGATTGATTATGATGAAGTACTTGCTCCGCCCGGGATAGGGAAAGGCCCGTATGGTAAACTTCGATTAAAATAGGCCGGTCAACGGCCATATTGTGCTTTTCCAAAAGAGCGATAATGGTGTCGAGTTCATCGGGCACAGGATCAGGCGCTGGTGCAGGTGGCCTGTCAAACGGCTTTTTTGCAATGGCTTCGCCCAGAAGTATTCCGTCTTCACTGGGCTCAAAGATAAAAAGTTTGTCCCTGTATCTGGATATCTTTACCGGTGTACTTTTATGCTTGCTGAACCGGTCTGCACCACTGGTCACATAAAAATCGCGTTTGTCATGGCGGATAGTTCTGTTCTTGGATACGGTGGCTTTGATTTTTCTGTAACCATATTTCATATATTCTTGAACCTGCTCCGGGATAAAATTCAGGGTGTCTGCCTGGTTTGACAAAAAATCATCAAACTTCTGTGCCGGCACCCAGGCACTGACCACGCCGTCTTCAGTAAAATAATGTTGTGTATGATTATGTTCGTCACGGTATTGGCGGAGCACAGTGCTGCTTCTCAATTCATCAAGGGTGATATCAAGTAGGGTTACAGTGACTTTTTCCTTTCTTCCCCGTTTGAAGTTATACTCGGTAACGGTTTTCACAATCCTGTCCTCAAAGGCTTTGATAATCCGTATTTCAAAATTATGCAGGCTCCGGTGTGAAGATTCCAGATGCGCCTTATCTTTTGGTGAATGCGCCCTTGAAAAATCCGGCGCCAAATAAAAACCGCCTGGCGTAGAATGCGCAAGGTTAATGGCATTAATGGGACGCTTTAAATTTAAAAATCCCTTTGCCTGGTCGGGCCTGATGCCGATTGTTTTCAAAGGAAAAGGGGTGCATAACAAAAAACGGGTAAAAAGGTCCACAGAGTTCAGATTACTTTCGGTAAAATAGAATTCCAGGATGAACAGCTTCCTGGAACCGGTATCAAATATTTCAATCACCTGCGGTTTCTGCCAGTTTCCACGTTCATCTCTGATTCTTAAATATTGGAACTTGCAACCGTCAACCTGGATCAAGGCAAACACCGGAACCGATTTGAAGCTATAACGTGCCGGTGACGGCTCCTGATCGTCCTCTTTTTCCAGATAAAATTTGAGATTCTCCCTTTTGGCGCATCGCCGAAGTGCCGGAAGGCTGATTGTTTTACCCAACTCTTCCTCGAGCCAGCAGTGGTAATTTTTAATGGTCCTGGCTCTTCGGGTGATAAAAATGAACCCCTGAGATGACGGATCGCATGACGCCTTGACCATTTCAATAAACCGCCTTTTTGTTTGCTCGTCTATAACCTTGGGGCGCCCGCTGCACTTGCGGCCATCCATAATTCCTTTTTCAACCAGCAAAAGGGGTACCGGGATAATCCCGGTTTTCTTGTACTGGTCCTTGTAATATTTTTTGGATCTTCTCTTGGCAGATCCGATTTTATTCATGATTTTTTTATGCAGCAGTAAATGGAAGCGGTCGTCAATGCTCAGGTCATCCATTATCTGCCCCCGTTGATACAATCTTTTCGTGTATGACCCGATGCCACAACAATGCAGCCGGGCGAGAGGTCTGCTGCCAATGATCATGCTGTGCCACACGGACCTGTTCAAGCATTGCCTTTACAACAGCCATGTATTCATTCGAAATTTGATCCGTCAGATCCGGTTTGGTTACCGATGCCGTTTTTCGGGAGTCGATAAATTTTTTGATGTTACGCGCGGTTAACTCCATGCCGCTTTCTATAATCTCCTTCCAAAGTTGGCGCTGTTCTATGGAATCCAGTTGAGTAAGAGGCCGTGCCTGGGATTCGTTGGCCGGTAATCTGTCCCCAATTGGGGACAGATTATAGATGACTTCATAAAATTTGATCAGGCGGTAAGCATGGGATTTTCCCATATCCCATCGCGCCCTGGTATATGTTTCGAATGATTCAAACAGAGCCTGCTTATACAAACGATTGTCACGAATTTCTTTCAAGGCCTTGCCGATTTTGGAAAAACACTCCTGATTCCGGGCAATCAGGGTTTCAAGCTTGGCCAACCGTTTCATACTCATTGCCCTCCCGGCATGGGTTTGCCGATTGCAGCGACCAAGGCAGCTATCTTTGATGCCGGAACCTGGTGGGCAGTATTTATCTGCTTCAAAAACAGGACGCTGTCCCGGAATCCATATCCCTTGATTTTCATGACAAGGTCGATGGTGTTAAAGTTTTTTTCGCACCGGAAGCACCTGGCCAGGTTCGTGGTTGGATTTACAGCCGTTTGAAATTCATTGCACAGAGGGCATAGAAAACGGAAATAGCCATCCCTGATTTTAGATGGAATCTGTAAATGATCCCTGATCAGCATATCCACAGGGATATTGTTCCTCAGTTCAAATAATTCCCGTGATGAAAACCTGTGCGCCATGAGACATCTCCTTATTTTTAGAATTTCAGATGCCTTTTTATATCACCGGCCAGGGTCGGTTGTCAGTTGCCTCTTGAACTGGGATGCTGATTACTCTGTTTGTATCCATATATATTATCAATAACTTACGCACATGATGTCTCTTAGAATCAAAATCCGATTAGTATGTTCATATATCCTAATATTACAAGAAGTTACTCCAATCATGTCTCTTGAAATCAATAGGCTTGATACCGTATTCTATTTCAATAACTTCCAATGGTAGAACAGGCAATTTTCCGGATGTTTGAAGGTTCTCTGCCTCTTCAAGCTTTTTTGCCAGATAATTATTTTTGGAGACAGCTTTATTTTTCCTGTTCCAGTTTTCACATTGCCTTCGATGAAGCTCATTTTGGCAAACCGGGCTACATGTTCTCTGCCTGCCTTTTTGTCTTACATCAGGAGCAAACCATTTTCGGCAAATAGAACAAGGGCGTTTTCCACGAGAATTCTTTGCCATCATTTTTCTCCAAGATTCGAATCAGGGAGATTATATGTAGCAAATTTTGAATGAATCAACGGCGGGGTCTATCGGCGGGATAGGCATGCGGGGTATGATTTTATGATTTTCTTGGCGGGGTATGGCGGCGGGGTATCTGGCCGTTACATTATTTCGTTATGAATATCGGGGATAAGCGTTACACTTTTTAAAGCTGGTCATGTGATCAGAAGTCATGACCGGATTTCCTTGGATTTAAAATAGTCTGCAGATATTTTACGCTGCTCACAAAATCGATGTTGCGGCAGATCATTACCATATCGATGGTGTTAAAATTCCTTTCGCATCGAAAGCACCGGCTCAAGTTGGTTCGCGGATTAACTGCAGTCTGGAACTCATTGCACAAGGGGCACAGAAAACGGAAAACCCCTTCGCTGATTTTGGCCGGGATACCCAATTGTGTTTCAATCAACACATGGATGGGGATTGCGTTTCGTAATTTATAAAGTTCCTTTGAAGAAAATAGTTTGCCCATGTTGCCACCTCTTCTTTTGAGTCAATTCTTTCAGAATATCTGGTGTCAATTCTATCGTTTCCTGGTCCGTGGCATCAATAATCTCTTGTAACGCATTTTTGTTAAGGAGGGTGTCAAACCCTACAAAGACAAGGGTCTTGGCCGATATTAAATCTTGTAACGGTATTTGGGTTAAATCCATCGGAGATCCTTTACCAGCAATGCTTTTGCCGGTTTTTATCTCTTGTAACGCATCTTCAGTTAAGGATAGCCTTTTAGGGGGATTTTTTCGTTTCCAGTAGCCTGGATTGTTTTGGCGCCACTCCTGAACACGGGCAACATTCTCAGGCCCTGAGAAATAATCTTGATTTTTTGGCTTACTCAGCCATTTTTGCTGGCTGTGTTTTTTACTGGCAATTTTACATTCGGGTTGGTCGCAGAATTTCTGCCGCTTTAAATGGCGGGCATCGGGCTTGAATAAATTTTGGCAGTTTTTACACCTGCGCCGGCGAATTTGTTTTTTCATAGACCTGATACCTCCTTAGGTCTATGATCGGATGAACGATGGCGGGGTAGTATTTTTTCAAAATATGGCGGGGTCCTGCAGGGTCCGGCTGGATCGGGCGGGGTAGAACACGCAACAAAAAAAACTCGCTACATAAATACCATTATTCAGCAGTTTTTTAGAGTTTATGCAATAAAAAAGGCGGAGCCGTGATTGCTCTACCTTTTTTACTCAATATATAGCAAAAAAAATTTCGATCTTTACTTACTCACAGTTGAAAGATCTAAAAACACACTCAAACAGACAAAAGCTACTTGATCACTTATTATAAATCGCCAATGCGATAGTTTAGATCCCTAATTGCTTGAAAGAGTGCTTTGCAGAACTACATCATCAACTAACAGCATGTGAGCTCCATAATTACTATTTACATCCATAATACCAATACCGATAATGTAGTTGCCCGTCGAGGGTATGGGATATACAGATTCCTTCCAGCCTGTCTGCCGCATATATGACGCACCAGTTACACTGCTGTTAGCCATTGTGGAACTGGCTTCTCTATCAAATCCATAATGATTAAAAGTAAGCACTTCTACAGATCCAATTAAATTTCCACCAGCGTCATAAGCACACTCGTTTGGTCTGTCACTTTTTTCTTTACAAATAATAACGAAGGCCTTTGCCTCTTCATACGGCATGGAGCCAGCAACCAAATTCCAATTAATATGAAGTTCATCTGTTTCCCGTGCTGCTACAGTTTGATAAGTTAAAGAACCATAAGTAGCATTACCGCCAAGGGCCCCATCGATTATGCCGCTTGGTAGATCTAAGTTATTCTCCATTTCTTCTGCAGTTATTCTTGAATTACCGTTGGAACGTAGTAAATTCATGTTTGGGGAGTTCTCTGGCCTTATGGAACCACTACTGGGGTAGGATGCCACAACTTGGCTGTCCCCGAAGGTTTCCCAACCTAACCCCAAAACAAGCGTGAAATAAGTAATAAAAAAGAAGATAAAGTCTCGAAACGCCTAACAATAAAGAGTATAATGAGTTTTCCACAACAAACTATACAAAGTTGAAAGGACGTTTCGAGTGAATAAGAATATCAGCAAAAAATTGGCAAAACGCAAGAAAAAAATCAGCAAAAAACTTAACAAAAGAAATTGGACGGAACAGCCGACTCCTATGTTAAAGGCGTCCAACATTCAATACGAGATTGACGGTCGTCTCCAAGGGGTTGCTCACGGCGGCATAGGCCTGATTCATATGCTTGCAAAAAGGACTGGCCTCCTGAAAGAGATAGATAAAGAGCTCGAGTTGCTAAAACGCCATCTGCCATATCACGAATCAGATCATATCGCCAATATGGCATATAATATTCTTGCCGGCGGTACTTGCCTCCAGGATATTGAACTACTCAGAAATAATGAAGCCTGGCTTAATGCGCTGGATGCAAAACTTATCCCTGATCCCACTACGGCAGGAGATTTTTTACGCCGGTTTTCCCCGGAAGATATTGTGACTCTGATGGATATAAAAAATACCATCCGAAAAAAGATATGGGAAAAGCAGCCACAAAATTTCAAGAAAGCAGCCATTATTAATATCGACGGTACTATCAGTGGGACAACCGGCGAGTGCAAACAGGGCATGGATATCTCTTACAAAGGGACGTGGGGATATGCTCCATTGGTCGTCTCTTTGGAAAAAACAAGGGAGCCTCTATACATTATCAACCGGTCAGGTAATGCTCCGTCCCACCTTGGTTCTGCGCAGTGGGTGGATAAGGCACTTGATTTGCTGGAAGGTACTTTCAAAAAATTATACGTTCGGGGTGATACTGATTTTAGTCTTACCACTAACTTTGATAAATGGGATCAGCGCTGTTCCTTTATATTTGGCATGGATGCCAGATCAAATTTGGTCAAACAGGCCAATAATCTCTCGGAGTCTGACTGGATTGTATTTGAAAAACCGCCTCGGTCGATTAAAACAGTTCCCAGACAACGCCCGGAAAATGTTAAACGTGAAGTGGTTAAAAAACGCAAATTTAAACGCTTGGAGACCGCATGTGAACATATAGCCGAATTTAAATATAAGCCGGGTAAATGTCGGAAGCCCTACCGGATGATCGTTCTGCGCAAAACGATCAACGAGTATAAAGGTGAACGTCTGCTGTTTGATGATGTTCGTTACTTTTTTTATATCACCAACGATTGGAAAAAATCGGCCGAGCAGTTGGTGGATTTTTACCGAAAACGGGCTGATCACGAGAATGATATTGACCAGTTGAAACATGGTGTACGTGCTATGGAGAACCCGTCGGATTCTCTAAATGCCAACTGGGCCTATATGGTTATCGCCTCTTTGGCATGGGATCTGAAAGCCTGGTATGGGCTGCTGATGCCATATCGGGCATTAGGTCTTTCAATAATCCGCATGGAATTCAAGCGGTTCATCCAGACATTTATAAACATCCCCTGTTTAATCTTGCGATCCGGCAGGGCCATAAAATATCGAATCATTGGTTATAATGATCGTCTTACAAGCATGTTCAAGTACTTTGACTTCATGAAGACCGTCCGGGTTACGTGATCTTTCTCCCACCGGATAGTTATTGCAAATGGTTTGCAATGGCGAGTCCTAAACCGGTAGCTTTTAAAAGGATTTAAAAAAAATGAACCACAACACAATCGGTATGACTCAAAAATATGGGGAGCAGTTCGTCTGCCTGATGACAATTGGCGATAAAAATCATAGCTCAAACGACCGATTGCTCATGAGTGTTGTATTTGGGAAAACACGCTTGTTTTGGGCCTAACATGCTACCTGTAACAAATCCACCATTCCCAACATTGCAAAAATTAGGAGGAACAATGTTAGGATCAAGAGCACCTAATTGTGAAAGCACAGCTTCTGTAGCTTTACACACATTTAATTGCATGCCGTCTTGATATGAAACAAAAATTTGATTGATATCGGGGATTAAATCGCCATAACTAATAAGAAAAGATTTTGTTAATTCAGGATTGCGGGCTAAATATTGAGGTGCTAAATATTGCAAAAGAGCTGCAGCACCAGTAACCATTGGTGCAGAATAGCTAGTACCAGAATACGCTTTATATCTTGAATCATTTGAAGATACTTGGTCTTCTGGAAATTCTGGGCCATTAGGAATTGTTGGCCCATAAATTAGCTCACCAGGAGCCCATATGTCTACAAAACTGCCGAAATTTGAAAAGCCGGCTTTTGCAGTACCAGATTTGTTGGAAGACCCAACCACAAGAACATTTCCAGGACGATCACCATCAAAACTAACCGCACCCATAGGGCCATATTTCGATGCTTCCATATTCCAATTATCAGCACAAATAATAAATAGCTTCTCAGGATATCGAGTAAAGAATTTATAATACCAATTTTTTACAGTTTGATTCCATAGCTCGTTATCTTTTATTAGGGTTCTAAAGCTCATATTTATAACGCTGACATTAGTTGTGGCAAGATACATTAATTGTTTGAATATTTTGCCAAGGTCAGGTGTGATTCCATGTCCATCGGAGATCGGAGCGGATATAATACCCAAATCTCCATTCGTCCCACCATAAGCAATTCCGGTTATGCTCTCGTTGCCTTTTCTATTGTTTGCAGCAATAATACCAGCCACCATCGTTCCATGATGAGTTATTTGGCTATCCAGAGGAGATCCCTGTTGATATAAAATATTCACACCATTAAATTCGGTGTTATTATTATCGATGACTCCATCGATAATGCCGACAATTGGTTTTTTTACATCTTTCGGCTGTAGATTACTCAGCTTTATAAGTTCCCAAGCCTTTTCAGCTAAAATTAGGTCATAAGGTCTCCTACTTATACCTATAATGTCATGCTCGAAATTATCAAAATCAGAAGAAAAAGAAGATAACTCCCCTATGATATCGGGCAAAACGGAACTAATATTAGGGTCAGAAGCCAGAGTTTCCATAATCTGGATAATGTCTTCCTCTGATTTTACTGGGATGGAAAACATAAATAAATCGTTTCCTAAAAAACCAGAGACTGTAGCACCAACAGATGCTGCCAGAGAATCAACAATCGTACGTGATGTTCCGACATTGACTTCCACCAAAAATCTGTCCAAAGCAAAAGATGTGCCCCCCGGGGTTTGCGCGAGTTCGACTATTGGCTGGTCGTTTAAAAAAACAAAACCATCCTCTCCCATAGCGGTTTGAATCAGATTTATATCCGCGTTAGAGACAAAATTATCCCCATTCACATCGGCGATGCCGCAGGTATCAATCGTCGTCGGGGTTTCCCCCATGCAGCCAGATACAATAGCGAGGTCGTCACCATCCACCTTGCCCTCATTGGACAGATCCGGATCAGGAGCAGAATGGAACAAGGCATATCCCATTATTTCCAGGTCGCCCTCATCAACGATACCAGTGCCGTTCAAATCAGTCCGCGAGCACATCGGGTACTGGGCCACACTCACCCCGTAGCAGTATTCAATGATATCTTGATCAAGCGAAGAAATTTCATTGTCAAAATTCACGTCAACATCCCCGGTTACCGTGTTGACGCTGATCGTATCGGGGTCGCTGTTTTCTACACCGTCGTTCACCGTCAGTTGAATGACATACCGACCCGGGATATCGGCCACAAAGGTGGGGTTCTCGGCTGACGGGTCGTCAAAATCGGCTGCACTGTTCAAAGGCTTCGATTGAAATACCCAGTTAAAATTCAAGTTTGGGCTTTCTGCATCCTCAGATCCGCTTCCGTCCAATTGCACGATAGTCCCGAGTTGCACCAATTGATTCTTACCTGAAGATGCAAAAGGTCTTGTGTTGGGAACCTCATCTCCCGTAAATATAAAAGTAATCGCATCGGAGTCAAACGGATAGCGCCGATCCTGGCGGAATCTAAACGTATCAGTAGAAGATAAATCAGTAGAGGCATTAACCGAGCCGATATCAATGACATCTTTTATAATTGTGGTATGTGGGCTTGAACTTGAAACGTTTATCAAGACATTCTCATAGTTAATGGGCGCGGTATTAGATATATCAACTGAATAGGTGAACTCATATACAGTACGTCCAACTCTTTGCTTAGATAGTTTAGTGTAATTTTCGACACTTAAGTCAGTTTCTATATCAGCCCATGCTGGCCCTGGACAGAACATAAGTATTGTAATAGCAATGTGGATTGATAAAAAACGCAATAAATTTTTAAACATGTTTCCCCCCGCTTAATGGTAAAATAAACACAATAAGAACTTAGTTTAATCTTTCAGTCGATTCCGGCACGAGCGTCCTAAACCTGCTATTGTCATCAATCCAGAAATCATAAAGTAAATACCGGCAGGTAACGGAACTGCTGTCAGGGTTGTTGAGCCGTCGTCTAAAACCATAAAACTATCTGGATCGATGAATTCATAAGCCTGCGTCCCAGGGATACCTGAACCTATCCAGTCAAAACTAACACCAAAGCCAGATACAACCTCTCCTAAAACTAATGGCATCCCCAAGGCTAAAGCATCAAACATCCCATCTTCTTCTAAGTCAACGTCGGGTTGAATGAGTATTGGGTCCCAGGATGATGGTGTGGATGTGATCTCCAGATTTTCATAGCTTTCGAAATCAAAAAAAATGGAAAATTCTTCAATATCAAAATCGTAATTATCGTTGCTTACAGTGTAAAGATATTCGTATCTCCCACCACCTAAGTCATTCAATGAGTAGTCAATTGCTGCATGAACCGATAAAGGTAAAAATAAAAGAAACATGGTGCTTAAAAAAACGCCCAACAATCTAATCTTACAAATGAAAAACATCTTTTTCTCCTTTTGGCTAATCGAAGTATAATAAATAAAAATAGGTGTGTTTAAGTCAGCGAGTCGACTGTCTTCATTGACAAAAATAATTGAAGATCAAAACTTTTCCTACTTGCCTGAGACAAGCATTGCTTTTCAAACACTTCTCGAAAATATGCAATATTTATTCCCTAATTCTCAAAGCACATTTACCTAAGGCTTTAACCTATTTAAATCTTATATTCTTTTTGAATGTTAAAATCGTATTAATGATAGAACGTTTGATAAACTCCCGTTCGACAGTCGTAGGTATACGAAAAGGCAAAGACCTTGTCTATCAAGGGATACGGCGATTATCAAAAATGGCGTAGTGCCTACAAAATTTGGGGCAATCTGAAGGGGGTAGAAACTCTACATATTGGTTATTTTTAATATTTCTAACATGTTACTGTAAATCCCATCTATTTTTTGTGTGTAGTATACGCAAATCTTTATGCAAAAATTCTACTCCGAAAAAATGATCCCGTTGATACCTGAGCAGCTACTGGCTTGCGATCATTATCTTCATTTTTTGTTCCCTTGTCTGTTTTTGTAAGTATGGGGAACTTGAAGATTATTAAGGCAAACATGGCAAGCCGCCAAGGAAAACGGATGACATCGGTCAGGGAATAGCCCGTTTCAAGGTGTCGGGCACCGTGGGCTAACTGAACGTAGCCGATTTCACACCCATCCTTGTTCTTGCTTTTTTATCGTGCGTACATACATGCCCACCTAAAAAGCATGTATTAGCTAATATGTTAATAATAAACTCTATATTCGTGTGCCTACAGATTTTGGCGCCGAAACCAATATTTTTTTGAAATTATTAGGGATTTCTTCACAAGAAGGGACCAAATGATCCTACAACTGGCGAACATGAGATAAACATAAGATTACTTTCTCCGATTGATAAATCAGAGTGATATTATAGGAAAAAATTGTTTTATTTTAAGAAGTATTTTTCCTATTCGGCGATTTTAATTTTAATCGACTGTTTTTAGTCAAAATTGTTCTCATAAAAATGGCTATAAATAGTTTGAAAATTAATGAAATCTTGAAAATAGCCACACAACAGAGGAGAACTTTGTGTCTATAAGTTTTGACTGAGATGCTTATCAATTAAGGCGTTTACTACTTATGTTATTGGAGATGCCACTTGAAATTTTATTAATTTTAAGCAGATCCATCCTTTTTATTGTTAATCAACCGTTCCCTTGCCTGGTGCATTCCAGAAAAAATTGCTGCTGAGATCTGTCCGGGAAAACCCGGGGGGAGGGTAGCACCTACCTGATCGATGCACCCTTGTGCCATATCGCAACATTTTTCAATAATTTGCTTCATCTCATCTTCCGGGTACCTGCATTTTTTTGCAGTATTTAACCAATGTCTTCTGGTTATGCTGTTCCATCTGTAATGACGGTTTTTCCCTGACACGGCCATGGCCATCTTAACCTTGTGCATGGAAATCTGGCCAGCCCTGGCCAAAGGATAGATTGAAATTACATCGTAAAATGGGGTCAGGTGAAACCGGCTGCCGGGACGAAGAAAAATGCTGAAATTCTTGGCGTGACCGTCAATGGCCCCCAACATCCAGAAAAGCAGTTGGGCCGTCATGAATAAGGTCCGGTCCTCATGAGCCTTGTCTGACCCCAGAAGCAGATCCATGATCGTGGTCATGCCTGGTCCCCCGTCCGCCTCATATTTCAGGGCCGAAGGGATGCCCGTGGCTTGGCAGATATCTTCCTGGGGCAGTCGGATCAGCCAGGTGCTGTCAGCGGACCAGCGTCGATCAAATCGCTCCACCACCAGCACCTTCTGGCTGCCGAAGTTTGCTATCTGGGTGTCAGCCGCCGCCATGCCAAAGGCTCCCAACAGCTTTTGGCAGAGCCATTCGTTTTCCACACTGCCTGACAAATCTAAGCCGGTTTGGCCCAGTCGCCCCATCGGCAGCTTGAAAATATGACTGGTCGGCGTAGCTCCGGAAGGGCGGTACCAGTCGTTCTGCATCCTGAGGAATGCAGTTTTTTCCTGGGCACCGGCAACGGAAAGCCTGAAATCGGCATCAATGTCCACCCCCAGGGGCATGGCGGCATAGGACTTGAGAATAGCCTCTATCTGCGCCTCATCTACCCGATCTACGGTGACCATTTTGACATTTGGTGTTTCTCCTTCGGGAACAAGTTGCACCGCTCCCACACAATCCCTGCCGATGTGGGAGAGTAGGTCAAAGGCCCGGGTGGACGAAGCCCCGACCCTAGCCTGCAGCCTGTTGCGCAATGTCATGTTGTCAGGCAGCAGGTTGTCAAAATAATTTTCAACCCGGTCACCAGAATAAACCTGGGTTGTAAGAGGAAGAGACAGGGACAAGGGTCGTCTATTGCGGTCTGAAAGCCAATCCTCGTCATAACCAAAAGAGATAATCCCTTTGGCACTGCGGTTCAGCCGGCCCACAGGAATACCGTTCATAAGGACGGTAAGATTTTTTGCCTTTCCCATCACCATTCATCCTTATTATATTCCTGGTTCCCCTGGACTGGAGTCGTTCCATCAATGGCCTTGGGCTCAAGGGCCATACCCACGCCCAAGGCGGAAAGCAGTCTGAACAGGCTGGCCACCCGGATATTAGGATTGCCGTTTTCCATTAGGGATATCCGTTTTTGATCAAGCCCCACCCGTTTACCCAAGGCTGTCTGGGTCATCCCTTTTTGCTTCCTCAATTCTCTAAGTGTTGCCCCAAGATCTCTGGGGGAGACCATGATCTGATGCATCGTGTCCTCCAAAAAAATATGTCGATAACGGTATAATATCAAATTATGTTTAAAACGCCATATTTTTATTTTATGCCGTTTTCGCTATATAAACCCCGTGGAAAAAATAATTGTCGTTGATCAGAAGAATTTCTATCGTTCAAATTAAGAAGTTTCTCCTTTGATGGTTTCCCAACTT